>CALYQQ010000029.1 GCA_945288535.1 uncultured Enterobacterales bacterium | reverse complement strand
TGCGCAAAATATAAAAATTTGTTTGATTTGTAAGCTGTTTTTGTTCAATTTGGTCGCATGACGCGTTGTCTTTTCATCATTACCTCTTTATTACCTCTTTCTGAACTATGTCGTTATTAGATTGTGTAAATGAAAATGGTAATTCCGTATATATGAATTTAATTGCTATTGATATGTTATTCCTAAAAAGTTAAATAATAACTTAATTTAATTGACCTAATTAAAAAGCCCATTGTTGCTTTTTATATAAATTATGGTGGGCGGGGATCATGAAATGTGATGACTAATTATGTTTATTTAATACCTATTATCGGTAAAGAGCCTTTTTTTACGGCTATATAATAAATTAAATAAGGTTAACTATTTTAATTTAACTGTTGGCTTAATCGTAAAATAAAGCTTATATAAGACATGATATGAATTTTAGAGTAGACTTTTGTGAAGTTGCAGAAGCGTCACATTATTAGTCAAGAATGACATCGCCATTTTCTGTATAAGCCTCGTTTATAATAAGTTGCTCTGCTTCATCCTCCAATTGCCAACGATAGTGACGAAAAATAGCAAGAAGCACCTCGCGCTTATTTGAACAATTAAATCGTTTTTGCAATGTTTTACTACTAATAAAACAATTAATTTGGAACCCATTTACAAAAGCCGGAAATATAATGCCTCTTGGTACTACTTGAAATATTTCATTATCGCTAAAAATGATTGCCTGATTCATTTGATAATATCCTTTCGCAACATCATAATAGTTTTTGTGATCTCCGGCATGATGCCGTGCCAAAGAAAAAATGAATGAGCGGCTTGTCCTACAAGCATACCCAATCCATCAGCACATTGATTGGCGCCTTGCTGTTTTGCCCATTCTAGAAATGGTGTTAATTTTTTGTCATAAAACATGTCATAACACGCAGTGTTTGAATTAATCAAAGATGGTGAAATAAGTGGAATCTCTTTTTGTAGACCTGTCGTTGTTGCATTGATAATAAGATCAAATTGTTGATTCTCAATATTCTGCATAGCATGTGCTTCAATATTGCCATAGCTCGAAAATAGCTTAGCTAAATAGTCAGCCTTATCAAAGGTTCTATTTGTGATAACTAAGGTTATCGCAGTATCAAGTAAAGGTTTAATGACTCCTCTTGCAGCACCACCTGCTCCAACAAGCAAAACCCGCTGCTGGGGTACAAGCATATTTAAACGTTGTAAATCATTAACTAAACCAATGCCATCTGTATTATCACCTAATAAGGAACCATCGGGCTTACGTTTTAACGTATTTACTGCACCCGCTAATTTGGCCCGATCTGTTAATTCATTACTTATAGCATAAGCTTCTTCTTTAAAAGGTGTTGTGATATTCGCGCCTTCGGCACCTTTAGCAAAGAATAGATTAATACTTTCTTTAAAATTATCTTGCGAAGCTAAGATAGCTTCATACTTTAGCGCACACCCTGTTTGCTTAGCAAATAAATGATGGATGTAAGGTGATTTGCTATGATTTATCGGATTACCAAAAACAGCAAATTTTTTCATTATGTCATTACTCCATTAACTTTATATTGACATTTTCTTCATTGAAGAATAGATAATTGACTTAATTGGCACTTATTGAATGCATCATAATGCATTGGCGATTAATTTTTTTATTGTCTAATTAACTTACCCGTCATAATATCTTTTATTTGTGAGGGATTCCTTTGTCCCCCTACCTTTCCATCTAATACAGGAAATTTTTGACCAAATTGCAAAAGTACTTCTTCTGTAGTTCTACAAGGTGCGAGCCCTGTTAAATTAGCACTTGTAGAAACTATAGGCTTGCCGTAGCGCTGACATAATATTTTTACGAGAAGATGATCCGTTACTCTTACAGCAATTCCCGTATATTGCCCTGTTAACCAAATGGGGATGTTTTCTTTTGCCGGTACGACCCAAGTCATAGGACCGGGCCAACTATTTGTCATTTCTTCACGCTGCCGTAGACTAAGTTTGCTATCATCGATATAAGGTAATAATTGTTGATAGTCGGCAGCGATAAGAATAAGGCCTTTTTTCCAAGAACGCTGTTTTAATTGTAAGAGTGATTCTACTGCTTTCTGGCTATCCGGATCACAACCTAAACCAAAAACAGACTCCGTTGGATATGCAACAACGCGTTGTTTCCTAAGCAAAGCAATAATTTTATTAACTGAAATTACACTATCATCACTAAAATTATTCATTTTCTATTGTTTTACCACATAATTTACTTGCACAATATACTTGTGTACCATGTGCTGTACGCTTTTCAATCAATAATGGATATTGGCAATAACAGCACTGACCTGTAACCGGTTTATGATTAATCGTAAATTGGCATGTAGGATACTGGCTACACGCATAAAACGTTTTACCATAACGAGACTTGCGTTGTATGAGATGTCCTTGACTACACTGAGGACAGTTTATCCGTGTATCATTTGGCTGGTTAATATGTTCAATGTGTTGGCATGCTGGATATTCACTACAACCAATAAACATACCATAACGTCCTTGTCTTAATACAAGTATCGCATGACAATGTGGACAAAATTGCCCATCAAGAACTTTGATAATATGGCCATCAGAGTGGGGTTTTAAAGGACGCATAAATTCACATACAGGATAATTGCAACATCTCAAAAAAGGGCCACGTCCACCATTACGAATCACTAATTTTCCACTACATAATGGGCAATATTCATCATGCTTTTGATTGAAAAGAATTGATTTACTCATTATGTTTATTACCTATTTACACATTTTCTTTTACTAAAAAAACGTATTATCGACCTATTATGGCAGGTACACGTAATCGAATATAACCACCTTCGGCTGGAGTAATATACCCCATTAATTCCAATTCTAATAGTCTTGATAATATGTTAGCTATTGGCAATTTTGTTCGTGACACGATACTATCTAAAGTTGTCATTTCATCACTTATCGCATTCAGTATTTCATCATCCAAATCGGGTTGAATCGTTTGTTCATATTGTGGACTTCCGTTTGTTAAATCAATGTTAGAAATCCAACGTAATGAACTATTAAGACACTCAATAATATCTGCCGGAGTAACAACTAAATTAGCACCTTGCTGAATTAACCAATGCGTTCCATTATAACCCGGATTACCTAAAGGACCTGGCAACGCGAAAACGTCTCGCCCTTGCTCCAGTGCGCATTGTGCAGTAATTAAAGAACCACTTGGTTTTTCTGCTTCAATAACTAGAACACCTTTACTTAATCCACTAATAATTCTGTTTCGTTTGGGAAAATGTTGAGGAATTGCAGCTACATCTGGTAGATATTCCGAAAGCAAAACGCCATTATGCAATAAGATTTGTTCTGCTAAAGATTGATGACTGCGTGGCGTTATTTTCATTAATCCACTTCCTAATACTGCAATAGTTTGTCCTTTTGCATCTAATGCCGCTTTATGACAGATACTATCAATCCCTAATGCAAGTCCACTTGTTATAGTTAACCCTGTTGCTGCCAGCTCAAATGCAAAATGATAACCCCATTGCTCACCATAGTGGCTATTATTTCTTCGTCCAACGATTGCCAATTGGATGTTGTTCAATAATTGTACATTACCTGTTACAAAAAGAACTAAAGGAGGATCTTTAATATGGCGAAGTAAATCAGGATAATGGCTATCAGCATAATGAATAAAATGATTATTTGGCTGAGAAAGCCAATCCATCGTAGATGTCAATATTTTTTCATGAACTTGCCCAAATGCTTGACGTTGTTCTGCATTAAAACCTAATAAAAGGAAAATTGATTCAGATTGTATTGTTTGCAAAGTAATGCGTGAACTCATACGTCTTATATGATGCTTATTAAGTTTAGGAACCATTAATAAACGTAACCAAAATTCAGAAATATTCATAATCTGTATTAACAATAATAAAAAAATAAGATTAAAGATATCATGCAAAGTATTAGTTTAATAACCACCACTACGACCGGTTTTTTTCATTCTTTGCTTACTATTTCGCAATCAATTAATAATATTTTCTTAGTTCATTAGCGTTATGTTGAGACTGTTAGACTATTGTTTACAGTGAAGGTTTCTTAATCTTATCCTTTGGATTTTGCTTAAAAAGATTATTTAATAGACAAATAAATTATGATTTTTGCGTTCATCACGTTATAATCGTTGAGATATACTATTAATAACCTTTATTTTGATAGAAATTTACTATATGGCAGTATTACCTATTTTACATTTTCCAGACGAACGGTTGCGAATTAAAGCTAAACCCGTTAAAACTATTGACAGCACTATACAGCAAATTGTTGACGATATGGCTGAAACGATGTATGCAGAAGAAGGTATTGGTTTAGCGGCAACACAAGTTAATGTCCATCAGCGTATTGTTGTTATCGATGTTTCTGAAACACGTGACCAATTATTAGTTCTAATTAATCCTGAAATCATTGCGAAAAGCGGTGAGACAGGCATAGAAGAAGGTTGTCTTTCTGTACCCGAAAATCGAGCCTTAATTCCTAGAGCTGAATTTGTTACATTGCGCGCACTTGATCGAGATGGCAAAGAATATACACTCGAAACTGATGATCTTCTTGCTATTTGTATTCAACATGAACTTGACCATCTTGAAGGCAAGTTGTTTATTGATTATTTATCACCGTTAAAACGACAACGTATTCGCCAAAAATTAGAGAAATTAGCTCGTCAACAAAAACAGAAATAAGATAACTATGAATAATATAATGAATATTATTATATTATTCATATGTCTTTAATGTAAGTAAGATAGCGTTTTTAACACCGGCTTCTTAGCAAGAAGCTAATTAATTGAGATCCACTAATTTCCATCTTAGTCACTGTAATAAAGAGTTATTTCTATTAATTATCTTATGATAAGAAAACTATTTTATTAAATAGCCAATTATATGATTGATAATGAATAAATCGTATTAAAAATAGTATTCATAATTGCCACACTATTATATAGAATATCCTACTTATATAAATTAAAACATTTACTATATTATACATAAAAAACATAAATAAATTTAAATAAGATAATAGAATGAATCAGACTAAAATTGGTTAATGTATTGTTATTTAAATAAATAAGTAAGCGAAACCTAATTTTTCTATTATTTATATAAATATAATAAACCCATTATCTCATCTAACATATAAGGTGTTTATTTTTGAAATGGTTTTTTATTAACTCTTTAATAAATCAAATTTATTTACTGTTAATAAGTGATAAAGTAGCCAATAAAAATAAAGAAATTGTTATTTAAAGGGACTCTATATGAAAACAATAAAACAACAAAATAATGTATTTTATTTAAATCCACACTATTACAATCATCCACCCAAAAATACATCTTCAAAAAAAACTAATTTTGTGCAATCACGTAATTCTCATTTTCAGTATGTAATAAATTTTATTCTAGGCTTAACAGTAGGTTATTTAGTGTCTAGCAAAAAATCACAAATACATAAATGTATTATAACGAGTACTCATCGTGAAAATATAAAAAATACGTTATTAGAAGTGAGGAAACATCTGGCTAATATACAAAATAAAACACAGGACAATCAATCAGAGTCATAATAAGAAAGAATTAATAACGTATTGGCTGGTTCATTTTTCTACTAACAGAGGATAACTATACAAATTTATTAGTCTTTTATTATAAAGGTAGAAATAGTGCCTGATTCTTTTTCTTAACTTTACTTGTAACAATGAACAACATGTCATGTTATCTCAAAAATATCGGTCCGGCATTAACTCATTGGAGCAGCTATGATTGATAGTTTAGTATAATAAGTTAATTCTTCGTAAGAAATAACCTATAGCAACTGCTTTTATTAATCTACATCTACATCTACATCTACATCTACAT
>CALYQQ010000028.1 GCA_945288535.1 uncultured Enterobacterales bacterium | reverse complement strand
TTGTATTTAACTGTTATAAAAATAGGTATAAAAGATATAGCACATTAAGTCTAATCTAGACTAAAATGATAGTTACTTATTTCTGTTTGAAAAATTTATAGCATTTAGATAATTAAATAGGTTATTACTTTGAGGATGATTAACAAGCCAGTCCCGGATTTCTTTAATTTTTTTATAATCTTCTTCACCAAAACGTTCTATATAGCATTTGTCTGAAAGTTGCGAACTTGCATTATCTTTTACTTTTTTTTGCCAGTTAGTGGTAAAAATATCATTAAGCTGATAAGCAAGATCTAATTTTTTAATTAATTGCCATTCGCCATGATCTAACCATATTGCAGAACAATGACGGGAATAATCTATACGGTTTTCTACTTCATTCGATATACGATATTTTATCATTAATGTTCCACTAAGCGGGCATATTAATGCATTTTTTGTTTCTATAGCGGAAATATCAGTATCTTCTATTATTGGTTTTTTATCGGAATGGTTTTTCCAATACATATAATCCTTAAGTAATAACCAATGTCCTTGACAATGATCACATGTTTTACATGGAAACAAATTATCAATAGTATCATTTTGTAATATGCCAACATGACAACTTGGACATTTCATTAATAGATCCTCCATTATCTTATAATATTAATACTTATTTTATTAAAATAAGTATGTCATGGTTATATATTAAATCTACTCTTCTTTTGGGAGTTGTTATAATAAAAATTATTACTCTGTATGTTATAGTAAGGATTATTTATTGTTAGTGAATATAATAATTAGATTATTTTTATTAATATTATGTTGAAAATTAATATCAGTATAGTGGTAATTATTATTTGTTTTATAATATTAAAAATAGATAACTTAATAATTTAATTAAAAATAATTAAATAATGAAAATATAATGAAGCTATGCTTTTTCCTATAAAACCTTAGGCTTTATTTATTAATTTTTCACTCTAGATATATAATCTATTGATAGAAATAAGAATATTACTAAGGCATTTATTTGTTTACCTATTTGATAATAAAGTTAAAATAACATACTGAATTACTTAAAAATATACAATCGACATCGGAGGAAAAATGAACCTTTTTGACAAAGCCATGGGGTTTCGTTTTGCTTGTAAACATTTTGATCCAAATAAAAAAATTAGTCAGAATGACTTAGATTTTATTCTCAATGAAGCTCGTCGTTCTCCTTCTTCATTTGGTCTGGAACCTTGGCATTACTTAATTATTGAAAATCAAGAATTACGTCAAAAAATAAGACCCGCTTGTTTGAATCAATCGCAAGTGACCGATTGTTCTCATTTTATAATTTTATTAAGTCGCAAACCTCATTTTTTTACTGCGGGGAGTGACTATTTAAAACAAAGTTTTGCTCGGAATTACGAAGATACTGATGCTCTTAATAAAGCGTTAACAATGTTTGATGGCTTCCAAAAACATCATTTGAAACCAGATTTGGAAAACTGGGCTAAAATGCAAGTCTATTTATCGGGCGCTAATATGATGACTGCTGCAGCTTATATCGGTATTGATTCTTGTCCAATCGAAGGTTTTGATTATAACGATCTGGAAAACTTACTTTCAACACAGTTGGCGAATTTTAATAAAGATGACTATGCTGTCGCGTTTTGTATTGCATTAGGCTATCGTAATTATCAACAAACGCCACAGATCCGTTACCCACTTGAGCAAATTGTTACTTATATAAAATAGCATTTCATTATTACCTTTATAAACCTCATAATGAATATGAGGTTTATATTTCTGTAATATTTATAGTAAAGAAGCATTCCTTATTTATTAATAAAAATGCAGTATTAGATGGTATTAACATCATATCTCTTTTTAGCCACGCATAAACATACTGTTTGATAGTTTAATTTTCACTCGACATCTGATTTAAAACTCGTTATCTTTAGACGGCTAGAAGTCCAAAACCTTAAACGACTTTTTATTCTTTATGAGGTTGATAATGCCGATTCGGATCCCTGATGAATTACCAGCAGTTAATGTTTTGCGCAATGAAAATATTTTTGTGATGACCTCTTCACGTGCTAAAAATCAAGATATAAGGCCATTAAAGGTATTATTACTAAATTTAATGCCTAAAAAAATTGAAACAGAAAATCAGTTTTTACGCTTATTATCAAATTCAGCTTTACAAGTAGATATAAAATTACTACGTATTGATCAAAGAGCATCAAAAAATACCCCCATTGAACATTTAAATAATTTTTATTGTCATTTTGATGACATTCAGGATAATAATTTTGATGGTCTTATTATTACTGGCGCACCTTTAGGCCTTGTTGATTTTTGTGATGTGGTTTATTGGACACAATTAGAGCGAGTGATTTTATGGGCGAAGAAGCATGTAACATCAACCTTATTTGTTTGTTGGGCGGTTCAAGCGGCATTAAATATTTTATATAACATGCCAAAGATGACGATGAAAATCAAACTTTCAGGCGTTTATTGGCATCAGATATTACAACCACAAGCAGCACTTACTCGAGGATTTGATGACCATTTTTTAGCACCTCATTCACGTTATGCTGAATTCACTTCAAGTAATATTCGTCGTTTTACTGATCTAGATATATTAGCTGAGTCTGAACAAACAGGAGCTTATTTATTTGCTTCAGCTGATCGTCGATTAGTATTTGCTACGGGTCATCCAGAATATGACGCAAATACTTTAGCAATAGAATATTTTCGCGATAAACAAGCTGGTTTAAATCCAATTATTCCGGTTAATTATTTTCCTAATGATAATCCTACATTAATGCCTAGAGCATCATGGCGTAGTCATGGCTATTTATTATTTAGTAATTGGTTAAATTATTATGTTTATCAGATTACACCTTATGATTTAAGTCATATGGTACCGACAAGAGAATAAATAACGAGATGTTAATAAGAAAGGGCATATAAATAGAATAAAAATAAACACAATACATTGTTATATTTTTATTTTATTATGACATGTCATTTAATGCGTCTTATTTGGATAACCCCCATCAATTCCACAAGTTACTCCAGGTTTGAACACCAACAATTCTATCAACGGCAATATCATTTTTTCTTTGAAATGCAATGACTGCATTACGTGTTTTTGCTCCAAAATTCCCATCCGTAGCTACTTTAGGTATAGCACCTTTAGTATTAAGTTGTTGTTGTAATTGAGCCACAATATTACCTCGACTACCTTGCTGTAATTTACCAGAAAATGCCGGTGCTTTTGATGTTGCAGATGTATTTGCAAATAATGTTGTCCACGTTTTCTAATTAACAGTTTCATCAGCAACAAGCTTGGTGCGAGATTGAAACGCAATAACAGCATTGTGCGTATTATTACCAAAATGTTGATCAACAGCCAGTTAACTTCTTCTAGTGTTTAACCGTTTTTTGTATTAGGCCAACAACTTCACCTACATTTCCCCGTTTTATAGATGAACTGGATAATTAGTACCATTTGCTTTAGGCGTTGTAGTGTCATGTGAAATAGTCGAAGTACCATTTGACCAAGGGCAAGCGGATAAATTATTTCTTGAAGATGCATGAATTGATACATGCATGTGTTTGGTGTGAGGGTTTGCTCCACTATAATGGGACCATCCACGAGCATCTTTAGTATTAATCTTTTTATTATAGATAATGTATTTTACTCGGGTATCATTAAGAACCCAACACGAAAGTGTTGCACAGTCGACACCATTAATGGGATCGTGAATTAGATCATAAGTATTACCATCATTATGATCACTTTTTCTCTTTTGGTGAGCCTGATCCCCTCCGAGGATCCCATCAGAAAGTCTTTTTCGCTGGGGGCATTTTTTGTTGTGTCTTTATGTGCTTATTTGTATGCTGTGGCTGATGTAGCCATAGTAATCTTTTAATTTATTTATCATTATTAAATTACACCTAATGAGAGCTAATTTTTATTACAACAACAAATTAACTTTCAACTAATAATATTTTTCTGTATGCTTATTTTGTTATTATCATAATAGCAATGCATTTATTCAGTTGATAAACATGGCTGAGATATAGCGTTATCTGCGAATTTTATCGCCTGATTATATGTATTCTGATATAAAGCCAACACTTTATTAGTAATACAAATTTCATTTAACGTTATTTTACTAATAACATAATAAGTATTTTTTTCAGGTTTATCGATATCGCCATTATCTATCACGTCAAATTGTGTGATGAGCGCAATAGGTGCTGAATTATGATCTTGTACCGCTATTCGCTATTCGGCTTGGATTTTAATATTGGAAAAACCTCCGGAAATAATATCCCAATAATTTAATGAGAATTCCATATTATCTGGTGTGATAACATTAATTGACATGCGATTATCATCATAAAGCACATTAAACTGATAATTATTAAGTGCAGGACATTTAGTTACGGTACTTACCTGTTATTTCCTCAAGAAGCGTTTGTTTACATTGCGCACCTGATAATTCATTATATTGACTGATATTTTCTCGTTTTGTTGAGCATGCTGTAATAAAACTAACTGCACTGATAGTTAATAAAATACAATTTATTGTTTTCATCATTACATTAGTACATGAATTATTGATTCATGGACAAAATAAGAGGAGCTGTAATCTATAAAAAAGCAGTATATTAAAAATTTATGAAATATAAATAATATCTAAATTTTACTTAATACATATAACTAAATACACGTTAACTAAAATTTCTTCAATATAAGAATCTATATATAGATTTACTAATAAAGTTGTTAGGTAGCGTATTAAATTATGTAATTTATTAAATAATGAGTAAATGAATTTCTATTAATAATATGATTAATATGAATATAATAAATTTTAAAATAGCGATATCATTATAATTTAAGGTAATAATTGATCTTGTTACTTTTGTTGAATAAAGTAAAAATGCGCATTTTTTATTTATATAGGGAAGATAAAATAGATAATTTGCATTCTATTGGGTCATAAGTATTCAATAATTTTACTTATCGAGATCATTGCTGTCTAAACAATAAGATTGAGGTATTTTGTGGCACGACGAATTGATAAATTATATGAGCAATTACAACATCGTATTTTATTTCTTGATGGTGCGATGGGAACAATGATCCAGAGTTACAAGCTAACAGAGCAAGATTATCGGGGTCAACGTTTTTCCGAATGGCCAGTCGACGTGATCGGAAATAATGATTTATTAGTATTAACTCAACCTCATATTATTTCATCAATACATGATGCCTATTTTGAAGCAGGTGCTGATATTATAGAAACGAATAGCTTCAATGCTACATCTATTGCTATGGCTGATTATCAGATGGAAGATCTTGCTGATGAAATTAATTATCAAGCTGCATCCTTAGCACGTCAATGTGCCGACAAATGGACAGTAATAACGCCTGAAAAACCGCGTTATGTTGCAGGTGTCCTTGGACCAACGAATCGTACAGCATCGATTTCTCCAGATGTCAATGATCCCGCTTATCGTAATATCAATTTTGAACAATTAGTCACAGCTTATCGCCAATCAGTAAATGCGCTTATACGAGGCGGTGTTGATATTATTTTGATTGAAACAATTTTTGATACATTAAATGCCAAAGCTGCCATTTTTGCTGTTGAAACTGAATTTGAAGAAAAAGAAATAATATTGCCCGTGATGATTTCTGGAACAATCACGGATGCATCTGGTCGTACATTATCAGGTCAAACAACAGAAGCATTCTATAATTCATTACGTCATGCTAAACCTTTATCATTTGGTTTAAATTGTGCTTTAGGCCCGGACGAATTACGGCAATATATCGCTGAGCTTTCACGAATTTCAGAATATTATGTATCAGCCCATCCAAATGCAGGTTTACCGAACGCATTTGGTGAATATGACCTTAATCCGCATGATATGGCAATACAAATAAAAGAATGGGCGAGTCGCGGTTTTTTAAATATTGTTGGTGGATGCTGTGGTACAACACCAGCGCATATTAAGGCGATGGTGGATGCGACAGCTGGAATTAAACCGCGAAAAATACCAGAAATTAAACGAGCGTGTCGTTTAGCAGGGCTGGAGCCTCTTACTATTGATGAAAATACGTTATTCGTTAATGTGGGTGAACGAACAAATGTAACAGGTTCTGCTCGTTTTAAACGATTGATTAAAGAAGAAAAATACAATGAAGCATTAGATATTGCATTACAGCAAGTAGGAAATGGTGCGCAGATTATTGATATCAATATGGATGAAGGCATGTTGGATGCAGAAGCTGCCATGACGCGTTTTTTAAATCTTATTGCAGGTGAACCGGATATTGCGCGTGTGCCAATTATGATTGATTCTTCTAAATGGCAAGTAATAGAGAAAGGATTGCAATGTATCCAAGGAAAAGGGATCGTTAATTCCATTTCTTTAAAAGAAGGTGAGAATAAATTTATACAACAGGCTAAACTTGTTCGTCGTTATGGCGCTGCCATGGTCGTTATGGCTTTTGATGAACAAGGTCAAGCTGATACACGACAACGAAAGATTGACATTTGTCGCAGGGCTTATCATATATTAACGCAGCGTCTAAATTTCCCACCCGAAGATATTATTTTTGACCCAAATATTTTTGCTGTAGCTACAGGAATAGAAGAACATAGTAATTATGCAGTAGATTTTATTAATGCTTGTGCCGATATTAAAGCTGAATTGCCTTATGCCTTAATTTCAGGTGGTGTATCCAATGTTTCTTTTTCATTTAGGGGAAATGAACCTGTTCGTGAAGCAATTCATGCAGTGTTTCTTTATTATGCTATCCGTAATGGCATGGATATGGGTATTGTTAATGCTGGTCAACTCACTATTTATGATGATTTACCCGCAACACTAAAAATTGCAGTTGAAAATGTCATCTTGAATAAAAATCCACAAGCAACAGACGCTTTACTGACATTAGCAGAACAATTTCGCGATAAAAAAGATAATTCTTTGAATAATCAACAAATGCTAGCATGGAGGCAATGGTCAGTAGAAAAACGTCTCGAATATGCTCTCATTAAAGGAATTACTGAATTTATTGAGACTGATACTAAAGACGCTTTGCAACAAGCGACATTACCTTTAGATGTTATTGAGGGACCGTTAATGTCAGGGATGAATGTCGTTGGTGAGCTATTCGGTGCGGGTAAAATGTTTTTACCGCAAGTTGTTAAATCTGCCAGAGTAATGAAGCAAGCAGTGGCTTATATTGAACCACATATCGAAGCAGGAAAAGGAAAAAATCATAGTTCTGGTAAAATTTTGATTGCGACTGTAAAAGGTGATGTCCATGATATTGGTAAAAATATTGTAGGTGTTGTTTTGCAGTGTAATAATTATCAAATTATTGATCTTGGTGTAATGGTGCCAACAGATAAAATATTAAAAATTGCCAGGGAAGAAAATGTTGATATTATTGGTTTGTCTGGATTAATAACTCCGTCACTTGACGAAATGGTAAATGTCGCTAAGGAAATGGAAAGGCAAAAATTTACTATACCTTTAATGATTGGCGGTGCAACAACTTCGAAAGCACATACAGCAGTAAAAATAGAACCTAATTATAGTGGGCCAACAGTATATGTACAAAATGCATCGCGCAGCGTTGGCGTCTGTAGTGAGCTATTATCAAGTACGCGTCGGGATACTTTTATTGAGCGAACTCGACAAGAATATGAAACAGTACGTCAGCAATATACACGGAAAAAACCAAGAACTTCACCTGTTTCATTGTCGATCGCTAGAGATAATGCTTGGAAATACGATTGGTCAAGCTATACACCACCGAGCGTAAATCAATTAGGAATACAAGAAATAACAGTAAGTATCGATAAGTTACGTCATTATATCGACTGGACACCTTTCTTTATGACCTGGTCATTAGCAGGTAAATATCCGAAAATTTTACAAGATGATATTGTTGGTAAAGAAGCACAAATATTGATGAATGATGCAAATCATTTATTAGATGATTTGAGTAAAAATAACAAACTTATACCACGTGGTATTGTTGGTCTTTTTCCTGCGAATAAAGTTGGTGATGATATTGAAATTTATAGTGATGAATCACGTAGCACACTTCTTGCCATCAGCCATCATTTACGTCAACAAACTGAAAAACAGGGATCTGCAAATTATTGTTTGGCCGATTTTATTGCTCCTAAAAATAGTAATAAAGCTGACTATATAGGAGCATTTGCTGTTACCGGTGGTTTAGAAGAAGATGATTTAGTTGCGGCTTACAATGCTAAACATGATGATTACAATAAAATTATGATTAAGGCCGTAGCGGATCGTTTGGCTGAAGCATTTGCTGAATATCTTCATGAAAAAGTAAGAAAGGAAATATGGGGATATGCAGTTGATGAAAAATTTACCTATGATCAACTTATTCGTGAGAACTATCAAGGTATTCGCCCTGCGCCAGGATATGCAGCATGCCCAGAACACACAGAAAAACGTGTTATTTGGCAATTATTAAATACTGAAGAGCGGATCGGTATGAAATTAACAGAATCCTGTGCAATGTGGCCAGGTGCGTCTGTTTCTGGTTGGTATTTTAGTCATCCAGAAAGCAAATATTTTGCTGTTGCTCAAATTCAACGTGACCAAGTAGAAGACTATGCACAACGTAAAGGGATGTCTATTGACGAAACTGAACGTTGGTTAATGCCTAATATTGGCTATTCTCTTGAGTAGTTAATTAACTATTTATTTTTATATAAATGCATAAAGTAACGCTATACTTGCTAACAGAAAGGACTTCCTTTACCCAAAAGAGTTCAAAAAAGTTATTTTTCGTGTAGACGCTATAATGAGCGATTATTATAAAAGTAATAATCGCTGAGTTAAACTAACAAATAGAGTGTCATTCAAACAAATGTTTATGTAGAGTATGAATAACAGATTCTGCCTCAGCCGTTGGTACTAATAAACAAAGATTATGACTGCTGGCACCATAACAAATAAGACGGATATTAAACAATTCTAATGCGGCAAAAACTTGTTTACCTACCCCCTTTGCTTTGGATAAATTATTACCAATAAGAGCAATTAAAGAAAGGTCTTCTTCTACTTCCACTCGACAAAGCTTAGAAAGCTCAGTTAATAATGACGTGCTGAGTAAATTATCCCCATGCGTATTCGATCCTTTAGTATCAAGTGTCAACGCGACACTTACCTCAGAGGTCGTAATTAAATCTACTGAAATATTATGGTGCGCTAAGATACTAAATATTTCAGCCATAAAACCACGCGCATGCAACATATTCAAACTATGTAGTGTTAATAATATTTGCTTGCGACGTAAAGCCAGTGCTCTAAATAAGGGTTGTGAACCCTTTTTATTGTAAACCAATGTACCGCCTACAGTAGGCTCTTTGCTTGAGCCGACAAATACAGGTATGTTACGACGGACAGCAGGCAATAAAGTGGCAGGGTGAAGGATTTTTGCGCCAAATGTTGCCATTTCAGAGGCTTCTTCAAAAGTAATATCATCTATTCGTTTAGCGGTAGATACAATCCGAGGATCGGTTGTATAAATGCCTGGGACATCGGTCCAAATATCAACACGTGCTAAATTAAGTGCCTCTGCTAGCAGTGCAGCGGTATAATCGCTACCACCGCGACCAAGCGTCGTAGTTTTTCCTGTTGCTTCACTGCCAATAAATCCTTGTGTCACTAAGAGGCATTTATTTAGTTTCGGAACAATATGTTGCTGACATAATGTTGCTAATGCCGTTGTATCTGGATTCGCTTTACCAAAATTATTATCAGTACGCATAACATTTCGAATATCTAGCCATTCTGCATCTGCATGTCTCGCTTGTAGAAGTTTTGTAAAAAGCAAGGTTGATATCAATTCACCATAACTTACGAGCTCGTCGGTTAATGCGGATGAGGTTGCTAATTCTGCAGCTTCGGAAAGTGTCTTAATGCTGTCAAGCATTCGATCAATTTCCACTTGCAATGCATGTGTTTCTGGTAATTCGTTTAAAATAGCATATTGAATCGACCTAAGCTCTTCCAAATATGTCTGCCGTTGTTCTTGTTTACATCCTTCAGCTAAGGCGACTAATAAATTAGTTACACCTGCAGAAGCAGATAAAACAACTAAACGAACATCTTTATTAGACAGAATAATATCTACACAATTATTCATAGCTGCAATATTAGCTACGCTCGTACCACCAAATTTTGCAACTACTATGTGAGATATATCAGATTGACACATAAATTTCCCTCGATATAGAAGACATTATCAGCACACTTACTAGTTATATTAGATTTGAATAAACGCATCGGAAAATTTGCCCATAAAAGGCTGGATAATAAAACATCCTTAACAGAACTTATATTATTATTTTTGTCTGTTTCTATGACAAGATAACTTTACAATGACCGTTCATCCAAGATACCAGATATTTTCTTTATTTTGTGGATTATCGATTTACTTTGTGTGTTAAAAACAAATTACACAAAGCTATCATAAAGTTATGTTAGAAATAGCGAGTTAATCAAACAGTGTCAACTTTAATTAATCAATTATCTTTTATTTTTATAGTATTGGATAGATAATGAAAACAAATAATAATCACTAAATATATAAAGTCAGTATAATTAGTTTATTGGTAGCACTCTATTTATTTTCTAAGTAAAGTGAATTATATGTTGTTTACTAATTATTATAGATATAGATATAGATATAGATATAGATATAGATATAGATATAGATATAGAT
>CALYQQ010000027.1 GCA_945288535.1 uncultured Enterobacterales bacterium | reverse complement strand
CGACAAATAAAGAAAATAGCAAAGTTGATAGCGCATTATCGGTTAATCGCATAACGAGTGAACAAGATAACCATACCACGTTAGAACACAGTGATGCGACAAATAAAGAAAATAATGCAAGAGAAACAAATGTGGTTGTGATAAATACGACTGCAGCTGCAGATGATCATGTCGTTACGTCATCAATTGAATCGAATCAACAGATTACTCAAGAAAAACCGGTTAAGCTTGGTTTTTTTGCCCGATTAAAACAAGGATTATTAAAAACACGACAAAATGTTGGTTTCGGTTTTATAAGTCTGTTTCGTGGCAAGCGTATTGATGATGATTTATTTGAAGAGCTAGAAGAACAATTGCTTATTGCCGATATAGGGGTTAATACTACACGTAAAATTATTAATTCTTTAGTACAGCACACAAGCCGTAAACAATTAAAAGATGCTGATGCACTTTATAATAAGTTACGTGATGAAATGGCAGAAATTATCCGTCCTGTTAGTCAACCGCTAGACATTTCTAGCCATACACCCTTTGTTATATTGATGGTAGGTGTTAATGGTGTAGGTAAAACGACAACAATAGGTAAACTTGCCCGACAATTTCAGCAGCAAGGTAAATCCGTTATATTGGCGGCAGGAGATACATTTCGTGCCGCCGCTGTTGAACAACTCCAAGTTTGGGGGCAACGTAATGACATTCCGGTTATTGCTCAACATACTGGTGCTGATTCAGCCTCTGTTATTTATGACGCTATCCAAGCCGCAAAGGCTCGTCAGATTGATGTGATTATTGCTGATACAGCGGGACGTTTACAAAATAAATCACATTTAATGGAAGAGTTGAAAAAGATTGTACGAGTTTTGAAAAAACTAGATGAACATGCACCTCATGAAATTATGTTGACAATAGATGCGGGTACCGGGCAGAACGCAGTAAGTCAAGTTAAACTATTCCACGAAGCTATTGGCTTAACAGGTATCACACTAACTAAACTGGATGGAACCGCTAAAGGAGGTGTTATTTTCGCTGTTGCAGATCAGTTTTCTATTCCTATTCGTTATATCGGTATTGGTGAACGTATTGAAGATTTAAGACCATTTGACGCCGATGACTTTATTGAAGCACTTTTCACTCGGGAGGAGTGATCCAAATGATTCGGTTTATACGAGTAAGTAAAGCCTATCTAGGTGGAAGTCAAGCGCTACAAGGCGTTGATTTTCATTTGGCCGCTGGTAATATGGCCTTTTTAACAGGTCATTCTGGAGCAGGTAAAAGTACTTTATTAAAACTTATTTGTGGTATCGAACGTCCAAGTGATGGTCAGATTTGGTTTAATAGTTATGATGTAAGCCGATTAAAAAATCGCGAGCTTCCTTTCTTGCGTCGCCAAATCGGGATGATATTCCAGGATCATCATTTGTTAATGGATCATACCGTATTCGATAATGTTTCATTACCTTTAGTCATTACAGGAACACCTGTTGATGAGATTAAAAAACGAACATCAGCCGCATTAGATAAAGTTGGTTTACTTGATAAAGTACGTTGTTTTCCTATTCAACTTTCTGGGGGTGAACAACAACGTGTTGGTATTGCACGAGCGGTAGTTAATAAACCGGCTTTATTACTGGCTGATGAACCAACCGGTAATCTTGATGATCAATTATCTCTTAGTATTTTTAGATTATTTGAAGAATTCAATCGTGTGGGCGTAACGGTATTGATAGCAACACATGATATGCGCTTAGTTGATGATCATAATTACCGTGTATTGTCGCTTAGTCATGGGCGTATGAGCGAGGAGCATATCGATGGCAAATGATAAAAATCGAGCCAGACTGAAACATCATCGCTCACGAAGGGTTGTCTTGCTTCAGCAATGGTTATATGCTTGGAGTAAAACTAAAGACGATCTATATAAGAATTTTTGGTCAACATTGTTAACAATAATGGTTATTGCGATATCATTGACGTTACCCTCTACTTGTTATTTGTTATGGAAAAATACACATATAGCAGCAGAACAATGGTATCCCACACCCCAATTGACAGTTTACTTCGATCTTACGTTATCTGATGCTGATGCAGCAAAAATAGCTGAACAGTTACGTTTAGAAGACGGTATAAAATCCATGACATTTTTAACACGATCAGAATCCCTTCGTGAATTTAGAGAATGGTCTGGATTTGATGAGGCATTAAATATGCTACCCGATAATCCTTTGCCTTCGGTGGCTTTGCTATATCCTGATGACAAATTTAATACGTCAGAACAGTTAGCTATTTTGCGTGAACGCGTGCTTATGGTTGACGGCGTATCTGATGTCCGATTAGATGATGGATGGTTCACGCGCTTAACAGCATTAACGCAGTTAGTTGCAATTGCTGCAGGTTTCTTAGCGACATTAATGGTTGCAGCTGTTTTTTTAGTTATTAGTAATAGTATTCGATTAAATATTTTTAGCCGACGTCAATCAATAAATGTAATGAAACTTATTGGTGCGACAGATGGATTTATTATGCGACCTTTCTTAAATAATGGCGCTATTCTCGGTTTTATTGGTGCAATATTCGCTATCATTATGTCTGGAGCGTTGTTAAGTGGCTTAGCAAGTACAGTAACCAAAACAGCGACAGCATTTAGTACAACATTTCATTTAGAAAGTTTTAACTGGGAAGAAATTTTAATACTATTACTTGTGTCAACAATGATTGGTTGGCTCGCAGCTTGGTTGGCTACTGCAAAACATTTGAATGATTTTTCTCCACATTGATTATGATCAATTAAATGGAATGCAATTATACCATTTTGTGATTAGATAGGGCGACTAAAAAATAGCTACTGTTAAAACTAGGTCGAAAGATCACCATGTTATTAAGTGTTATATCGATTGAGTAATACAGACCTTGTTCTATAGTGTAATAATGGTTAACTATCTTAGAATTAATGTAAATAGGTTTTATAATAGACTTCACCCTAACTGAACTTTTCAGTATAGTTATAAGTCTAATTTTCCGTGAGTGGGATTATAATAGTGTGATATAGTGGCTATGGTGAATACCCATCCCTAATATTATTAACCAACTCAATTCAGATTATTACTTACAGAGTAGGTGTAATAAAAGTATTTCTACTTTGTAATCAGGGAAATTCAACTGAGAGGATTCTAATGACTAATGAAATGCGTACTTTATCACTGGTTCCGCAAGGAAGCCTGGAAGGTTATATTCAGGCAGCTAATGCTTATCCAATGCTAACCGCAGAGGAAGAGAAGGATCTTGGTGAACGCCTACATTATCACGGCGATTTGGACGCAGCTAAACAGCTGATCCTATCTCATTTGCGATTTGTTATCCATGTTGCACGTAATTATTCTGGTTATGGTCTGCCACAAGCAGATCTTATTCAAGAGGGTAATATTGGTTTAATGAAAGCGGTTCGTCGCTTTAACCCCTCAATGGGCGTCAGATTAATTTCATTTGCAATTCATTGGGTAAAAGCAGAGATACATGAATATGTATTGCGAAATTGGCGTATTGTTAAAGTAGCAACCACAAAAGCACAACGTAAATTATTTTTTAATTTGCGTAAAAATAAAAAGCGATTAGGTTGGTTTAGTCAAGACGAAGTCGACATGGTCGCTCGTGAGTTAGGCGTATCTGTTCACGACGTTCGTGAAATGGAGTCACGTATGTCTATGAATGACATGTCATTTGATCTATCTGACGATGATGATGAAAATGAAAGTAATACTATCGCCCCCGTTCTTTTCCTTGACGATAAATATTCGGATTTTGCAGGAAAAATTGAAGAAGATAACTGGGAAAATGACGCAACAGATAAGTTGACTTTGGCATTAAGTAATCTTGATGAACGTAGTCGTAGCATTATTCGGGAGCGTTGGTTAGTTGATGATAAGACAAAATCGACTCTACAAGAGTTAGCTAATCGTTATAATGTATCAGCTGAACGTATACGGCAATTAGAAAAAAATGCAATGAAAAAGCTACGCGTAGCAATAGAAGCATAAACGTTTAATATTATTTTATTGATGGCCGAAATAACTGAGTTATTTCGGTTTTTTATTTTCTTTCAGTTAATTATAATTTAGTTTGACTAGATTAATAATTTATTGCTAATCAAATTATCATAGTAAAATGTTAGATAAACTTTATATTATTTTAGAGTGATACGGTAATGAACTTGTATAAGATTTATATTTTATTATGATAATAGATTCTCTTAACTAACCCTTTATTATCAAATTAGAAAAATAAATAATATAGCGAATACTAATACATATTTATCTTTATTTGATGCCAGTAAAATAAGAATTTTGCAACGACTATTTTTTATGTAATCGTAATTATAATTAAAATAATTTAACTTATATACTCTTGAAACAAAATATTATCCTTTTGATAGTATTATTATCTGGGACAATATAAAATTACTATTATGATATATAAGTTATTTTCTATAAAAAGTGAAATTATTTTAGTATCGGTCATAAATTTAATTATATTAAACTAGTTTAATATACTATCTATATTTCGTTATAAATTTAGTCTAATAATCTACTCAATGGTTAATGTATGCACTTATTTTATTGGCAATAGATAACTATAAACTATATCTCTTCTATGATTTTTCATATTAACTTAGATCTATTTAAGTTAAATTTAGTCGTATCTGATTTTATTTATATAAACAATACTGTTCTTTTATCTTATGATTCAGAAAACAGATTAGTTATAAATAACCTATAAAATCAAACGTTACGTCTATACAGGATGATGTTTTATTATCGGAATAATGTTTATGTTAAAGCTAGAATTGCGACCAGAACAACCCACTCGGATTGGACAAGGACGCTTATATTTAATGGGTTGGACAGGTCAATTAGTCAATATACATATCGCAATACAACGTATTGAGGATAAGTGCTATCTAGCTGATAACGGGCAATGGCAAAAAAGGCAAGCTATATTAAAATTACCTGAATTAAAAAAAACAGAAAATGGAGAGTACTGGTTAAGTCTCGATAAACATTATATTATACCATTGTTATCCAACCCATTAGCTGAATATCGACTTGCACTATCTGATGGTTGTCATACAGAATCAAGTCACTTAACTATAGCGCGTGAATTACGTTCTATGTTATCAGAGAACAACTCTCGACAACATTCTACAGCTACTCATATAAATATTAATCATTCAAAAAGCGTATCTTCATCTAATTTATCTGCGTGGCAAGATAACATGGAAAATTCGGCCATACAGGAACAGAATAGTTTTTCATCAATGATAAGAAAAAAGAATACATTGATGATGTTATGGAATTTATTTTTACTTTTCATTATTATGGGATCGATCATAGGATCAATTATATTATGGATGATACCGAAAGAAAGCCGTTCTTTTTATGATAAGTTATCAATATCTACGCCATCTATACTTCCTTCAGCATGTAATATTGAAGCAATGAATGCTTTAAAAGAGCTTGATTTTGTTCGTTTTTGTCTCAAAGATGCGACTGATAGTAAGGTAATTCTTCAGGTTATTGAATTAGCAAAAAGGGAAAAATATTGTGGTATTGCGCAACGGTTATATGCTTATAAAGCGCAATCTGGCGATACGATTATTGCACTTGCTTATGCAAAAGAATATGAAAATAGCGAACCAAAGCAATGTTTCACTGTTGATATAGATACAGCACGCTATTGGTATCAGCATATTTTAACCTATGACACAGAAAATACTGAGGCAAAAGCGCGATTAGCTGCGTTGAGTGAATAAGGATTAATTATGAAATTGGCCAATTGGATTTATGCTTTTCATTGCCATTTATTATTTTTTTCCCCGGTATATGCTGAACAAAAGCCTTTATTACAGCTAGGTAAACAAACACTTTATCAGCGCGTATTAACTATACCTGGTTGCCAGTTATTACCTGAACTAGGTAGCGAAGGAAGCGAAGTGCCTGCATTTAGTCGTTTTTACGTATATCAACGCCAGACAAGTGGCAATAATGAATGGCTACAGGTGGGGCCAGACAGTTTTGGTAATATCAGTGGCTGGCTTAATAGTCGGTGTACTGTGGAATGGAAAATGCAATTAACATTGGCATTAACCAATCCTGCAAGTCGTTCACCACTCCTATTTTTTGGCAGCAGAAATGATATCGAAACGATTCTGAATAGTCATGAGCCGGAGAAATTATTTACAGCATTACTAAATAAGCTAGATAAAAATCAACCAACTCCGCATGTTTTAGCACGCGAACCAGAATTTGCTATTGACCAACAAAAAAACTTCTATTTACTTCCTGTATTGAATGCAGAAGAAATTTTTACTGAAAATGGTTTTCGCGTTAGGGTTCTAAACGTAGCTTCTGTAAGTAAGCAAGAGCATAATAAAATACCATCTCAAAAGATAAGTAATAAAAATATATTATCTATGGGGGGGGAGCAAAATAATCAACATCTATTAAAAGAATTTTCTGCGGCTATTGTATTTGTTATCGACTCGACAATTTCAATGCAACCTTATATTGAACGCACTAAAAAAGCTGTTGCAAAAATTTATCAGCGTATTGAAAAGGAAAATTTACTTGGACATGTAAAGTTTGGCCTCGTCGCTTATCGATCAAATACTGCTGCTGTACCTGGCTTGGAGTTCATCAGTAAATTATATGTTGACCCGAATCATGTTCGTAACGGTAAAGATTTTTTGCAAAAAGTTGCTACTTTAAAAGCAGCTAAAGTATCAAGTAGTCGAATTGATGAAGATGCCTTTGCGGGTGTTATGCAAGCACTTGACGATATTGATTGGAGCCCCTTTGGCGCACGTTACCTTGTTATGATCACTGATGCCGGTGCATTGACTGGCGATGATCCCTTATCCTCAACGAAATTAAATGTTACTCAGGTTCGTTCAGAAGTAGACTATCGAGGAGCTGCTCTTTATGTACTGCATTTAAAAACATCTGCCAGTAATTCAAATCATGCTTCTGCTGAAGCACAATATCGTGATTTAGCATTTAACTCTCTTTTAAATAAATCGCTTTATTATCCAATTAAATCAGGTAGTGTCACTAATTTGGGCAATAGTGTTGATAGTTTAGCAACAACCATTACTGATCAAATAAAGCGCGCTTATCAAGGAAAAAGTGTCATAAATACATTATCTAAAAACGATATACTAACCAAAGAAATTTCAGTACACACAAAAAGTGTGGAACAACAAATAGCATCTGATTCAGAATTATTAGGCTATGCTATGCAATTAGCTTACCTTGGTCAAAGAACTGGAAGCAAAGCACCACCTATTTTTCAAGCATGGATTAGCGATCGTGATTTGATTAATCAACAATTGCCAACAACAGAAGTAAAAGTGTTGCTGACAAAAAGTGAATTGAGTGATTTAAGTGATGTCATAAAAAAAATAGCCAACACAGCTAATGAGGGATTGATCTCACCAAATGATATGTTTGCAAGTTTACGTTCTATTGCTGCGACAATGGGTAAGGATCCCAATCAATTAAAACAACCCAATGCCACAAAACTTAGTGAAATGGGATTATTAGGTGAATATATTGAGGATTTACCTTATTTAAGTGAAGTACTTAATTTAGATGAAGAAACATGGAAGAGCTGGGATGGTATAGAACAAGAAAAATTTATCAGACGTCTAAATATAAAGTTGAATTATTATCAACGCTGTAACCAAGATGTTGATCGTTGGATCTCATTGGCGCCCGGGAGCGACCCAAGAGATTTTGTTTATCCAATACCATTGGAAAATTTACCCTAATGCTATTAATTAAAGAGATGACCGTAAAACGAGGGATAGGAAAGTATGGATATACAGTCTCTTTACCACACCTTCACTTACAATCCGGAGAAGCAATAGCAATAACAGGTCCGAGTGGTTGTGGAAAAAGTACATTACTGGAACTTATTGGCCTAATTTTAAAACCAGATAAATTAACCTGTTATCAACTTGGTATTCAGGGATATGATATAACCAAACAGCTAAAATATAATAAACAAGCTGTATTAGCGGATATCCGATCAACGTGTATAGGTTTTGTTTTACAACATGGCGGTCTCTTACCCTTTTTACCTGTTAAATTAAATTTAATGTTACCTCGTAAAATACTTGGCTTAAGTGAATCATCAGATTTGGTTGACTATGTTATTAATCGGCTTGGATTAACACCATTATTGCATAAGTTTCCCTACCAACTATCTATCGGCGAACGCCAGCGTGTTGCTTTTGTTCGCGCTATAGCTCACCACCCCCAATTATTACTTGCGGACGAACCAACTGCGGCACTAGATCCTTATAATGCACGAGTGCTATTTCGATTAATGCTAGATATAGTTTATGAATTAAAGATTTCCGCGTTGATAGTGAGTCATGATTGGCAAATGATTAATGAATTTGCTATTCCGCGTTTTTATGGTCAGGCACAGGGAGAAAAAGGAAGTGTCTTCTATAAACTTTAAGGTAAAACCAATATCAATTCGTTTATTATTTATTCTTGCATTGCGTGATTTATATTGTGATAGAAAAGTTGCTTTATGCATTATATCGTCATTAGTTGCTGTGGTTGCGCCTTTATTACTATTATTTGGTCTAAAATACGGTATTGTCAGTCATTTGCGACTCAATTTATTAAGAGATCCGAGAAACTTGGAAATCCGTATTCTTGGCAACGGTAATTTTGATACTCAATGGCTATCAGAATTAGCTAATCAGCATAAGATAGGGTTTGCTATTCCCTTAACACGTTCCTTAAATACGCAAGCTGATTTAATGAAAAATAGCCAATCGTTTGTAGAAAATGCAGAGATTATACCTACAGCGTTAGGTGATCCACTTTGTGCAGGGCATCAAGTTCCTCAGAAGATCAATCAACTGGTACTTAGCGCCAGTGCTGCTACAAAATTAAATGTAGCCATCGGCGATACGCTTCAGATTATCATTTCACGTAAACTAGCCGGTGAAATTGAACATGGTCGTTTGACTATGACAGTTATCGATATTTTACAGAAAAATCGTTTTACCCGACCTGCTGCATTTGTACAATTGGACCTTCTTACTGCAATGGAGGATTTTCGTGATGGTGCTCAATTAGATTTGTTTGGTTTGAGCACAGGGGAACCTCGTCAGCCAAGGAAGTATTTTGCTAAAGCACGCATTTATGCCAAGGATATTGATTCTGTTGCTCATATTGCCAATTGGCTAAACCAGCAGCATATTGAAACTGTTACACGACAAGCTGAGATTGAAGCAGTTAAATCGACGAGTTATGTATTAGGTATTATTTTTTCTATTATAGCTTGGGTTTCCTCGCTAGGATGTATTGCTTCACTCATTGGCGCATTTTTGGCAAATATTGATCGTAAACGAAAAGATATGGCGGTATTACGGTTATTGGGTTTTAAGAGCCAGGCAATTATATTGTACATTGTCATACAAGCCTTATTGCTGACGTTGGTGGCATTTGGTGTAAGCTTTTTACTTTATCTTTGTGGTGAAAACTTATTAAATGAAATATTAGGAAAGCATTTACCTGATAAACAATTTGTTTGCCAATTACAGTTAGTACATATAGTACTAGCATTTGTTTGCACGTTGATCGTGGCCATGGTCGTATCAAGTATAGGGGCGATAAAAGCAGTTAAAATAGAGCCAGCGGAGAGCCTTCGTGAAATGTAAATTTAGAATATTAACGATCTGCTATACAACCTTATTTTTTATCGCTATGCCAGCTAAAGCGCTTTGGCAAGAGCGTTATTTTAATCCAAAGCCTTTAACAGATGATATTATTTTACCAATGCCATGTGATGGTGCAATGGCATTTCGCAAAGTAATAATTCCTTTAAATAATCCATTAGATGATTTCGGTATTATGCTCGGTCAAGATGGTGATGATTGGGGATATCTTGAACAATCGCGTCCTGAATATATTTCGGGTAGTTTTTCTAGTGGTAATGGAGAAAAATATCGCTATTACTTGATGGCAAAATATGAACTCAATATATTGCAGTATAAGGCGCTTATATCAGATACATGTCCAACACCAACGAATAATTTACGTTTGCCACAAGTTAATGTTGGTTGGATGGATGCAATGAATTTTGCCAATAAATATAATATTTGGTTAAGAAATAACAAAATAGATAGAATTCCCATGGAAGATGGTGCACTTGGATTTTTACGTCTGCCAACAGAAACAGAATGGGAATTTGCTACACGTGGTGGGTTAAATGTTTCAGCCTCTGAGTTTCGTGAGCCCTATTTTCCAATGCCGGATGGCATAAACCATTATGTCTGGTTTGCTGGGGCACAATCATCTAATGGGAAATTACAACTCGTAGGTCTTCTTAAACCTAATCCATTAGGATTGCATGATATGCTAGGTAATGTAGCAGAAATGATGTTTGAACCATTTAGATTGAATAAATTGGCGCGCCAGCATGGTCAAGCTGGGGGCTATATTGTTCGTGGTGGACATTATTTGACACCGCAATCAGATATTCGAAGTGCATTACGTATCGAAGAATCTTATTACGATAATAATGGACAAAATACTAATAAAATGACAGGGATCCGTTTAGTTATGGTAGCGCCAGCATTGACATCACGTCAACGTATTCATCAAATTGAAGAAGAGTGGCGTAATTTGGGAGTAGCAACAAATGCTTCTTCATTTAATCAGGAAGGTAAAACGCTAGATGCGATAGCTAGATTGGCATCATCAACACATGATATACAATTAAAACAACAATTAGAAAAATTACGTTTAGATATTAGAATTAATACTCAAACTCGAGATGAACAACGTGATCAGGCAATACGATCTTTTTTACAGTTAGGTGCATTTATGTGTACTAAACTTAAAGACGCATCGGAATTTTATGAAGTTAAAAAAGGGTTTTATAATACTATGTGTAATAGTGATCCTGAGTTCGTTAATAAAGAATTATGTCCGATTCGCTTAAAAGAATTAAATAGTGCAAAGAAAACATTAGATTTTGTCGCGGATTATTATGCAGATACGCTTGTTGATAATAGTATAACTTATAATAGAGAAGTAATTGAACCACAAGTTAGTGTGGTAAAACAATTAATGGATTCTCGTGGTAAAACAAATTTAAATGATTATTTAAATGTATATTGGTCGCAATTACAGGACTATTGGAAAACAAAAAAAATATCACGTAGTGAATGGCTCTTCCAATGTAAAGTCGTTAATTAATATTTCATTATTATAATACGGTTTCTTAATAGAAAATATATAAGATATTTTTTATTAGTATTAATCTATAATTAATTAAAAAATATCTTAAAATTATTTTTATTTTTATTTTTATTTTTATT
>CALYQQ010000026.1 GCA_945288535.1 uncultured Enterobacterales bacterium | reverse complement strand
ATCAGGTAATCAGCACTACTGCCCGCAGGCGGTGTCCCGGTGATCCGGCCGGTTGCGCTATCAATTTGCAACCAGTCAGGTAATGCACTGCCATCATCTAATTTAGCGGTGTAGCTTAAGCTATCGTTATCTTCATCGGTAAACTGATCAGCCGGTAGCGTGATGTCTACAGCTTCACCGGCAGTTAGGGTTTGATCTGCCAAGTCACCTTTTGAAACCGGTGCATGATTTACAGGACGATCACTTTCTACGGTTAGTTTAACCTTTGATGTAGCCATACCGCCTTTACCATCGCTGGCAGTAATAACAATCAAGTAATCAGCGCTACTGTCTACAGGTGGTGTCCCGGTAAGACGGCCGGTTGCGCTATCAATTTGCAACCAGTCAGGTAATGCACTGCCATCATCTAATTTAGCGGTGTAGCTTAAGCTATCGTTATCTTCATCGGTAAACTGATCAGCCGGTAGCGCGATGTCAATCTCCTGGCCAGCCGTAACCGTTTGGTCAGTTAAATCACCTTTTGAGACTGGCGGGGTATTTTGTTGCAATATAATTAATGGGTAAGTTAGTTGAGCAGATTTGCCTCTGAAGTCAGTTGCTGTAATAATAATATTATAACTACCTCCTGTATTAGGTGCTTTACCGTTTATTGCTCCTGTTGTTTTATTAATTGTTAACCAATCGGGTAATTCATTACCGTTTTCCATTTTTGCTGTGTATGTTAAAGAATCACCATCCTTATCGTAAAAAGTGCCTTTAGGTAAAACAATGTAGAGTTCATCACCCGTCTTGAATTCACTATTTTCAATGAGTTGGTTATTGGCTATTGGGGCATTATTCTCATATTCTAATTTAGATTGAAGCTCTAGCATCGCTATGCAGGAATATTTACTATTATGTGCTCTTATGGCGAGGCGATAAGCCGTCATTTCCGCATATGTTTCTGGTAACTTCTTTTTTGTTGTGATTTTTCCTGTTGCTGAATCAATATCGAAAATATTATTTTGTACAATATTTCCTTGCTCATTTAGTAATTCAAGTGTGTAAGTAAGTTTATCACCATTAGGATCTGTAAATGTATCTTCAGGTAATTGCCATTCCCATGTTTCACCTTGTTCAGCTATAACGCGACCTAATGCTTGATTTTCAGTGAAAGGAGGAGCATATTCGTTATCAATCGGCATTATATAGATGTTTAATAAAAAACCGCTTGAATTTTCACCATCAGTTGCAAAAACGACAACGTTAAGATCATAAGGTAGTGTGCCATCTGGAGGTGTACCTGTTACTCGGCCTGTTTTTTGATCGATAGATAACCAAGACGGCGCTGGGTCTCCTGATGGTGTGATTAATCCATACAGTAATTCATCACCATCCGGATCGGTAATTGCATTATTGGGAAGTTCCCATGTCATGGATTCGCCGAATCGCGCAATAGTTCTCACAGAGGCTATATTAGCCTGTGGGCTGCTTCTAGTAGAAGTTGTATGCGATGTTGATGAGGATGCATCATATGTATTCTGATTTATTTTATCGTGCAGATTATCTGATAAGTTTTCATTTTCCCAAGGGGCTAACGGTATTGTATTATTCCAAAATTGCAGCGTCGTGCTGTCGTTTATCGTATCATTTTTATCTGTTTCCGTATTGTTATCTTCGTTTGGCAAATTATTTGCTGACATGAGCTAATCTCCATTTATAGATACTAGATTTGTTATCCATTCTTCTTTAGCAAATTCATGTAGGTACAATTTTATTTAATACCGATTTATCTTAACCCATTATATTTTGTTGTTATTTAATGATTTCTAGTTAAATTATAGAGGGGTATAATAAAAACTCTGTATTTATTAAATAAATTTATGGGTAATACTGTTTTTATAAAAATTAATCAGTATATTTATAAAGATTTAAATAAAATCAAACCACTAAATCAACATTAAATAAAAACTATAGTATAAGAAAATTAAAAATTTATATAAATTTAATTATTTTTATATTTTAAACTTTTATAATAATTTCAATATATTGTGTATATTGATAATAGATTATAAATTTACCTGGAAATGATTTTATTTTTCTATTGTAGTTATAAATAATAGCATTGTATGCTAAAAATAAATTAATTAGTTCGTTTTTATTTTAGCCTATTTTATATGGATATGTTATTTTTTTAATTACTTAGTAATAAATAAACCCATCCTATTATTGGAATGACTAACATATTTTTATCAATATATTCATTATACATTGAAAAGAATTAACCATGAGTTATACCTTGTTATAAATCTTAGGTGTTTTTATTGGCTAAGAGTTTACATATATTGTCTAATTAAGCCTTATTCTAATATATATCCATTTTTAATTATTGTATTGATTTTTATCTGTACATCAATAATTAATTAATCTATTTTCACCATTTTAGTCAGTATATATTTTATAAGCTATAAAATATAGTATGTCACAAATAAAAAAGGTATAAACTATATTTAGTTAGATTGGTAAATAAAATTATAGAATATTGTATTAACTATATATTGTGAGAATAAATAAAATAATCTCTATGGGTTATATTAGTAAAATAGTATTGTAGAAAATAGAATAGCTTTCATATGCTTATTATTGTGTACTTACTTCTTTGAGTAAGATATATCATCTATTAAAATATCATGGATAAATATTCATTAAGTTCAATTTGTTTCAAGGAGTCCTTTCTATTTATTTAATGAGAAGGATTTTTTCAATGCGTCCTTTATTAGGTATTGAAGTAAAATCGTTGTATTCTAACGATTTGTTTTTTAAATAAATAATGTATTTTACATAGAATAATCTATAGTGAATGGTTGACAGGGTTTTTCATATAAGCGTAACATTTGCCAGCTATTTATCATGAGGGCGGCAATTTTGGACATACCCGGTCGATACTGGCTCATACATAATATAATGATGCACTCTTGCTGACCCTGCCTTTTGCCAGTGGCACTAATTGAGTTGCTGGCGATCTTACTACTTCGTCACTATTGAGCTAGAATTGGCTTTGGTCTGCGCGACGATCTTGTTGCTTAAATGCTTATGTATTTTACTGTTACAGAAGGTATTGCGTATGCTGAGTGCATTTCAATTAAATCATAATCGATTAACACGTATTGAGTTGCAACAAGGAGATGAATTAAAGTCGGCAATCTGGATCGATTTGCTTGAACCGGAAGAACAGGAACGAGAATCTGTATTAAATGTATTAGGTCAAAGTTTAGCTACCAGTTTAGAACTTGATGATATTGAAGCATCGGCACGTTTCTTCGAAGATGAAGAGGGTTTACATATCCACTCTTTATTTTACTTTGAGGATATTGATGAACGGCGTGGTAATACAACAGTCGCATTTACTATTCGAGATGGACGCTTATTTACGTTACGTGAGCGTGATTTGCCTACATTTCGCTTATATCGTTTAAGATCGCGAACACAAGTTCTTGAAGACGGTAATGCGTATGAAGTTTTATTAGATTTATTTGAAAATAAAATAGAGCAATTGGCCGATACAATTGAAAATGTTTATAACCAGCTTGAATCAGTAAGTTGGGATATTATGGAAGGACATCCTGCAGATGGTTATGATGATGCCTTATCAAAATTAGCAGAATTAGAAGATACGGGTTGGAAAGTTCGATTGTGTTTAATGGATACACAGAGAGCACTGAATTTTTTAGTTCGTAAAACACGATTACCGAGCGCGCAATTAGAACAAGCGAGAGAAGCATTGCGCGATATTGAATCATTATTACCTCATAATGAATCTCTTTTTCAAAAAGTTAACTTTCTTATGCAAGCAGCGATGGGATTTATTAATATTGAACAAAGTCGTATTATAAAAATTTTCTCTGTGGTATCAGTCGTTTTTTTACCACCAACAGTAGTTGCATCAAGTTATGGTATGAACTTTGAAAATATGCCAGAGCTCAGTTGGACTTATGGTTATCCGGCTGCATTGGTGTTAATGTTTTTCGCCGGTCTCGCACCTTATCTATATTTTAAATGGCGAAAATGGTTGTGATGTGATTACATGTCTTATGTCTTCTTATCTCAAGAAGAGATCAGCATAAAACAGGGATGTTAATCGCTTATTTAAATCGAATAACTGATTGATTATATACAACTATTCTTTGAATTATTAGATTGATGAACATTTGTAGCTAATTAGCTTAAGATTACACTTTCATAAGTGGATTATTAGTAATAGATTAATTCATAAATAATGAATTCTCTATTTAGCTATTACCATTTAGCATAGATGAACATTACAAAGAATAACGACTAACATGAGTATGTTGGTAATGAGACGATTTCCTTTATATTTACAATGGATCATTACGTTAATCTTATCTATAAATCTCGGGTTATTATTTGAAAAATTTCATTTACCGGCAGCAATGTTATTAGGGCCAATGCTAATAGGCATTATTGTCAGCCTCTTGGGTGTAATGATATTTATTCCGACACAAGGCTTTTTAGCGGCTCTATCTATATTAGGTTGCATCATTGCTCAGTCGCTTTCTGCGGATATATTTACTCCTCTTAAACAGCACTGGTTAATCATTTCAATTGTATTATTAATAACAATGTGCGCTAGCACGTTATGTGGCTGGCTATTGATATGTTTTAGTCGCTTACCTGGCACTACCGGAGCATGGGGTACTGCGCCAGGAGGTGCATCGGCAATGGTCGCTATGTCAGCTAATTACGGTGCTGATATGCGATTAGTCGCATTTATGCAATATTTACGTGTATTATTGGTGATAATAACAGCTGTCCTAGTAACACATTCAATGTCAAACGATGTCATCGTTAACCATGTGGTGGAACATAAGTGGTTTCCGCCGATAACAAAAGATTTATTTTATACGCTCGCACTTGCTTTTACGGGCGGATGGCTTGGCCGGCGATTACCTATTCCTTCTGGTGCAATGCTTATTCCTATGTTTTTGGCTGTTTTATTTCGATCTCAATCGTTAATCATACTTGAATTACCTGATTGGTTAAATATGATAGCTTATACGATTATTGGGTTAAGTATTGGATTACGGTTCAATAGACATGTATTACGTTTAGCTTTTCGGTCTTTACCCCATGTTTTATTCTCTATTTTAGTATTAATGTTTGTATGTGCGTTATCTGCATTAATGTTAAATAAAATGATTGGCACTGACCCTTTAACGGCTTATCTAGCAACGAGCCCTGGCGGATTGGATACTGTTGCGATTATAGCAGCAGGTACAACGGTTGATATGTCACTTATTATTTCGATTCAAACATTACGTTTATTAATGGTATTATTTATGGGACCTATAGTTGCAAAATCCTTAGCACGCTGGGTAAAAAAAGAGAATCAACTTTAGTAGAATTTTTTGCAATAATAATGAAAGGTTAGAGGGTATTGTTTGCTAATGATAGTCATGCCTATCGCAATCAACGTCAGGAATAAACTCGTTTTTTAATTTAACTATGTTTACATATATTATTAATTTTTTCGCTACACATTAGTATATTTATTGTTTATTCGTTTTGTTAAATTATTTTTCAAAATATACAAAATAAAAGCACCCTATACAATAAAAGTTGACATATAATAGCCCGTTTGGGGGTTATAGGCTATTTATTGTTATTTTATTTAACGATAGATAGCCAATAGACTTTCTAGAGAGTTTTTATAGGCTTTATTTTAGGTTGTAATTCCACAGTGATCGTTACATCGATAGAATTGACTATCAATATTAGTATAAAGCATATCTATTTAATACGTCTTTTCTAGTTATGAGGATAGCGTGTCGACAACAGTGACGAAAAAGAGTGAACACATTGCGCAACAGATTTTACATGATGTGTTTGGTTATCATTCGTTTAGAATGGGTCAACAGGCAATTATAAATGCCATAACACAACAACGTGATGCGGTTATTATTATGCCTACTGGTAGTGGAAAATCGCTATGTTATCAGATTCCAGCCTTAATGATGGATGGTATAACATTAGTTGTATCCCCTCTCATATCCTTAATGAAAGATCAAGTCGATCAATTAAAAGCATGTGGTGTTTCGGCGGCAACGCTTAACTCAACCGTAGATCGCGAATGTCAGTTAGCAATATTTGATGATTGTCGATCTAACAAACTGAAATTACTGTATATTTCGCCAGAACGTTTAATGATGAATAGTTTTATTCAGCAATTAAAAAACTGGAAGATTGCTTTTATCGCGATTGATGAAGCGCACTGTATTTCTCAATGGGGTCATGATTTTCGTCCCGAATATAGCACGTTAGGTACGGTAAAAAATCATTTTCAACATTTACCCATAGTTGCTTTAACAGCTACTGCTGATTCGGCAACGAGATTGGACATCATTCAACAACTCAATTTAAACGATCCTTTTATTCAAATTAGTAGTTTTGATCGCCCTAATATTCATTACCAATTACAGGAAAAGTTTAAACCCTTTGAACAACTTTATCGTTATATTCGCCAACAACGTGGTAAAAGTGGGATTGTCTATTGTAATAGTCGCAACAAAGTTGAAGAAACGGTTGAAAGACTTAAGCGACGAGGTATTAGTGTAGCAAGTTACCATGCCGGGATGGATATAACACAGCGCACATGTATTCAAGATGCTTTTTTACGAGATGATATCCAAATTGTTGTTGCCACAGTTGCTTTTGGTATGGGAATAAATAAACCTAATGTGCGTTTTGTTGTTCATTTTGATATTCCGCGTAATATTGAATCCTACTATCAAGAAACAGGACGAGCCGGTCGTGATGGTTTAGATGCACAAGCGGTATTATTTTATGATCCTGCAGATATGGTATGGTTAAGACGTTGTCTTGAGGCAAAACCAGATAATGCGCTTAAATTAATAGAGCAACATAAACTGAATGCGATGCATGCTTTTGCAGAAGCACAAACATGCCGTCGATTAGTAGTGCTTAATTATTTTGGTGAAAATCGGCAACAGCCTTGTAATAATTGTGATATATGTCTTGATCCGCCTAAACAATATGATGGTTTAATTGATGCACAAAAGGCGCTTTCTTGTGTTTATCGGTTAGGTCAACGGTTTGGTATTGGTTATGTTACGGAAGTTCTACGCGGTGCTAATAATCAGCGAATTCGTGAATTTGGACATGAACAATTATCAGTTTATGGTATTGGTAAAGATAAAAGTCATGAACATTGGGTGAGTGTTCTTCGTCAGCTTATACACTTAGGTTTTTTGAGCCAAAACATTGTTCAGCATTCAGCGTTGCAATTAACGAACTCTGCACGGTCAGTATTAAGAGGTGAGGTTAGCGTTAAATTAGCAGAACCTCGTATAATGAATTCAAAAAACGCTAATATAGCCGCATCGAAGGGTTTTATTAGCCAATATGATAAACTCTTATTTGCTAAATTACGTAAATTGCGTAAATCTATTGCAGATGATGAGAATATTCCGCCTTATGTCGTGTTTAATGATGCAACATTACTTGAGATGGCAAAGTACCAACCCGTACAGCCGTCTGAAATGTTGAGTATAAATGGTGTAGGACATAGAAAATTAGAACGATTTGGCGCGCCTTTTTTAAAACTTATTCGGCAACATCTCATCGAACCGCGTTCGAATATTAACCTTATGTAAATTCTTTTCTCGTTTTAAAATTAACAATATCAGTTATAATAAATGTTTCTTTTGATTTTCTAAGATATTTATTATGTTATTATTGATGTTAACAACGTTATTATGGGCATTTTCATTTAGTCTAATTGGTGAGTATCTTGCTGGGCATGTTGACACCTGGTTTGCTGTATTAATGAGAGTATTACTGGCGTTTGTCGGTTTTATTCCTTTCTGGCGTAGAAAAGGCATGAATTTAACGGCAATACTCCTTTTTATGGGTATTGGTGTCATCCAGCTAGGTATTATGTATCTGCTTTATTATCAATCATATCTTTACTTATCCGTACCAGAAATATTACTGTTTACCATTGTTACCCCCATTTATGTTACGCTTATTTATGATCTATTGAAGAAACAGCCATTACGCTTAGGTTATCTCTTTAGTGCGTTATTAGCTGTCTATGGTGCTGCGATTATTCGTAATAGTCAGGTAAGTGATCAATTTTGGTTTGGTTTACTATTAATTCAAGGCGCTAATTTGTGTTTTGCGATAGGACAGGTTGGTTATAAGTACTTAATGGAACGTTATACTGTTCCACAAAAACAAGCATTTTCTTGGTTTTATTTTGGCGCCTTATGTATTACTATTATTTGTTGGTTATTCTTTGGCGATAGAGCAAAATTACCGACGACATCAGTTCAATGGTCAATATTAATCTGGTTAGGTGCTGTGGCTTCGGGACTTGGTTATTTTATGTGGAATTATGGTGCAACCCAAGTCGATGCAGGGACGTTAGCGATAATGAATAATGCATTGATTCCGGCAGGGTTAATTGTAAACATCGTGATATGGCATAAAGATATTGACTATGGGCGATTTATTATAGGTAGTGCTATCATTTTAGCTTCTTTGTTTATTCATCGTTATTTTATTGTTCAACGCTATACAATAAGTAAATAAAGCATACGTACCAATTAGTTCATTTATCCTTTCCCTTATCATAAATAATCTGTATCAATAACAGGTACAGATTATTTACGCTATGTTATGATTAACATAATATCAAATAATAACGTGTTTAATGAAGGTCTCTTATAGTGGAATATGTTATTCCAACCAATTCAGTATGTCGTAGTGAAATCATAAAAAAAAGCCAATTTATTTGTTATCTTGAGCATGCAAAAAGTATCACCACAGCTAAAACTATTATCGCAGATATTAAACTAAGACATCCAGATGCTAGCCATCATTGTTGGGCTTATATTGCAGGATCGCCACAAGATCCGTTTGTGTTAGGCTTTTCTGATGATGGGGAACCAAAAGGCACGGCAGGTAGACCAATGTTAGCACAATTACAAGGTAGTAAGCTTGGCGAAATCGTTGCTGTTGTAGTTCGTTACTATGGCGGAATATTACTTGGTACAGGTGGGCTTGTTAAAGCTTACGGTGGTAGTGTCAAACAGGCATTGCAACAAATAACAACGCAAATTAGAAAAGTAATGAAAAAATATCAACTACACTGTGAATACCAGCATTTGTCAAGTATTCAATCGATACTTGCATGTCATGATGGGCAAATTATCCAAGTGATATATGGTGAACAGATAACATTAATAATGAGCCTTCCAGAAGCAAGAGTTACAGCTTTAGCTATACAGTTGCGTGATATTAGTCGAGGAAAATTGTCTTTATTACCTATTGAACAATCATTACCGACTATAAATTCAGGAAGTTATTTATAATGCAATTTCGTACTATTATTAGAATTGTCGGTTTATTAGTGATTCTTTTTTCCAGTTTAATGATTATTCCTGGAATTATCGCCCTTATCTATCGTGATGGTGGTGGACGCGCTTTTAGTCAGACATTTATCGTTACGTTCATTTTAGGTTTAATATTATGGTTACCGAACCGACATCAATACAGTGAATTAAAATCGCGTGAAGGATTTTTAATTGTTACGCTATTTTGGATTGTATTAGGTAGCGTTGGTGCCCTTCCTTTTCTTTTTTCTGAAAAATTAGGCATGAATGTTACTGATGCTTTTTTTGAATCATTTTCAGGATTGACAACAACCGGATCAACGACGATGGTTGGTTTGGATTCAATGCCGAAAGCCATTTTATTCTACCGACAATTTCTTCAATGGCTTGGTGGAATGGGAATTATTGTATTAGCTGTGGCTGTACTCCCGTTATTAGGAATTGGAGGTATGCAATTATATCGAGCTGAAATGCCCGGACCAATTAAAGATGACAAAATGCGACCTCGTATAGCAGAAACAGCCAAAACACTCTGGTTTATTTATCTTAGTTTAACTGTTGTTTGTGCAATTGCATTTTGGATAGCGGGGATGACACCCTTTGACGCAATATCACATAGCTTTGCGACAATATCTGTAGGAGGATTTTCTACACACGATGCAAGTATTGGTTATTTCAATAGCCCGGCAATTAATACAATAACGGCTATTTTTCTATTATTGGCAAGTTGTAATTTTGCACTGCACTTTTCCGTAGTAAGTAACTTTAATCTTAAAGTCTATTGGCGAGATCCTGAATTTAAAGCCTTTATTTTTGTACAAATTGTTGTAGTGACAATTTGCTTTTTAATTCTGTCTTATCAACGTTTTTACACATCAGAAGTTGAGGCATTACATCAATCTTTTTTTCATGTTGTCTCAATGGCAACGACAGCTGGCTTTACGACCGATAGCTTAGTGAAATGGCCTGTTTTTCTATCAACGATGCTTCTACTTGTTTCATTTATTGGCGGTTGTGCTGGATCGACAGGAGGAGGATTAAAAGTTGTAAGGGTACTTTTACTCTACTTACAAGGTATGCGTGAACTTAAACGACTTGTACATCCTAATGCTGTTTATACTATTAAATTAGGTAAAAAAGCCCTACCTGAACGTGTTGTTGAAGCTGTATGGGGATTTTTTTCAGCTTATGCAATCATTTTCATTATTAGTTTTTTAACATTATTAGCAACAGGTCTCGATCCTTATTCAGCCTTTTCAGCTGTTGCTGGCGCATTAAATAATTTAGGAGGTGGTTTTGGTGAGGTCGCTGATAACTTTGCGCATGTTGAGGTAACAGCTAAATGGATATTAATTATAACAATGTTATTTGGGCGATTAGAGGTTTTTACCTTATTAGTTTTATTTACACCAACATTTTGGCGTGACTAGAGGAAATGAAATCGAGTTTAGTGTATTACTCATCATTAAACTGATTGATTTTTTATTCACTTTATTTACCTTTAGTCGTTATGTAAAAATACAGGAGTATATGGTACATGACTGTTCTACTTTTATATTCGGGGCATGATGGTCAAACAAAATCGATTATGTCTGTTATTGCCAAAGAAATTAGTACACACACACCATGTGAGATGTTTGATTTAAATGCATTTCATAACATTAAACTTAATAATTATCGTGCTGTATTAATCGGTGCTGCTATACGCTATGGTCATTTTAATAAAAAATTATATCAATTTGCAGACAGCCACTTTCAGCAACTTAATATGATGCCGAGTGCCTTTTTTTCTGTAACACTGACCGCAAGAAAACCAGAAAAAAGAACACCTGAGACAAACCTATATACGCGCAAATTTCTTACAAAAACAAAATGGAAACCTCAATTGTGTGAAGTATTTGCCGGTGCTTTGCATTACCCGCGTTATACCTTTTTTGATAAATATATGATTAAACTTATTATGAAGATCACAGGGGGTGAAACAGATACTTCTAAAGATATAGAATATACAGACTGGCAACAAGTTACGCGGTTTGCTCATCATTTCACCAAAAACATGCTAAAACAGTAAAATTATCCTATTGATTTTAAATGATTTTTTAAAAAAGATTGTAATTTTTTAAAATAAAGACTTGCAGTAAAAATAAAAGGCCCTATAATGCGCAACCACTGACCGGG
>CALYQQ010000025.1 GCA_945288535.1 uncultured Enterobacterales bacterium | reverse complement strand
TGCGCAAAATATAAAAATTTGTTTGATTTGTAAGCTGTTTTTGTTCAATTTGGTCACATAATCTGTTCAATAATATAGTGCTTATTTTTAATTAAAATACATTTTATAGTTATATATAAATTGCATTTTTATTTATCTTAAATAAAAAAAGAATGGAATATATAGGATAATAATGCACCTTTCTTATATGTCCTGCCTTTTACTGCTTATTCAAATAGATTTCCATCGCGAAATCCTGTTTAGCCTTAACTACCACTCAACTTTATAATATTGATTGTCAGTATATTGAAGATAGACGGAGAACTTTAAAAAATTTTGCTATCAAAAAATAATTATTAATGATTAAAAGTAAATAAATAACGCTATTTGCTTGCTAATAAATGAGTAGTTAGTAAATTGAGAATGAGGGCGCTTTTTTATAAAACTAACCGTGACGATTAAGTTAACTAATTATTTATAGTTCGTTAGTTTATAACAATAATGCACGTTTAATTGTGCAAATGATGACCAACGAGCAATAAAACATTTTAATTTATGTATAAGAATGATCTAGAAAATCCAGTATAAAAATTAGTGGTGATTAAATCTTATAAGTTAATCTTGTCATAAAACCATAATTAGCTAGTACATTATCTAACTTATTCACGTAGTCATTTGTACATGTACATATTGCTATGTTTGATTCAATAACAGGTTTAGTATGTGTTATTGATAGTTTATCTAGTAACGAATAAACACGCTGAGCGACTGCAACACCTGAATCAATGAATTGACATGTAGCCGGCAATACGGATTGCAATTCAAATTTTAATAAAGGGAAATGTGTGCATCCAAGTACAATAGTATCAGGTATTTTCGCTAATGTTAGCCAAGGTAAAATAATCTCAGAAAATTCACTAAGATATATCGGTTTACTGTGTAATTTTTCTTCCGCTAATTCAACAAGTCTTGACGAACCAAGTAACTCAACTTGACAATGCGGTGCGAATCGACGAATAAGATCATGCGTATATTCACGGTTCACTGTTGCACGCGTCGCCAACAAGCCAATTACGCCATTACGTGTTAAGGCGACTGCCGGTTTTATGGCTGGCACAACACCAACAATAGGGAATGGAAAGTGTTGTCTTAATTTAGGTAGTACGACTGTACTGGCTGTATTACAGGCTATAACAACAAGATCAATAGTATAATGAACCACTATTTTTTCGATTAGTCGATACGTTCGAGAAATAATTTGTTCAGCTGGTTTTTCGCCATAAGGGAAACCTGCATTATCAAACGCAAAAATAAAATGAGCATAAGGTAATAACTGTCTAATTTCTTTATAAATAGATAATCCTCCCACACCAGAATCAAAAATAAGTATTGTTGGTGACAATGTCATAACAGAATCTTTCTCAGCCAGCATAATTGTTTTCAATTGCATAGTGTGGGTACCAAAGTTATCCAGTTAAAATGTATAATTTATATTTACAAAATATTCTCGACCCGCTGATGCATAATCCAAAACGGTCTGATATTGCTTATCAAAAATATTGGTGATTTTTCCTCCTAGCTTGAGGTTTTTGGAAAGTTGGTATGTTGTTGTGACATCCCAAGTGCTATAACCACCGAGTGAAACAGATTGATAAGGCATGGCATTATAATTAGTATCGGTGCGTTTCCCTTGATATTGCCACGCTAATGACCAATTTACAGGGCCAGTATCTATTGCCATTTGGTATTTTGCTTTCTGTTTTGCGCGTCTGGCTAATCTTTCATGATTTTTACCATTTCGGGCATTAAGATATTCAAAAGAAAGCGTATGTTGAATAAATGATGTATCAAAAGAAGCATTAAATTCAATCCCTTTTATCTTTGCTTCATTGATATTTTGATATTGATAAACCCAAGGCGTAACTTCTATTGCCTCAATCATATCATCAATATCATTACGATAGCCTGCTAAATGCCAATTAACGAGTCCACTATTACCATCGACCGCGAACTCCCATTGATAACTTTTTTCGGGTGACAAAGCATAGTTACCATTACCATAAGCAGTATTATATATTTGTCCAAATGTAGGCGCTTTAAATGCCGTACCATAGGATAAAGTAGCGCGATAATCATCACTCAATTGCCATTGTAATGAACTTTGCCAAGTACCATATCGACCAAATTGTTCATTATCATCACCGCGAATAGCTGCTTCTAAAAACACATTATTCAATAATTGCTGCTGAGCAGTTAAATAGATCCCTGTATTATCACGATCATGGCTATTCGTTAAATTATATGATCCTTTATGAACCCGTTCCTGACGCCAATCGACACCAGCAGAAAGTGTACCTGTCGCATGGCTTAATGTGTTACTCCATTGCAAACTTCGTTGTGTTATATTGCCAATTTGACGCCCTGGCGCATCACGACCATGTCGAGAATCATAATTATAATCCTTGTAAGTTTGATAACTTGTAACAAATTGACTTGTATAGTGCCCTTGTTGACTGCGTAAACCAATATCATAATTACGTGTTGTTAAATTACGCTTATCAGATGAAGATTCTGAATAAATTTTGTCATAATCGGTTGTGTTTTCAAATCCAAATCCTCGACCAAAGAGTTGTAGATGACTATTAAAATTATGTTCTAAACCAAGCCATAGTGATTTACTTCGAAAACCATCTTTATCTTGATCATCGGCAATAGTGGAGCTTGGATAGACGTTAAAGCCGTGCGTTGACTCATACCCACCTGCTATATTCACTACCGTATTATTAATTGTTTGACGAACTGAACCATTATAATCTTGTAAGGCATGAGAACCATAACCTGCATAAAGATTTCCACCGTCTTCACTGCGCTTAGTTATAATATTGATTACACCACCAATTGCTTCGGAGCCATATGCAGCTGAACGGCTACCACGTACATACTCGATACGTTGTACAAGAGATAATGGGATTTGACCAAAATCTATACTCCCTGTAATACCTGGTGATGCCATACGAACACCGTCAATAAGCACTAAAACATGCTGGCTATTTGTACCACGCACAAATGCAGATGTATATTGTCCAAGACCGCCATTGACAGCTAAGTCGATGCCAGGTAAACGTTTTAATACTTCAATCAGATTAGTTGAATGCCATTGGTCAATATCATCACGCGTTACGATATTCATCGATGCAAGAACGGAAGATGCAGGTTGCTTAAAACGATTAGCAGTGACAACCATTGTTTTATCATCTGAGATGTAATTTTGTGCAAAACAAGAAAAAGTCTGAAGGCTAACTGCAAGTATTATACTTATTTTAGAATAATTCATAAAAGATAAAAAATCCAAATAAAACAAATGGTAATGTTATAAAATGATGTTATTGGTAATATATGATGAGTGCGTAGGCAAACTCTAATTACTTTTTAGGTATCGATAGAAAATTTGATTTATGGACGAAGCGTACTTACATATGCGTGCGTTGTTTTTTCCGATACGATAATACATTGAGTCTATTATACTATTTTATATTCGCCATTACCTATCAATATCCGTTTCGAGCCTCTCATTTAATGCAACTAGAATGAGAAGTAATTATATTAACTATTATTTCAGATACTAGCCAGAGAACAGTAAAATTACTTATAATAAAAATCTGTTATAGTGAGCAATAACGCTGTTATATCAATGTGATTGATTCAGATTTATTCATTACCCCCATTACGTTCAAAGCGTAAATTCATTTTATTATTTGAAGGATAACCTGAGGAATAATATGGCATTAAAACAACGGCCTACTGAGCAGTATCAGCAACAACTTGACGAAAAAGTCAGCCGTCTGCATCATCTTTTAGCAGAATTTAATCCCCCTATGCCGGACGTCTTTTCCTCACCAATTAAGCATTATCGTATGCGTGCAGAATTTAGAATTTGGCATGATAACGATGATTTATATCATATTATGTTTGATCCTGCTACGCGGCAACGAATTCGTATGGATAGCTTCCCGGCTGCTAGTAGGTTGATTAATCAGCTTATGGCAGAAATGATCCGGCAAATCAAACCAAATAAAAAATTGCGATACAAGCTTTTCCAAATTGACTATTTAACAACATTAAGTAATCAAGCTATTGTGTCGTTACTTTACCATTGCAAATTAGATGAAAGTTGGCAACAACATGCTATTACGCTAAGAGATACACTTCGTCATCAAGGTTACAATATTCATATTATTGGCCGCGCAAGCAGACAAAAAATTTGTTTAGATTGTGATTATATTGATGAAATATTGCCTGTTGCTGGCAAAAACCTAATATACCGTCAAGTTGAAAACAGTTTCACTCAGCCTAATGCCGCAGTTAATATAAAAATGCTGGAATGGTCACATAGCATTACTCAAAATATTAGTGGTGATCTGCTAGAGCTATACTGTGGTAATGGTAATTTTTCAATTGCATTAGCGGATAATTTCCACCAGGTATTGGCAACTGAAATAGCAAAACCGTCTGTTGCCGCAGCCAATTTCAATATTATGGCTAATCAGTGCAATAATGTACAAATCATTAGAATGTCTGCTGAAGAGTTTACTCAAGCAATGCAAGGGGTAAGAATCTTTAATAGATTAAAACATATCAATTTAGCTGATTATCAATGTGAAACTATTTTTGTCGATCCGCCACGTAGTGGCCTAGATGAAAAAACCATAACCTTGACTCAGAACTATCCATATATTGTTTATATCTCATGTAACCCTCTCACTCTTGCTGCAAATTTACATAGACTTAATCAAACTCACTGTATTGAAAAACTAGCCTTATTTGATCAATTTCCTTATACCCATCATATGGAATGCGGTGTCTTACTGAAACGAAGATCATAAACTATAATTGAGACACCTTGTTCAATAAGGTGTCGTATTAAGTTGGGGAACATCAGTCAAGGTATAGATAGGAATACATTATATCCTAATACATTGATTAGACATATAAATAATATGCTAACAAAAAAATAATTCTAAAAGATAATAAGTTAAAAACTATTCTTTTTGTACAGTTGTCATTTTGGCTAAATTTAATGATTTAAAGCGATGATAAATCCAGAATATCAGACCAAGGACAATAAATGTCTGAAATAAATTATGACCTAAAACAGGATATTCAACACGTATAACAACGCTATAAATAAAAAAGCCAAGTAAACCAAGTAATATGATCACTATTGCACCACCTGGTGGTATAGCTTCAATAAGATAGCGTTGATGTAAACAATGAAGAGATAATCCTAATCCAATAAAAGGAAAAATAGAAAAAGAAACAACAGAATAATAAAATAATGTCGTATAAGAAGCACTTAAGCAAATACCCGTCAATAGTGCTAGAAAAAAAGTACGCCACATATCCAATTTACTTTTATCCATTTTTATTCCTTTTTAAAATAGCCTAAATAATCATGTTATTTTTAGTTCTACGCACCGATTCACCATTACTTTCCTGTTTTTGCTTTTCGCATCGGTACATGTAATATGCACCTTTGGTGATCATCCGTAATTGCAACTCTAATCGATTTTGTAGTAAATTTCGATGATTAGCATCAATATCTAGTGCTTCAGCTCCCGCGCTAAACACTAAGGTGACCATTGCTTCCGCTTGTGCTTCAGCAAAATGTCTGGCAACACCATTAGCCTGTTCAAGATAATCAGCCAATTCGGCAATAAAGTGCTGAATCTCTCTGGCAACCGCAGCTCGAAATGCTATAGATGTCCCAGAACGTTCACGTAGTAACAATCGAAATGCATTTGGATTATCAGAAATAAATTCCATAAAAGTAGTAAGAGATGTCCGAATAATACTGCCACCTTTAGCAATACGTTGTCGAGCTTGACGCATGAGTTGACGAAGCGTTAAGCCACTTTCATCGACCATAGTTAATCCTAGTTCGTCCATATCTCGAAAGTGGCGATAAAAAGATGTGGGGGCAATACCGGCTTCGCGAGCAACCTCACGCAGGCTTAGACTAGAAAAACTCTTATCAGCACAAAGCTGATTAAATGCTGATTGAATTAATGTTCGTCGTGTTTTTTCCTTTTGTTGGGCGCGAACACCCGCATAATTCTTTTTCACTTTTGATTGATTATGAATATTATGAGAAACCATTAACTTTTTATCCTAATCATAACCTGTTAATAGAGGATCATAATGTAATCAAATTGGTAACGCTACAATAATAAATATACTAGTGATACAATACTCAATTTAGGCACAAAATTTAGTAATGTTGATTAAATTACAATTATTCTCTAATAGCTATAAGTAGCAAAGTAATACTATTTTTCTTAGCCTAAAAAAGGACAATCATTCAATATGATTACATTTGGCTATAATATTTGCCATATATTGACGAATACTTTCTGCTAATTGTTCATAACGATAACGTAAGGGTGAACCTGGACGATAGACTAGAGCAATAGTGCGTTTTGGTTCAGGATGATAGCATGGTATATAACTGACACCATCTCTTTGTCGTTGCTCTGGCACTGCCAGACTCGGTAACATTGTAATACCACTACCTGCAGCAACCATATTTCGTAATGTTTCAAGACTTGTCGCTTTAAAATGTTTATCTTCATCTGCGCCTGCATGGAAGCAAAAACCCATCGCCTGATCGCGTAAACAATGACCATCTTCTAACATTAACAGACGCTCACCAGCTAATGCTTTCATTGGTATTTTTTTCTCTTTTGCTAATGGATGATCGCTATATACAGTTAAAAACATATTTTCATCATATAATGGCAACTCTATAAACGCTTCTGTCTCTTTTACAGCAGCTAGAATGGTACAATCAAGCTTTCCACTATCTAATTCAGCTAATAATTGATGTGTTTGAGACTCATGTAAATAAAGTTCCAGTTTAGGAAAATAACTGCGTAGCATAGGAATTATATGGGGTAATAGATAAGGTGCTACAGTTGGAATCAAGCCAATATGCATTGGACCAGACATTGTCTCGCCCTGTTGACTTGCCATTTCTTTAAAAATTTTAACCTCGCGTAAAACGCTACGTGCTTGGTCGACTAGCAATAAACCAGCTTGAGTAAATAAGACTTTTCGGCTAGTGCGTTCCAAGAGCATTACGCCGAGTTCATCTTCTAATTTTCGTATTTGACCACTAAGTGTTGGCTGGCTAACATTACACGAATCCGCCGCCCGACGAAAATGCCGGTATTCAGATAGTGCAACTAAATATTCTAAATCACGAATATTCATTGTAAAGTTTTCCCCCTATTGAGAATCTTCTGTTAGTAACCAGCTATTAATATTTGCATATAAACTCGCTCGTAATATTAAGCATTATAGCAATCGACTGAATTTCACAGATAAAAATATAACATCATCTAGATATGAATGTGTCTGAATGTCAGAACTGATGTACATCTTATGATTTCTAACAAAAATATCTAGTAAAATATGCTATTATTCTCGCCAGCCACATCCTCTTTTTTTATTTCTGTTGTGCTAAAAGCCACTTTTTCTACTTACTATATAAATAAATGCATATTACACAATTCATATTTATTATATTTTATAAATTTTGGATAAATTAAAATAATATCATTAATTATAGTTAATATATTATTTTTATGATAATTAATAAATTTAGTTAGCTTATTTTATAAAATTAAATAAAAATTATTTATAACTTTAAATCATTTGAAATATTTTATTTTAATTTTACAAATAATTGCATTTTATATAGTTAATAATGTAAAATATCCTATTCAATAGGAATAAATTATCCTATAAATTTTATTTAATTAAGTTATATATTTTATTATGGATGTAAATATTAAGTTTTTAATTAAATTATTTATTAAAAAAAATACCATTATCTTTTTCTTTTTTTTATTCCTTGCCTATTCTCGCATTGTCATTGCTGATACAGAACAATTGGCTAATCAACAATTAATTTATCAACAAGAAAGACAAAAAGCACTAGAGGAACAATTAAATCCAATCTCACCTGATATCCATATATCATTACCAGAACAAGATAAAGCAGACTTAGTTTTTCCGGCTGAATCACCTTGTTTTATTATTCATACTATTGAATTACAAAATATCGAAATATTTCCTAACGGAAAAGACTTAAAATATTTAGCAAATAATGCCAAAAATTATTGTCTTGGTACACAAGGCATAAATTTATTTATGGGGCAACTACAAAATAATTTAATTTCACATGGTTATGTGACCAGCCGAGTTGTCGCACCGGAGCAAGATTTACATAGTGGAATACTAAAATTACTTATTATACCAGGTAGAGTTAGTAATATTTATTTAGATCAGGAAAGTACGCGTTATATTCAATTAATTAATACCTTACCTTTACATATTAATGAGTTACTTAATTTACGAAATATTGAACATGGCCTAGAAAATTTACAACGTATCGCTAATGCAAATGCCGAAATAGATATAATACCAGCACAGCAGCCAGGTGAAAGTGATATTGAAGTTAAATGGCAGCAACAACGTTTCTGGCGACTGGCCGGATCCTTTGATGATTCAGGATCAGTCAGTACGGGTCGTTATCAAGCCGGTCTGACTTTTTTTCTTGATAATCCTTTATCTCTTGCTGATAGCTTTTATCTCTCTGGCGGTCACGATATTCAAGATAAGAGTAATCGGGGAAGTAAAAATTATACTATCTATTATTCAGTTCCCTATGGATACTGGAATATGAGTATGACTGCCAGTGGTAATAACTATAAGCAAACCATTGCAGGTATTTATATGGATAGTGAATATAGTGGTCGTAACCACAATTTTAATTTACGAATAAATCGTATTATACACCGCAATGATAAAGGTAAAACATCATTATATAGTGATATATCAACGCGCTCTTCAAGAAACTTTATAAATGACGTTGAATTAGAAATTCAACGTAGAAAAACCTCAGCACTCAAAATTGGTCTACAACATCGCCATTATTTTGACCATTCAATTTTTGATATGGATGTTTCTTATAAACATGGCATGCGTTGGTTTAATGCTCTTGCAGCGCCAGAAGAATCTATTAGTGATGTGACAGCATTAAGCCGTATCATTTTTATTAATGCTTCTACCCTAGTCCCTTTTAATATAGGGAATCAACAGTTTCATTATTCTTCAACATATCAACAACAAATTTCAAAAAATCAGCTTACTCCACAAGATCGCCTTTCTATTGGTGGACGTTGGTCAGTTCGGGGGTTTGATGGTGAATTGAATTTATCCGCAGACAACGGCTGGTATATTCGTAATGATCTGGTATGGGGTACCCCATTAAAAAATCAAGAATTATATATAGGTGTCGATTATGGAAAAGTCAGTGGTAATAACAGTCAATACTTATTAGGAACACATCTTGCCGGTGGTGTTTTAGGACTACAAGGCACAATAAAATTAAAAGATATTTCTCTTAGCTATGATAGTTTTGCCGGTATACCAATATCAAAGCCGGCCGGGTTTAAAACTAGTCCTGTAACACTAGGATTTACTATTAACTGGCAATATTAATCTTTTGGGATAATGCCTTTTGCATACGCTATGGATAATTTACTTATCATCCCGCTAGTTAAAATGGATAAAGGATAAATAACGCTTACGTTTGCTTAGTTTTATAAAGTAGCTTGATATATTATGGTACATTACTGATGAACCCGCGGGCAGTAATTATTCATATATCAATAAAAGCGACTTAAAGCAAATTAAGCAAGGAGCTACTATGAATAAACATTGTTACCGTATAATTTTCAGTCATGTTCGCAACCAATTAATGGTTGTTTCAGAGCTTACCCGGACTTGCCATGCGGGTACATCAGCAAGTCGTCTGGCTGCTTCATCAAAAAAAGCTAGCATTATTTGCCGGCTTAAGCCACTAGTTCTAGCTCATGCATTTGCTCTAGGACAAGTACTGTATCTTTCGTCTGCGATTGCTGCACCTAATATTGTTGTTGATAAGAATGCACCCGCCGGACAACAGCCACAACTCAGCCAAACCCCAAATGGTACGCCCAAAGTCAATATTCAAGCACCAAATAAAAATGGTTTGTCACATAATAAATATACTCAGTTTGATGTTGATGAAAAAGGTGTAATTCTTAATAACTCCCGTAAAGACACGAATACACAATTAGGAGGGAATATTTCCGGTAACCCAAACTTAGCTGGCGGTGAAGCAAATATTATTCTTAATGAAATCAATGCCACTGATCCAAGTAAATTAAATGGTTACATTGAAGTGGCAGGTAAAAAAGCCCAGGTGATTATTGCCAATGGTGCCGGCATAAGCTGTGATGGTTGTGGATTTATCAATGCCAATAAAACGACATTAACGACAGGAAAACCCATCATTAACGGAGGTAAATTGCAAGGCTACCGAGTGGAAAAAGGCAAAGTCCATATTAATGGTAAAGGAATGGACAGTCGTAAACAAGATTATACTGAGATCATTGCACGGAGTACCGAAATTAATGCTGAGTTATGGGGTAATGATGTCAGTGTGATCACCGGACGTAACGATGTCAGTTATGATGGTAAAAAAATTACAGCACTCGTAGACGATAATAGCAAAAAACCAGAATTGGCTGTGGACGTATCCAGTCTTGGCGGTATGTATGCAGGTAAAATACGCCTAATAGGTACTGAGATGGGTGTTGGCGTAAGTAATGCTGGAAAACTAGGGGCGCAAGCTGGTTCAGTAATTATTCAAGCTAATGGCCGTATTAGCAATAACGGTACAGTCAATGCTAGCCAAGATATTAGATTGACTAGCCAGAATCAGATAGAAAATAGTGGCACAATTTACAGCAAAAAGAATGGAGTTTATAACGCCAGCCATATTAAAAATACTGGAAAAATGCTTTCTGGCAGAAACCTTGGTATTAACGCCGATATTATTACTCAAACCTCAGATGGTCAGTTAGCTGCTGGGGTAAATGAGAAAGGTAATTTAGTCAACTATGGTAATCTAACAATTAACAGTAGGCAGGCTTTTATTGATGGTACAACCCGATCTGCGGAAGATATTACTATAAATACTCAGGAGACTCTCGTTTTATCAGGCTTACTTTATGCTGACAGTAATATATCATTGTACTCTATTGGTGACGCACAACTTAATGGTAAATTAGAGTCAATTGAACTGACGTTTTCCGCAAATAATCTTACCTTAAACGGTCAAATAACCGCGCTGGAGCTAGACGGAAAAGCAAATACGATTACCCTGACTAATGGTGCCGAAATTAATAGTAAGCGAAGTAAACTAACCGCTCTCACCCAACTGACTAACCGGGGACTCATTAACAGTAATTTACTTATTGTTCATGCTGATGAATTAAATAATCTAGGTAATGGACGTATTTATGGTAATACAGTAGCGCTAAATACTACGACACTCAATAATCTGGCTGAAGGTGATAAAGCAGCTATGATTGTTGGTCGTAATGAAGTTATTTTAGGGGCCGAAACATTAAATAATCGTGAACATGCATTGATTTACAGTGGCGGTAACTTATCACTTCATCGACGTATTATAGAAAGTGGCAATAACGAAATTGGTCTCATTAGTTTAGTGGGTGAAGGCCGTGCCGGAACATTCAACAATATTAGCGGCACTGTTGAAGCAGCAAAAGATATTACCATCATGGTTGGGACATTTAATAATATTAATAATCACTTCACTACGCAGTTGCAAGAAGTTGCACGAGAGATAAATCAGGTCGAATACCGGGTTCTGGGCAAACATAAACGCTGGCGTGAAGATGAGCTTGTTGATAAATGGGTCGATGAGGTCTGGCATATTCGTACCAAAGATGATAACCAAAGCCATGATAACTTTTATAGTTATCACTTTGACCGGATAACCTATGAAACTCAAATATTAGAAACCGATCCAGCTAAATTACTTGCTGGTGGTAACATCAATATTGATGCAGAAGTTATCTACAATGATAATAGCCAAATCACCGCAGGTGCACTTTTAAATATCAAAGCGGATCGATTGACCAACATTGAATTTGTGGGTGAACGACATACCGTTATTGAAAACGGTAAAGAAATTCATTGGTACCGGCAGAAAAAACGAGGACGGGATAAACAAAAAAGCCAACATAATAAATATGCCCCGATACCGATTATCGAACAAATATTATTAAAATCGCCTCATACTGGACAAAATGCACCAGCGAGTAACGATAAAATCGCTAAACAAAACCTAATACCGACACAATGGCAACTTATAGGTAATGAAATTACATTACCGGATGGTAATCTATTTCAAATGATACAGAGCCTCGATAGCAATTATTTAATTGAAACAGATCCTCATTTTACCCAATATAAATCGTTTTTAAGCTCAGATTATATATTGGCACAATATCTAGATGATCCGAATACTATTTTAAAACGTCTAGGTGATGGCTATTATGAGCAACAGCTTATTCAAGAACAAATTAGTGCACTCACTGGTCAGCGTTATCTGGAAGGCCAAAATAATGATGAAGCGCAATATTTGGCGCTCATGACAGCCGGACTGGAATATGCTAAAAAACACAATTTAACACCAGGTGTTGCTTTAACATCTGAGCAAATGGCTAATCTAACCGATAATATGGTTTGGCTGGTCACAAAAAATGTTACTTTACCTGATAATCAGATCCAACAAGTATTAGTACCGCAAGTTTATTTGCCAATTGGCTCCACCACTATCAATAACAGTGGTGCATTAATGTCAGGTAAAAATGTCGTAATAAATGTTAAGGATGAACTTAATAATAGTGGACGTATTCTTGCCCAAGAGCAAATAAATATAAATGCACAAACAATTAATCAAACAGCCGGTATCATGGCGGCCGATAAGCTTACTGCAATTGCAAAAGATTCAATTACTGTCAATGGGGGAAGTCTACAAGCAATAAACCATCTAGGTTTACAGGCGACTAATAATATTAATATTGGCTCAACTTTAACTGATAAAGTGTATCATGATTTTGGTTATAGCAATAAGAAACGTTATATCACTAACACGGGTAGCATTATTGTTCATGGCGAAGATAGTACACTTGAGCTTCATGCTGGTCATGATATTACTTTAACCGCAGGTTATCTTGCTAGTTTAGGCAATGACAGTAAAATGAATCTTACGGCAAATAATAATATCACTTTAGCCGCGGTAAAAACGCAAGACTGGACGCTTTCTCAACCAAGTATTCATAATTACTATATTATGGATATTCAACAAGATAAAGGCAGTGAAATTGTCAGCAATGGCAATGTGAATATGACTGCAGGTAATAATGTGACAGCAATAGCTGCGACAGTGGACGTAACTGACAAACTTGGTATGGAAGCTGGTAACGCGATCACCATTAATAGTGGTCAAAGTAGCGTAAATCTTGATGAGCACCAAGTTATTGATAGTAAAAGCTGGCGAAAAAGAACTTCCGAAAAGTTGACAATGATAACCGAGGATCAGTATGCCGAAAGTAGCCAAATTACTGGTGGTGATATCACCATGAATGCAGCAAATGAACTTACGATCATAGGTAGTCAAGTTGCTGCCAGCGATGAACTCAACTTATATGCAGGTGGGGCTTTAACTATTGAAAGTGTAGAGGAAAGCCATTACTCATATAATCAGAAAGTAACTAAAAAATCTGGTATCATGTCAAACGGTGGTATTGGAGCCACCATTGGTGTCATGAAAGAAGATAATAAGCAAACTAATACAGAAAAAAGTCATTTAGGAAGTATGGTTGGTAGTGTTAATGGTAATGTTAATATTAAGTCAGACAAAGATATCACCATTAAAGGCAGTGATGTCGTAGCGGGTAAAGACATTACTATGACGGGGGAAAATATTCATATTGAGTCGCAAAACAATGAAACGCGTTACCACGAACATTATAAAATGCAAAAAACAGGGCTGACACTAGCATTATCAGGAACTGTTAATGATATTTATAATGCAGCGAAAACGATTAAACATGCTAAAGATAATAGTAATGGTCGAATTCGCGACTTAGAATCAGCCAAAGCAGCAATGACAGGCGTCAACGCATTACAAGATAACCAACTGGAAAATATTCAAGGAGAACGAGAAGCTGCAGTTGGCGTAAATATTATGGGTGGTAGCCAGAAAGCACACCGTGAAATTAATCATGTTCAACATACCGTTCAATCCTCAACGATTACTGGTGGTAATATTACTCTAACTGCAACAGGAAATAAGGATAATACGGCAGGCGACATTACTCTGAAAGGCTCTACAATCAAAGCGACAAATGATATTAACTTACAAGCTAATCGTGATATCAATGCAACTGCAGCTGTAAATATTCAATATTCAGATCGTAATGAAAAGAATTATGGTAGTAGTGTAGGGGCTGATATTGCCATTGGTGGAGATGGCAATGGTGTTCGTTATAAATCAAAAAGCAAATTTGGCCGTGAACATGAAAATACCGATGGTGTTACTTGGACAGAAAGCGTTATTGAAGCAGGTGGAAACTTACAAGTAAACGCAGGGCGTGATGTTAATATCATTGGTAGCCAGCTAAAAGGTAATCGCGTAGATGCTACCGTTGGCCATGATCTGATTATTCACTCTCTCCAGGATACAGACAAGGTTGATTATAAAAAACTCAGTACGTCAAGAAAAGATCATGCAGAGACAGCTTTTAATGAAAATATATCGACATCCTCAACCAGTATGGAAAGTAAATGGGCCAGCGTTATTGAACAATCGGGAATTTTCGCAGGCGATGGGGGTTATTCCATTTATGTTGAAAACAATACAGATCTAAAGGGTGCTGTAATCGCATCAAAAGCTAAAGATATCAGCAACAACCGCCTTGATACCGGCACTATTAGTTTTAATGATATCCAAAACAAAACAGACTTTGACATTCAACATGTTTATGCCGATATAGGTATGGGGGCTGATATGTCCTTTATATCGAATATCCCAACTGTTCATAATAAAAAGGATAAGGATGCTAGTATGACCTCTTCTGCAGTAGAACAAGGTGAGCTTGTCATTCGTAACAAAGATGAACAAAAACAAGATATTAATCAGCTGAGCAGGGATACCGAAAATGCACATCAGGTACTTGATCAGATTTTTGATAAACAAAAAGAACTGGATAAAATCACCGAAATTGACCTGATTACAGATATAGTCAATAAGGAAAAAACCGAATCTGTTAAACAAGATAAGATTGCTACCCAACATAATTATTCAGCACATAAAACGGCTTATCTTATAAAACAGAAAGTAAAAAATACAGCAGCTATTGATAATAAAAATTAATCATCTATTGTTGCTGAGAATTCTGCGGAAAAGAAGTATTACGCCCGAGTAAATGAGTGAACCAGAAACAATAGCAAATTGTCAGATTCTTAATGAGATCGACAATGACTTTGATAAAGATACAAGACATCTATTGCTACTATGGGGAGTATTTACTCGGCGATAATATGAATAAATTAGCCGTTAATCTAACGAGTAGATGAAATTCAACATATACAAGCCATGATAGCTAGTCAATTGATTATGTGTTATGGATGATCCAGATAGGATTATACAATGATAAAGTAACTTTTTTGCCAAAAAATGATTAACTGTATTAAGTTAGCTAGGTTAGTAACTATAGTTAATCATATTCGCCATATAAAAACGCCCTATTTATAAAATAATAACGTTATATAGCCATTATGGCGAGTATGATTAAGCAAAATAATTTCTTAAGAATTAAGATAAAATCAACCTTGTAACCTGACTAACAATAACGTTATTTAATATTAAAAAATAAATTTAGTACTAAATTAACCTGTTACGCTCTTGGTTTAGTCATATTTCTTACTATTGTTTATTTCTTATAGAAGCAATTGATTTTTAAAATAATACATTACCCAGCTCTTAATGAAATTTCACCACCGATATAAGATTTAATTTCACCATCATGTTCAAGTAATAATCCGCCTTGAATATCAATACCTCTTTCAATACCGTAAATAACTTTATCTCCAATTAATAATCGAACCGGTTTATTAATAAAATTATCAATCGAGTGCCATCGTTCTAAAAATGGCTGTAGCCCTGTTGATTCAAATATTCTTAAATTTTCACGTAATGCATTAACTAATTCAGCAACAAGTATATTACGCTCAATGGGTTTTGCCATCACTTCTTCTAAATTAATCCATTTTTGATCAACCACATTATTATCTGGATTCTGCATGGCTAAATTAATACCGGTACCAATGACAACATTAGCACAATCCCCTGTCTTTCCCGTAAGTTCAATTAAAATACCAGCAAGTTTGCGATTGTTAACATACAGATCATTTGGCCATTTAACTTTAATATCTTCTGCACCAAGTCGATATAATGTTTCTGCCATAACAATACCAACCACTAAACTAAGCCCCATTGCGGCGGCTGGTCCCTGTTCTAATTTCCAATACAGGGATAAATAAAGATTCGAACCAAAAGGAGAAAACCAGTGCCGACCTCTTCGACCACGTCCAGCCTGCTGATATTCAGCAACACAGGCATAACCAGATGTTAATTCATCAATATGATTAAGTAAATATTGGTTAGTGGAATCAATAACGGTTAATACATCAATCTGAGGAAATTGTAAAAGCGCCAAAATTTTTTGTTGCTCAAGTAATTGTAATGCTTGACCAATTCGGTAACCTTTACCAGTCACCGTGTAGATATCCAGCCCCCAATTACGTAATGTCTGTATATGTTTATTAATTGCAGCACGACTCATATTTAGCTGTTGGCCAATATGTTCACCAGAATGAAATTCACCATCAGCTAAAATTTTAATTAATGCTAATGGTGTCATCATACTTTTCATAATAATACCTCAGTAATATTACATTCCCCTTGAGCACCAATAAAACGGACCTCCGGTTCTAAATTAATAGAAAAATGATAAGACACAGTAGAACAAATATGGCGGGCTAAGGCTACAATATCATCAGGAGAGGCATTACCTCGATTAATTAATATTAGTGATTGTTGTTCATGGACAGCGGCATCACCAATAGCATATCCTTTCAATTGACATTGTTCGATTAGCCAACCTGCTGCTAATTTAACTGTTCCATTTGACTGATTATAACAAGGTGCATCTGGATATGCTTTTAATAATTCTTTAGCGGTATTAGCTGATACTATAGGATTTTTAAAAAAACTACCTGCATTTCCTAATAGTTTAGGATCAGGTAATTTACTACGTCTTATTTTACAGACAGAATCAAAAATTGCTTGTGCTGTTATTATAGAATGATCTAATGATTTTAAATCACCATAACATATCTTTGGCTGCCATAACTTCGTTAATCGTAATCCTATAGCTGTAATAGCATAATCCTTATGATATTTATGTTTAAAAATACTATCCCGATAACTAAATTGGCATTCTGCGTTTAGTAATCTCTGCTGTTGACCATTTTTTAGATTAACAATATCAACATAATTGCACACATCTTTAAATTCGACACCATAAGCACCAATATTTTGAATAGGGGCTGAACCAGCACACCCAGGAATCAATGCTAAATTCTCTAAACCTTTTATCCCTTTTTCTAGCAAATAACAAACTAAGTTATGCCAATTTTCTCCTGCAGCCGCATGAATAAACCAATCTTGTTTACCCTCCTCTATTGTAATACCGCGCAAGCGGTTGAACACCACTGTTCCAGCAAAATCAGTGAGAAATAAAACATTACTTCCCTCACCTAATAATAAAAAAGGCTCGTTTTTTTGTTCAGATTGTTGTCGGGCTATAAGAATTTGCTCAATATTTTCAGCCCAGATAATATTACTTGCCTTTACGGGCATTGCAAAAGTATGCAACGATCGAAGCGAATATTTATCAAGACCTAAATCCGATAAAGAGGAATAGGTTGTCATTTTTACCAGCTCATCAATAAAATTTATTGTGTAGTTTACATGATTACACAAAAATTAGTTACCTTTACCTTTTTAATAAATTAGTTTTTATCCGTTTCTAGAATTAAAATTAGATCTTTCGAGTAGTTATTACGTGAGGCGAGCTAAGCTAAATGAAATACTAATATTATTTAATTTTCTGGAGTAGTAATAAAATAACAACAATAAAAAAATATTTTGATAAGAATTAAAAATAAATAGGATTTAGTATAGATAAATCCTATTTATTATCAATTAAATTTAACCGTTTTAATCTGAGTAAAAGAATCTGTTAAAAATCGATAATTTGTATCAATTAAGTCTTTTTCTCGATCTTCACTATATTTTGAAATAAGCTCAACCATAATAAATGCTAATATGATCTCTTTCCAATTAGTATAAGCAGCTTTTACCTGATATGGCATAATTAAGAAATTTATCACGAGCAATATAACCGATTTGAATAGCCAAGGAAAAATATTAATCAGATAAATAGCATCCCAAACTATAAGTGTATCAATATCAGTAATACTACCAAACAGACATTGTTTAAAAAGATAATCTAGATTAGCTATTCGTTTGCTAAACACCTTACTGCATTAGGTTCTTGAATACCGCATCCTTGACTATAGAAACCAAAGAAGTTTGCTGAAAAATACGTTTAATTGGTATTACGGCTGTATGCAAAATGCTGGATTATAATTAGCTAACTCAACACTTAGTGGCAAAAGATTAGACGATAATTATTTCTATAACATTCAATAATCAATTTTTCAATTTGGTCTTAAAATGAATAATAATCAATAATTGCCGGGATCCGTTTTATCTATATCTAATTACATCATCGTTCTTAGCAGATAAAATCTGGTGTTAACATGATCGCCATTAAATGAAGAAAAAACAGCACTAAGCCTTACTAATCATAACGCTTGTCCATTTTTAATATCTTCTGGTGCAAAATATAGTCGATTATTTTCCAGTAAGGCGTATTTTCGACTCATAATGTGATCCCTTAAAAAACTATCCATTTTAATCATTATTAGTATTATTGTATCTAGCTAATATATTCTATTACATCAAGTGATGTCTATTAGACTTAATGTGCTATATCTTTTATACCTATTTTTATAACAGTTAAATACAA
>CALYQQ010000024.1 GCA_945288535.1 uncultured Enterobacterales bacterium | reverse complement strand
ACGGCAATAATGCGGGTAACGGCAATAATGCGGGTAACGGCAATAATGCGGGTAATGGCAACAATGCGGGTAATGGCAACAATGTAAATAATAATAATAGCGGCAACGGGAACAATAATAATATTGCTCATCCTATTATTCCTGTTGTACCTGAAGAAAGCATGTATCTAGCAAATTTAAATGCTAATGCTGACATGTTTATACATACCATGAATGATCGTATTGGAGAACCCCAATTTACAAAAGCCTATTATCCTACATCAATAGAAGCTATTAAACGGGCTGATTCACTATGGTTGCGCGTAACGGGTGCACATCTAACAACAGATATGTTAGATAATTTTGATACTCGTACAAACTCTGTAGTTACGCATATCGGTGGTGATTTTGCGCGTTGGTATTATAACAATTATCGACTCCATCTTGGTGCGATGGGGGGATTCGGTGAAAGTCGATCTAAAGTTAAAGATGATATCGCTGATTCGAAAGGTAAAGTGAAAGGATATAATGTTGGTTTATATGCAACATGGTATGAAGATGATAAAAATATTGAAGGATTATATGTTGATATTTGGACGCAATATTCTTGGTTTACTAACAGAGTAAGCTCTTATGATATGATTGAAGATAAATATAAAAGCCACGCTTGGACAAACTCCATTGAAGCTGGTTATGCATTTTCATCCTATAGTGGTCGTCGGTATCAACTATTGATTGAGCCACAAGGACAAGTAAGCTATCGCACTTATAGCGCAAGACCGAAAGATACCAGTCATTTAAAAATTACAGATAGTCATGCGGAAGGTATTGAAACTCGCTTGGGTGGACGGTTCGTTATGCATGATAAACAAGTTGTTAATGGTTTCCAACCTTATCTTGAGTTAAATTGGAGATATAATGACCATAAACGGAAAATTAAATTTGGTGAGCATGAATTAAATGGCGGTATGCCAACTCATCGCTATGAGGGTAAAATTGGCGTTCAAGGCGAAGTTGTCAGAAATGTACAATTATATGGTTATGTTGGACATCAATTGGGTAAAGACAGTTATCATATGACCCACGGCATGTTAGGGGCCAAATATACATTTTAATTGCTCTTCTTGTTTTAGATAGAAAAAATTTATTTAATAATGCCGTTCATAGTTATTATGAACGGCATTATATATATGACAGCATTTATTAAATATGATATCTGGATTTTTATAATCAAAAAGACAGATTAAAAAATGAAACAATAGTCAGACCATTCCGATCTAAATTAAGATGCTATTAGTCATAAAATACTACAGCAGTATACTGTACACATAGAATATTTTATGCATAACCAAAATAACGGTTATTGGTTAATCCAAATAAAATAAAGTTTACCTTGATTATATTAACTTCTCTATTTTTTAAAAGGGAACAATCAACATATTGATTTTAATACTATTTAATAGTTGTCGAGCGGATGATACAAATTTACTCCAAAAATCCTGATGATGCCCACAAATAATTAAATCTACATCATACTTATTAATTACTTCTGTTAATACAGTGGCAAGATCACCTTTTGCCGTTAATAATTCTGATATTGGATAATTCGCGCTTTTTGCAAATTCCTGTAAGGCATTTTGTGTTTCGGTTGAAATTCGTTGTTGCATATCTCCCATATTAATATCAATAAAGCCGGTATATAAATCGGAATAATTTAAATCTACATGGATTAAAGACACTTTAGCTTGATAAGGCGATGCTATTGAAACAGCTTTTTCTATTAAGAGGTGGCTTTCTTCGGATAAATCTATTGCGATTAAAATATGCTTATAAACCATAATAATTCCTTTTTTACCAAGAGAAAAAAGAAAGTAGTGTTATCAATAATAAGTATATTATGCCTAGTACTAGTCAAATAAAATAACGATCACAACTATTATAGACTAAATTATTTGTACCTATTAATCTTATTATTTGATTATTAAATAATTATTAAGGATATTTTAAAATGGATAAAAAGTGCTAATTTCTAATAAAGAAGAAAGAGAATAATGAAAATAAAATAGTATACGTGATCCAGATTACCCGAAAAAACAGGTAATCTGATTATGAGTTAAATAATTTGCAATGCTAGCCAATAAAGGCCTGAAGAAAAAGTAACTGCGATAGGTAACGTTAAAAGCCAAGTCAACGCAATATTACGCAATGTCTTTCGTTGAACACCACCACCGTCAACAATCATAGTTCCAGCAACCGCAGATGAAAGAATTTGTGTTGTTGATACAGGCATACCAGTAAAACTAGCTACACCTATGGATAATGCAGTTGTTGTTTGCGCAGAAACACCTTGTGCATAAGTCATTTCTGTTTTACCAATCTTTTCACCAATTGTTGTAGCAACTCGTCGCCAACCGATCATAGTACCTATAGCTAAGGCTAAGGCAACAACAATAACAATCCATAAGGGTGCATATTCAACAGTTTCTAGCAAATCTTTACGCAGCTTTGTTAGCTGGTGTGCATCGGATAGTTTAGTATCATGTGATTTAATTAAGATAGAAACAGATTCAGCAACACACAAGAGTAAACGTCTAGTTTGGCCACGTTGTTCAATATTCAGATCTTGATAAGTTTCTATACCATTAAATAATGCCAATGCTTGGCTAGTATTCATTAATGCATCAGAAATATTACAGTGATATGTATTGGATTGTTGAATTTGTTTAGCACTATTATCAAGCGTAGAAGATTGAGTATCTTTATGAGTAATGATATTCAATGCTTCACTATGCGTATCAAAATAGTGTTCCAGAGCCGATAATGCCGTACGAGTACGGATAAGATCATAGCTACTAGCATTCATATTGACAATAAAACCCGCAGGTGCAATACCAATAAGTACAAGCATTAATAACCCAATGCCTTTTTGCCCATCATTAGCTCCGTGGGAAAAACTCACACCTATAGCTGACAAAATCAGCATAATTCTTGTCCAGAACGGTGGTTTACGTTTCCCATCAATTTTTTCCCTTTGTGCAGGTGTCATATGAATACGTTTGCGCTTTTTACTACCTTTATAAATTCGCCTTAATAGATAGACCATACTACCTGCAAGTATTAAACCTACAATGGGTGATATTATTAACGATAGGAAAATATCTATCATTTTGGGAATATTAATCGCATCAACAATTGAGTTATGTGTCATTAATGCATTCATTAATGCGACGCCAATAATAGCCCCTATCAATGTGTGTGAGCTAGAAGCTGGTATACCAAAATACCAAGTACCAAGATTCCAAATAATAGCGGCAAGTAGAATGGAAAAAACCATTGCTAATCCTTGGGTAGAGCTAATATTAAGTAACATATCTGTGGGCAATAAATGAACTATGGTATAAGCCACACTTAAGCCACCGAGCAAAACCCCAAAGAAGTTACAGATCCCTGCCATTACTACTGCCAATTTTTCACGCATTGCCCGTGTATAAATAACAGTGGCAATAGCATTCGCAGTATCATGAAATCCATTAATAGCTTCGTAAAACAAAACAAAAATTAATGCCAGGACTAGCATGGCAGCTGTTTCAAATTCAAGTCCGGAGAAAATCGTTAGCATATAAACCCGATCAATTAGTTCCTGTGTCAATATGTGGCATTATCATGTAGAACACCTACGACAGAAAGAAAAAAATGACATTTTTTTTCCAATAAATGAGAAAAATCAAGAAAATCTTTATATATCAATTTGATATTATTATCATAACGACCACCAGTTAGTTTAAAAAACAAACAAAATATAAATAGTCAACATAGTTCATATTCAATAATTGAATAACCATTTATTTTTTATAACATTTAAGTATAAAATTGTGCTCCTATATACTGCTGCTTATTATCATATATTAAATAACATAATGAATTACCTATAGATTAACTTTTATTAATTAATTTTATAGGGATCTATGTTATCAACCTTATTATCTATATAGTCCAGATGTTTTGTTTTAAAAAGTGTCAAAATAGTTTAATTATTCAATAGTTCTCTCTGAATAATCTCACAAATAAACGTACAATGAACCTAGTAAATCTTATTTAGTATTTTCTTATTATGGCAAGTAAATTAACTTTGTTAAAGTCGCATGAAAGTCTTGATACCATTGAGACTGATATTATTGTTATTGGTGCTGGTGCAGCAGGATTGTTTTGTTCAGCTTTGCTCGGTCAGGCTGGGTTATCTGTCACTATTCTCGATAAAGGGAAAAAGCCAGGCAGAAAAATTCTTATTTCTGGTGGAGGACGTTGTAACTTCACTAACCTCTATACTGATGCTCAGGCCTACTTATCAAAAAATCCTCACTTTGCTAAATCAGCGCTAGCGCGCTTTACCCAATGGGATTTTATTGAGTTAATTAATCGCCATCAAATTGCTTATCATGAAAAAAAATTAGGGCAACTTTTTTGTGATAATTCTGCAAAAGATATTGTCACAATGCTTCTTAATGAATGTCATACCGGCAAGGTAAATATTCAAATGCGAAGTGAAGTTAAGCGAGTACAGCAGGCAGCAGAGGGTAAATTTATTGTAGAAGTTAATGATCACTTTATTAAATGTAATTTTGTTATTGTCGCGAGTGGGGGACTAGCAATGCCTGGTCTTGGTTCAACACCCTTGGGTTATCAGATTGCAAAAGCATTCTCGATACCGGTTATTGCTCCACGTGCCGCTCTCGTACCTTTTACATTACCAAAAGCATTGCTCGAAATACTTAAACCTTTGGCTGGTATATCAGTGCCAGTAATTATTAGTTGTGATTCAGGAATATCATTCCAGGAAAATTTACTTTTTACACATAGGGGATTATCTGGACCTGCCATATTGCAAATTTCTAGTTACTGGCAACCAGGAGAACCTATTACGATTGATTTACTTGCCGGACAAAATATTACTCAAACCATTGAACAAGACAGACATCAGCATCCGAATCAACATATTAAGACGACATTAGCAAAATTCTTACCTAAAAGGTTAGTTGAAAGTCTTATGTCATTAGCTATTGTTCCTGATGTAGGTTTAAAGCAATTATCGGTAAGCCAACAAAGTTTATTGATTAAAAAATTACAACAATGGACATTTTACCCAGAAGGAACGGAAGGTTACCGTACCGCCGAAGTGACATTAGGTGGTGTAGATACGCAGGCCTTATCATCGAAGACAATGGAATCCACTCAGATAACAGGATTATATTTCATTGGTGAAGTGGTTGATGTCACTGGTTGGTTAGGTGGCTACAATTTCCAATGGGCGTGGAGCTCAGCCTGGGCTTGTGCCCAGGCATTAATAGCAAAAAATAAGTAAATTCAACTAGTTTTCTGATACTTTGCTACAGATTAATAACGTATGTGCCAGGCCAATGTTGTCAATATCGTGTTCTACTTTAAAGCCAGCTTTCTGTAAACAATCATAAAAGACATCTGAATGGTAGAATCGACTTTTACCATTCGCCATACAAGTAAAGTAAAGTGAACCAGCATTTAACGTTAACGCGCCTGCTTCATACGGTTGTCTGTCCCAGAACACGTCAAGTATAGCTATTTTTGCATCACATTTCATACTATTGTAAATGCATTTCAAAATATGAATAATTTGAGGCTGGCTAAAACAATCAAGAAACTGGCTCATCCACCAAAGATCAGCTTCACCGGGTAAAGTTTGCACATCAAGAAGATTTATACCATAGCCGCTGATACGGTGACTTTGTCCTTTTTCAGCAATATTTTTTTTAGCTAATGTAATTTGTTGAGGTAAGTCTAAAATAGTGACATGAACGAGAGGATCTTGAGCGACGCAACATAATGCCCACTTCCCCGTATTACCACCAATATCATAAATATGCTTTGGTGTTAAACCGCATTTCTTTAATTGGCTAAATGCGGCTTCAAAAGCACTATCAGAATAATAATGATCAAACTCAAACCAACTTTTACGTGCTTTTTCCGGTAATTGACTTAATGCGTGATAAATGGTTGGCCATTCACCAAATACAGTTAAACCCGCAGGTGTTTCATTTTGTAACGCCTCATTAAGATGAAACATCCCCTGGTAGCAGATATCTTGAGTAAAATTCATATTGATACGGGTCATTTTATCATGCAGTAAAAAATGACCAATTTTAGTGAGAAAATAGCGCTTATTTTGTGTATAAATAATTTTACTACTCAGGCCAACATCAAGTAATAGTTGAACAGCATAAGAGTTTAATTGACAATTTTCAGTAAGAAAATCAATATCACAACCTAATTTACCTGCGTTATCTAATAAGGTTAAGATACCATAATCACGTAAATTTATTGCTGCTTGAAATAAAATCGGTGCAAATGCAATTTTTTGTGCTTCGGTAATTGCTTCAAGTGGCGTTATATTATCTACGTCATATCCATAGCGGCTTTCCGCTTTATCTCCGTAAGTTGATTTTTTCATATTCTTTTTCTTTATAGTTAAATAAACTGTATTTAATAAAATGATAATATGCTGATCATGTGAATAAGCTTGTTTATAATCACCATAAAGTAAATTACATTACTTGAACATTGGTTTAGCCAAGTGAGCTAAAATTGATTGATTTAATTTAACGGACCAGCGTTTATAATTTTTTATCTTACTGACTTTTCCAGTAGCAACTTCTTCACCACTAACATATTCGATGGAATAGCCTTGTTCTGTATAAGGGATTTGAATAGTTACACGATAACCACGATTTGTGATTGAACCACTTATTGTATTATTACCATTTCTTTTCATAATCCATTTTCGATCCGCTCCAGCTTTCATTATGGCTGTTTCTATTTGCTTCAGACTGTAATTACCTGCAAGAGGTTGAGTTATAGTTTGTGGTATCTTTGATGCACATCCGGTAAGACATAAAACCATTATAAAACTTAAAATTAAACGCTTTGCTATCATTATTTATCTCCATTTCTGATATTTTTGTAATATTAATCGCATTTTCGTTATTAAGTTACATAACACAAACTGGGCTAATGAATATTTCCTATTAATTTACGTATAACGTAAGATGAAATTATAAAAAATTAAGTATCATTATTTAGATTATCTCTTTATCAAGTATAAATGAAATAAAATATTTCGTTTTTTTATAGATATTCATGAGAAAAATGAAATATAATTATAACGAAAGGAATAGAATAAATAAATTCAATTTATCTATAATAAATAAATTGATATTATAAGTTCCATTTTGTTTTCTTTATTTAAATTTATTCGTTATATTATTGTATATTTTATTACTTCTTTAAAAGAAAAACTAAGAAAAAACTCAATAATGAGAATAAATAAAAAATAGGTATATGACTTCTTTTTATTTTAATATCGAAAATTGGTTTGCATTAGCACCGGGATTAAAGACGCCAGAAGCATGGGTATCGTGGGCTAAAAATAAGAGTAATAGTTTACCGAATGGTAAAATAAGATGCCAAAAAATACCGATGATGGCAGCACGCCGTATGAGTCTTATGAGTCAACTTGCGGTTGAAAATGGCTTGAATTTACTAGATCAACAACCTGATAGTATCGTATGTGTGAGTCGACACGGTGAATTAGCTCGAACGTTTAATGTATTGTCTAACATTGCAAATAGTACAGAGGTATCTCCAACTGATTTTGCGATGTCCGTTCATAATACCGCAGCTGGTTTATTGACAATTATAAGTCAAAATGCGCTTCCAGTGACTTCATTAGCAGCTGGGAAAGATGGATTCCAACAAGGATTATTTGAAGTTCAAGCAATGTTTTCTGGTGGAGCAAAACGTGTATTGCTACTTGATTTTGATGATGAATTGCCTGAGTTTTATCGTGGTTTAGTGTCATCAACTGTATCTGCTTATGCGATTGGGTTGTTGTTAACATCTGATCCTGTGTGGTGTTGTGAGCAATATCAGGAACCTAATATTCAAATTGAAGATGATAATGAAACATTGCCACAATCTCTTTGTTTTTTGAAAAATATATTACAACCATTATCGACCTTTGTGATTAAAGGAACTACATGTAGTTGGTTATGGAAACAACTAAAAAGATAAAAAATAGTGAACTCATTGTATTAAGACTTAATTGGTTTTGGCGTATTATTGCGACAGGATTTTGTTTTTCATTGTTCGGTATAGGCGCATTAATTATATCAAGCATTATTTTCCCCGTACTTTATTTATTCGTTTGGCAACGTGAACAATGTAGTTTCATTACCCAATGTTGTATACGTTATAGTTTTAAATTTTATCTCTGGCTAATAAAAATGATGGGGGTCCTTGATTATCATTTTGATGGTGTTGATAAGTTTGCTGAAGATAGTGGTTGCATCGTAGTAGCTAATCACCCGTCATTATTAGATTATGTCCTCCTTGCTTCATGTATGCCTCGGTGTGATTGTATTGTAAAAGGGCAATTATTGAATAATTTTTTTGTTAAAGGGGTAATAAAAGCAGCAGGTTATATTGCAAATTCTGATTCAAACTCATTACTTGTTGCTTGCCAACAAAAAGTGCAACAACAAGGTATTATTTTGATTTTTCCAGAAGGAACACGAACTACACCAAAACAACCATTAGAATTACAGCGTGGCGCGGCAAATATTGCATTACGCTGTCGATTGGATATTAGAATTGTGCAGATCCACTGTAATAGGCCAATGCTAACAAAACAGAATAAATGGTATAACCCACCATTTGTAAAACCTGTATTTGAGATACAAGTAAAGAATAAAATAAAGATAATGGATTATTTACATAATGATTCATTGCCATTGTCAATGGCTTCCCGTCATCTTACGGATGTATTAACAGCATCATTAACCACAAAACAGTTAATATTATAATGAGTAAACAAATGGATAAGTTGTGTAACGATATAAAACAATTAATTATCGAGGTATTAAAGTTAGAAGACATTACTATAAATGATATTGATAGTGATGCTCCTTTATTTGGTGATGGACTTGGATTAGATTCTATAGACGCGTTGGAATTAGGATTGGCTATTAAAAATCGTTATAACATAGTCCTTTCTAGTGAAAGTGAACAGAGTCGAAAACATTTTTATTCTGTAGCAACACTTGCTGAGTTTATAACAGCACAATAACATCACTAGAAGGGTACCATAATGGATAAAACACAAATATTAAAAGAACTTCAAGCGGTAATGCAAAAGCTATTTGAATTATCACCAGAGTCAATCACATTAGATGCAAAACTTTATGAGGATTTAGATTTAGACAGTATTGATGCTGTTGATTTGGTCGTACATTTACAAAAAATGATTAATAAAAAAATTAATCCAGATGATTTTAAGTCAGTACGTACTGTACAAGATGTTATTAACGTTATCGAAAAATTAACCAATTAAATAAAGAGTAGGCAATGTTGAAACAAAACAGCCGTTTTGGTGACATCGTATTAAATTTATTGCGAATGGCTGTTGCTTTAGTTTTATTTATTTATCCTTTTATTGTTTATCAAGGAATGCATTTTTGGGGCATTGGTGTAGTAGCACCTATCCTATTAATTTTTTTCGTATTACGTTTATTTTTATTTAGAAAACAATTTAAGCAACATCGCTGGATGAGTATGATTATTCTGGTGGCTTGTTTATTAACTACGCTAAGTTGGGTAATGCATCAATCAACATGGTTATTATATTACCCCGTAGTGGTGAATTCCGTTTTACTGACTATGTTTGGTTATTCACTCTATCGACCACCTACGATAATAGAACGGTTTGCTAGAATAAAACAGCCTGAATTACCTTTAATTGCTATACGTTATACTCGTAACGTAACTTGGATTTGGTGTTTTTTCTTTGTTATTAATGGCTCTGTTGCATTATTCACCTGTTTATGGGGAGATGTTCGCATATGGACATTATATAACGGTGTAATAAGTTATTTGATCATAGGAATATTGTTGTGTGGCGAATGGTTAATCAGGAAATGGTTCCAGCATTAAATATAAGATCATTGAATCAAGTGCTGGAATATGATCGACCAGCATATTGGCCAATAGCTTATAGAAAAGGATACCCTTTAGCATTAGGTGAATTTCGTCATTTAGTGATCCATTTAATTAGTAAAATTCAGTCTAGCCCTGCTAAACGGTGGGCACTTTGTTTTAATGATAGTTATTATTTTTTGGCGAGCTTATTGGCTGTTTGGTATTGCCATAGAATTGCAATTATTCCCGGGCATTTGCGTCAAGCTCAACTCATTGAGCAACAAAATGCTTTTGATGCACTTCTTACTGATTTGCCTTTATCTCTTAATTGTGAAACACTTTTTTTGCCGTTACCACAACCGCATTTCAGCTTAACTATGGATTTACCTAAATGGACAGGTGATGGGCAACTTGTATTATTTACATCGGGTTCAACGGGTAAAGCCAAAGCAATTAAAAAAACAGCATTATCATTAGTTTTAGAAATTGAATTAATTGCACGCCAATGGCGGGAACAATTATTAGATAGTGTCGTCGTAGCAACAGTATCTCATCAACATATGTATGGTTTAACATTTCGCATTATGTTGCCATTACTATTAGATTTGCCTTTTTACACACATTTAGTAAGTTACCATGAGCAATTAATCTCTATTGGTGATGCGTTAAACGCCCCTTTAACATTAATAGCCAGCCCCGCTTATTTAAAACGATTAGATAAAAAATTAACCCCTATCGTGTGTAAAAAGGTCTTTTCAGCGGGGGGAATGTTAACTTTTGTTGAAGCACAAGCGACTGAACAATTACTGGGTGTATTGCCTCAGGAAATTTATGGAACGACAGAAACTGGCGTAATAGCTAATCGTAGCCAATATAAATTAAAACAGCCTTGGCAACTTTTTCCTTCCATAGAAATAAGCGTGCAACCAGATGAAACACTTTCTGTTATTTCGCCATTACTTTTTGATCCTCATGGGGTAAAAATTAATGATGTTATTCGCTTAGAAGATGACGGTTTTCATTTAATAGGGCGTAAAGACCGCATTATTAAAATTGAGGAAAAACGCGTATCGTTAGATGAAGTGGAACAACGTCTCCTCGCATGTCCTGAATTAGCTGAATGTGCCGTAATTACATTACAGCAGGATACCCGAGTAATACTTGGTGCAGTACTCGTATTATCAGCTTTAGGACAAACTAAAGTAGAACAACAAGGTAAACTTCAGTTGACTCAGCGCTTTCGTCAGGAGCTCCGTAATTGGCTTGAACCAATTGCTATTCCTCGTCGTTGGCGAATAGTTATGTCCTTGCCAGAAAACAGTCAAGGGAAACGATCACAAATTCAATTACAGGAACTTTTTTATGAAGATGCCTGAACTTATTAACTATCAATTAACGGAAGATAAACTTGAATTAACATTAAGTATACCACCATCACTATTTTGGTTTAAAGGTCATTTTCCGCAACAAGCCATTTTACCTGGTGTTATACAAGTTAGTTGGATACTTCATTATGCTCGGCATTATTGGGGAATTAAAGGCGCGTTAAAAGGAATCGATGTTATGAAATTTCAACACCCCCTTTTCCCTGGACAAACCGTCAACTTATTGATTGAAAGATATAAGGAAACAAACAAGCTTTCATTCCAGTATCAGCTGGCCAATAATCAAATTATTAGTTATGGGCGCATGGTTTTATGTCCATCATAATGTTAAAACAACGTCAATTTTCTGCATGCATTGTTATTCCATGTTATAACCATGGAAGTACAATGGCACAGGTATTGACGTTACTTGAATCCTATCACTTAACATGCATCATTGTTAATGACGGTAGTGATAAACAAACAACAGATGAATTACAACACTTATCAGAAAAATACCCTTGGGTACGCTTAGTTCATCATAACTATAACCAAGGTAAGGGCGCTGCCGTTATGACGGGGTTACGGGAAGCATGGAAAATAGGTGCTTCACATGCTATCCAGGTGGATGCTGATGGACAACATCAGCTAGCTGACTTACCCATGATGCTAGAGAAGGCCACATGTTATCCAAATGATGTTGTTTCCGGCCAACCTGTGTATGACGAATCTGTTCCGCGGGAGCGTCTTTATGCTCGCTATATTACCCATATTTGGGTTTGGATAGAAACCTTATCATTATCTATTAAAGATAGCATGTGTGGTTTTCGGGTTTATCCATTAAAAGAAACATTAACACTAATTGAGCGCGTTACTATTGGCCGTCGCATGGATTTTGATACTGAAATAATGGTACGTTTATACTGGGCCGGCTGTCAGATCCATTTTATTCCAACAAAAGTTATTTATCCTAAGAACGGTATCTCTCATTTTCGTGCTCTGCATGATAACGTAAAAATATCATGGATGCACAGCCGATTATTTTTACAGATGTTGCCAAAAATACCGAAACTAATCTATCGGAATATTTATCGTGTTCACCATTGGTCTCAGACGTCCGAACGTAAGGGACTATGGGGAATGCGATTTATGCTAAAAGCATATAAATTATTTGGTCGTACAGGATTTAAAATTTTGTTATATCCTGTAATCGCAGGGTATTGGTTAACAGGAAGCGTACAACGTAAGGCATCGCAAGACTATTTACAACGCCTGAAAAGCTATTCAACACAAATAAATAAACCCTTACCGCCCACGATTTTATTAAATAGCTTTCAGCATTTTTTGCAGTTTGGTGAATCTATTTTAGATAAATTAGCTGGTTGGAATGGGGATATCTGTTTAAAAGAAGTCATATTCCATCAGCAAACATTATGTTTAGAACAATTAAAAACAGGCAAAGGATTACTCATACTAGGATCTCATCTCGGTGATATTGAATTATGTCGGGCACTCGGCGAACTGTCTCACGATGTTATTATTAATGCGTTAGTCTATACTCGGCATGCTGAACGATTTAATCAATTATTAAAGGAAATTAATCCTAAATCGAGTATCAATCTGATCCAGGTTAATAATTGGGGACCGGATGTCGCTATTATGCTAAAACAAAAATTAGATAAAGGTGAATGGCTGGCGATATTAGGTGATCGAACACCCATCAATATGAATTCTCAAAGAGACGTTCAGCGTATTAGCCCGGTTAATTTTTTAGGCAAGTCAGCATGGTTTCCTCAAGGCCCGTTTATTTTAGCCGCATTACTTGCTTGTCCAGTATGGCTCATGTTTGGTTTAAAACCAGAAGGTCAATTTCAAATTTATTTTGAACCTTTTGCTGATCCATTATTGCTTTCCCGAAAAAATCGCGAAAAAGACATACAGCAGGCTATTCAGCGTTATGCTGAGCGGTTGGAGCATTACTGTTTTCTATCACCACTAGACTGGTTTAATTTTTATGACTTTTGGCATGATAATGCAAAACAACGTCATCAGGATAATTAGCCTATAACTAAACAATGGAAAAATTTATGGGAAATGCACGATTTTCAGCAACACTTGATGTGGTTATTCCTTTTTGTGATGTTGATCCAATGGGTGTTGTTTGGCATGGTAATTATTTTCGCTATTTTGAACAAGCTAGGGAAAAACTATTTAGACAGCTTAATTACAGCTATAACCAAATGATAGAGAGTGGTTATTGCTGGCCCATTATTGATACGAGAGTTAAATATATTGCTTCAGCTGTTGCTGAACAAACAATAACTATTCGAGCTGAGCTAGAAGATGAAATTGAACACCGATTTAAAATTAATTATACCGTGACAGATACATTTACAGGTAAGAAATTAACAAAAGCCTATACAATACAAGTCGCAGTAAATAGTAAAACACGTGAAATGTGTTACGCCACGCCAATAGATATATTGGATAAGGTGAGAGGATAAAAGGAATGCGTATATTGGCCATTATTTTGTTATTAATGTGTAATATCTCTCATGCAATAACTTTAGAAGAACTACAACAACGTTTTAGCCATTTGTCGTTACAACGGGCGGAGTTTCAACAGGAGCGGACAATCAATGGGTTATCTCAATCACTGCGGTCTTCTGGACATGTATTAATTTCTCATCAATATGGTATTCATTGGCAGCAAACAATACCATTTTCATTAGCATTAATAATAACGAATGATCGGATGATACAGCATATTCCAGGTCAACAATCTCAGGTTATTACTGCTGAATCAAATCCACAATTGTTTCGTTTTAATCGTCTACTCACGGCTTTATTTAATGCAGATCGCCAGTTATTAGAACAAAATTTTGCTATTGATTTTCAGTCTAATGCTAATCAATGGAACTTGACTCTTATACCAAACAAACCACCATTAGATAAATTATTTTCGCGTTTTCAACTTATCGGTCAAGATTTTCTGACATTAATAGAGATTGATGATAAACAAGGTGATAAAACGGTTATTCGTTTTTACAATCATCAAACAACGCCAGATAAATTAACTAATGAGGAACTTCATGATTTCTCATTTTAAGTCAACACGCTATGTGGCTTCAATATGGTTGATTTGTTGTCTAGTATTAATAATACTTTTTTTGGCTATTGTACCGAATAGCAAACTAAACAGTAGTATTATTGCATTACTGCCAAAGAACCAAGTACCTCAAATACCCTCAGCGATTTTAGATGGATTTAATCAGCGACTAGAGCGCCAATTAGTTTGGTTAATTCGTCCACCAAAATCAGCTGATGACATGCAATCAAAAAATATGATCGCTTGGTTTGTTCAGCAATTAGACTCTACGCCTTATTTCACAGGCATTTCCCATCAACTTGATGATAGTCAACAACAAAACTGGGCTCATTTCTTTTTTGATAATCGCTATAACCTTCTTGATAATGATAGTCGGAAACGTTTACAGGCTGGAGGCGACAGACAGAGTCAATGGATTTTAACTCAGCTTTATTCGCCTTTTGCTGGTGTTAGTAGTAAAGAATTAATCAATGATCCACTACTATTAATGCGCTCAGCCCAATTAGCCTTAATTCAGCAAGGTGGTGAACTTTCCCTAAAAGATAATTGGCTTACAGCGAAAGATCAGCAAGGTCAGATATGGTATATGATCCATGCTGAACTCAATATTAACTCTTATGATATTCATGAAGCAGCCAGTGCTGTTGCTTTTCTAAAGCAAATAAATCAACAAATGCAGCAACGATGGTCTGGTACGGAAATTTTACAACGAGGCGTTGTATACTATAGTGATTATGCTAGCCAACAAGCAATACGCGATATTACAAGTATTGGGCTAGTCTCTTTGTTAGGTATTACTGCATTACTCTTAGCTATGTTCAAATCATTAAGGCCATTATGGTTAATATTACTTTCACTTTCAGTAGGTGTATTGGCAGGGACAACCGCTGTTTTAATCCTTTTTGGTGAGATCCATATTCTAACATTAGTGATGAGTACCAGTGTTATTGGGATTTCTATTGATTATGCTTTACATTATTTAACTGAACGACTAATTCATGGACATCAAGTAACACCACAGGCCAGTTTACGTATCCTTTTTCCCACACTTTCGCTAGCGGTTATTTCTAGCTGCATTGCTTACTCTATATTATTGTTAGCACCTTTTCCTGGATTACAACAACTCAGTGTATTCGCTATCTTTGGTTTAATTGGTGCATTTCTTACGGTCGTATGTTGGTATCCACTATTAGTAAATAAATTATATGTTAACCCTATTTCTAAAAGTACTCATTATATTGAATGCTGGTTGGCTTTATGGCGTAAGAATAGGTTATTTTCATGCAGTTGCACGGTACTTTTAGCTCTTGTTTGTGGATTTGGCATGATGCGTTTACATATTGATGATGATATTAGCAAATTACAAACGTTACCTGAAGAATTGCAACAACAAGAACAGAAACTAGCCACAATTACAGGACAGCAAAATGATCAAAAGTGGTTTATCGTTTATGGTCATAATGCTGAGCAAGCATTACAGAGGTTAGAGACATTACAACCTGATCTTGAATTAGCCAAGCAACATCATTGGTTAACAAATTATAAGCTAATACCGCTGAATTCTTTACAACGTCAAAAAGAGAATCAGCTACTTGTCGCAAAATATGCTGATACTATTATTAGTCAATTACAACAAGTAGGTTTACCTGTAGTTGCGCCAGAAATAAATAAAACGTTTGTTCAGCCACAGCAATGGTTAGAAAGCATTGTTAGTGAAGGATGGCGCTTATTATGGCTCACACTGCATGATGGTCAAACAGCAATTCTGATTCCGGTCAATGGTGTAAATCAACCAGAAAAATTACAGGAAATAGTAGCAGATCGACCAGGATATTACTGGATGGATAAGCGTCGGGTATTTAGTGAGCTCTTTGCTGTTTATCGCTATCATTTGGGGCAGCTATTACTCTTATCACTTACCGTTATTAGTCTGTTATTTATCGTTCGCTTTGGTTGGCGTCAAGGAATACGTTGTATTATTCCTTCACTCCTGTCTTTAATGATGGGATTAGCTATTACAGGATTTGTTGGTGTATCAATTAATTTATTTTCCATGTTGGCACTAATTTTAGTTTTAGGTATTGGCATTGATTACACCTTATTTTTCAGTAATCCACGTGGCCATCCGACAACAATGATGCTTTCTGTATTTATGGCCGCTCTGACAACATTACTCACCTTTGGTATGCTAACATTAAGTCATACTCATGCCATAGCAAGTTTTGGTTTGGTACTCTCAGGCGGTATTTTCACAGCATTTTTATTATCCCCATTAGCTATAAATAATAATGAATGGAAATCATGACAAATATTAAAAATTTTTTTGTATTACTAATTATTGCTACATTAATGTCTTGTTCATCATGGCAAAATGAATCGGCACCTCACGCCTGGTTAACTCCAGGGAATAAAATAAATTTGCCTACACCAACACTCGCTAATGATATTGATCGTCAACAATTATTAACCGTTACAATAAATGGTAAATCGGATTCTTTACTAACAATGCTAAATGTATCTCAGGATAAAATAACACTTGTTGGATTGTCACTGTTAGGTATTCGGTTGTTTAAAGTGATTTATGACGAAACGGGTATCAAAACTGAACAAGCGATAGCTTTACCTCAATTACCTCCTGCTAATCAGGTATTATCTGATATTATGCTGAGTTATTGGCCTATAGAAGTATGGCGGAATAACTTACCCGATGGATGGCGTCTAGAGGAAGAAAGTAATCATCGTAGTTTATACGATACTGATGGCAGATTGATTATTGGAATTACTTATCAAATGGAAAATAATCGACGTGAACCAATAATGATTGAGCATTACTATTTTGGCTATCAAATAGCTATTCAGAATATGAAATAATTTTATGCTATGGAGAGTTAACCTAATATGATGCCTATCTATTTTTCAGCCGTAGCAATGGTTAATGCTTTAGGTGATAACTTAAAAGACATTGCGAAGAATTTAACTACTGGAATAACGGGATTATCACCAGATAGAGGTGGGTTAATAAACGGTAAAATGACATGGCTTGGACGAGTAAGATCAGAACTACCACCCATTCCAATCTCATTAGCTAAACATAATAGTCGCAATAACCAATTGTTGCTGGCTGCATTAAATCAAATCCAACCATGTGTTATGCAAGTTATACAGCGTTATGGTACAAATCGTGTCGCAGTCATTATGGGCACGAGTACTTCAGGGATCTCTCAAGGAGAATTTGCTGTTGCAGAACATCAATATACAGGACATATTCCGGCCAGTTTTTATTACCAACAACAGGAACTGAGCGATCCTTCTACGTTTTTGTCAACATTACTTGGCACTAATGGGCCTTGCTATACAATATCGACGGCATGTTCATCAAGTGCCAGAGCAATTATTAGTGGTAAACGATTAATCGATGCAGGTTTAGTCGATGCCGCTTTGGTGGGAGGTGCGGATACGTGTTGTCAAATGACAACCAATGGCTTTGATAGTTTATCCTCCTTATCTACTAATCAATGCCAACCATTTGCTAGTAAACGTGATGGTATTAACATAGGCGAGGCATCTGCCCTTATTTTGTTAACAAAAGAACCTGCTAATATAGCTTTATTAGGTGTCGGTGAATCATCAGATGCATGGCATATGTCAGCACCCCATCCAGAAGGTCATGGTGCAGAACAATCAATGAGAATGGCATTACAATCTGCGGGAATAACGCCAGATAAGATTGGATATATTAATTTGCACGGTACAGCTACACCACTTAACGATGATATGGAAGCCAAAGCTGTCAATCGTTTATGTGGTACCTCTATATTGTGTAGCTCAACAAAACATTTGACTGGGCACACGTTAGGTGCGGCCGGCGCAACAGAGGCCGCTATTAGTTGGTTAATACTAAATAACAATTTATCACTTCCTTGCCAGGATTTTTCCGCATCACCTCGTGATAATACCTTGGCGGAAATAAACTTAGTAACTGAGTTATCTTATCTAAAGTCCTCCATAATTTTATCTAATTCATTTGCATTTGGTGGTAATAATGCAAGTATTCTTTTGGGAAAAGAAAAATGAATAACTATAAGAAAGCCGCGGACTATTTACCTCATCAATCACCTATGATTTTAATCGATGACGTTATTGATATAGGCGAAAACTATGCAATTTGTCAGATTATCGTTTCTAAACAAGGTATTCTTGCTCCATTTATTAATGAACAAAATATGTTACCTGCGGAGTTCATAATTGAAATGATGGCACAAACCATTGGTGTTTGGCGTGGCTGGTTCAGTAATAAACCAAATAAAAATTTGGATCTGGGTTTATTGCTTGGTATTAGAGGATTTAAATCGGATTATGCAGAATTCACTTTAGGAACTTGCCTAATAATCAAAGTTAATTTAGTACTACAAGATAACAAATTAGCTAATTTTGATTGTGAATTGCACGTAAATAATCAAATATGTGCAACAGCAAAAATTAATGTTTATCAACCTGATACCCAGGAAATACAACAAATTATACAACAAGGAAACTCATTGTAATGCGAACGATATTAGTAACTGGTGCCAGTAAAGGTATTGGCAGTGCAGTTGCCTGTGGCTTGGCACAAGATGGATTTCATATTGCAGTCCATTATTTGACGGACAAAAAGGGGGCAGAACAAACGTTAGCAAAGATAAAAGAAATAGGCGGAAATGGTCGACTTATTTCATTTAATATAGCCGATCGCCAACAATGTCAGCAGGTAATAGAACAAGATATTGAGCAACATGGTGCTTACTATGGTGTCGTTAATAACGCTGGAATTACTTGTGATACGGCATTTCCTGCAATGCGTGAAGATGAATGGAACAGCGTTATACATACAAATTTAGACAGCTTTTATAATGTTATTCATCCCTGTGTAATGCCAATGATTAGATTACGCAAAGGAGGACGAATTGTTGCGCTTTCGTCAGTTTCCGGTGTGATGGGAAATCGAGGGCAGGTCAATTATAGTGCGGCAAAAGCAGGCATTATTGGCGCGTGTAAAGCATTAGCACTTGAGCTTGCTAAGCGTCAGATCACCGTTAACTGTATTGCGCCTGGTTTAATTGAAACATCAATGGCATCTTTAGACCCCACTGCAAAAGATGAAGTTATGCGTATGATACCAATGCGACGTATGGGGACACCTGATGAAGTGGCTGGATTGACACGTTATCTTATGTCTGATATTGCTGGCTATGTTACACGTCAAGTTATTTCCATAAATGGAGGTATGGTATGACAAAACGTGTGGTTATAACAGGTATGGGCGGAGTAACCGCGATGGGTGATAATTGGGCAACTATTCGTCAAAAGTTAATTGAAGGCAAAAATGCTGTACAAAATATGCCATCATGGCGCGAATATAATGGTTTGAATACCAATATAGCTGCACCAATTACAGATTTTGTCCTACCTGAATATTATACGCGTAAAAAGATACGTGCCATGGGAACAGTTTCTCTTTATGCTACACGTGCAACAGAATTAGCACTTATTCGAGCTGGTTTACTTAATGATCCTGTTTTAACAAACGGTGATACTGGTATTGCTTATGGTTCATCTACGGGGAGTACTAAGGCTGTAGGTGATTTTGGTAGTTTATTAAATGATAAGAATACTTATGGTATTACGGCGACTACTTATGTTCAAATGATGCCTCATACTGCAGCGGTGAATGTGGGCTTGTTTTTTGGATTACGTGGGAGAGTAATACCAACATCAAGCGCCTGTACTTCAGGTAGTCAAGCTATCGGTTATGCTTATGAAACAATTAAGCATGGTTATCAAAAGGTTATGGTCGCTGGTGGCGCAGAAGAACTTTGTCCTTCAGAAGCAGCTGTTTTTGATACCTTGTTTGCTACTAGTCAATGTAATGATAATCCAGGATTATCGCCACGTCCATTTGATAAAAATCGCGATGGTTTAGTTATAGGTGAGGGCGCTTGTAGCTTAATTCTTGAAGAATATGAACATGCGAAAGCACGTGGTGCAATAATTTATGGTGAAATTCTGAGTTTTGCCACAAATTGTGATGCTTCACATATTACACAACCACGTAAAGAAACTATGCAAATATGTATTGAACAAGCGCTGCAAAAGGGTAATATCAGTTCCAATGCCATTGGTTATATTAGTGCGCATGGTACAGCAACACAGCGAGGTGATTTAGCAGAAAGCCTAGCTACAGCAGCTATTTATGGTAACAATACGCCTATATCATCACTGAAAAGCTACTTTGGACATACACTCGGTGCATGTGGTGCATTAGAAGCTTGGCTATCTTTAGAAATGATTTATGATGGGTGGTTTGCACCAACAATTAATTTAACAGAACCAGATCCAGTATGTGGTGATTTAGATTATATTATGCATGCAGGACGAGCGCTTGATGTTGAATATATTCAATCAAATAATTTTGCTTTTGGTGGTATTAATACTTCTTTAATCATTAAACGGCTAAATTAATTTATTAATAACTATATCTAAATAATAGAGGTAGACATTGTAAAAGAAAATATTTTACTATTTGTTTACCTTCACTTTCCCACGAGTTAGTCTAACTTATTAAAGAAAGCGGATTTAACACTTTTAAAATTATTTATTTTTTTGCATAGCATTTTGTTTTTATCATGTGTTATTTTAATAACAAATGTAGTATTTTTTAAATTTTTATTAAAATAAAAAATAATAATTTTTTAGATGTGATATTATGTATCTCTATGTTATAAAAAATAAATTATTTCCTATATAGCCAAGAATACTAAATAGATTATAAAATAAAAATGTGATTTTAATAAAAAGTGATATGTTTCATATTTCCCATAAAAACAGTATATTATCTTTATATTTAATGGATCACAATCTAAAAATTAGCAATATAAATATTAATATAAATATATCTAAAAATAGTAACTCTTTTAGTTTGCAATATGTTACACAACTTATTTAAAGATGCTGTAAAGTTAAAATAAATTATAATTTTAAAAGAATTTATATAGAATAAAATATAATTACCTTTACTTTTAATTCGTTGTCAAAATGATTTATAACAATAGGATAGCTATATACATAGTAATCAAGTAATAAAAACAAAATAGTTTCTTTTTATTATTAGTCATAGTCTATAAATTTAATAGGAAATAATAAAAAGTAAGTTTTTACCATAATATATTACCTCTTTAATGATGATACCACGGCTCTACAAAGCTTCGCTGATGAAGGGGGTTGGGCTATCATTGTTTTTAAGTGTTTTAATTAAGGGAAATGCTTTTTCTTTGTAGACATTGGAAACTTCGCCTCACATACGCATTTATCTAAAGGGGAAACGACCCTCTTCCCTTGGTTATAAGAAACTGTCGAAAAAGCAAAGAGAAAAAAATAAAAACTATTGTTTAATTGTATTTATAAAATAAATTTCTTTCTTCAGGTATAAAAAACACTTTAAGCTACATGTAAAACAGTATGAAATTAACTTGTTAGAACTCTGAGAAAACGCCCCATAAGACGTGGGGCTTTTTTAGAGGATAACTTTCCTCTGTTGATGAAATAATATTTGCTTTCTGTAGGTTATTTCCTGCCATATTATTGATGGATTAGTTTTTTTACTTTAAATAGGTATTACTCTTTTTTGCTTGGCGTGCCGAGGCTAATTCTGGTCATTTTTAGTATCACTTTTTCAGTGTTGGTTTCCGCAATGACAAGTTCTTATTGGACGTAGCCATTAGTAAAACCTTTACTATATGAACTCGTGTTATGCTTGAAGCGCTTTTTGTCTTTCCCTATGTGATTTTATCGTCTTTTTGCTAATTTTCGGCTAATAATTAATGCCACAGCTTTTAAGTCGTTATTTGCTAATAGGGATTTAGCGCTTATCACTACTTACAGATAACTTTTGGTTTGACTAAAGAGTTTTTCTCCTATTTAAACCAATTACGCATGGATTGAATCCCGATGCCGTTTTTATGCTTGCCAGAAAAGTATAAGAGGAAACATCAGATACACATTCTTTTGCTAATTTATGAAGGCCAATTGAATTTGCATATGAAATCAAAGTTAGCGATAGGCATAAAAACGGAATGAGAATTACCACTTTCAAAGTTTTCCTTCGTTAATCGGTAATAAAATTTGAAAAGAAAAACGAGAAAATGCACCTATGGCGTCGAAACTCAGGAGAAATGTACATGAAATGGCAAATTTAATTAGACACAGAGAGGTAATTTATTTATTTAATATCTTATTTGAATAAAACAATGCTGATATTAATTAAAATTAGATTGGGCTTAGATTTGGGGTTGAAATGACCGATGCATCCATGTTTAAAAAATTTTTTATATAAAAAATGAGTAACAAACAAAAAAAGATTAAATTATTTAAATTAATGCAAGTTAACCAATATAATAAAATGCTGCTTTAATCACCATAAAGGGCGAATAAAAAATGCTCTAATTGCGTGCATTTTCTATGCAAAAAAAGAAAAATACACAAAAAACGATTAAAATATAAGCAATAGAACAAAAAAATGAATTTTTTTGTTGCATCATTTCTCAGCTCGCCATAGAATGCGCAGCACTTGAGGCCGGCTTAGCTCAGTAGGTAGAGCAACTGACTTGTAATCAGTAGGTCGCCAGTTCGATTCCGGCAGCCGGCACCATTTTCCTAAGTAGACAAATTTAAAAAAGATTCGGGGTGGGGTTCCCGAGCGGCCAAAGGGAGCAGACTGTAAATCTGCCGTGTCACACTTCGAAGGTTCGAATCCTTCCCCCACCACCATTTATTTAAGTTCATTTGTATCGTTTCTTAGGTTTACTTAATAACTACAATTAGTTTGAGTTAAGCTAGTCATGATTATCCTTAAGTACGAATGAATACAAATAGTTATTTATTAATTACAAATAAATATACAGAATTAGTTATTTGGGGTAGATTTAACTTTGCCACAAATAATTGTCACCTGTACTGACTCAGGGTGACAACTGAAGTAAGTGTTGAAGCATCAGGTAGTCGAGTTAGGAAGCGCGGGCATCGTATAATGGCTATTACCTCAGCCTTCCAAGCTGATGATGTGGGTTCGATTCCCGCTGCCCGCTCCAATTGCTGATATAGCTCAGTTGGTAGAGCGCACCCTTGGTAAGGGTGAGGTCGGCAGTTCGAATCTGCCTATCAGCACCATCGCTTTTTCTCACCTCCTGTTTTCTTCCTCCTTGTTTACTGTGGTTAAACCACCGATTTTGTCTTAGAGGGACTATTAATGTCTAAAGAAAAATTTGAACGTACAAAACCGCACGTTAACGTCGGAACTATCG
>CALYQQ010000023.1 GCA_945288535.1 uncultured Enterobacterales bacterium | reverse complement strand
TTAGTTAGTTAGTTAGTTAGTTAGTTAGTTAGTTAGTTAGTTAGTTAGTTAGTTATATTTAAAACTTAATAAATTAAAAATAATTTTTAAATAAAATAATTGTATTATTAAAAAATAAATATGATTTATATATTATTAGTGAAATCACATATGGATTTAATATATTTTAATTTTCTAGATTATTAATTAATAATTAAATTCATTTAGATATGGCTTTTTTTATATGTTTTAATTTATGTCAATTATTATTTTAACAAAAATAACTTATAAAGTTTTATGTTAGCATACAACTTTTATTAAACACTATTAGTAACTATCAAAAAAATAGTTAATTTATCATTATAAAAGTAAAAAGATTTTCTTATTTAACTACTCTACCAATTAAAAAATAAAAAAGAGTATACGCATTCTTATGTTAATTATTATTATACTATACATAGCAATACAGGAATTATAGATATTATTGATATCTTAAATAAATTATAAATAAAGATGTGTCAGATAAAAATAAACATTTCATTAATTATTATTTAATAAATAGTAACACTATGATTAAAAACCCAAATGCTTAAGCAAAGATAAAATAGAGTTAATTTTCTTACCTAAAAATATCTGACTTCTTTTTTTATAAAAAATCAAGTGAAAATATTATCACTATTTTTTCATAATATATGATAATAAATTGCTTGACATACTTATTAAACTCTAGCCAAATGTATTATAGTAATTCTATATTAATTTATTTTGATAATACTTTTTTAATACTTAATGTTACCATTAAGCTTTTAATATTATGTACATTTATCTTAACTCCTTATCCTATAGGGTAATTATTATACAAGGAAATAGCAACAATATGGAAATATTCAAGTTTTTAATAACCCTTCTCTTTTCTATTATTCCTTTGCTATTAACCAGTTGTACAACAAGTATAATTCCTAATAAAACAGAAGATGAATATATTATGGCTATTGCTATAGATAAGGAAAATTTATATTTACTTGGTAAGCAAAATTATATATTTCCTAACTATGAAACAAATGACTATTTACTTGCACCTAACGATCGCCCCTTTTTCAATAAGCATGAAAAAACGTTAAACACACTTCTTCAGTCACCTTATATAGCGAAAATAACCTACTTAGATGTTAGTGGTAAAGTAACTGATAACAATGTAGCATTGTCATTACATTTCATTTTTTCTCCAAACACATTAACCGAAGAACAACAACGAGAATTAATAAATGATTATGGATTCCAGTCTATTAAAGATATAGATAAATCCAATAATTATTGGAAAAATCCATTACTCATACCTGAATTAGAAAAAAAAAGCGAGCTACTACAACGCCATTATCATCTATATAATGGTAAAATTATTCACGTATATCATCGCCAAACTGATATGGTAAATTATCCACTACCTAGTCCAATAAAATTTGAACTTGACTATTATACATCTGAAACCCATTTTGACGGTAATAACGCGATAGCAATTGTTACAGCGCCACTTTTAATGATCACGGCTATTCCCGCATTTATAACATGGGGATTTATGTGTCAAGTGCATGCATGCTAAGAGTCAGTCTATTATTTTTTTCTATTTTAATTGTTGTTAAATATATCCCGTTTATAACCATATCACTCACTTTATAAAATAAGGCCTAAAATGAATAAAAAGGCCTATAAAGTTAACTATATTATTAATATTATGTTGACTTAGCGTATAATAGTGTTTCAATAAATAGATTGATGATTGGCTGAGCTTGATCATCACGACGAATAGCTATATAAAGTGTTCGCCAGAGCCCTTCATTACCTAATGAACGCGTTACAATTAATCGCTGAGATTCAAAAGTAGTAACTGCCCAATGAGGCAATGCCGCAATTCCCATATTGGCTGCCGTCATCTGCAATAACAACATCGTATTATCCACTTTTCTTATTGAAGGTTGCACACTGGCTGGTAAAAGAAAATAACGCCAAATATCTAATCTCATCAGATCTACTGGATAAATCAATAATGTTTCATCCTTTAAATCAGCTGGAGAAATTGTTGATTTATTTGCTAATGGATGTTCAGGTGCCATAATTAACTTCACTTCAAAATCAAACAAAGGAATATAAATAAGTTCCTTATCATCTCTATTATCTGACGTAATAACTAAATCTAATTTCGCTTGTTGCAGGGCAATTAATGATAAAAAAATATCAACTGACTGGAAATAGATATCTACTTGTGGCTGTATTTGCTTAAAAGAGTGAATAATAGGTATTAGCCATTGAATGCAACTATGACATTCAACAGCTATTCGCAACTGTTTTTTTTGTCCTTCATGACATAATGTCAATGCGTGTTGTACTTGTGGTAACACGCGTTGAGCTAACGCTAAAAGAATATGGCCCTGTTTAGTAAAGTTGATAGGCTGGCTTTTACGAATAAATAGGCGATATCCAAGTCGTTTTTCCAGTTCAGTCAATTGATGGGATAATGCAGATTGTGTCATACAAAGTCGCTCAGATGTTTTAGATAATGAGCCTAATTGCGCCAATGTATATAGTGTTTTCAAATGTTTAATCTCAATCATGAAATTTCCTCAACATATCCTTAAATAATTTTCACTTGAAAGTAAATAATAATACCTTGATTATAGCCATATAAACATCCAGATGTCTAAAAAGGTGATAAACATGAAGGTAATCAGTCATACTTTAGGATTTCCTCGTATTGGTTTACAACGAGAACTGAAAAAAGCACAAGAAGCCTATTGGGCAGGTAATATCACACAAGATGTATTACTTAACACAGGAAAACAACTACGGGCTCGGCATTGGCAACAACAACACAATGCAGGGGTTGATTTATTACCAGTAGGTGATTTTGCTTGGTATGATCACGTATTGACAATGTCAATGTTATTAGGAAATATTCCAGATCGTCATTTAGCAACACATAAAAAACCCGATCTTGATACGTTATTTTGTGTGGCTCGTGGATGTTCTGCCACCGGTATAACAACCACAGCAAGTGAAATGAAAAAATGGTTTAATACTAACTATCATTATATTGTCCCTGAATTTACGGCTAACCAAACATTTACATTAAGTTGGAACCAACTTTTTGAAGAAATTGATGAAGCACATGCATTAGGCTATCAGGTAAAACCTGTACTTATTGGCCCACTTACTTATCTTTGGTTGGGAAAAAGTAAACAAGAAAACTTTAACCGATTAGCTTTACTACCCCATCTATTGATAGCTTATAAACAGATTATTGATGAGCTTATTAAACGAAATATTAGATGGGTACAAATTGATGAACCGGCATTAGTACAAGAATTACCTACAGAATGGCTAACTGCTTACCAAACAGCTTATCAACAACTTCATCAGTTTTCTCAAGGAAAATTATCTTTACTACTAACAACTTATTTTTCAGGCATTCATCATACATTATCTATCATTAAAACGCTGCCGATTCAAGGATTGCATATTGATCTTATTTATGGCGATAACGATCTTTTATTTATACATCAGCAGTTACCAGAAAATTGGATTTTATCTCTAGGTATCATTAATGGTCGTAATATCTGGCGCACAAATTTAATTCAAGCTTATCAACAAATAAAACCCATTACGAGTAAACGTCAATTATGGATAAGCAGTTCTTGTTCTTTATTACATTGTCCGTTGGATCTCAATGAAGAAAAAGAATTGGATGAAGAAACTCGTAGCTGGTTTGCTTTTGCTTTACAGAAATGCCAAGAGCTATCTTTACTAACTCAAGCCATTAACGCTGAGAATAATGATCTCATCAAAGAGCTTGAATACTATAGTTTACCCATTATACAACGCGTAAACTCTAAACGTGTAAATGATCCACAAGTAGCTAAGCGTCTTGCAAAAATAGCATCTACTGATAGTCAACGTTCTGCATGCTATACAGAAAGAGCTAAGATACAACAACAACGCTATTCATTACCTTTATGGCCAACGACAACAATAGGTTCTTTTCCACAAACTACAGAAATTCGGGCGTTACGCTTAAATATGAAAAGAGGTCAAATCGATTATCATGATTATTATAAACATATTGCGGAACAAATTAAGCAAGTTATTCGAGAGCAAGAGCAACTGGATATTGATGTTTTAGTTCATGGCGAAGCAGAACGTAACGATATGGTTGAATATTTTGGAGAACACCTTACGGGATTTATTTTTACTCAGAATGGTTGGGTGCAAAGTTATGGTTCTCGTTGCGTAAAACCGCCAATTATTATTGGCGATATTAGTCGACCTAAACCTATTACCATAGAATGGAGCCGCTACGCCCAATCACTTACGACTCGACCAGTAAAAGGCATGCTAACTGGCCCTATTACCATTTTATGTTGGTCTTTTCCCCGCGAAGATATAAAGTACGAAATAATAGCTAAACAAATTGCTTTGGCATTACGCGATGAAGTTTATGATCTTGAATGCGCGGGTATTGGTATTATTCAAATTGATGAACCGGCATTACGTGAAGGATTACCCCTCAAACGCTCTGAGTGGCAACATTATTTAGATTGGGCAATCCATGCCTTTAAACTTACTTCAGCAATTGCGCAAGCACATACACAAATCCATACACATATGTGTTATTGTGAATTTAATGATATTATTGATGCGATTACTGCACTTGATGCAGATGTCATTACTATTGAAACGGCAAGATCGGATATGAAATTATTAACTATATTTGAACAATATGATTATCCAAATGAAATTGGTCCGGGTGTTTATGATATTCATTCACCTAATATCCCATCTGTTGATTCCATGGTGACATTATTACAAAAAGCGGCAAAATATATTCCCGTTGAGCGACTTTGGGTTAATCCTGATTGCGGACTAAAAACGCGGACATGGGAAGAAACGCGGCAATCACTGACAAATATGGTAAAAGCAGCTAAATTACTTAGAAAGAGCAATCTATAACAAGTTAAAATGTTATAGAAATAAAGCCGTTTAAAGCAAGAAAATAGTGATAAGCCTTATCTTTCTTATTTTCCCTCTCGCGAATATAGCAGTGCTAATAATATTAATAACGTATATTAAGAATCATTAGCACTGTATCGATAAGTTTATCATATAGTAAATGTGATAGCTTACTTATCTTAATAATGCTAGTTCTTCTTTAATTTAGTATATTACAATAACATGATTATATTTATTTAATGAACACACTAAAATATAATAGAAAACGATATCATTTTTTGCTCTTATATGTTAATTACTAATAAGATAATTAACTTAAATATTCTATTTCAATTTTCTTATTAATTTTAATGAAAAATAAAATTATAATAAAATTTTAAACTAAAAAATATATTTATTTAATAATAAAATAGTTATAAATAATCTTATTCATAACTATATAAAATTTATCTTTATAAATTTTATTAGCTAATTTAATATATTTTATCATTAATATTATTCTTTACTGTATCATAATATTTTTTAAATTATAAAAATTTAAAAAATAACAATGCATTAAATTTTATTCTACAACATTATTATTTTAGCATATTAAATTGAATTAACGTTAAAATTAAATTAATATTATTTCCTATATAGAAAGACTTTTATTTATATTTAACTAGTTAATTTTAGTTATGTTCCGATATTTAATTTTTATAAATAAACTAATAATTATCAGTGTATACGGTTTTTTTAACCGTAAGGGCTTGTTGTGTCATTCTTTAATAATTTAAATAAGGAAAATTTTTATGATATATACTGTCATTAAAAAAACGGTTATGAATACGATTATTGCTGGCTGTAATCGTTCTGAACCTAATCAAGTTTGTACGACCGATCCAGAAACGGGTGTAATAACATGCGAAACGCAAAGAAAAGACTGCAAAGCAAAAGGTAAATCGGGCTCTGATCGCTAGTAATGGACATAACATATTAATCTAAAACGACCCTTCGATGGGTCGTTGTATTATTATTCCATTATTAAATTAAAATTTATCTTGATTTAAATAGGCCCAAGCATATTGTGCGTAAAGCTCCGCACCGATAATCATTGCATCTTCATCAATATTAAAACATCCATGATGATGTGCCCAATCCGTGCTTTTTTCATTATTTCGAGAACCAACTAAAGCGAAACAACCTGGTATATCTTGTATATAATAACTAAAATCCTCAGCACCTGTCGTCGGACGTACCGGATAAAGTGTCGATTTATCAAAGCATGATGCAATGACAGATTGTGCTAAAAGTGCGCTACGCTTTTCATTAACTAAAGGTAACGTTCCATAGATATAATTTACTTCTGCTGTAGCACCATATAATGCGGCGACTTTATCAGCATAATGGCGTATCGCCTTTTCTAATTTATGGCGAATAGCAAGAGAAAAACAACGAACGGTACCTTCTAAAATTGCATTTTCTGCAATCACATTAAAACGTGTACCTACATCCATTTTACCAATTGTTACTACCGCGGGCTCTAATGGGTCTATTTCTCTGGCCACAATAGCCTGTAAATTCATGACAAAAGCTGAGGCGACCACAACAGCATCGACCGTATTATTTGGCATAGAACCATGTCCGCCTTTACCACGAAATTTTACCGTTAAAATATCAGCTGAGGCAAAAGAGGGACCAACATTACATGATACATTTCCAGAGGCTAATTGGGACCAAATATGGATACCAAACACATTATCGACATGATCAATTGCACCTTGTTCAATCATTGCTTTCGCCCCTTCAGCAATTTCTTCTGCAGGTTGAAAAAGTAAACGTACATTTCCAGCTAATTGGTCTCGAACAGTGTAAAGTGCTTGAGAGGCTATTAATAACATAGCTGCATGTGAATCATGACCGCATGCATGCATTTTTCCAGGAATAATCGATTTATATTCAAGAGTATCATTCAGTTCCATGACAGGTAAAGCGTCAATATCTGCACGTAATGCTACTGTTTTTCCCGATTTTTTACCTTTGATTTCTGCAATGACGCCCGTAGGATGCGTTAAACGATAATCAATACCTATTTTTTCTAACTCTTCTACGATGCGTTTTGTTGTACGAACTTCTTCCCACGATAATTCTGGATGACTATGCAGATCACGACGAAAAGCAAATAATTTTTCTTTATTCTCGTTAATAATTGCTTTAATCTGCTTATTAATCATATAATTATTCCTTCGTTAATTGTTTTACTGTTTCAAATATAACATCTATACCCTTTTGGATCTGATGATAGTCCGTCCATTCATCGGGATGGTGACTTAATCCGTTTTTACTCGGCACAAATACCAAACCAACGGGAGCTATTTGGGCAAAGACCATTGCATCATGGCCCGCACCACTAGCCATTATTCGAGAAGAAAAGCCCAATTGACGGCTATTTTTTTGTAATTGATCACAAATAACGGGATCAAGCTGGACAGGTTCTATATAAAACGGTGTAGTAATAAGACACTCAATTTGCTTGTCAGCTTGTTGTATAACGACTTGCTTAATTTGTGTAACTAATCGTTGTAATGTTTTATTGCATTTTGCTCGAATATCAACACTAAATACGACCTTACTTGGAATAACATTTGCCCCATTAGGAAAAACCTGGAATTTCCCAACTGTAGCAACACATTCTCCATCACCTTCTAAGGCAAGTTGATTGATTTTTTGGACTAGTATGGCACTAGTAACTAATGCATCGGTTCGCATATTCATTGGCGTCGTACCTGCATGGCCTGCTCGTCCTTTAACCGTAACATGTAACTGACAAATACCCACAATAACATCAACAATGCCAATATCATCACCACTTTGATCTAAAATGGGACCTTGTTCAATATGTAATTCAATAAAAGCCTTAATAGATGATGGTGCTCTGATAGCTTGTGCAACACGATGTGCATCAAAACCCGCTTGGGCCATTTTATCTGCAGCTGAGATCCCCTTATTGTCTACTAGCTGGTACAGCATTTCTGTTGTTATATGACCTGTTATGGTACGTGAAGCTAATAAACCAGAACTAAAACTTGTTCCCTCCTCTTCAACTAATGCCACAATTTCCAAAGGATAATAAGGTGTCAACCCCTGTAAATGAAACAAAGTAGCCACTTCTAGCCCCATCACAACACCTACAGTACCGTCAAACATACCACCATTTGGTACTGAGTCAAAATGCGAACCTATCATAACAGCCGGTAAATCTTGTCTAACGCCTTCTAAACGCCCAAAAATATTACCTATCGCATCTTCGCGAACAGATAAACCAATTGCTTGCATTTGTTGTTTTAAATAAGCACGCGTTAATTTATCTTCTTCACTATAAGATAAGCGCGTTATCCCTTGTCCAGGCGTTGCTGTAAATTGTGCGATTTGCTCCAAATGTCGTTGTATTCTTCCTTTACTTGTCTTCATTACCTACCCTATGTATTGATACCATAAAAACTTTAAATTAATCTGATCGTTTTGGCAGATTGGACTACAAATAAAATTTATATCCATATCTACTTATTCATAAATAACGTTACTTTATGGTATGACTATTTTTAGAGCGTAAAATAGCTTAATATTTATCGTATCTTGAAAGATCCGACCTTATGTCTCAAAATATACCGAGTCTTTATATTGTATCGCATCTATTAGATAACTCGGGGTAAAATAAAATTATTAGCATGAATGCTATAACTATCTATATGATGTAGCGTTATCACAAAATGATATTTTTATACAGTGGCCTTTTTCAGATATTATTTTTCAAGCACAATATCATATTACTTTTAATACACTGCTAAAAAATAGCTTCCGATATATAAATAACAGAAGAATTTTCTTTTACTATATTAAACAAAATAACGTTACTTAATCACTCAGCCACGCTACTGATCCTTTTTTAAATCGATATGTATATTGTGCGCAGTTCGCTCCACATTTATTGGGGTTATAGAAATAAAGCCATGCTTTATCGCTTGTGAATCACTGCCCTCTGGCTGAGCTGTTTCGCTATTCACTGTTCTTAACCAATAGTAGTTCTCTCCTCTTGGATCAGCCGTTTCTGTAATTAGAAAGCGATCAAATGGTGCTAGTCCTTGCCGGGTTACTTTAACACCTTTAACATTGTCTGCCGTAACATCTGGAAAATTAATATTTAAACAAACGTCATTTGGCCAACCTTTATTCAATAAAGTTGAGATTAATAGTGGTCCATGTGTCAACGCCGTTTGCCACGGAATATCATTTCCATCTGTAAAACATTGGCTTAATGCTATTGATGGGATCCCTGACAACATACCCGTTGTTGCTGCGCCTACTGTGCCAGAAAGTATAACTTCAACACCAATATTCGATCCCTGATTAACACCAGACAAAATTAAATCAGGTAAAGTATCACGCATCACATGGCCTAATGCGAGAGCCACGCAGTCAGCTGGTGTTCCATAAACAGCAAATTTTGTTTGTTCTTTTTGCACCATTCTCAGAGGTTCGCGGACGCTTATCGCATTAGCAACACCACTACGATCTAATGCTGGGGCAACAATCCAAATCTCTTTTGCTATTTGTCGGGCAATTTGTTCTAAAACATGTATTCCTGGCGCATCAAATCCATCATCATTCGTCAATAAAATTCGGTTGAGCATAGTGTAACCTTCTAATTAAATATTATTATTTACTGGATCAAATTGTCTCACTATTTTATTTATCTTACAAAATAGATTATGGAATCAAGTCTACACGTCAATAACTAAAAACGAGTTATTCTAATATCTTATTTTCAATATCTATTTTTGTTTATATCACTTATATATACTGTGCAAAAAAGCAATATAATTCCTATTTAATTTTTTTTAAACATTCCGTGCTAAAAGGAATTGCCATTGATAGACAAACTGAACTGTATAGTTTAGTTTAACTACTGTTTAATTTGAAAAGTACATACTATTTAGACTAGTGATAATAATATAGTGTTAAAAATCTGTTGGGTAACTGGATGCGCGCTAAAAGTGAAAAAAGACGAGAAATCATTCTTAAAGCAGCAACGAAGCTTTTTTTAAAATATGGTTATGAACGTATGTCAATGACTGAACTTCACCAACATATTGGCTATTCTAAAGCAACATTATACAACTATTTTGCCTCTAAACAGGAATTATTTGTTGAATCGATGGGGAATCTGGCAAAACAGCATACCGAAGAACTTCAGCAAATCAGCAGTACTTTTACAGATGAAAATATCGATATTTGGTTAACATTGGAACGATTTGGTTTTAGTTTAGTAAAAATGCACCTTAGATCAAATATAGTGAAAATGAACAGAATATTAATCTCTGAAGGCGAACGTTTTGGCTTTGCGGAAAAAATCTATTTGAGAGGGCCACAACAATGTACCCTTAATTTGACAATGCTATTCAATCGCGCGCTAAAACAGAACATTATTCATAATGTAGATGCCACTATTTTGGCAATGCAATATCAAAGTTTACTAAAACTCGATTTATTACAGAAACGGTTATACGGGTTAAAACCTTTTATTACTGATGAAGATATTCAACAGCATATTCATGCAGCAATTACGACATTACGTCTTGCTTATGAAGTTAAAAATTGAGTTTAAATGAAATCGAATCAAGGTGATAACATGTTACAAAAACAAATTATTAATGATTTAGTCGAATGGATTGATATGCATCTCGAAGATCCACTCAACATTAATATCATTGCCGAGAAGGCGGGTTATTCCAAATGGCATTTACAGCGTATGTTTAAAGATATGACGAACAAAAATTTAGCCAGTTATATCCGTTATCGTCGTTTAACATGTGCGGCAATAGATCTATTATCCTCAGATTATTCAGTCACTGACTTAGCATTAAAATATCAGTTTGATTCACTTCCTAGTTTTATTCGTGCATTTAAACGTTATTTTAACTTAACACCAACCCAATATCGGCTACAAAATAGAAATAATCTACTTAAGCATGGTAGCACTCATCTCAATTATTCTAATGGCAGAACGGCATGTAAATCCGCTATAAAATTTGCTGTAATATAGACTATGACCAAATAAAATTGCGGCATTATTATCCTTAAATAACCATTGCTAATTTGGTTATAACTGGCTATATTGGCGAAAAAAATTTATAAAATATTGCGTATTGCATTAATTAAGGATTGCCATTATGGCTTTGCTTTTTCCTCTTATTGCCGTCATTATTTGGAGTATAAATATTGTTATTTCAAAAGCGGCAGCCAATGTTATTGATCCTGCCGCGATCTCCTTTTATCGTTGGTTAATTGCAGGCCTCGTATTAACCCCATTTTGTGGTAAAAATTTCTGGCGTAATCGAACCCTAATAATGGCTAACCGCTATAAATTACTCATATTTGCCCTATTAGGTATGGTTATTTTTCAATGTATTGCCTACTATGCTGCTTTTTATACGACTGCAACCAATATGGCAGTGATTAACGGTTTAACCCCCTTGATTTCGTCAATTCTTATTATTCTTTTTTTTCATGGCCAATACACAATAAAAACGCTTTTTAGTATTATCATTTCTTTTATTGGTGTATTAATTATTCTTTGTCATGGCAATATTTTTTTATTAATGCAACATGGCATTAATAAAGGTGATGGCTTGATGCTCATTGCCGTATTATCATATTCACTTTATGGTGTCCTCATTAAATACTGGCAAATAGGATTAGTGAGTTGGGATTTTCTTTATGCGCAAATTATTTTCTCAATAATCTTACTCATTCCTGTCGCAGGCCAGGCTCATTCTTTGGTAATAACCCCTAAAGCAGCAGGATTTGTTCTTTTTGCAGGGATCGGATCATCATTAATAAGTGCTTTTTGTTGGATGCAAGGCATACAACGACTCGGTGTTGAACGCACCGCTATTTTCATGAATTTAATTCCCCTTCTTGCGGCTATTATTGCTGTTATGACATTAAAGGAACCCGTAACGCATTATCATATTATTGGGGGAAGTATGATTATCTATGGTGTTTTATTAACACAACTTAAACAAGGTGTTTTATCGCGTTTGCGCTCTCATAATTAAGAAAATATAAAATTAAGCCTACGCAATTTTACGATTATCGATAACCGCTAATAAATATAGGTTTCAAAGAATTGTATGAAAAAATATTTTGCTTGTCTTGTCTTCTTTTTTCATTGTTTAATGGCTACAGCAGCACAACACGATTTTTCCATTGTAGCGTTAGGTGTCAATGGTGGTGTCATTGATGGTAATCTAAATGCTTATTTGATTCGTGATACACATGATCAAAATTACTTATCCTTAGATGCAGGTAGCCTATTACCTGGTATTATAAAGGGGATCGAAAAAAATAGCTTTAATTCTCTTTCAGTTATGCCTGATAATACACTTGATGCGGCAGGGGTTATTTTACAGCACCATATAAAAGGTTACTTTATTAGTCATGCCCATCTTGATCATATTGCTGGATTAATTATCAGTTCGACCGACGATAAAAAGAAACCTATCTATGCCCTACCTTCTGTTATTGACATTATTACTACACACTATTTTAACTGGAAGGCCTGGCCTAATTTTACTGATAAAGGACATGGGTTTCGCCTTAGTCAATATTCACTACAGGCATTAGAATCAAATAAATTTTATCCCGTGGCGGAAACTTCTCTAAGTATTCAATTATGGCCTCTTAGCCATGATCATTATGAATCGTCTATGGCTTTATTACGCAATAATCAAGATCACTATTTTGCTTATTTTGGTGATACCGGTCCTGACTTAATCGAAAAAGCAAATAACCTTGAAACAATCTGGAAAATGCTAGGTAAAAAAATTGCTCAAGGAAAACTAAAAGGTATGATTATTGAAGTTTCCTATCCTAACGGTACGCCTGATAAGCAGCTTTATGGTCATTTGACACCTGATTGGCTAATAACAGAATTAAAAGTATTAGAAAAATACAGTGGCGATGCGGGAATAAAAAATTTAAATATTATTATTAGTCATATTAAACCGTCGTTACACAAAGGTATCGATAGGCGTCATCAAATAATGCAACAATTAACTCAAGCAAATACCATGGGCGTTAATTTCCATTTCCTTGAACAGGGGCAACAAATTACTTTTTAATCATGCCCCTTCTTACTAGGTTAACTGTAGCTTATACGCTTACATATCGTGCCAGACTAATTTAGCCTGGTCATAGAGTAGCTAGAGTAATGAAATAACTTTTGCTGGCCCGCTTTTTACATCATAGTAGACTGAAACTTTAATAGATTAATAATCTGACTAATTACCAAAGCGTATTTTTACTTTCTCTTTATTTAGAGAAAAGTGATCAAACTGAATAAATAAGAAAACAGTTATTATCATAAACACCAATAATAACTAATATTAGTTAACGAAAATAAAAAATACCAATCTTAATAATATAAATTAAAAATATTATTGCTTCATCATAGATAAAAAAATAGTAATAAATAATAACCAATTATATGGTTATCATTATCATCTACTTTCTTTAATAACTTTAGTTATATTACTAAATGAAATTAACACAAAAAATACTATAAAAATAATATAAAAAGATAATTAAATTTGTTATATTTATTTATTAATAACGTATTTATTAAAACATATTATTCTGTTAGCACCAATTTAAAAAATTTTAATAAAAGGAATAATATAAATTCAATTAATAATATAATGAAAACCATTAAATTAATTTAAATACTATTTTATATTTATAAAATAATATTTTGTCCATTTTTAGCCATCTATAAGACACACTTAAAGTTAAAGAAGAATTCACTTAGCTATGCTTATTTTATCGGTATATAACAGTAAAGCTGACCGGAGTTAAAATAAATTCTATTGTACTGGATTTATTATTAATTGGTAATAGTCATTTTTTAGATAATACCTTTTACATACGCTATAGATGATTGACCTATTACCCTGTCATTTACGATGGATAATAAATAGCGTTAACGTCTACTTAGATTTATACAATAGTTGCTTAATACATAATAAGACGTTTACCGCTGAAAATACGGTAAATAAGTATTGTTGTTCATGTATCAATAAGCGTTATTGCCGCAAATTAAGCATGGAGCTACTATGAATAAACATTGTTACCGTATTATTTTCAGTCGTATTCGCAACCAATTAATAGTGGTTTCTGAGCATATCCAAGCTTGCCACAAAAAGAGACCAGCAAGTCGCTTGACAACCTCATCTAAAACACCCCATCTGCTTGATCGGCTTAAACCATTCGCACTTCTCTATACCTCTACGCTTGGGCAAATACTTTATCTCTCTCCTGTCGTTGCCGCACCACAGCTTGTCATTGATAAGAATGCACCAGGCGGACAACAACCACAACTTGACCAAACGCAAAATGGTATCCCACAAATTAATATTCAAACACCGAATAAAAATAGCTTATCGCATAATAAATACACCCAATTTGACGTAGATAAAAAAGGTGTCATCCTTAATAACGCTCGTAAAGATACCAATACACAATTAGGCGGTTATATTTCTGGTAACCCCAATTTAGTCGGTGGTGAAGCAAATATTATTCTTAATGAAATCAATACCAGTGATCCAAGTAAATTAAATGGTTATATCGAAGTCGCAGGTAAAAAAGCTCAGATAATTATTGCCAATAGTGCAGTTATAAACTGTGATTGCTGTGGCTTTATCAATGCCAATAAAACCACACTGACCATGGGCAACCCGATTATTAATAAAGATAAATTGCAAGGCTACCGAGTAGAAAAAGGTAAAATACGCATTAATGGCAAGGGAATGAATACGCGTAAACAAGATTACACTGAAATCATTACGCGAAGTGCTGAATTGAATGCTGGATTATGGGGCAATGATGTCAGCGTGCTCACAGGACGTAACAAAGCCAGTTATGATGGAAAAACAATTACAGCATTAACAAACGATGATAAAGACAAACCCAAATTGGCTGTAGATGTGGCCAACCTAGGAGGCATGTATGCAGGTAAAATACATCTCATAGGGACCGAAAAAGGCGTGGGCGTAAATAATGCAGGAAAACTAGGGGCACAAACGGGTTCGGTAACGATTCAGGCTGATGGTCGTATTAGCAATAGTGGCACACTTAACGCCAGTGAAAATATCGATTTGACTAGCCGCAATCATATAGAAAATAGTGGTACAATTTACAGTAAAAAAATGGGCTATATAAAGCTAATCATATTAAAAATAGCGGGAAATTAGCCGCAAACAAACATATTGATATTAAAGCCAACACTCTTACTCAAACGTCAGATGCGCTACTAGCTGCTGGGGTAAAGGAGAAAAGCCATTTAGCAACCCCTAGTAATTTAACACTTAACAAGCTATCCTTGCGGGTAACGCCCTTCCTACAAACAAGATCACACTAGCAAATCAAGAGAAACTCTTGCTGTCGGATACATTGTATGCTGACGGTAAAGTAATATTGCTAAACATCGGTGATGCTCAACTTAACAATAAATTACACGCCAGTGAATTAATATTTTCAGCAAATAACCTTACCTTAAACGGTCAAATTGCTACGCTGGAACTCGAGGGGAAAGCAAAGACAATTACCTTGACCTATCACGCTGAAATTAATAGTAAATTAAGCCGATTAACCACCCTCACTCAATTCAATAATCGGGGACTTATTGACAATAATTTGCTTATTATTCATGCTGATGAACTAAACAATCTAGAAAGTGGCCGTATTTATGTAATACAATAGGAATTAATACTACGACACTCAATAATCTGGCTGAAAATAACAAAGCGCCCGTGATCGCTGGTCGTCATGAGGTCACATTAGGTGCTGAAACATTAAATAATCAGGAGCATGCATTAATTTATAGCGGTAGTAACTTATTATTTCATCGCCATATTATAGAAAGTAGTAACAATGAAGTTGGCCTCATTAATTTGATAAGTGAAGGTCGTGCTGGCGTATTTAATAATAATAACGCTACTATTGAAGCGGTAAAAGATATTACCATAATGGTAGTTACATTTAATAATATTAACAATCACTTTACGACCCAATTACAGGAAGTTGCACGCGAATTAAATGTGACCGAATGTCGGATAATAGGTAAACATCAGCACAGGCATGAGAATGAACTTGTTAGTAAATGGATTGACGAGGTCTGGCATATTCAAACCAAGGATGATAATCGTAGTCATGATAACTTCTATAATTACCATTTTGATCAGATAACCTATGAAACACAATTTGTGGAAACCGATCCAGCTAAATTACTTGCTGGTAATAATATCAATATTGATGCAAAAGTAATCTACAATGATAACAGCCAGATAACTGCAGGTGCGCATTTAAACATTACCGCAGATCGGCTTATTAATCATGAAGTGGCAGGGGAACGGCATACGATTCATGAAAACGGTAAAGAAATTCATTAGGTTCGTCAAAAAAACATGGCCGTAATAAACAAAAACGCGAAGACAATCACTATGCGTCCGCACCTTTAATTGAGCAAATTTTACTAAAACCTTCACGTATTGAGCAACATGCCCAAATAGGCAATAGCCTTACAGTTGAACAACATCAAATTCCGGCACAATGACAAGCTATAGATCGGGAAATTACTTTACCCAATAGTAACCTGTTCCAGATAAAGCCAACCGCGGATAGTCATTACCTAATCGAAACAGCTCCCCGCTTTACACAATATAAATTATTTTTAAGCTCAGAGTATACGACGGTATAAAACCGCTCGTTGAGTTGTAGTGCTTTGTCTGTGGTTGACTTTAGCGTAGAATAGATCTTAGCCATAGTTAGCTCCGTAATAATTGCCGGCGTATACCTTTGAGCTATTTTTGTCATTCGATTGTTTCTTCTGTTTTGCAATGTAGGGCTATTCACGCCGGCAAGTCGCAAACATGGTTCAAGATAAACGTTCTTTTATAATATCCCCACTTGGCAGTGGGGTATTATTTCAATTTTTAAACCATATAAATGAAGTGTTAAAATCAACTTATCCTGCTAATTTTACTATTTAAATAGTATTATCATATTGATATAACATAGACTCTTTTTTCAATAAACGATGCGTTAAAAGGTAACCACAGCTAGCTAATAATAGGACACTTATTAATGGTAATGTCAACCATAAAACGATATTAGGTTGCCAGGAAAAATCAAACAATTTTGTTTGTAATACCCATAATGCAATTTCAGTAGCCAGGGTTGCGGTTGCACCTGATACAATGCCCAATAAGGCAAACTCATACCATAATGTACGGCGAAGTAAAGTACGCGTTGCACCTAAAATACGATAGACTCTTATTTCTTGAAAACGTTGTTGCATGCCAATCTGGACTTGAGCCATAAGCAATAAAACGCCACATAATATTACTAGCACCATCATAACACTAATAACTTGACTTACTTGTTCTAGAATTTGCTTAAGTTGCGTCAAAATGACATTAACATCGATAAGACTAACCGTTGGAAATTGGCGGTTAAACGCAGTTAACATGCTCATATCATTATTTTTATAATGAAAGCTACTCATCCAACGTTGTAATTGTTGATCTAAGCTGCCAGGCGGAAAAATAAAATAAAAATTAAGTTGTAAACTTTCCCAATTGACATGGCGAATACTACTTACGTTAGCACTCATCATTTGATCAGCAACACTAAATGTTAATTTATCACCTAACTTAATGTTAAGTCGTTTAGCAATACCTTCTTCAATTGAAACATCCCCCGGCTTCATCGGCCAATAACCTTTTATTAGCTGATTATGTGCAGGTAATATTGCTAGTTCAGTAATATTCAATTCACGATTAATGGCTTCATAACCAAGATTATTCGGCTTAATAAGGTGTTTAGCAGAAGTATCATTTATTGCCGTAAGTCGCGATAACACTACTGGATAAAAAGGATCCGGTTTAATATCGTAACTGTGTAAGATACGTTTAACATCAGGGATTTGTTCAACTGCAATATTTACTATATAGTAGTTGGGGCTACTGTTTGGCAAAAGTTGCTGCCAACGGTCTAATAAACCGCCACGTAAAGAGATTAATAAGGCCAATAGCATAAAAGATAAAGAAAATGTGGCTAATTGGCTTAGTGTAACTTTAGGCTGACGTAATAATCGATTGACAGCTAAGCGGCTGGCTAAATGGTGAAAAATGATACGACGTAAAATAATTAAGGCGCACCACCCTATGCCTCCCAATATTACTGCTAACGCGACGATACTAATTAAGATCCCCCACAACATTACATTAAAACCGACGCGGATAGCTAATAGCATAACAACAATCGCAACGACCAAAGGGATATAATATTTTAACGGCCAAACAACGGATAATGTATCACGGCGTAAAACACGAAGGGGTTGCGTTGCTAACAACTGTTTATAGGATCTTACACTAGCTAATAAAGAAACAATAATAATAATGGCTGTGCTGATAAGAATGGGTTTACTGCCTGAATGAGGTAATGTTTTAGGTATCACCGATTGCATCGCCCATAATAAACAATATTCGAATAGATATCCTATTATTGTTCCTGTGATCGTAGCCATCATTACGATTAATAACCATTGGCCCACCACTAATCGATTTAATGTTACTTTTCCTGCACCTAATGTCTTTAACACAGCAATTAAGTTATAGCGACTACGACAATAATATCCCATAGCAATCGTCACAGCTGCTGCAGATAATATTAATGTAAGCAGTGCGGCTAATAGCAAAAAATGATCTGCCCGTTCTAATGAGCTACTTATACTGTTATTGCTATCATTAATACTAATCCAGCGTTGATCTGATGTAAGTTTGTGTTCAAGAAATGTTGTATAATGATCAATCGTCTGTGGTTTTCCAGCAAACATATAGCGGTAAACGATACGTGAACCAGGTTGGATAGCACCTGTTTTTGCTAAATCACTAAAATTAATCAAAATTCTCGGTGCTATGTCGAATGGATTAAACCCCGCATCAGGCTCTTGTCGTAAAATACCTAAAACACGTAAGGTAGTATCGCCTACCTCTATTTCATCGCCTTGATTAACATTTAATATAGCCTGTAATCGTGGTGAAATTAATACTTCACCCTCATGTGGCTTTATGGCTGCTGGTTCTGTTTCTAGGTTACCATATAATGGATATAATAGGTCAACCGCCTTAACAGAGGCGAGTACAGGCTTACCATTGGCATAAACCATCGTCATAAAAGAGGCTTGTTGGCTTATTTTTAAATCTAATTCATATGCTTTTGTTAACCAATCAGGTGTAATTTCATGAGATGAACGTAAAACACGATCCCCCGCTAAAAAACTTTGCCCATGTTGATTTAATAGTTGCGTCATTTTGATACTGATACTGGTCAAGGCTAATGAACATGCCATTGCCAATGTCAATGATAACCAAACAATTAATAATGAGGGAGAACGCCATTCTCGCCAAAACCAACGCCAAATCATAAACCTTCCTCTTGTTTTATTGTATCACTCTTGTTTGCAGAATTATCCTCTGGTGCAATAGGGTGTTTAGTCACATGTTGATTTGTACGAATGTACTCTCCTGATAAAAAAACTTGTTGTAATTGGCCATGAGACAAACGAAAGCAGCGCTGACAACGGGCGGCAAGACGTTCATCGTGCGTCACTAATATGAGGGTTGTTGCGTGTTGTTTATTAAGGGAAAACAATAAATCGGCAATTTTACCGCCGGTTTTACTATCAAGATTACCGGTAGGCTCATCAGCAAATAAAATCTTAGGTCGACTACAAAATGCACGTGCTAATGCGACGCGCTGTTGTTCCCCGCCTGATAATTGTGCAGGTAAATGATGAAGACGTTTACCTAATCCTAATTGTGTTAAAAGAGCAATTGCTTGTCTTTGACTATCTGTCTCATTATCATGACGAAGTAGCGCTGGTAATTGAACATTTTCTAACGCAGTTAAGGTAGGGACTAACATAAATGACTGAAAAACGAAGCCAATATTATTTGCGCGTAGTTTTGCACGCGCGTCTTCTGTTAAGTTTTTTAAAGGTTGCCCCAATAATTTAATTTTGCCTGTAGACGGGTTATCAAGCCCTGCCAATAGTGATAGTAAGGTTGATTTTCCTGAGCCTGACTCACCAATGAGCGCGATGGTTTCAGCCGATTTGACAATTAGATTAACTCCAGCGAGGATAGACATCCTATTATTACCTTCGCCGATGGATTTATGGACACGATCAACTTCAAGTATACTTTCAGCAAACATCTTTATGGGTTCCTTTTTGCGTTCAGCTTGTTATTGTTCGTTTCATTTACTCAAGCAAATGAGACGAAAATATCTGAGAAAATAGATACATTACTCATTCTTGGTGATAGCCTGAGTGCAGGTTATCAAATGACATCAAGTGAATCCTGGCCAATTTTATTACAACAAAAATATCAAAAAGACAACCGCTTCACTAAAATAGCGATAGTTAATGCAAGTTTTAGTGGCGATACATCGCAGCAAGGCTTAGCACGATTACCTGCGTTGCTTAAAAAGCATAAACCTCGTTGGGTATTAATCGAATTAGGGGCTAATGATGGTTTACGTGGTTTTCCTATCAATATTATTCAGCAAACTATTGAAAGAATAATCATCGTAATTAAGGAAACAGGTGCTATTCCTATTGTTATGCAAATAAAATTACCACCTAATTATGGGCGTCGTTATAGCGAAGATTTTGCTAAGATATTTCAAACATTATCTAATCAATATGCAACGCCTTATTTTTCTTTCTTTTTGGAAAAGATTATCCTCGACTCACAATTTATGTTACCAGATGGTGTGCATCCCAATGCTAAAGCACAACCCTTGATTGCAGAAGATATAGCTCAACAACTTGAACCCTATTTATTACATACAGATAAACATTGCACATCTCAATGTAATTAAATAATCATAATGTTTTATTAGGTTAATTAAGGATCTCGATAATGAAAAAAGCCATATTCATCACTGGTTGTTCCAGTGGTATCGGATTAGCCGCAGCAAACTATTTAAAGCAATGCGGTTTCAGAGTTATTGCTGGTTGCCGTAAAGTAGATGATATTAATCGATTACGAGAACAGGGCTTTGATACAGTAAAACTTGATCTTGATGATACTGATAGTGTCGAACATGCGGCCAAAGAAGTATTAGCTTTAACCAATAATCGGTTATATGCTATCTTCAATAATGCTGGCTATGGTGTATATGGAAAGCTACAAACGATCAGTCGTCAACAATTAGAAGCGCAGTTTTCAACTAACTTTTTTGGCCTACATCAGCTAACCTTATGTTTGTTGCCTGCCATGATTGAACAAGGTGAAGGGAGAATTATCCAAACCAGTTCCGTTATGGGGATCGTATCTACACCAGGACGTGGTGCATATGCTGCCAGTAAATATGCTGTTGAGGCCTGGTCTGATGCTTTACGACTTGAATTATATGGTACGGGAATTAAAGTTAGTTTAATTGAACCAGGCCCAATACAAACTCAATTTAGTGCGAATGTACAACAAACAGATAAACAAAAAAAAGTAACTAATCCTGGTATAGTTAAACGCTTTGCTTTAGGGCCTGAGGCGGTTTTACCTAAACTATATCATGCCTTAACCAGCCCTCACCCCAAATTACGTTACCCTGTCACTTTTGTTACTTATGCAGTAGGTTGGTTAAAACGTCTGTTACCCGGCGTTTTATTGGATAAAATACTTCGTCAGTAATGTCCTTTTTGAACTTGAATAATTCATTATGAATCCACACTATAATAAGAATACTTGGCAACAGGAATAAATTATGTTAACAAATTCAATTATTGAAATAACAGAAGCTAACTTTCACTCGGCTATTGAACAATCGTTAAAAAAATTGGTGGTATTCTATTTTTGGTCTGAGCGCAGCCAACATCATCAAGCACTTTCCCTTATTTTAGAAAATTTAGCGAAAGAATATGATAGTCAGTTTCTGCTAGCAACGGTAGATTGTGATAATCAGCCAATGATTGCAGCACAATTTGGTCTGCAATCCATTCCTACCGTATATTTATTAAAAGATGGCCAACCGGTAGATGCTTTTCAAGGCCCTCAATCAGAACAATTTATTCGTGATATGCTAGGTAAATATTTGCCTAAACCAGAAGAATTAAAGCTTGAGCAAGCTCGTCAATATGTTGAGCAAGGTGATTATAGTGCTGCCCTACCCTTACTTGTTGAAGCTCGTCAATTAAATAATAAACGCAGCGATATTGGCTTGCTATTAGCAGAAACTTATTTGCAATTAAATCAACGTGAACAAGCAGAAATGATATTGACGGCGATCCCCATTGAAGATCGCGATAGTTATTATCAAAAATTAATTGCGCAAATCGAATTGATGAAACAAGCAGCCGATACACCAGAGATTAAACAGCTACAACAACAATTACAAGAAAATCCAGAAAATTATGAATTGGGTGTTAAATTAGCATTACAACTTCATGAGGTCGGTCGTAACGAGGAAGCTCTTGAGTTATTAATGGAATACATGAAAAAAGATTTAAATACCGCTGATGGTAGCGCAAAAAAAATGCTACTTGATATTCTGGCGGCACTCGGTACAAGTAGTTCTTTAGCCAATCAATATCGTCGCCAATTATATTCTTTACTTTATTAATTATTAAATAAATCTATTTGTCACAATAAATAATGCTAATTATTATATTAATTAGCATTATTTTTTAGATGCTTTTTTATTATATTTAATTTATTGTCGACGAAGTTATTTTTTGATTAAATAGCTTATTCACACCAAATAAGTCACTTTATTAATTATTCATAAAATAATATGATTTATAATAAAATTATAATTTTATTTATTCGTGATCTCATTATTTATAAATAAAATTATAGTTATTTCAATTATAATTAATTACTATAATTAATCTTTCCACTATTTTAACTTGTTTTTTTTAGCTAAAAGGATCGTATGTTTATGATTTATCTTATTGCTATTATTGTACTCGTCGGTTTAGTCACAATTTTTTCTAGCGTAAAAATTGTGCCTCAAGGTTATGCTTGGACTGTTGAACGTTTTGGTCGTTACATGGCAACCTTAGAACCTGGATTAAATATTATTATGCCTTTTATGGATACGATTGGTCGCCGTATTAATATGATGGAGCAAGTACTTGATATTCCGTCCCAAGAAGTTATTTCACGAGATAATGCAAATGTAACTATTGACGCAGTTTGTTTTATTCGCGTTATTGATGCTCATCTCGCCGCCTATCAAGTAAATAACCTTGAACGCTCAATTATCAATCTGACTATGACCAATTTCCGCACAGTCTTAGGATCAATGGAATTAGATGAGATGTTGTCACAGCGTGATTTAATTAATTCGCGGATCCTTAACATTATTGATGAAGCTACTGCGCCGTGGGGCGTTAAGATAACACGTATTGAAATTCGTGATGTGCGCCCACCATCAGAACTTATTGCGGCGATGAATGCTCAGATGAAAGCGGAACGAAATAAACGGGCTGAAATTCTGGATGCTGAAGGTGTCCGTCGTTCTGAAATTGAACGCGCTGAAGGTGCTAAACAAGCGGCTATTTTATTAGCGGAAGGTGAACGACAATCTGCATTCTTAAAAGCGGAAGCACGTGAAAGAGAAGCTGAAGCTGAAGCACGCGCAACAAAAATGGTTTCTGATGCTATTGCTAATGGTAATCTACAGGCTGTTAACTACTTTATTGCACAGAAATATACTGAAGCTTTACAACATATTGGGTCATCAGATAATAGTAAAGTCATTATGATGCCTTTAGATGCATCTAATCTTATTGGTAGTATTAGCGGTATTGCTGAATTACTTAAAACCGGAAAAGAGCAAAAATGATACAATCATTTGGTCATTTATTTGAACCTTACCAATTTTGGCTTGCCTGTAGTGGTATTTTAATGCTTGTTGAGCTATTAGGCACATCTGGTTATATGTTATGGAGTAGTTTATCTGCTTTAATTATAGGTTTATTGACCCGTTTTATTTCTATCTCATGGTATTTGAGTTGGATACTCTTTTCTGTACTTGCTATCACTATTATGCTCTTATGGTGGTATTGGCTTAAACAGAAAAATAGGACGAATAAAAAAGCCAACCTATTAACACAGCCTTTTAGCGAATTGATTGGTAAGCATTATGATCTTATTGAACCTATTCATAATGGGTTTGGTCGCGTTAAAATTGGCGATTCAACTTGGCGTGTTGAAAGTAAAGATGATCTTCCTATAGGAACTTGCGTTGAAGTTATCGCGATAAAAAGTAATACTTTAGAAGTACGTGCTATATAAATCGATATACACAGAAATAAAAACAGCCTTATTATAATATTATTTTTTAATAATGAGGCTTTTTATTCTTATTCTTATTCTTATTCTTATTCTTATTC
>CALYQQ010000022.1 GCA_945288535.1 uncultured Enterobacterales bacterium | reverse complement strand
TTATATTATATTATAAATCATCGTATTAATTATTATAAAAAATACGTTATAACTATTTCATCTTTATACGTTGATATGAAAACTAATAATTAGCAATATTAATTATTTCAGTTTACTCATTACTATACGCAAATCTGATTCATTAAGATGATCTAGTAGAGATCTATATAAAATTTATAAAGAAAACAAACTTAATATTATTCTAAGAAATTAAATAATAATTTGCTGCAGTCAAACAATATTGGAACTTAATACTCGAAATACTACCAATTGAAATTTTAGTCTTCATCAAGAAAATACGTATAAAGACACGCCCTTAAAGCAATTGAATCACTGAGTTAAGGGCATTAATAGTCAATTAATTTTTACCATATTGTAATAATAAATTAGCTAAACTACGGACACCTATACCTGTTGCTCCTGCTGACCATTGTTCAACAGCTGATTTACGATAGGTTGCTGAACAGTCTATATGCAACCAGCCACTATGATAATTTTTTACAAAGTGAGAAAGGAAACCCGCCGCTGTACTAGCGCCCGCCGTATGTGCACCACTAGCAATATTGCTAAGATCTGCAAAATTAGAAGGTAGCTGATGCCGATGACATTCAGCTAACGGCAAACGCCAAAAAGGTTCATGTTCAACTCTTGCTGAATCCAATAGAGCCTCAGCTAAGGCATCATCAAAGGTTAATATTGCATGATAATCATTACCTAACGCGACTTTTGCAGCCCCTGTTAATGTCGCACAATCAATCAAAAGTTTAGGTGATTGCATAGAGGCATCAATTAAGCCATCGGCTAAAACTAAACGCCCCTCAGCATCAGTGTTCATTATTTCTACACGTTTTCCATTGCGATAATGGATAATATCACCGAGTTTAAACGCATTGCCACTAACTAAATTATCAGCACAACAAAGATAAAGTTTAACTCTTTGTGTTAAACCACGAGAAATTGCCAGCGCCAATGCACCTGTAATGGTTGCAGCCCCGCCCATATCAGATTTCATAGAGTCCATTGTATTACTTGGTTTAAGACTATAGCCACCTGAATCAAAAGTAATACCTTTACCCACTAAACAAATATCAACAGGTGCATCAGGATCACCTGATGGGTTATAATCTAATGTAAGTAATACGGGCGAACGATTAGAGCCACGACCAACAGAATATAATCCGTTATAACCATTTTCAGCTAAACTATTGCCTTTAACAATCGTATAACTGACTTTATCAGCAGACAAATTATTCATTAAATCAATAACATGTGCTGCAAGTTGTTTGGGTCCTAAAATATCTGCGGGCATATTAATAGTGTCACGAACCCAATCAATAATATACAATCGGTTATCTAATTCTTTACGATCATCTTCAGATAATACAGGCCATTCAATTTGATATTGACCTTTAGGACTTCTAAATCCTTGCCAGAAACTCCAGCAACGTTCAAGGTTCCAATCGTCTCCAGCCAAACGTACTCTACGTACGCCTTGATTATCCAATTTACGGGCGGCGCGTTGTATAGAACCTAATTTACCACACTCTCCTAAATGAATTGTTATTCCATCATTATCATAACTTAATAATGCCCTTTCTCCCCAACGAGAATCAGCAGGCTGTTGAGACAGATAAATAGCCATAAATTTTGTTGTCATTATTTACTCCTATGAAATCACGATGCATTTCGGCTAAACGGATTTCTGCTACTTACGGCAAAAAAGTCATACATCTAGTTATATATAATCATTTTAGAGAAATTACGCCGTAATAAATTTGTTTTATTTCTTGATTAATGAATTAAGCAACCATGCTTTTAAATTCCTTTCAAGTAATATACCTATTCTTTTAACTTGTAGTAATACTGCCTAAGTATTGCCAGTTATTTTAGCAGAATGTATTCTATTTTTTTGTTATAGAAAAGATCATTTTTATGATCGTATTAACTTGACAATTAACTCACTATGCTATTTTTTATTAACGTTAATATATTGTTAATCGAATTATTAGATAAATATGTCAATAAGATACTCTAATAACCTAGATAATGTAACTTTTTATCCTGATCATGCTTTTTCAACATACAATACATTGCTTATTATTTTGTCCAATAGCTCATAATAACTTAGCCTAAAATTATTTTTCTTTGGCATGATTAATCGTATAACGGGGGATCTCAACAACGATATCTTCATCAGAGATTTTAGCCTGACAACTTAACCGACTATCTACTTCTAATCCCCATGCTTTATCTAACATATCATCTTCTAGTTCACTACTTTCAGATAATGATTCAAATCCTTCGCGAACTATACAGTGGCATGTCGTACATGCACAGGATTTTTCACAAGCATGTTCAATCTCAATATCATTGCGTAACGCAGCATCAAGAATAGTTTCACCCTGTTTTGCTTCAACAATAGCACCTTCGGGACATAATTCAGGATGTGGCAAGAAAACAATTTTTGGCATAATTAAACCTCGTCAACAGAATGCCCAGCCAAAGCCTGGCGAATTGATGAATTCATACGTCGTGTTGCAAAATCTTGCGTAATCCGATCCAGTTGCTTAATTGCTGATTCAATAACCAGAACATCATCACACAGCATCACATGAGAAAGTTCTTTAATAGCTTGCTCTATTGCTGTTAATTCAATCTGATTTAATAATGCGCTATCTGTATCAAGTGCATTGGTTACACTTTCTAAAACCCTGGACGCTTCTACTCGCATTTCTGTCAACATCCGTGTCTGTACATCAGACTTAGCATGGTTAATGGCATCTGTTAACATGTCTGCTATTTCGTTTTCAGATAAACCGTAGGAAGGTTTTACTTGAATCGACGCTTGTACCTGTGTTGATTTTTCCATTGCTGTCACACTAAGTAAACCATCTGCATCCACTTGAAAAGTTACTCGTATATGAGCACCACCTGCCGACATAGCTGGTATACCGCGTAATGTAAATTGTGCTAACGACCGACAATCCTGCACAAGGTCGCGTTCACCTTGTACAACATGGATCATCATGGCATTTTGTCCATCCTTAAAGGTGGTAAACTCTTGCGCTCGCGCAATGGGAATGGTTGTATTACGTGGGATAATTTTTTCAACTAATCCACCCATAGTTTCAATCCCTAAAGATAAGGGGATAACATCTAACAGGAGTAATGCATCATCAGGTTTATTACCCACTAAAATATCAGCCTGTATCGCAGCACCAATGGCAACAACTTTATCAGGATCAATCGAAATTAATGGTGGCTTCCGAAAAAAATTTCCAACACATTCACGTACTAATGGAATACGTGTAGAACCACCAACCATAACAACCTGTAAAATCTCGTTGGAAGTAACTTCAGCATCTTTTAGTGCTCGACGGCAGGCTTGTAAGGTTCGTTTAACTAAAGGTGTAATAAGCTCATCAAATTGTTCACGGTTCACTTGACCTTGCCAACCAGCAAATTGGATATTGCAATACCGCTGTTGTGTCAATGTGATTTTTGTTGCTGTTGCTAAATCAAGCAGTTGTCGTTGTAACGTCGCTGTCCTTTCACCTGAAAGGCCTGCTTGTTGATATATCCAATCCGCTAACAAATGATCAAAATCATCACCGCCTAATGCTGAATCCCCTCCGGTTGCTAATACTTCAAATACACCTCGACTTAAACGTAAAATAGAAATATCAAACGTGCCTCCACCTAAATCATATACGGCAATAACACCTTCTTGGCCAGAATCAAGTCCATAGGCAATGGCTGCTGCTGTCGGTTCATTAAGTAAACGTAATACATGCAATCCTGCCAATTGTGCAGCATCTTTTGTACCTTGTCGCTGAGCATCATCAAAGTAAGCGGGAACAGTAATCACAACACCATCAACCTCCGAACCTAATGTTGCAGTAGCGCGTTGTGACAAGCATTTCAATATTTCAGCTGAAACTTGAATAGGATTAACAGCACCTTGCGCTGTTTCAATTAAAGGTAAACCATTTTCACTCGCATGCAAAATATAAGGCAAATTAGGCGTATGTGTTTTGATATCCGTAAGTGAACGGCCTATCATTCGTTTAACTGAACTTAAGGTATTTGTCGGATCTTGTATTGCAAACTGTTTTGCTTGCCAGCCAGTACGTGCAGAATCACCATATTGGGGCTGATTACCGTAATAGACAACAGAAGGTAATAAATGACGCCCTTGCTCATCCGGTAGTGTTTCGGCTTTACCACTACGCACAGTTGCCACTAACGAATTCGTTGTACCTAAATCAATTCCTATTGCTAATCTCTGTTGATGTGGTTCCACGCTCATGCCTGGTTCACTAATTTGTAATAATGCCATATTTACATTCCATCAAATATTTTATCTTCGATGTGTTCAATTTGTTGCAAAAGTTTGTCGAAAAATTGCAGTTTTTGTATGGTGATCACTGCTGATGTCCATTGCTTAGCGTACAATTGATCAGATAAATCTTGATAAAATACGCTATTTATTCGATTAACCTGCTGACTAAATTGTAGTAATTGTTGATGATCGTGTTTTTGTGCAATCTCATCTAATTTTTCACGCAATTCCATTTGTTCCATTAAGAATGCCGTATCATTCATCGTATTGTGTTCATCATTTACGGCAACATTATGTTGTTTAAGTATATATTCAGCACGGCGTAACGGATGCTTTAAGGTTTGATAAGCATCATTTATCATTGCCGCCTGTTGAATCGCCTTTAACCGTTCAGCTTCAGTCGCGGTAGCAAATCGATCAGGATGATAGCGACGTTGTAATTCCTGGTATCGCAATCCTAACTGGGTTAAATCAATAACAAAATGTTCAGGTAACTGAAACAGCGCAAAATAATCCATAAAAGTGATCCGATAGAGAAAATAAACCGATAATAAAAGTAATCCCCTACTCCAAACTAAATAGGGGATTTTATATTATTGACACGTGAGCATGTCTTTTATTCAGCATCGTGGTCAACTATATATATATTTAATATTAAACCGTGAAACTTTCACCACAACCACATTCAGCTGTTGCATTAGGGTTATTAAATTTAAAACCCTCATTTAAACCTTCTTTGACAAAATCTAATTCCGTACCATCAAGATAAATTAGGCTTTTGGCATCAACGATAACTTTTACGCCTTTATCTTCAAAAACCGTATCATCGTCCGCTAATTCATCAACAAATTCAAGCAGATAAGCCATTCCAGAACATCCTGAGGTTTTTACCCCTAAACGTAAACCTATACCTTTGCCTCGATTTATTAAAAAAGATTGAACACGCTGAGCCGCAGCCTCACTCATAGTTATTGCCATAGTTTAAATCCCAATATTTGTTATGATTTATCATCACTATGTTTATTTTTATAATCTGCAATAGCAGCTTTAATTGCATCTTCGGCCAAAATTGAGCAATGAATTTTTACAGGTGGTAATGCAAGTTCTTCAGCAATTTCAGTATTTTTTATTAATGCTGCTTGTTCAAGTGTTTTACCTTTTACCCACTCAGTGATAAGTGAACTAGATGCAATGGCAGAACCACAGCCATAAGTTTTAAATCGAGCATCTTCAATTATGCCATCATCATTTACTTTGATTTGTAATTTCATTACATCACCACATGCAGGCGCACCTACCATACCACTACCTACATTTGGATCGTCTTTATCAAAAGAGCCTACATTACGTGGGTTTTCATAATGTTCAATCACTTTTTCACTATAAGCCATCTTAATAACTCCTGCTTATTACTATATTTTGTAATATAGCAAAATAAAACCAATTAATGATGTGACCACTCAATAGTACTCAAATCAATACCTTCTTTATGCATTTCCCAAAGAGGAGAGAGATCACGTAGCCGACCAATAGATTCTTGAATTAACTTAATCGCATAATCAATCTCTTCTTCGGTTGTAAAACGTCCAAGTGAAAAACGAATGGAACTATGTGCCAATTCATCGCTCAACCCAAGCGCACGTAAAACATAAGAAGGTTCTAAACTGGCTGACGTACATGCAGAACCGGAAGAAACGGCTAAATCTTTAAGAGCCATCATTAATGATTCACCTTCAACAAAAGCAAAGCTGACATTAAGAATGTTTGGCGCACTATGTTCAATATCACCATTAAGGTAAACTTCCTCAATAGTTTGTAAACCTTTCCATAAACGATCACGTAAAGTACGTAAACGAGGCATTTCAGTTGCCATCTCTGCTTTAGCAATACGATAAGCTTCCCCCATCCCAACAATTTGATGGACGGGTAATGTTCCTGAACGCATACCTCTTTCATGGCCACCACCATGCATTTGCGCTTCAATACGAATGCGAGGTTTACGGCGTACATATAAACCACCGATCCCTTTGGGTCCATAAATTTTGTGACCCGTAAAAGACATTAGATCAACATTCAATTGACTAACATCAATAGGTAATTTACCGACACTTTGTGTGGCATCAACATGAAAAATAATATTACGACTACGGCATAATTCACCTATTTTTTCAATATCTTGAATAATACCTATCTCATTATTTACATGCATGATTGACACCAAAATAGTATCATCACGTAATGCTGTTTCAAATTCAGTCAAATCAAGTAAACCATTACGCATGGGTGACAAATAAGTCACTTCAAAACCTTCCCGCTCTAATTGACGACAGGTATCTAAAACTGCTTTATGCTCAGTTTTACAGGTAATTATATGTTTTCCTTTTTTTTGATAAAAATTTGCCGCACCTTTGATTGCCAAGTTATCAGCTTCAGTTGCACCAGACGTAAAAACAATTTCTCGTGGATCAGCGCCAATCAAATCAGCAATTTGATTACGAGCAACATCGACTGCTTCCTCAGCTTGCCAACCAAAACGATGAGAACGTGAGGCCGGATTACCAAAAGTACCATCAAGGGTGAGAAATTGCATCATCTTATCGGCAACGCGCTGGTCTACCGGCGTCGTAGCCGAATAATCAAGATAAATAGGTAATTTCATACCGCACTCCGCAACCTGTGTTAAATAATAGAATAAAAAAAACAAAGAATTAACTGTATTGACCTAATAATGATTTACTCAGTGAACAAATAGGATCATTTTGCTGAACAGTATGCGCTTTTTTATCGTCTTTTAATCTGTCTGTAGCTTTATTCACCTGTTGATGTGTAACAAGTTCACCAAGGGTAATTTCATTGAGAAAATCGCTTATTCGTTGGCTTAGTTCATGCCATAACGCATGTGTCAAACAACGTTGTCCCGAACGACAATCGTGATTGCCTTGACAACGTGTTGCATCAACTGACTCATCAACTGCTTGTATGACTTGTGCAATTGTAATTTGCGTTGCATCCATTCCTAATCGATAGCCGCCACCAGGACCGCGAATACTCACCACTAACCCATCTTTTCGCAATCGAGCAAACAATTGTTCTAAATAGGAAAGAGAAATACCTTGACGCTCAGAAATTTCTGCCAATGAGACTGGAGCATGTTGAGCATTTAAAGCCACATCAAGCATCGCAGTAACTGCGTAACGCCCTTTAGATGTAAGTTTCATGGTTATTGACCTACTCAAAAATAATGCGTACAGCCTATAATAGCCGACTAATTTAGTCAACTATTATTCGCTATTTCCTAGCAATCCTGTCAGTTATTATAATAGGCTTTAACGACAGCTCAATTAAAAACCTAATAGTCTAAAATATGGCTATTTTTTATGGCGTTATTTTGTGATTTTTGACGCTTTTGTAGCTGCATCAATCGATGACAAAATACCTCTTAATATATTTAACTCCTGACTTTCTGGTCTTGCACGGGTAAATAGACGACGTAAACGGCCCATAATAGGCCCAGGATTGGTCGTCCGAATAAACTCTGTCTTAACGAGAATTTGTTCTAAATGTTGATAAAAGCGTTCCAAATCTTCTGCTAATGGATAATGCTCATCTTCTGAAAGTGGCATTATACTTGAACTGTTAGTTTCACTAACTTCCGTCAAATAGGCTTGACGAATTTCATAACTCAATATTTGTACAGCCATGGCTAGGTTAAGTGAACTATAAGCGGGATTAGCAGCGATCATGACATGATAATGACATTTTTGTAATTCTTCATTGGTTAAACCAACACGTTCCCGACCAAATACTAAAGCAACCGGAGCTTGATGTGCCGATTTAACAAGTATAGTACCACTTTCATTAGGTTGTAACATTGGCCACGATAAGGTACGACTGCGCGCACTCGTACCAATCACTAAGTGACAGCCCTCTATTGCTTGATCCAGTGAATTTACTAATTTTGCATTTTCAATAATTTCACTTGCACCAGCTGCCATCGCAATGGAATGTGAGTCAGGTTTAACTAAAGGATTAACTAAATAAAGCTGACTTAATCCCATGGTTTTCATCGCTCTTGCAGCAGAACCGACATTACCTGTATGGGATGTTTCAACCAGAACAATCCGAATATTATCCAATATATTTATCGTCGGTTTAATATTTTCAGGCATAGTAACTCATTTAAAATAAAAGTAAAATATGGCTAAGTGTAACACAATCTGGCAATTTTTCCGATTATCTGCTATAGTTGCCACGAATTTAAATAATCGTTCTTTAACATCCTGTGGAAAATTTCTCATGCATCCAATGCAAACCATCGCTATTCGCGCTGCTCGAAAAGCAGGCAACTATATTGCCAAAACGTATGAAACACCTGATGCTGTTGAGGCTAGTGCTAAAGGGCTAAATGACTTTGTTACTAATGTCGACAAAGAAGCAGAAGCACTTATCATCAGTATTATTCGTAAAGCTTATCCTAAGCATACCATTATAACGGAAGAGAGTGGTGAACTTGCTGGCGAAGAAGCCGATGTTCAATGGGTTATTGATCCGCTAGATGGAACGACTAATTTTATTAAACGACTCCCTCATTTTGCTGTATCTATTGCCGTGCGTATTAAAGGACGTACTGAAGTCGGCGTTGTCTATGATCCTATGCGTAATGAATTATTCACAGCAATTCGTGGTCAAGGTACGCAATTAAATGGCTATCGTCTTCGTGGTTCATATGCGAAAGATATCGATGGTACAATTATTGCTACAGGCTTCCCTTTTAAAGCGAAACAACATTCATTGACCTATATGAATATGTTGGGGCAATTATTTACTAAATGTGCAGATTTTCGCCGTACCGGTTCTGCCGCTTTAGATTTAGCTTATGTAGCAGCTGGACGCGTTGATGGCTACTTTGAAATTAACCTGAAACCATGGGATTTTGCCGCAGGTGATTTGCTTGTACGTGAAGCGGGTGGCCTAGTAACTGATTTCATCGGGGGACATAATTATATGTCGAGTGGTAATTTAGTTGCAGGTAATCCGCGAGTAGTAAGATCATTATTAGCGACGATCCGTGAAACACTTAGTGAGTCATTAAAAAGATAACTAAATTTATAGTACTATTTCCATTAACGGTAGACCAAAAGTCTACCGTTTTCTTTTATACTGTCGCATTATTAGTATGTAATGATCTTGGTTTGCTAAACATGTTCTTATTTAACTTTGATTCCCCTTTGATCGCTTTTTTGTATTTAATTATAGAAAAAACATTGCTAAACTATTTGCTTTGTTAAGTCATGTAACGATGACTATTGAATATCTATTTTGCCATTATGCTTATGCATACTAGTTGTAAAAAATAGACTAGCTATTTTCTTGTTCTAATGGATAATCTGCCATAACCCAGTCACGGTATCCTCCGGCCATAGATAATACATTACTATACCCCATTTTTTGTAAGCTCTCTGCTGCTAATATAGAGCGATATCCACCACCACAATAAAGGATAATAGCTGTTGACATATCTGGTACGATTTTAGTTATATCACGTTCAATAATTCCCCGTCCGAGATGTATCGCATTCGGTAAATGATCTTTATGCCATTCGCTTTCTTCACGGACGTCGATAAATACAGGTAATGTCTGTATATCCATAAGTGATTTTACTTCATCGACAGAGATTTCTCTGACATACTGTCTTGCAATATTACAAAGCTGTTCGAAAGCCTGGCTATGTCTTTTCATGTTTAGTCCTCTAATAAATATTTTAACGAATAACACACTACTCTTAATTATTAAGATACTTAATTTGTGTTATTTTTAGTTAACATCCCAAAAAGACTACAATATACGTAATTAGGAGTATTTAACTAACTAAAAAATAAATGCTCTGATTTTTAGCTGTAAAAAAGCCTACAAAAGCAGGCTTTTTTACTGTTGATATGTCAAACGTTTTTTTAAGAATAAACAGGAAAACGCTTACAAATCGCTAAAACCTTTTGTTTTATTTCTTCAATTTTTGCAACATCATCAATATTATCGAGAATATCACATATCCAGTTAGTTAATTCGCGCGCTTCGGCTTCTTTAAAGCCACGACGGGAAATGGCCGGCGTACCAATACGTATACCCGATGTGACGAAGGGGCTACGTGGATCATTTGGAACACTATTCTTGTTGACAGTAATATTGGCTTTACCTAGCGCAGCATCGGCATCTTTACCCGTAATATTTTTGTCGACTAAATCTAATAAAAAGAGATGATTTTCAGTATTTCCAGAAACAACTTTATAGCCGCGTGATAAAAAAACCTCAACCATTGCTTTTGCATTCTTAATAATTTGTTTTTGTAATTCGCTAAATTGAGCTTCCATTGCTTCCTTAAATGCAACCGCTTTAGCCGCAATAACGTGCACCAAAGGCCCACCTTGGCCGCCAGGGAAAACAGCCGAATTTAATTTTTTATATAACTGTTCATCCCCTCCTTTAGCTAAAATTAACCCTCCCCTCGGACCGGCTAGAGTCTTGTGTGTTGTCGTTGTAACTACATGTGCATAAGGTATTGGATTGGGATAAACATGCGCAGCGACCAAACCTGCGACATGCGCCATATCAACAAATAACCAAGCTCCCACTTTATCAGCAATTTCGCGCATTTTTGCCCAATCGACAATGCCTGAATACGCTGAAAAACCCCCAACAATCATTTTTGGCTTATGATGCTCTGCTAATCTGGCTAACTCTTCATAATCTATATGCCCATTATTATCGACACCATAAGGAATCACATTATATAGCTTTCCTGAAAAATTTACCGGTGATCCATGTGTTAAATGGCCACCATGGGCGAGATTCATACCTAAAATAACATCACCAGGATTAAGTAACGCCATATATACTGCTGCATTAGCTTGTGATCCTGAGTGGGGCTGTACATTAGCATAATCTGCACCAAATAGTGCTTTTGCTCGATCAATTGCTAATTGTTCCACAATATCAACATATTGACAGCCTCCATAGTAGCGTTTCCCTGGGTAACCTTCAGCATATTTATTAGTTAATTGGCTACCTTGAGCCTGCATTACGCGAGGACTGGTATAATTTTCTGAAGCTATTAATTCAATATGATGTTCTTGACGTTCTACTTCTTTTTGCATTGCCTGCCATAAATCTGGATCATAGCTGCTGATATTCATATCTCGCTTTAGCATTTATTTCTCCTGGCCTAAATATTTGAAAGCTATTAAAGGTTATCTATCTGATACTATCATGATATTAACTAAATAAGATTGATTGAATCAACAACGCAAAATGGATACTGTTCCATTATTTATTATTTATCTCTTAAAATGATAATAATGCTATTAAAGAAAAATAGCTAAAATACTAGGTGATAGTTATACTCACCATATTTAACTAAATTAATTTATTATAAAAAATCGTTATTGAAAATAATAAATAAACAATAAAAATATCTTACTAATGAATAAATCGATGTGTATTATAGTTAATAAGATAATTTATTAATGATTAGAATAGATATTAATTTAGACAAATTTTAAAAAGGTCGTTATTTTGCAAAAATTTTATATATCTCAATAGTATTAATGGACTTAGTTAATTATTTCTTATCTTCATTTTTTATAATAGGAAAGGTATAATCTACTCGTGTCCAATTTGGAAATCTTTTGTTTTTTACAAAATAGTTTAACCGACGTATTTGTCCTAATAATCTTTATTTTTTCGATAGTTATGTTTTAGCGTAGAGATTTAACATAAAACTATTATTTTATTAATGAGTAACTACTACAATAATCTTATTCATTTATCCCATATATAATCAATGATAGAATTCAATCATAAAGATATTATCATCAATAATAGTGATTTGATTAGCCATTTCAATTGATTCTGCCTTTTGTTCTTTTTGTCGATAGACAATCGTAAAAAATTCTGACTAGTAAGTGAATATCATTGATGACTTATAGCTTATTTATAATAACTATTATTATATGCTTACACATAGAATGTATGAAATAATTTAGCAAGATAGTTTATGAATTTTTTCTTAACGATTTCTTCCATGTCAATAATTTTTAGCTTAATTACATCACCTTTCACAACAACTGGTAAGTAACGCTAATTCTGATATATATGTTTCTTAATCATACTTCTGAAATAGCTATTTTTATTTGTTTCGTATCAATTATAATGAGTTTTACTTTAGGCCAGTATGTTTGATACAAAAAAATTCTATTCTAGCCCAAGAGAAAATAAAGCTGTATTTACTTCTGGAATAATATTTTAAGGAACCCACTTACAATATCACCATCGACGATACAGGAATAGCACTAAATCTGTCTCCTCAGCATAAATAATATGAACTAATACTAAAATGGGGAATATCGACATAAGTTTGTGCTAACTAATTTATATTACCTTTGGTATTACGCAATAAATACACCAGCTGCTTTTTTAGGACACCCTTACTTATAGGTGTCCATCATTAACATCCTTATATCAAATATTAGTTTTACTGATTAATATACATTTAACTTGTTAGCCACGGTAAGACTGACTTGAGCCATTATAAATAAGTGGGACACTCATAAGAAAATCTAGGTTAAAAGGATCAAATAGCATCTTCGTCTTGTTCGCCTGTACGGATACGTATTACTTGACTAACATCATAAACAAATATTTTACCATCGCCGATTTTTCCTGTTTGAGCTGTACTAACAATTGCGTCAATGCATGTATTAGCCAAATCATCAGGTACGACAATTTCAAGTTTAACTTTAGGCAAAAAATCAACCATGTATTCAGCACCACGATATAATTCTGTATGTCCTTTTTGACGGCCAAATCCTTTAACTTCTGTGACAGTCATCCCCGTAATGCCGACATCCGCTAATGCTTCTCGCACATCATCAAGTTTGAAAGGTTTAATTATTGCGTCTATTTTTTTCATTGTTATGGATCCTTACCAGTTTTTACGGCCAAAGCCAGATGTAATCGGATTACGGCGTTCTTTACCAAAACTTCGTGTGGTGATAATGGGACCTATAGCCGCCTGGCGACGTTTATATTCATTAATATCAATGAGACGAATCACATGACGTACTGTAGCTTCGTCAAAACCATCTGCTACAATACGTTCAATAGAATAATCTTGTTCAATATAACGTTCTATAATGGCATCTAAAATATCATAAGCAGGTAAACTGTCTTCATCTTTCTGCCCTGGAGCTAACTCAGCTGATGGTGGTTTATCTATGACACGTTGTGGAATGCTATAAGATAATGAATTGCGATATTTTGCCAATTTAAATACCCACGTTTTTGGAATATCTTTTAAAACATCAAATCCCCCAGCCATATCTCCATAAAGCGTAGCATAACCAACAGCCATTTCACTTTTATTACCTGTAGTTAAAACCAGATATTTTTTCTTATTAGAAATAGCCATTAACAAAACCCCACGACAACGCGCTTGTAAATTTTCTTCAGTAGTATCTTGTTGGGTATTTGCCATTAATGAAGCCAACTGAGCTGTAAATGCATCAAATATAGGTTCAATAGAAATAACGTCAAACTTAACGCCTAATAAACTGGCCTGCTCTTTTGCATCGGCAACACTCATATCTGCTGTATAACGAAAAGGCATCATGATCGCTTGTACGTTATTTTTACCAAGTGCATCTGTTGCTATCGCTAAAGTTAATGCCGAATCAATACCACCAGAAAGTCCCAACACGACACCATGAAAACGATTTTTCATTACATAATCACGAACAGCTAAAACTAAAGCCTGATAAATGTGTGACCATCTTGGTGATTGTATTTCAGAAACAGGTAATACCAATGGTGAAAGATTCTCTAAGACTACGTTAACTACATCCTCTTTAAATGCGTTAAGTCGTTGCGTTAATTCTCCTTGTGCATTGAACACACAAGAATAGCCGTCGAATATCAAGTCGTCTTGCCCACCAACTTGATTAAGGTAAATCAAAGGTAATTGCGTACGATGACTATGATTAGACAATAATTTGTGGCGTGTATCAGGTTTATCTATATTATAAGGGGATGCATTAACTGAGATAATTAATTCAGCTCCAGCTTGTTTTACCTCATCAATACATTGATTTACCCATAAATCTTCACAAATTAATAAGCCTATTTTATGGTGATGTAACTCAACTATACAGGGTTTATCACCTGGTATAAAATAGCGCAACTCATCAAATACACCATAATTAGGTAATCTTTGCTTAAAGTAACGTGCAACTAATTGGCCTTGCCAAAAAACGGAAACCGCATTATAGAGATGATTGTTTTCGCGCCAAGGATGACCGACAATAATCGCGCTTGTTTCAGATGCAGCCTGTAATTTACTGAGTTGAGTATCACAGCGTTGATACAAATCCTCTCTAAAAAGTAAATCCTCAGGAGGATATCCCGTTAAAGCTAATTCTGAAAATACTACAATATTCGCATGGTTATTTGCTGCTATTATATTCAGCATGCGCTCAGCATTATTTTCTATATCACCAACAATCCAGTTTAGCTGGGCAAGCACTAGAGTAAGACTTTTGCTCATCGTTATTAAATACTCTTTATTAACTTTTTAATATCAACCTATTACGCTCTATTGCACTTTTTTGTATTCCAATCTATTGGAAGATAAAAATTATTTTATTATGTCTTCTGTTACATAATAATGCGCGTATTGATGATACATTCACATAGGCTTTTCTATCATTGTTATTCACAATATTGCATAAACAATAAGCTAATATGATACTCTTTTTTTATTTGTCCGCATTGTAATAAATATATTGATCAACTTATCCTAAAAATTTCAACATAATAGGAAAATAAGAAAAATGCATCTTGAATAATTTATATCGTATACGCCACAAAATGCAGATACCTCTATTTTTATAATGACATTATTCTTTAAAATCATTCGGATCAAGTTGGTGACGAGCCAATAATTTATAAAATTCAGTACGATTACGTCCAGCCATTCTGGCAGCATGCGTCACATTACCTTTAGTAATATGTAAAAGCTTACGTAAATAATTTAATTCAAACAAACTCCTTGCTTCAGCAAATGTCGGCAATGCGGTGTTTTCACCTTCCAGAGCCTGCTCCACTAGACTTTCATTAATCACAGGGGTTGTTGTTAGTGCAACACACTGCTCAATTACATTAACCAATTGTCTGACATTACCAGGCCAACTCGCTACAGTTAAACGTTTCATTGCTTCATTAGAAAAGCTATGTACAAAAGGTTTATGCCGATTTGCAACTTGACGTAGTAAAGAGTCTGCTAATAAAGGAATATCTTCAGCACGTTCATTCAGTGCGGGTAATTTAAGATTAACAACATTTAATCGATAATAGAGATCTTCGCGAAACTCATCACGCTCCATGGCTTTTGGTAAATCCCGATGCGTAGCCGAAATAATTCTTACATCAATATTAATATCATTATTACTTCCTAAAGGCCTTACTTTACGTTCTTGTAGTACCCGTAACAATTTAACCTGTAAGGAAAGAGGCATATCACCAATTTCATCAAGGAATAATGTTCCTCCTGCGGCCGCTTGAATAAGTCCTATCCTATTGCTTACCGCACCAGTAAAGGCACCTTTAGCATGACCAAATAATTCTGATTCAAGAAGTTGCTCAGGTAGTGCGCCACAGTTTATGGCAATAAAAGGTTTATAGCTTCTTGGACTAGCTTGATGAATTGCTTTTGCGAGTACTTCTTTTCCAGAACCACTGGGACCATTGATCAAAATACTCACATCCGATTGCGCCACCATTTTAGCCTGTTCAAATAAACGTGTCATGATAGGGCTACGCGTAACCAATTGGTCACTCCAACTTTCATGGCTAGCAGGTGTTTTTATAGCTAAAGCTTTATCTATAGCTTTATATAACGCTTCGCGATCAACTGGCTTAGTCAAAAAGCTAAATACACCTTGTTGCGTTGCCGATACAGCATCTGGAATCGAACCATGTGCAGTTATAATAATAACCGGCATACCTGGAACAAGTTTTTGAATTTCACCGAATAAAGTTAAACCGTCCATTTCATCCATATAAAGATCACTTATGACAAGATCAATTTGATCTCGTGCTAGGATCCGCAGAGCTTCAGCGCCACTTTCGGCGGTACAAACATTAAAACCTTCACTAGCCAAACGCATTCCCAATAGTTTTAGTAAACTGGGATCATCATCAACTAAGAGTAGTTTAGCTGGTTTCCGTTGGATCATTATACTAAGGCTCCTTTACGTTCCTACTTATCACCCTGAGGTTTAGTTAAATTATTTTCCTCTTGGTGTTGCAAATTTTGTTTATCGTTGGCGTGTTCTTCAATTACAGGTACAGATTCGGAAATAATTTTATCATCGGCTTTGCTATTTTTTTCGTTATTTTTGGGCCGCAATGTATTTCTCGATGAAAACTGATGCTCAATATCAGTTAACCGTTTAAGTTTTATCTGTAAATCGGCCAGTTCATTTTGTAATTGCGTAATATCTGCTTCATTCTTTTCTTTTAAACGTTGATAACGATAACGTTCATTAGATAATATTAATAAGTTCTGTTGACTATCCAACCATAAATTAACTAAATGACAAATATGAACTGGCATAGCAGAACATTGTTTACTTAACTCAATTAAAACCGCCTTACGTTCGCTATCACTTGGTTTTAATTGATTTAATAAAATACTTCTTTCAAATAAGACTGGCCAGTTGTTATCACTCATGGATAAAGCTGATAACTGTTCTTGAAGTTCTACACTTCCTGCTAGTTGTGCACAAGTCATTAATTGTAGCCAGTAAGTCTGATTATTAATAACATTATGATTCATTTGATATATCGACTTACAACTGGTCGAAGAATAATCAATTATTGCAGTGTTATCAGAAGGTGTATCTTGCCAAAAAACAGTATGAGCACTACATCCAATTAATGATAATGAACCAATGCAACACATACTGATAATAACAGCGCTTTTATAAACTAATCTGCACAAATATTGATTCATAGATTATTCATTCTCATTTACCGTCTGAGGCAATATTATTCGAAAGCAAACATCGGCATAATCTACATCAACAAGCTGTAATTCACCTTTCATTCGATAAATACTATCTCTAGCAATACTTAAGCCTAGTCCACTTCCTTTTACAGCACTTTTACGCTGTTTACTTCCTTGATAAAAAGGTTCAAATAATTTTATCTGTTCGTCCTGCGGAATAGTATCACCTTGATTAGCAATATCTATAATTATATGATTTTCTTTATAATAACTTGTGATCCAAATAGTACCAGATTCATGGCCATAATGTACTGCGTTAGAATATATATTATCAACTATCCGCATAAGTAAAGTTTCAATACACCAACACGTTTTTACATCTAACCGACATTCTGTTTGCATCGATTTTGAGCGTGCTGATAAGCTATGTGCAATAATTACACTATTTACAACGTCTACCAAATCAACTAATGATGACTCATAAGAAACATTAGCTAGGCGACGATTATAATCAATAAGTTGTTCGATCAAACGTTGTAAAAGCCGACTGCTATTATCTAAAATAGCAACAACATCTTTCTGGTCTTGTGTCAAACCACCGACAACTTGATCTGCTAATAGTTCTGTCCCTTCTCGAATACTTGCTAATGGCGTTTTAAATTCATGAGACAAATGTCTAAGAAATTCATAACGTTGGGATTCTAAAAACGTTAAACGGCCACTCAACCAAATAATTCGCTGTGCTACCGCTAAAATTTCTTTAGGTCCTTTAAATACCGCGTTTTCCGACAATGACTGACCATCACCTAATTGATCAATCATCTCTTTGATTCGATTCACTGGGCCTATAATCATACGTGTAAAAAGTAAGACTAATAATAAGCTTAGTAAAAATAAGAGTAATGCTAAATGTCCAAAAAAACTTCCACGTTCTGCAATCGAATGTTGTAGTGTTCTGGCTTGTAAAAATTTACTCTCTTTCGTCTGTTTTACTACCGTCGTGTTTAATGAGGAAAATTTTTCAAGAAATGGTGTTATTTCTTTGGTTGGTTTACCATCTTGACATTGTAAATTCCTTATAGACGTAATTATTTGTTTTAATTGATTAAATAATTCAGGTGTCAAAATAGATTTATGCTCTTCGAGTAATGAAACATATTGGTTGTATTTATTTTGATATACGTCTTTTAAAGAACCATCATCCAATACACAAAATTGTTGATAAGTTCGTTCCATATTCCACGAAATATTTAATAACATCTCACTACGTTGAGTATCAGATAAGGCAACCCGATTAACTTTCAATACTTGTTCACTAAGTTCACTTAAACTTTTATAAGCCTGACCCGCCAAAATTAACAAAGGAAGCAATACTAATAAAAAAGCTAAAAGAACTAACTGACGTAATGATCGAGGGAAAAACCACACATTGTTCACAAAGTTATCTCATCCTAAAAATAGGGAAAAAGTGCAAGTTGCATTACCACCAGACAATTTTTTGTTAACGACTTTCAAGAATAACGCAAATAAAGGTTAGAATTAACCGCTACGCTAGAAAATAGTTGCTATTATATAACGATTGTCTCACTAAAATGCAAAGCTAAAGTAATACATTTTGTATAAATTTATTTTTAATAATTTTGTCTAAAAACAGTGAGAATAAATTATACAACGTATCATTAAATGGTAAAACGGCCGATGGAAGCCATTTCGATAAGGTTTTTTATTTAAGTAGTAAATCAATTAACGTTAAATGAAAATAACACATTACAGCATAGGAGAAAAAAGATAAAACTGACTTTGTTTAAAATCAAAGAGTAACTTAAATAATGAATTATTGCGATATTATACTCAACTTTTTAATACGTTAGGCATAAAAGAAAACAGTATTACTCATAATCTATCGAGTATAGTGATGGCAATGTTCATAGTCATGTAATGGAATAATGGTAAAATAATCATTGAATATCATCAAAATACACCTGCTTGATAGTAGGTTACCATATGAAATTAAATCAATAATCAATGGAAATAGTCAACAAAGATGATTGAACAATGACTAAGGAGAGCTATAATAATTCTTCTGTATAACAAGCAATTAATGATAATAACTGACGAAACAGCTGTTGATATAGAAATAAAACGACTATATTTGTAAATTAATTTATAAATTACGCTCCAAAAGAAGACGCTCATGACTGACTTTTTCCGACTAAAAATTGCCAACAGATAATCTGTCAAGCAAAATAGTTGGTTAAATAACAAGGAGTACCATCTATATATTCTATTCGCGATAAGCACTTAGGAATAATCATCAAATATACTGAAATTTCAATAAAATAATCTAATGGATAAACTATATGCTGTCGGAAAATAATCAAAAAATTCGACTACAAAGAACAAATTTTATGCGATTTAAAGTTATCTATTTATGTATCGGCTTTCTCATTTTTACTCTAGCAACAACGCTTTGGGCTAATGCCTATTGGACTATTTCACATGGAAACCAATTAGAAATGATTAAAGCCAGAGGTGAATTGCGTGTTACAACAATAAATGCTCCCCCTTCTTATTCATCAGATAATGGTGTTCCCAGTGGTATTGATTATGAACTGACCAAAATGTTTGCAGATTATCTTGGTGTAAATCTAAAAATAGAACCGAGAAGTAATATCCAACAAATGTTCTCAGCGTTAAAAAAAAATGAAGTTGATATTTTAGCCGCAGCCTTAATATACAATCCAGAAAAAATGAAAAATTTTCATGTCAGTCCATCTTATTATTCTGTATCACAACAGTTGGTTTATTTTAAAAATAATAAAAAACCAACAAGTCTAGCTACACTTGATGATAAACTCTATGTATCTTATGGAACGGCACACCAAGCAACCTTAGCTAAGTTGAAAAAAAGCAAATATCCAACGTTAGATTGGCAAGCAATCGATACTACATCACGTGACTTATTACGACAAGTGGCTAATGGTTCTATAAAATATACTATTGCTGATTCAGTGACAGTAGCCGCGCTTCAACGAATTTATCCACAACTTAGTATCGCTTTTGATATTAGTGATGAAGAGCCCGTTATGTGGTATTTGGCATCAGCCGATGATGATAGCCTTTATGCTGCTATAATTGATTTTTTCAGTAAAGTCAGTGCTGATAGTACGCTTGCTAAGTTAGAAGAAAAATATCTTGGTCATATGGTAGGAAGTTTTGATTACGTCGATTCACATACCTTTATTCAAGCTATTGAGAAAGTTTTACCGAATTATCAATCCTTATTTGAAAAATATGAATTAAAAAACGTTGACTGGCGTATGCTTGCTGCTATTGCTTATCAAGAATCTCATTGGGATCCGCTTGCTACATCACCGACTGGTGTTAGAGGATTAATGATGCTGACTCGAACAACGTCAGAAATGATGGGAATAACAAATAGAACTGATCCTGAACAGAGTATATATGGGGGTGTAGCTTATCTTGAATACTTATTATCACGTATACCCAATGAAATTGCAGATGACGAACGCATTTGGTTTGCGCTTGTCGCCTATAATATGGGATTTGCTCATATGCAAGATACTCGATTATTAACTAAAATTCAGGGAGGAAACCCTAATACTTGGGCTGATGTCAAAAAACGTTTACCTTTGCTGACAGATCGTCGTTATTATACGCTAACTAAATATGGTTATGCCAAAGGCTACCAAGCGGCTAAATATGTTGAAAATATCCGCCGTTATAAATTAAGCCTAGATGATTATTTACGGGAAAAAGAACGTCAAGATCAACGCGATCGTCAAGAAAAACAACAACGTGCTATGTTAGGAACATTCTATCCAGCTGTTCCTCTGAATCTCATTAAAGCTAATCTACAATAATAGTAGATATAATTGTTCCGGTAGTTATCAAATCTGATAGATAATCAGTTATAAATTTTATCTATCAGACTAAATTGAAACTTACGATCTCATTGCATTTTAAAATAATCAATTTCTGCTTAAATATAAAGTTATTTACCCTTTTTTATAGGAAGATTTTTTCAGCAATAGCTATTCCTAGAGCAGCACAAGATAATAGAAAATTTATGATATAACTCTATAATGTGTATCTTAATTTGACGTTTTAGATAGTATATAAGTGATCATTTTTGCCTTTATAGAATATGATCACTTATTGTCAAAATGCAGTGGTAAATGAATTATTCGGCAGCAAAAATACAATTTCTTTATTTGCTACTATTTTCCTACACCTATAAGTAATAATAATGACCTTGAGATAAGCTAATGTTATTGAAGACTATGGATCATAGGATAGCGTATTTCATTGTTTAGACTTTATTACAGACAAATAGCAATTAGTAAAGGTCTATTAAAGTTAACATACCATTATGTTAACTTTCCACTAGAAGTATTAAGTTTACTTAAATAGTATTAACGTTAGAATCGGATTTATACTGCATAATATAACTCTTAGTTATTTAACTAGTTTCGATAAACGCTGCTTTTTTTCCTTAATTTCATGCCTGCGCTTTTGAAAAAAATGGCTGATTTTGCTAGAACATTCTTCGGCCATTATCCCACCTTGAACATTAACATAATGATTTAGTCCTGGATAATTTAAAATATTGATTAAAGAACCCGCGGCACCTGTTTTAGGGTCACTTGCGCCAAAAACAAGATTTTTTATTCTGCTATGAATAATAGCCCCTGCACACATAATGCAGGGTTCCAAAGTTACAAAAAGAGTTGCATCCAATAATCGATAATTTTGTAATGTTATACCGCCTTGCTGTAATGCCATTATTTCGGCATGACCAGTTGGATTATGCTGCTTAATTGAGTGATTCCATCCCTCGCCTATAATATTATTATTCATAACTAGGACTGCACCAACAGGTACTTCACCCTCTGATTCAGCTCTATCTGCTAGCATTAATGCATGCTTCATCCAATATGTATCATCGTAACCAATCTGATTTTTTATCGTGTTCTTTAATTGCATAAATTTAATCTTTACCGAAAACTTTACTTACTATTATCTAAAAGATACATTTATATACTATGTAAAATTCAATTTTTACCTAGAATTAGGTTAGTCAATTCTGTAATACAATATATTAATATCACATAGCGATATAAAGCTGTAATTATAATATAGCTTATCTAAAATAGACGTAAATACATGTAGATAACCTACCTTTAGATTAATGATTTTACATTTTAATTACCATCTTATCGATGAAAGAAGTGAATTTATTATATAATTAGCAATATTTTCAAAAAAAATGCCACTATCGCTTATTAAATACAATAAGTTATCAGAAAGATATTTCTCATTTTCCAGAATGTTAAAGTCAATTTTACATAATCATTGATACAAAATTTCCTCGTTTTAGTATGAAAAGTAATATAATTTACATTTATACTTTACAAAATTTAATGAAATAAAAACATAAAAGACTTCATACAATATTAATATAGTTATTCTTATCTCTATTAATTACTTTATATAAATAAGTAATAATTAATTGACTAATCTGCGATATATAAAATCATTTTAATTAAATTATTTTTGGTTTAATATTATGATTAATATTAATTTTAAAAATGGCTAATGTATTTTTATTAATGAAAAAATAAATAAAACATCATCATCAACTATATAATTATATAAAGTTATTTTATAATGATGTATATTTAATGTATAAATTAATAAGGTTATTTATTATACCTAATAATTTTTATAAAATTACCCTAAAGAATAAATAGCAATTGCTTTAATAATTATAGTTAAATTCATTATAATGATAATATATTTTATATAACTAATTAAAAATTCTTTTGTTTTATAAATTAACTACAATATTTTATATATTACTAATTAAAATCATTTACAGCCTATTCTTATTTTATACTATTAAAACTTTTTACTTATCTAATTAAAATTAGTTAGTTATAGAAAAGATACAACACTTACTGATAACTAAGTAAAATGATATTATTTTTAGAGAAATATCTATATTTATAGTTAATTTATCATAAATAATACTATTATTATTTTTATTTATTACATACATAGCTATTTTATTTACTATTAAATTATCCGATACAGACATATATTGCTTTGCTATATCTGATAATTTATTTTAGTATTAATACATTATTTGGAAATATATACTCTGCAATTATGGAACATTATATTCCCTATAGTAAAGTTTATTGAGATTTAAAGTAAGTAGTTCATAAAGTTATTATTGCTTAATTTTTTATTTAAATTTAAATAAAAACTTATCATTATTTACTAGTATCCTATATTTATTACCCACTTGAAGCATCAATAATATATATTAATTAAGAAAATTTTTTTGAAACCATTACTCATTTTTCTTAGATTACGTTTGGTAAGCCAATTTTAAGCAATAAAAAAACCCGCCTAAACGGGTTAATAATATACTTAACACACATTTTATCAGTTATATTCTAAACAGGATTGGACTTTATACAATTCACCATCAAGCAGTTTAATTACACTTTCAGCACCAGAAGCACTCCATTTATCAGTGTTAATTTTAGAAAAACCGCTATTCGGTATTGATCCTGTATTCCCTTGAGCTTGTTGGATATTACTAAATATATATCTCAAGCCAGACTCAGTTTGCTGAACTCTCAGTGTGTATTTAACATAGTATTTTATAGCCATAGATGAATACGACGTTACACCATTCGCCACAACGCCACCTTGAGATGCGTGTTGAATAGTTGGCCCCCCGCTAATAGTGTTGCTTTTTTCGATGTTATAATAATTATCTGAATATGCACCAACAAAGCTTCCCGATGAATCTTTAAGTTGTATAGCACCATTATCAATAGACGATGCTACACATAATGCAAGCTTTTCTGAAGAAACGGTTATATCACGATTAGCTGTGTAGCTCTCTATAACTTCGGCACCAAAATCACCAGAACCATATTCAAGTCCACTAACTGAATTTAGAGCCTCTATTCTTGATGGAGCACAGCCAGATAATATTATTGCAGATATAGCAATAACAATTAACTTCCTCATAGTCAATCTCCTTTTGAAAGGGAAATATAATATCAATAATGAATTAGTTTATGCAATTTGTAAAAGTTGCTCACCATTTTATTTAAGAATATTTATGATCTTCTTTTCGCCATCTTGCATTGATAGCTAAGCTTTAATACACACTATTGCCAACAATAACACAATGGATAATGGAAGAAGATATGAGATATGTTTGACGGCTCATTCAGCGCAATTTGTATATAGTTATTATCAATAAATGAGTTAGAGACGTTTTACTTTCTCTACCTTTATTTTTGTAACATTTCGATATGTCTAACACCTAAACTTATCGATCGCACTTTTTCATAAATAACTATTATTTGATGGATTAATTGAACCTGTAAATCTTTTTCCGTTAATAGCTAAACTTCTTATTTACCAATGGATAATGATAATACTAATGTCTATTCTCGTTTTTGATCTTCACTTTTCCTATATCTGAAAAACTCAATATATACTGTTACCTTACTCGAATTACTAAAATCTATGAGTAAATACGGTATTCAGAACGATGCAACTTATTGATTTATCTTAAAATGACTTTTGTACCCGTAACATAAAGTTTTATATATTTACTTAATATAAAATGGTTTATATGGTTATGAATATTTTAAAACATTAAACTATTCGTCAAAATTAGTATTTTTTGCTTTTGTGGTGTCACTTTCAGCATTAAAATACTTCACTATATCAACATATTATATCTATAGTATCTACATTATTGTTTATTTTATAAGCTGTAAATATAATGTGTTACGGTTTTATGTTACTACTTTTGTTTTTTTCGATGTAAAATATGCTGTATAAAAAGACAATACCTGTATGAAAGTAACAAATATAGGAACTGTATAACTTGCTGTTTATTAACTTTATTAACTATAACATATTGATATGGCATTACTAATTAAAAAAAGTTGCATTAATTGTGATATGTGTCAACCTGAGTGTCCAAACAACGCAATTTCAATGGGATCAGACATTTATGAAATTGATCCTTTGCGTTGTACCGAGTGTGTAGGACATTATGATCAACCGACATGTATGCAAGTCTGCCCAATTAATAACACGATTATCTATGATCCTGCCCATAAGGAAACTAATGAACAATTATGGGAAAAGTATATTTTACTTCATCATGTAGATCAGATATAACTAATAGGAATATAATTCAGCCTTATTATCAATCTTTTTAAAAATAATAAGTTAATAGCTTTATTTATGTAATGAATAAAAGTACTATCGCAATAGAAAACGTACTAATAGATACAAATCGCTAACCAAGCAAAGTGATATAGTAGCCTATAAGACATTCAAATTAGCCGATAGACAAGTATTTTCTTCTATCAAAATAAGCCTTTAGGCTATTTTATCAAATAATAACGTTTGTTTTGAGTAGTATAGCGGTATAATGATTGTAATATTGAATCCAAAGTAACTATTAAATAGTTAAGCCATTCGTCCAGGATAGATAAATAACCGTTCATTGAAATCTAATAAACTTATCGCCTAGCGAATAGTTCTTTTCCACTCATATAGATGGATATAACTAATAGGTCCTTAACAGATTAATAAACCGTAGTATTACCAATTACTGACGCTTTTTAAAGTAAGTGTTATATGCTGTTTGTTTACCCTGCTTTCATTGATTTTATTAAAATAATTTAGAACATATTTTTTCCCCAAAAATTAGAGATTTTACTTTCTTTTTTGATTAAGAGCCTACCCAGTAAAAGTCATACTTATTTTTATTTCTGAAATTATCTTTTCTAAATATTCATATACTTTTTAATCAATTAATTTTATTTAACTTGAGGAATGGAATATGATGGCCGTATTCTATTATCATGATTTTTATTATGACTGATCTTGAATATAGTAAATATTTTAACGATAAAAAGAAGAATTAAAATGATTTACTAATTTAGTTATATAAATTTTTTTAGAAAAAATAATGTGCTAAGAAAAAACACCATAAAGAAAAATAGTGATATAATAAATAACTAAAATAGATTTCCTCATTTCATTTTTAGAATATTTATAACTATAAATATTTAATATATAATTTAATAATATAAATAGATTGTGTAAGTTATAAAAGTAAAATTGAACATAATTCTTTTAAATCAATAAATTCTTAATAGAAAAATGAATATCAATAATGTCCTATAAAATCATTATTATTAATTTACATCTTTCTCAAAATTTTGAGGTCTACTAATTTAATCATAATAATTAGTAATAATATAAAATATATGCGTATACTCAATATATCTATTTGAATAAAAAGGAAAAAAGGCAATAGTGAATTTAATTTAAAATGATGATATTATCAGCAAGTCTAGAGCTAGGGATATGTCTTATATAATAAGAAAGTATCGATTTTACTCAATAATAACACTCGAGAATAAATAACGTTATGTTGTCAAAATTTAAACATCAAAAACATAAACAACATTTGACTAAGCTTCCCAAAATTGCGCTTTTGGCAGAAAAGATCAATACATTGGCTTCGCCTGAAGAATATCGTCATACGCTTACTAAATTAATCGAAAATGCAAAACAGCGTATTTATATTGTTGCACTCTATCTTGAACAAGATGATGCGGGTAAAGATATTTTGTCTAGCATTTACAAGACCAAAGAAACTTATCCACAGTTGGATATTGCTATTTTCGTTGATTGGCATCGAGCACAACGTGGGCGTATCGGTGAACAAGCCGTTAATACTAATGCAGATTGGTATTGTGAAGTAGCTGAGCAATATCCTGATGTAGATATACCTATTTATGGTGTCCCTGTGAATACGCGAGAAGCATTAGGTGTTCTTCATCTTAAAGGTTGTATTATTGATAATACATTAATATACAGTGGTGCAAGTATTAATGATGTTTATTTGCATAAACATGATAAATATCGTTACGACCGTTATCAATTAATTGATAACGAAATATTGGCCGATACTTTAGTTAATTATATTAATAATAATTTACGTGCATCTGAAGCAGTTAAGCGCTTAAATATAAAAAATCGTCCCAAAAGCGCAAAAATAAAAAAAGATATTCGTAAATTTCGTAAACATCTTAAACAGACTGATTACCAATTTACGGCTAATGCAAATGAAGAACAGCTCGCATTAACTCCTTTAGTGGGAGTGGGTAAAGAAAGTATTTTAACAGAGACAATTCATCATTTAATTTCTTCAACAGAACATAAATTGATTATTTGCACACCTTATTTCAATTTACCAAGTCTAATAACTCGGCGTATATCCCGCCTATTATTAGATGGTAAACAAGTTGAAATTATTGTGGGTGATAAAAAAGCCAACGATTTTTATATCCCAGAAGATAAGCCATTTAGACTTATTGGTATCGTCCCTTATTTCTATGAAATTTACTTACGTCGCTTTGTTAAAAAATTACAAAAATATATAGATAATGGACAATTAATTATTAGATTATGGAAACATGAAGATCATACTTATCATCTAAAAGGCCTTTGGGTTGATGATAACTGGCACTTAATTACTGGAAATAATCTAAATTCTCGAGCAATGTTATTTGATCTAGAAAATGCAATTCTTATTCATGATCCAGCAAATAAATTGCAAAATCAAAAACAGAGCGAACTTAAAAATATACGTCATCATACAACGAAATTAACAAATTTCCAGGAATTAGCAACTTTACAAACTTATCCTGAAAAAGTAAGAAAAGTTATTCGTCGTATACATCGAGTAAGAATAGATAAGTTAATTAACCGGATTTTATAACCTTTCCACTATTTACTTATTTCATAATTATTTGAGAAAAATATAAGTAACGTTTACTTATAAAGTTATATTAAGTAAGCGTTGCTACACTACTTTTCCATTATCTTAACAGTATAACGCAACATATATTTAAGATAATAATCAACTTACAAATCCAATAATAAATGCACTTTTTAGCATCCTCCTTGACGTCTGTAACGGAAGATGATGCAATTCAAATACCTTTTATAAAATAAATTATATATTAATAAGTTAACTTGATAATATTTATAGGAATCTATTTAGAAATAAAAGAAGACGATTTATAGAATTAACCAATATACGGGAATAATTTACATATTATATTTAACATAAAAAAACCCCTGTAAAACAGGGGCTCTTATATTTAATGTTTGATAGTGTCCTACTCTCACATGGGGATGCCCCACACTACCATCGGCGCTACGGCGTTTCACTTCTGAGTTCGGCATGGAATCAGGTGGGACCACCGTGCTATAGCTATCAAACGAATCTGTCTAACTTAAATCTCATCTATTCTTTAGATATTTTTTTACGACGCATGATATAAGTTTATTCTTTCAGTAACCCGGCTTATACCCAGTCACTCTTTATTAAAAACCTGGC
>CALYQQ010000021.1 GCA_945288535.1 uncultured Enterobacterales bacterium | reverse complement strand
TGTTTATTGTTTATTGTTTATTGTTTATTGTTTATTGTTTATTGTTTATTGTTTATTGTTTAAATAATAGATAAATAGATTAACTTATACAATAAGAATTCAGCTCGTTAATCACAATAATGATACTTTAAAAGAAAAAAATAAAAACACTAAATTAACGCTCTTTATTTGATTGGGATAAAGCAAATACCGCCAACGTTTTGGTTTTTTCTGTCTATTTATCACTACACAATACTTTTGAATCAATTGTTTTCTTTTCTTTCGCCGTTTATTTTTCTGTTCCTGCTTGATATAGAGCTGAGCCTACTAAAATTTTTGAATAGCAGAAGCGCAAGAACGAACCGCAGTGCGCATTTTACATGTATTTCTCTGCTTTTTTATATATTGTCATTTTAAATTGCTCCCCTAAAAGTCGTAATAGACATCTAACGATTAGCGTTTTATAGGATCACGGTAGCTGGACAAAGTTAACCAATTACAAATTAAACTCAAATCTGGATTTTTTACTATGAAATTTTTCCCGCAATTTTCCTCTAAACCATAGAGGGAATATCTTTCCGCTTTTTTAGCGAAGATCACTCATATTATCCCCGACCAGTTATTTGTGAACTTGATAAATGACAAGTAAAAAACAAACCTTATTCTAAAACTTATGTTATGGAATAAATATCTTCAATAGTGTATTAATAGTTAGATGAAAATATGAGTCATCTTGCAATCCTTTTGCTGAGATATACGCACCTTGCAAAGTAGATATTATAAGTGTGACTGCTTCTAATGGTGCAAGAACATTAGAAATACTACCCTCAGCAATTCCAATTTTTATAAGGTTTTCTAGCGTTTGTTTCATAGACTCAAATCCACGAGTAACTTCTGCCGCTAACTCTTTATTTTCCATAATAGATCTATCTCGAGCCAGTTGACCAACCAAACATCCTCTATTTATATTACGATATTTTAATAGCAGATCTGAAAGTTTACTATATGCATTTTTATCTGTATTTAGTACTGAAGTATTGCAACTTATGAGTTGCTCTACATTGTATTTTATTGCATGTAGGGATAGATCCTCTTTACCATTAAAATAATGGTAGAGGCTACCTTGGCCAACTTCAGCACGAGTCAAAATATCTCTTGGGCTAGTGCTAGCTAGACCTTTTTCTAATAGAAGATCAGCCATAGCTTCGATTAGCTTTTCTTTGGAACTTCGTTTGTTATTCATTTTCATCATAAGATACATACCATCAGCCGATGGTATGCTTATATTTAATTAATCTGCAAAATAGTATCTATTAAACGGTTTGAAAACCCCCATTCATTGTCATACCAACTGACAACTTTGAGTAATTTACCATCGATAACCTTAGTGAGTTTAGAGTCGAAAATAGAGGAAGCTGGATTTTGAATAATATCAGATGACACAATTTCATCTTCTGTATAAGCGAGAATACCGTCTATTTTTTTTGAGTTAACTACTTGCTTAATAGTATCATTTACTAATTGCTCTGTCACTTCTTTCTCTAAATTTAGAGTAAGATCTATCATTGATCCTGTAATTACAGGAACCCGTACTGAACCACCATCTAATTTTCCATTTAACTCGGGGATGACAATACCAATTGATTGCGCTGCACCTGTTGATGTAGGAACAATATTTTGAGCGGCACTACGCGCTCGCCTCATATCACGGTGTGGAGCATCTTGCAGGTTTTGATCCTGGGTATAAGCATGAATAGTTGTCATAAAACCCGATTTAATACCAAAGTTCTCATGTAGTACTTTAACTAAAGGAGCTAAACAGTTTGTTGTACATGAAGCATTTGAAATAATGTGATGTTCATCGTTGTTATACATGTGGTTATTAACACCTTGAACAATGGTTAAATCAACATTTGACGCAGGCGCAGAAATAAGAACTTTTTTAGCCCCAGATTTGATATGGGCTTGAGCTTTTTTTCCATCATTAAATACACCTGTTGATTCTAGTACAATATCGACTTTGTGTTTAGCCCATGGAAGATTTTCAGGATTTCGTTCTTGGTATACAACAATCTCTTGACCATCAATTACCAAGCAACCTTTTTTTACTTCGACACTTTTGGCAAAACGCCCAAAAGTCGTATCATATTTTAAAAGATGAGCCAGTTGTTCAATCGAACCTAAGTCATTGATCGCAACAATTTTGATATTATGCGAGCGCCCATACAACGCACGCATAAAACTACGCCCAATACGACCAAAACCATTAATAGCTACATTTGTCATTATTACCTCACCTCCATTTACGTTTACATTATCACCATACATACCAATTAGTTTGTATGTAAAATAATACACTACACACTTTAAAAAACAACAATTAATTAAAAACTTCTGTTATTATCGTAAGATACGTTGTTTTTATTTTTATTTTTACATGTATACAAACATGTGTCGGTATGATGTAATACGTACCAGTTGGTATTATATTAATAAGAAAGGGGGGTAAAATGAAAAAAATATCCATCCTGGATACAACGTTAAGAGATGGAGAACAGGCGCCACAAAACGCGATGAATCCAAAACAGAAACTTAAAATAGCTTTAGAGTTAGAGGCCTTAGGAGTTAATCATATCGAAACGGGGTTTCCCGCTTCATCTAAATTTGACTTTGAAGCCACAAAGTTGATTAGTCAGGAAGTAACTCTATCGGGAATAGCAACATTTTCTCGAACATTGGAAAAAGATGTACAGCTTGCTTTTGATGCGGCTGGTAGAAGTAAAAACCACACTCTTCAGATCGTGGCTACAGGTAGTGATATTCACTTAAAAAATAAACGGAATATTACTCGCGCGCAATCTATTGATGAAATGACGACGACTGTTCACTTTGTTCGTCAAAATAGTGATTGTCGTATTTCTGTTGGTATTGAAGATGCTAGTCGTGCTAATTATGATTTTATGAAAGAAATGGTTCACGCCGCAGTAGATGCTGGAGCTAATCAGATTATTCTAGCTGATACTACGGGGTTTTCTTCCCCTTATGAATTTGGAAATCTTATCCGCTTCATTAAATCAGAAGTGGGGGAAAATATCAGTGTTTCAACACATTGCCATAATGATTTGGGTCTTGCATTAGCAAATACACTTGCAGGTATTGAGGCGGGTGCAGATGAAGTACAGGTAACACTAGGCGGTATCGGAGAACGAGCTGGAAACGCATCTTTAGAAACAGTTGCCTCAACGCTATTTTTTAAACGCGATATTTATCATGTTTATACCGATATTAGATTAAGCAAATTATATGATGTCTATCAATTGCTTTGTAGCACTATTTGTATGGACATATCTCGAAATCAACCTATCTTTGGACGCTATGTATTTGGTACTGCTGCGGGGATTCACCAGCAAGGTATTCTCGCCGATCCAAATACCTATGAGTTTGTTAAACCAGATATTTTTAATCGCCAACGTGAATTTTTTGTTTCACGCCACTCAGGTAAGTCGATAATAAAACATTTACTCGATAAAAAGAAAATTGCAGCTCAGCCTAAATTGCTTGATGAACTCTATGAGAGTTTTATCAATAATCGATTCGAAAATAGTTGTTTAACGCTTTCTGAATTAGAAATAAAAGTTGATAGCTTTGATTCTCAATATAGCGAAATAGAATAGGGACTAAAATGATGACTAAAAAAGCTATATTGGTTCTGGATGTTATTAATGAATTAGTTCACCCAGAAGGTAGTGTTGGACATGATGGGTTTTATACGCAATCGAAAGAACGCAATATCATTAAAAATATTGCATGGGTGTTAGATGTAGCAAGAAAACATAACATGATGATCATTTACGTAGTTTTTGGTTTTAGTAAAAATTATGCTGAGTGGTTACCTAACTCTAAACTATTTAAACACGTTAAAGAGCGAAAACAAGCAATCTTAGGTCGCTGGGCAACACAAATTTGTGATGCGCTTTTACCTAAAGAAGGAGAGTCGGTCATTACGAAGCACCATATTGATCCATTTTTAAATACCAATTTAGATATGTTGCTTCGCCTGAATAATATTGAGGAAGTTATTCTAACTGGAGTTTCATCGGAGTTTGTAGTCCTTTCAACAGCACTTTCTGCGCATGACAGAAATTATAAAGTACAAGTCCTTGAAGATTGTATTTCTTCGTCAGATAAATACAGTCACGAATGTGCCGTCCACATCATTAACAAAATTGCAAATATTACAACCATCAATGAGTTAGCTTTTAAATAAGGAAATTTGTATGAAATTGAATTACACATTTACACAGGATGAGAAAAAGCAGCTTGAGCAACTTCTAACATTAAACAAAAATCATCCCTATAATGATTATCCTGCATTTAAGAAATATATTTCTACGCTTATTGTTAATGGTGTTGTGCCAGAAAGTTTGATTTATACCTGCAATACAATCATAACTGATCGCTCAGAGAAAGGTAATCATGTTCATATCCTAGGTAATTGCCCAATAGAGCACGAATTACCTGAACTTGATTTAGATAATCCAACTGAACATAAATATCTAACCAAAAACACGTTCATTAGTGAAGGTTTCATGGAACTCATATCCCAATTGTTACACACTCCGCTATTTTCATATCAAAGCCGTAATAATGGTGACTATTTTACCGATCTAGTTTCGTTCAATAAATTTAAAGGTAAAAAAACAGGTTTTACAGATGGTAACTTAATTTATCACTGCGATCGTTCCTATCATACGGTAAGAGCTGACTATGTATCTTTATTAGGTTTACGTGTTTACGAGTCTGAGCTTATTTATACCAATTATATCGATGCTAAAGAGTTAAAAAAATATTTGAGCGAAAAAACCACCTCAATATTATCCAAAAAAATATTTCAGACGGATGTCGATGACCGTTCTCGAGAAAGTAACAAAAATTGGCATACTTCCACTCCCCATGCAATTTTACTTGAAAAAGATCAAATTCGTTATCAAGACACATTCACGCGCCCTCAAGATCCTAATGACATTGAAGCAATTAAGGCTCTGCTAGAACTAAAAGATGCAATGAGTCAATCTGAAAAATTACGTCATATGATTAAAAAAGGAGAATTGTTAATTTTTGGCAATCAAACAGGTATCCATAATCGAGAGTGGATAGATGTCACGGATCTAGAACAAGGACATAAACGCTGGTTACTAAAAACTTATAGCTTTTCTGATACGTCCAAAGTTCAAGAATATGCAAACTGGGCAATAAAAAACGATCCAACTTGCTTTATAGATAATTAAGGTAAGGATAAGTCATGAATATTGATCAGTTACCTGAAGTTTTACCGAGGTTTCTAGTAGGTATACTTGGTGAAAGACTACGCAGCGAAGACATTAAATTCGAACCCATTGTTTCTAATGGGCGTACAAATGCAGAAGTCCATTGGTTGTTTAAAGGTGAAGAAGCTAATGGAGCCTCAGCAGCAATTATTCGTTATCACAAAGGTGGACATAGTCCTCTCCATTTACATACTGGTTTTGAATTAATGTATATGTTGGAAGGTGAGATACATACATCAACGGGTACAGTGAGAAAAAATGATCTAGTACTACTTAAACCAGGATCAAAACATGAATCATGGGCATCAGATATTGGATGTATAGGCTTGATTGTTTGGCTAGAGCCCGTAAAAAAATTGATTGAACCCTATATTTAGGGTGTATACACCCTAAATATAACCATCTAATTTTAAATGCAATTTACCATATTTCATTGAGGAAAAAAATGAATAAAAAAAACAATTATCGTTGGTTTGTTCTTGGCGTTGGCGTGCTCGCGCAAGCAACATTCGCAATGGGGTTTGCTGGTATTCCTATAACGGGAGTTTTAATGCGAGATGCTTATCATTTTTCATTATATGAGCTTGGTTTTGTTTTAGGTTCGATGGGGTTGGGCGTTGCGGCTTCAGAGATAATTTGGGGAATCCTCACAGATAAGTTGGGCGACAAAACAGTTCTAACGCTAGGTTTATGGTCCTCAGCAATAGTGTTTGTTGTTATAGCCATATCGCTTACGCCAGAGGCTTCGCTTGGTGGTGTTAAATATTTACACTTGGCAGCGGCTTTAGCAATAGCAGGTGCCTTTGGTGGCAGTATAAATTCATCATCAGGTAGAACAATAATGTCATGGTTTGATGATAGTGAGCGCGGCTTTGCTATGAGTATTCGCCAAACGGCAATTCCTGTTGGAGGCGCAATTGGCACAGGTTTGCTCCCTTGGCTAGCCTATACATATGGTTTTGAAATAACATTCATTGCGTTAGCCTCCACAGGTTTTGTTGTCGGCCTTGTTGTTGTTCTTTTTATCAACTCTAAACATACCGAATTAAAACAGGCAGCCAATTTGACTCTCGCTATACCCTCACCATTGAAAAGTTTTGAAGTATGGAGAGTTGTTATATCTGCTGGTTTTCTAACTGTTCCTCAAATGGCAGTACTTACATTTGGTGGGGTCTATATGCGAGATGTGCTCGATATAGATTTAGCATCGATTTCTATCATTCTCATTGGTGTTCAGATAGGTGGAGGACTTCTCAGGATTTGGTCGGGTTACTATACCGACAAAAAAAAGAATCGTATTCCATTGTTAAAGTATTACGCCATCCTTGGTGGAATGGCTTCTTTGGTGCTTTGTTTAATGGTTAATAACACCTATATGGGCGTTGTATTTCTTGTGTTAACCGGTTTGTTCGGCCATGCCTGGCATGGTATTGCTTACACCGAAGCGGCTGTGAAAGCAGGCGTTGAACGTGCAGGTACCGCGTTAGGTATGGTTGGTACCACCGTATTTATCGCATCGTTTCTAACACCTATTCTAGTTTCTCGTATCGCTCATGGCTACGGATGGGGAGCTGTGTGGGGAGCTGTAACTATTCTAACATTTTCGGCTTTATTGTGTTTTATTTTATGCTCTAAAAATAAAAAACCTTTAACATCTACTGGTGAAGTTGATGAATCCTAAGACAATTGTTCAGAAAATTTGGCAATCACATATTGTTGATTCCTTAGGTGCGAATGAAGTCCTTCTTTATATAGATTTGCATCTTCTTCATGAAATTAATACCCCACCTGCCTTTGATGGATTAAAAGAAAAAGGTATAAAGGTTCATAGACCCGATAGAACATTATCAACTGAAGATCATAATACACCTACAACGTCTGTTATTAATATAAAAAAAGATCCTTTAACATGGACTCAAATTAATCTCTTACGACGAAATTGTGAATTACATGGTATCAAGCATAATAAACTGGGCTCATACGAGCAAGGAATAACTCATGTTATAGCACCTGAGCAAGGCAGAGTGCTACCAGGGATGACATTAGTCTGCTGTGATTCTCATACAACAACACACGGTGCATTTGGTGCTTTAGCATTTGGTATTGGAACAAGCCAAGTAGAACATGTTTTAGCTACCCAAACGCTACGAGCTATTCCTTTTAAAACAATGTGTATACATGTTGATGGCAAATTATCAGTGAATATTGATGCTAAAGACCTGGCACTTTCGATCATTCGAAAAATAGGAACTGGTGGAGGACAAGGCTATATTATTGAATATAGAGGTAGTGCAATCACCTCCCTTTCGATAGAACAACGCATGACACTTTGTAATATGACCGTTGAGGCTGGTGCAAGTGCAGGAATTATCTCTCCTGACGATACTACAATTAGCTATCTTCAAGAAGCTTTAGCAAAACGTCAAATAGATGTCTCTCAAGAAATGATTCAAGAATGGTTATCTTACGCCACTGATCAAGAAGCAAAATTCGATAAATATGTCCATATGAATGCCGAAAAAATTCAACCCATGATTACGTGGGGGACAAATCCTTCCCAAGTAGTAACACTTGGAGAAATCATTCCCTTTGTTGAAAAAATTACCGATCCAAGCGAATGTTTAGCCGCTCAACAAGCAATTGAATACATGGGATTACAAGAAGGAACAACTGTCTCTATGCTACCAATCAATAATGTATTTATCGGGTCTTGTACCAATGGTCGTATTGAAGATCTTAGAATCGTAGCATCTCTTCTTAAACATCATAAAGTCCATTCTGACGTACATATGTTGATTGTACCTGGTTCTATGGCTGTTTATAGACAAGCCATAAACGAAGGATTGGATAAAATTTTTAAAAGAGCAGGAGCCGACTTTCGCTGCCTATCTGGATGCTCTCTTTGTGTAGGTTTGAATAGTGATAAGTTAACACCAGGTAAGCGAGTAGTTTCAACTAGTAATAGAAATTTTGAGGGGCGACAGGGAAGTAAAGTTAGGACACATATTACTTCACCACGAATCGCAACACTTTCGGCAATTAAAGGCCATATTGCAACAGTGGATGATCTTGGATTACTAAACAATGAATAGACAATTTTATCGAGGCAGAGGAATGCCATTACTTAGAAACAATATTGATACAGACCAAATTATGCCAGCCAGATTTTGCTATAAACCTACTCGGTTTGGACATGAGGATTCGTTGTTCGGTGATTGGCGTGAAGATCCTAACTTCATCATGAATAATCCAAAATATCAACGCGCGACGATTTTAGTTGCAGGCCGTGAGTTTGCGACTGGTTCTTCGCGTGAATTTGCTGTTTGGGGACTGAAAGATTGGGGATTTAACGTCATTATAGCCCCAAGCTTTGGCGATATATTTTATAAGAATGCTTCGATTAATGATTTATTACCTTTAATTTTAAAAGAAGCTGATATTGAAAAACTTTGGTCACAGTTACTGGATAATCATTACATGGAAATCGGAATTGATCTAGTAAAAGAACATGTCTATACCAAAAACGATATATTTCAATTGAAAATTGAGCCTATCGTGAAGAAACGCTACATCGATAATCTAGATGATATACAAGAAACAATGAAATCATTGAAAAAAATAGAGCTATTTGAATATAGGAATAAAAAATGATAATAAATACTATTACTATTATTGGGCTTGGTCCGCGTGGAATGTCTGTCCTTGAAAGACTAATTGCTCGTCTTAATAGCCGCCAACAAGCAGAACAATTGAATATCATTGTAGTTGATGATAGTTGTATTGGACAGGGGCGAATTTGGAATAGCTCCCAAAGTAAAAGTTACATAATGAACACCCTAGCTACGGAAATTTCCGCTTTTTCAGGTCATGGACCTATTGAAGGAGCAACTCCCGGATGTGGTCCCTCTTTTGCCGAATGGTGGAAAAGTGAATATAGTGACTTTGACGAGTATCAGGGGTTTGCCCCTAGAAAGTATTATGGTGAGTATTTATATTTTGTCTATAAAACAATACGATCTCACCTTCCTAAACATGTTCAACTAATTGAATACCTGGATACTATTATTGATATTGAAAAACAGAATGATAGCTATCTTGTTGTATCAAAGCAACATGGTTCTTGGATTAACAAAGCTGTAGTAATAACTACGGGGCATTCTACTAACCAATATCAAGGATATTTTAAAAAGCTAGAAGACTTTGCAAAAACTAATAATAAAGTAACATTTTATGCTAGTGATTCAGCAAATGAGATGGATCTTACATCTATACACCCTCAAGAGAAAGTTGGTGTTATTGGTATCGGTCTTTCATTCTTTGATATTATCGCTGAGTTAACCGAAGGGCGTGGTGGCAAGTATATAGAGTCTGATGATAATCAAATTATTTATTCTCCTTCGGGGCAAGAACCGATCTTATATTGTGGTTCGCGTAGTGGTTTACCCATTTTAGCTAGAGGACGCAATCAGAAACCAGCTGATTATAAATATAGTGGTATCATTTTCACAAATGCAAAGATTGCGGGTCTGCGTCAGCAAATGGCAGATAATTTAGACTTCAGTTATGATGTTTGGCCTTTATTAGAAGCTGAAGTTAATTTAACTTATTTTCGACAACTTATTTTTAATCAGCTTGATCAGATTGCTGCAAATCAATTTATTAACATCGTCCAAGAGAAGCAAATTGAAGATAGTATTTCATTAGCATCCATTGCCTCAAAGATATTAAATAAAAAAATCGCACCACTTGATCTCAAGCGGTTAGCAAGACCGTTTGATGGGCAAATTTTCAATAGTATTGAGGAATGGAAAAAGAATTTAATCGATTTATTACTGTCTGATTTATCAGAAGCTATCGTTGGCAACGTAAATTCACCCTTAAAAAGTGCGTTAGATGTATTGCGTTTTTCTCGTGACAGTCTACGTGAGGCTATTGATTTTGGGGGATTGACACCAGATTCACATCAATCGTTCCTCCATGATTACGCTCCTATCATCGCGTTGCTTTCAGCTGGTCCCCCTTTATTTCGTATAAAACAGCTTCTTGCACTGATTAACGCAGGGATAGTTTCGATAGCACCGCCTAAAGCACGATTTGATATAGGTGAACACGGTTACATTCTATCGTCAGATGTGCTTGAGCAGTATAAACAAACAGTCACAACATTAATCGATGCTCGAGTTCCTATTGCTAATCTCCAGCAAGACAAAAATCCGCTGACGATTAAATTATATGAACGTGGAATCTACACGCCTTTCATAAATAGAGATAAAGCAGGCAATGCATTCGAAACGGGTGGCGTTAATGTAACTCCCTCCCCCTTTAATCCAATTGGTGCTGACGGAAAAATTCATAACCATCTGTTTGTATTGGGTATTCCCACAGAGCATGTGCGTTGGTTTATGCAATCAGGAAGTAGCCGCCCATCATACTGGATTGATTTTATGATTGATGCTGACTCTATTGCACAGGCTGCGCTATCTATTTGCATGAAAAATAAATAACATGTTGAAATAATCTGGGAAGTATTAGTATGTTTTCTATTGAAAATATGATCATGCTTGATCCAATAGCAGAGATTTCATCTCAAATTGGCAAAGATACCCGAGTGAATAAAATGAATTTATGTCTTGGATATTTTGAAAGTGAATTGCATAAAACAACGGGATTTACTGTTTTAAATAGTCCTGATATTTCAATTCAAGATGAAGGAAACATTGATTTTTCTATACTTGGTGAAACCACATTTCGTAGAGAAATTGCCTCTTTGTTGAGTATTCAAACATCCAACCAGTATTATCAATCTGTTGTTCAAACGATAGGGGCATCAGGAGGAATATGGTTAATTTTTTCTCTTCTCAAACGATTTGAGCAGTGCCGTAGAGTATGGTTTAGCTGCCCCACTTGGGATAATCATATTGAAATTGCCAAAAATACTAACCTAGATTTTTCCTATTATCACTATTCTCTGGATGAAAATGGTGAACTAGATTTCGATTTGATGTTAAAAGATATTTCGCAAATGGAAAATGGAGACATCCTTCTCATTCAGGGTTGTTGTCATAACCCTTTAGGCGTTGATTTACACCTTGAACAATGGGAAATTGTAGCAATTTTAGCAAGAAACAAAAAAGTGTCTGTTGTTGTAGATTTTGCTTATATGGGGTTAGCTCATGGTATAGAACAAGATAAAAATATTCTATTCCTATTGCATAAACATTTAAATTATTTTTTTGTTGTTAATTCATTTTCGAAAAGCTTAGGACTTTATGGCGAACGGCTGGGAACATTGACTTGTTTTGCCAAAGAACAGGAAATTGTAAAGGGCTTTGAAACATATGCGAAACGAATTGTGCGTTCGTCATACTCAATGCCTCCTCAGAATATCGCTAAGAAAGTTGCAAAAGTTATTGGAAGCGACTCATTATCAACTATATGGTATGAGGAATTGACTCAATTATCTAATAGTTTACATTTGCGTAAAAGAGCATTACTCGAAGCCCTTCGTGCAGTGGGATTAGATAAATTAGTGATAAATCAGAACAGTAATGGAATGTTTATCAATCTTGACCTTACAACGCCAGAAATTTCTGAATTAGCAAAAAAATACGCTATTTATATTCTTACAAATGGAAGGTTGAGTTTAGCTTGTCTTCAGTTGCTTGATATCCCAAGGCTTGTTGAAGCATTAAAAATGATAAAATTTTGTCACGAATAATTCCTTATTTATTCAAATCGCTCGGTTAGTAAAATCGCTCCCTTTTTTGAGATTAATGAAAAGGTAAAACACTAGAGATGAAAAGGATTAGACTTGCAGAGCATCAGATTTTAGCTCAAGCGAGCTTAATAATTTACAAAGATTTTGTTGGAAACGAAGAATATAACACTGCTATTGTTAACTTTTTGATTAATAAAAAATAAGTTATTCAATGTGTTAAATATTGTGTAAAAGTGCATCGGTTTTGTACAAGAATATCGTCGAAAAGCATAACAGGCTATATTTTTGTACACGTTGTGAAACTCTCCGAATTTAACGAAGCAAAATCCGGATATTATACATGAAAACTATTTTAAAAATTAGACGGCTTTATTTCAAAGAAGGCGTTTATCAACATAAAATTGCTAGAAAGCTACAATTAAACCACAGAACGATAGAAAAATATTTAAATACTATTTCGCCGGCAACGTATTATCAAAAAAAACAAAACCACTCTAAATTCGGTGAATTTATTCCCTTTCTACACACGTTGCTATCACAAAAATTAATATAAGCCTAGTAAAGACCCGCTCTGTGTTCGGTGATTATACGAGTTATTATGTAGCAAAGGGTATCAAGGATAAGATAATGCATAACCGTTAGAAAGTTTAAAGCGAAATATGTCCCACGTATACATGATGTGTATATCCCTCAATTATTCCCCACTGCTAAGCTTATCAATTTGATTGAGTACTGAAACCGTTAAATTAACAAGAGAAGTCATCAAAATCAGCGTTGCACATTTTCGGTTATGTCATAGCCGAGGCTTTTTTATTAAAATCCCCACTAATCAACAAATGGAAATAAAAAAGTTCTGTTACAGATTTTTGCTGAGCGTATCAATGTGCTTGAAAAACAGGTATATGTTGCCATACATACTCGTTGTTTTATCAAAAGCTAAATATTATATCATCCTTGGTATTATTTGAATATTTAAAACAAAAGCCAGAAACATTACGAAATAGTGAGCCCTTTTGGGGTTGAAAACTCCTTGAATTAATTAAAACGTTACAAAGTCATTTATTAAAAAAAACGCAAAGGCAACAAAGCCATGGTTGAGTTATGCACATTGATTCCTTATCGTGGTGAAGAGCTGGGAATTACAGCAGCAGAAGTAGTCTTAGAAGAAAAAATACTGACTGATGAAGCGGTATATAATATTATTAATCGGCTGCTTGAACTTGTTGCCAAAACTAAAGATAAAAGAAATCCTGCTAAATACACCATCACAAAGCAATTGTCAGCAATATAATACATTATTAACCGGAGGCGATAATGCTACATCTTGGATATTTATTCTTAATTAAACAAGTTAAACTTAATGCAATGTAAAAACACTTTGATAAGTTTGTCACCGAAGAGATTAACCGTAAATGCTCAACCTTTGATATTTTACCTCGATTATTAACGATTAAGCAGACAAAAAAAATATTCGTAATATTAACTATCTGATTAACCAGGCTATTATAGCACAACTATTATTTTGATTTGCGTAACGGACAACTGCATCGGATACTAGATACGGGCCTTATCGAAGAAGATGTAACACTCCGTCAAGATCCCGAAATGTTAAGTGTGCTAATTAATAGCTGGTACAATGGTCAACAATGAATATCAATTCTGAAGTGATACAACGTTTACTTAGCCACGTTAAAGACAGCGATAAAGAAAATCCAAATGATTGACTTAATGCTCCAATACGGTACTAGTAGTAAACTTTTAGCTAAAGCATTTGGATCCTTTTGAGTTTGGTTGCTCGATACACTACATCAGAAGACGTTTTTTTTGTGATTCGTCATATAATTTACTTTCAAATAATCTATTATTTTATATAGATAGAAAGTAAGTTAACTATATTGTATAAATATATTATTATCTAAAAAGGAAAACTCTCGTATTTATTATTATAATCTTATCTTAGCCATTTAAAATGTCATAGGTTATCTATAAAAATATGTAACTTATATTTAAAATAAGTTATTAAATAAATAATAAAATTTACCTTTATTTAATATAATCATATTAAACTAATATTGTTATTAATTAATGTGATAATTTATTCTAACTATTTAATTAGTAACATGTTTTTACTAATAAAATATAATAAGTCAACAGTAACCATATAATCTTTTTATAGTTATTAATATAATAATACACACTATCAATTCATTAATTAACTTTATTTTAAATAAATATAAAAATATTTATTTTTATATTAAATAATATTTTTTAATTATATGGGTTAGTTATTTTAATTATAATTTATTATATTAAATAAATTACAGCGTTATTCTACTATTAAATAAGTTTTGTTATTATTTAAAAGCAGTTATTACATGCCATCAGAGCATGTAACAACAATTAAATAATAGTATAGTCATTCAAACATAATACATCTATCGCCTTACTGTAGTTTTCTGATTTAAGTAATATATAATCAGTATTAAAAGTAGAAATGACAAATAAGCTAATTTTTTGTTCAGCCAGCAGAGTTGCTATTTTAGATATTACACCAATCATACCAAAATCTAAAATACCACTAATCTTAAGTGCCTTCCAGCCATGTTCAACATCAATTGTATTATCCGGTACATACGATGTTTCACAGACTAAAGAGATCTCATCATCAGTAATTGACATAAATGTAAAAGTATTAGTTATATCGATATTTTTAACCGAACTTATTTTACAGACAGAAAAATCACGATTTAATTGTTGTAGTTGCATATTTTACTCGATTGTGTTCTCTCGCAAAATGTGAGATTTATATAGAGACAGTATAACTATAATCAATGCATAATTATGCTTATTAGCTATGTAGATACATTAATAGATATGATGATTATTTTATATCAATGGTCTATAACTATTTAAATCTAATAGACTAATAAGCAAACTAATAGTATTAATGTATCACGAATAAAACAATCAATAAAAGAACATATTCACAGATCGCTTTATTGTTAATCAAAAATACATTAGCTATTGTTAATTTGTTAACGATTTTTAAGAAAGCATAATTGTCGGTTGATAACTTTGCTTTACCTTCTCCCAGAAGGCTATATCATCGGGTGTAAATTTACGTAATAATGTATAATTAATGACAATTATCTGTTGTTGCTGTTGAAATATAACCATCCGTTGGAAGAGTTTTACGCCATTTTTCTCGAATTGACATACCGTTTCATACCCATTTAAATCTCCGCCCGCAAGCTGTATTTCTTGACTTTGTTCTGCCAGAAATTTTTTCATGCTTTTTTTTAATACAGCCATTTGATTTTCTGTATATTTTTTTAAAGTCTGCCCTTGTTTTATTGGTTCTCGTGTGATGACGATCGTTGATTGAGGTTCTGTTAAGCGAATAACATGGACTGTTTCATCCTGATAATTACTATTAAATTCGAGGCTACCTTCTTGAAATTGGTACTTCATAATGTTACATCCTTATTTTTATTAAATAGTTAAATTAATTGAAACAATATTAACTATTATACATTTATTGGTAGATCTTCTTTATTCATTATTCTGTTATTATTTTTATTTAATTTCAATAAAACAAGTGTTTTTTAATAGAAAAAGTCTCTTTTAAATTTTAATTAGTATGTTACACTAATTAATCACATTATTTAAACAGAAAAATTTTCGCATATAGCTTTATTATAGTTAATTTACTATTATCATAGTACTCTTCTTTGTTACTTGTTATTTTAAATAATAATATTTAAAGTATTAATTAATGACAATATTATTTTTAAATTTTATTATTACATTTCGTTAACAAAAGCTTTGTAAAAAATATGGGTTATATTTATACAGGTTAAAATTATTTAATGATTAATTATTTGAAAAAATAAAATGTTTAAAAAATAATATAACTTTTATAAGTTATTAATTACAGTTAATATTGTTAATATATATATAACTAAAATAAATTTATTTTGTTTTCAAGTTATTATTTATGACATTAATAATATGTAAACTTTTTGTTATATTATCTACCATTATAACCAGTTATTATTTTAGTATTTATTTATCTTTAAACAAAGACTAAAATAATAAACTACAAATACAACATGATTATATATTTATTGATAACATTCTAATAAATAATTTATTATTAAAATAACTAAAAAAAATTTAGTGTGACATTTACTTTATCTTTATTACTATCTTATTGATTATTTAATATTAACAGTATATCTATTATTAATCCTTACTCTTTATTTATACTAATAAGTAAGTAAAATAATTTATATAACCATTTTAACAACTCTATATTTATTTATCCTATCATAAAAAGAGTATTATTAATTATTAATTTTTCATATTCATTTAATTATAACCTGAAGTTATAACCCACTTAATATAAAGTGATTTATAAAATGTAATCTTTAAATCATATTAAATTAATGTTATTTTTTTAATTTGTTGTATATAGTCAATGTAATATAATTTAAAAAATTTAATTTATTGATATAAATCCCAGTTAATGATTATAAATATTACTTACCATTCACTTTATTTAACAAGGAATGTTATGCGTATATTTGCTATTTCTGATTTACATCTTGAATATCCAGAAAACCAAGAATGGTTAAATCACCTATCAATGGTAGATTATCAGAAAGATACATTAATTCTTGCGGGAAATATTTCTGATTCATTAGAATTAATTCAGATAGGTTTTGATAAACTAACATGCCGATTTGCTAATGTTGTATTTGTACCAGGTAATCATGATTTATGGATCAGAAACAATACATTTAGGGATTCTTTTGATAAATTAAGGATTATCAGAGAAATGGCTAAACAGTTTGGTATTCATATGGTACCCTTACATTTACATGGGATCACCATTTATCCTCTTTTTAGTTGGTACGATTATTCATTTGAAAAACCTACAAAAGCACTAAAAATGATATGGATGGATTATCATTATTGCCGTTGGCCTGAAAATTATACACCAAATCATATAACTCATTTTTTTCTACAATTAAATCGTGATTATATACCCGTTAATCATACCAATAGGGTAATCACATTTTCGCATTTTTTACCCCGTATTGATATTATTTCAGACAATATTGCCAAACGATATCAACTCTTATTTCCTGTCATGGGGAGTGCTTTACTCGATTTACAACTTAGGCAATTAAAACCATCTATCCATGTTTATGGCCATCACCATTTTAATCTAAATATTAAAATTGATGGTATAAGATATATTAATAATGCTCTTGGTACACCACTTCAATCACACTATTTATCACGAAAACTACTGTGTATTTATAAAAATAAATATTAATGTAGTCATACTTATTTATCTATTTTTTAGTGAAAATTTTTAAGAATATATTTCAATATATAAATAATAAACTATTTTAGTTAATATTATATTGATACATAAAAAAATAGCTAAATTTATAATGAGAAGAATATAAAGATAAGATGGTTATTCAATAAGGTAGTTTATTAAAAAAGTACTACTATGAGATTTATTGAACATAACAATTATTTACTTTTATAATAATAAGTACATTTACTTATAAAGTGGCAGAATAAATTATTACACGACTATCTATTAAAGATAATAATCACTCAGTATACTACAATGGTAAATACGCATTAGCTAATTGGAATAATAAAGTACTTTATTGCGTATAAAGATAATAAAGGAATAGCACGTGACGCATTGTTCTTATTCAGTGAGTTTTATATTAATTTTGTTAATACTTTTTCCCAATACGGGGTGTCATGATAATAATAAAAATAAACAAATAACGAATATCGAATCAGTCACGCCTGTAGAATCAAATTTAACCTCACAATGGCCAAGAACAATTGAAACATTGAGGGGAAAAATAACGCTTTATACTAAACCACAACGCATTGTTTCGACGAGTGTGACCTTAACAGGAACACTTTTAGCGATTAATGCGCCTTTGGTTGGTTCTGGTGCTACTGCACCAAATACACCCGTTTCTGATGATCAGGGATTCTTCATTCAATGGGCAACAATTGCCAAGCAACGGCAAATTAAACCACTTTATATTGGTGAACCTAACGCTGAGCTCATTGCTGCCGTATTACCTGATCTTATTCTTGTCTCGACAACTGGTGGCGATTCTGCCTTAAAAATATATGATCAATTAGCATCAATAGCACCAACAATACTCATTGATTATAGTGATAAAAGTTGGCAACAATTAACTCAACAGCTCGGTTATATTATTGGGCATGAAGAGGATGCAAACAAAATTATTAATACTTTCGAACAACGCATACATACTCTACGCGAAACACTCCATTTGCCAACCAATCCAATATCAGCGTTTGTTTATTATGAAGATGGTCGCGGAGTCAACCTTTGGACGACTCATTCAGCACAAGGTAACTTATTAAATTCATTAGGTTTTACTTTAGCTAATTTACCCAATAATTTAAAAACCATAACTAGTATGGGCATACGTCATGATATAATTCAGCTATCGGGTGAACAAGTTGCAGATGGCCTAACTGGCCAATCATTTCTGCTTTTTGCTACAAGCCGTAATACAATTGCCGATATAACCCATAATCCTTTTTTCCAGCATCTCCCTGCGATCCGTAACAATCAGCTTTATGATATGGGTGCAGATACCTTTCGTCTTGATTATTACAGTGCAACGAATATGTTAGATAGAATTGAAAATTATTTTTCAGTAGTCCGTCATCGTAAAAATAATTAGCGACCTCTTAATAATACAATGGGAATAGTGATCATTAGCTCTTTTTTATTAAAAGATGACAAAATGTCATCTTATTTTAGGGTAAATTGTCTTAGTGGTTTCACAGCAAATGCAATAAGTAAACAACTACAGCCGGCAAAAATCCCTAAGCTAAGTGCAGCTGATATTGGCGAAATTATGCGAGCAACTAGACCTAAACCCAATGCGCCAAGTGAATCACCTGTAACGTCTTGCGCTGTTACTAAACTATTAATGCGGCCTAATAGATGATCTGGTGTATTGCCTTGGATCATTGTAAATTGGAGTAATGAGGCAAAAGCATTAAGGTAACCGTAACAAACTAAACAAAACAACGCAGGAATGATACTACTAACTAATCCAAATAGCGCTAATACGACAAAAGAGCCACAGGTATTGATAATTAATAATAATCCAGGCCGCTGACTTTTAGCGATCCTACCGCTTGTAAATGCACCGATCATAGCACCTAATGGAACGGCTGAATACATTAGTCCCGTTGCTACCGAATTTTGATGATAAATATCCTGCGATAAACTTGGAAATAAGATCCGTACAGCACCAGCTATACTCATTAGTATACCAATGAGGAGAACACCACAAACCATTTTATTTTGGTAAACAAATCGGATGCCGTTAGCTAATGAGGTGATGGGATGCTCATTTTCTGTCTGTTGGGGGATCATAGATGGGAGACGAATTAATGGAATAAGTGTTGCAAAAGTAGCGATGGCAGCAATCATAAAATTAAACCACGGGCCACCAAAGACGATGATTATTCCGCCTATTGCAGGGGAAACAATGGCAGCCAATCTAACGGTGATCATACTTAATGCCCCAGCCGCACCTAAATTCTCACGCCCTACAATATTGGGAATCGCTGCCATCAAGGCGGTCATTCCTAATGCCCCAAAAAAACCATCCCAAACAGATAAAATATAAAGTATCAACAATGAGGGAGTTGCTAACGCTGCATTAAAACTTAATGCAACAAAGCCAAAACCACATATTGCCCGAGCAAATAAGATTAACAAACGTCGATCATAACGATCGGCTAAGATACCTCCTAGCATTAAGCCAATAAACATCCCGATACCATCAAGCGCGACAACAATACCTACCTGTAACGTTGATCCCGTAAGGGATTGCATTTGTATAGGAACACCAACCGTTAACATACCTAAGGCAAAGACGGATAGCATGCGTGCAAAAAAGATAGCACGAAAAGAAGGGTTCGTTTTCAATAGTGATAAATCAAGTAAAATCGATGCGTTAGCCATGAAGCTCCGGACATAATAATAAAGGTTATATTGGAAACAACTTAGCGCAATAAAGAAAACATATATTTTTGAAAAAACCTATGCTAGCATAACGCAAAAAAACGAGAATAGAAATAATTATTATAATCGTTAACAGAAGAGTGATTTAGTCATGCCAAGCTTATTATCAAGTAGGTCACAAATCTCTTCCTATATTCAACAAACATCACCACATTACTACTGTCAACTACGCAGAAAAATTGGCCCCCCCCTATTTTTATTTTTATTAATTATATTTTGTTGTGTTAGTCTGTTTGTTGGTAGTAAAGATATCTCTATGGACGTCGTGTGGCGAAGCCTGATAGGGCAAATTAATAGTCATGAAAGCATCATTGTCCTACAATCGCGTTTACCAAGAACACTTGCAGCATTGGTAGTTGGTATGGCGCTCGGTGCAGCGGGTTGTCTTATTCAAGTACTTACCCGTAATCCACTAGCTGATCCGGGTATTTTAGGCGTCAATGCGGGGGCTAGTTTTGCTATTGCTTTATCTCTAGTATATTTTAGAATTACTGATTTTTTCTTCAAAACAACGATTGCTTGTTTAGGTGCTTTTATCGCAAGTCTTTGTGTCTGGTTTATCAGTTCTTTTTCCGGAAAACATGCTACACCAACACGTCTAATTTTATCCGGTGTTGCTGTTTCAGCCTTACTTACAGGATTAACAAATAATATTGCCTTATTAAATCCATTCGCCTTTGATCAATTACGATTTTGGCAAGTAGGTACACTTGACATTCGTAGTTTAATCCCCCTTCGTGTCATTGCACCTATAATTGTTATTGCTTGCTTATTGACTTTGGTAATTTCACCAGCACTTAATGCGTTGAGAATGGGTGATGATATTGCTATTTCATTAGGTGTAAATATTGTACGACTAAAAATTATCTCTGTTATTGCCATTATGTTGCTATGTGGCTCAGCAACAGCACTTGCTGGCCCAATTGCTTTTGTTGGCTTGATGATCCCACCTATCGCACGTTGGTGGAGTGGCCCAGATCAACGCTGGATACTTTTACATGCCTTGCTAATGTCACCACTGTTAATATTGATCGCAGATATTATAAGCCGTTTGATTTTCGGAGGTGAACTTCGTGTTTCAATTGTAACCGCATTTATTGGTGCACCTACCCTTATTTGGCTGGTCCGACAACGCAATACAATTATAGGAAAAAGATAATGACCAGAATGATATCATTCCACTATGCTGATAATAAATTGAGTGGATTGATTTCACGTCGCACCATAGGAATAAACATGTGCCAATTATTATCTATTATCTTACTCAGCTTATTTGCACTCAAACATGGTTCTATGACGTTTTCTTTTTCCCAAATATGGCAGGCATTACAAGGTGAAGGTCCGTCAACAATTCAAATGATTATTACGCAATGGCGATTACCAAGAGTTATTGTTGCTATTACGGCTGGTGCAGCTCTTGCCGTAAGTGGTGCCATCTTTCAAATAATCACACGTAATCCACTAGGTAGTCCCGATGTGATAGGTTTTAGTACGGGTGCTTGGACGGGAGCATTAATCACGACAATTGTATTTAGTAATAACTATCTGCATATGCTAATAGGCGCATTAATGGGTGGTTTGTTATCAGCGATCATAGTATTTCTGCTGGCATGGCAGCAAGGTTTACAAAGCTTTCGCTTAATTATCGTTGGTATTGGCGTGAGCGCAATATTAACCGCAATTAATAGTTGGCTTATTGTTACCGGATCGCTAGAACACATTTTTCGTGCATCCTTGTGGGGAAATGGCTCGTTAAATGGGATAACATGGCATAAATCATCCGTAATTTTATCTATTATTATCATCACGTTATTAATAACACTGTTAATGGCCCGACCAATAAAAATTATGGAAATGGGTGACGAAAAAGTAATTACTTTGGGTTGTTATATTGAAAAAAAACGCCTACATTTAATTTTTTGCGCTATTGTCTTAATTGCGGCTGTCGTTGCTTTGACAGGGCCGATTTCTTTTATCGCCTTGGCCGCACCGCAAATAATCCGCAGATTAACAAATGTTAGCTATATGCCGTTAATTTCTAGTGCATTGACGGGTGGCCTATTGCTGTTACTCGCAGATCTCATTGCTCAACATACAGTTAAAACCGTTCAACTTCCTGTCGGCGCGGTAACCGTTAGCCTTGGAGGTATTTATCTTATCTGGCTTATGATGAAAAAATATCATGAATGACGCTACAAGAAGTCGATGCAACGTGACATCTCGACTTATAGGATCACATTTAACCTTGAATTATGAACACTACATTGTCGCAAATGATCTTAGTGTTTCGATTCCCGATAAAAAATTTACCGTTATCATTGGTCCTAATGCTTGTGGTAAATCGACACTGTTAAAGGCACTCTGTCGCGTAGTAAAACCACAACGAGGTAAAATTTTACTGGATGGAAAAGACATCCAGAAAACACCCACTAAAATGCTTGCCTGCCAATTAGGTTTATTACCGCAACAAACATTAGTTCCTGAAAATATTACTGTCGCTGAACTTGTTGCTCGTGGCCGTTATCCACATCAAACGTTATTACAACAGTGGAGCCAAGCAGATCAACAAGCTGTTATGCAAGCAATGCGGCAAACGGGAATCGAGCTATTAGCTGATTGTTATGTCGATGAATTGTCCGGAGGTCAACGGCAACGTGTTTGGATAGCGATGGTATTAGCACAACAAACCCCTATTATTTTTCTGGATGAACCAACAACATGGTTAGATATTTCTCATCAAATTGAATTATTAGACTTGTTCATGCAACTAAATTTAGAAAATAAACAAACAGTTATCACCGTACTCCATGATATTAACCAAGCATGCCGTTATGCTAATCATCTTATTGTTATGCAGGCGGGAAAAATCGTCACACAGGGAAAACCGCAAGAGATTATTACGTCTGAATTAATTTTTAATGTATTTGGGGTGTCCTGTATTATTATAAGTGATCCTGTGTCCAATACACCTTTAGTGATCCCACGAGGACGCTATCATATACCAATGAAATCACTATCACCTCTCGATTGAATGGCATCCAATAGGAGGTGATAATGACTGTCACAGTGTATGCATTATTTATCGTTTCGCTAATTGTAATAACTGATTTAACAGTGGCCCTAAGGTTTCCAGTGTTTGTGGTGATAAAATATCCGCATGTTCACATTCTTGAAAATGAAGATTCAATTGCGTTATCCATGGCTGCCAGGTAGCTTGTATATTCATCTTTTTGGGTAAAGTCTTTGTTGCGACAAATAACTCAACCGGACCGTGATAATAGTCACTTTTCGCTGTTGATAATAAACGAATAGCATCTTTATAATTAGCGACAATATCTGTAAACATAGCTAACTTTTCTTCACGTAATTGCGCATCATGTTCATCATTGGCAGTGACCATAAATGCGGCCTGTTCATGTGCGATTTCTTGTTTTACATCATCTTCACTTGGACTTGACCAATCTTGTCCCTCCGGTGGATATGTATCCAATAATCCTAAGAAAGCAACTTGTTCACCTGCTTGCTGTAATTTTGCAGCAATAGCTAAAGCAAGTGTACCGCCTAAAGAATAACCTAATAAATAATAAGGGCCATGAGGCTGTATCTGCCGTATCAACGTTAAATAACGTAAACAGACATCATCAAGAGATTGGCAAGAGGCTATGCCCCCCATAGGCCTTGGCGATTGTATACCGATCAGCGACCAATCATGATGCAGGTAGTGTAATAAGCTACTATATTGCCAGGCAAAACCTGAAGCAGGATGTACACAAAATAGCGTGATTCCCTGTGCTTCCCTTATCGTCAATATTTCACCAAAACCTTTACTTTCTGCTGAGTCTCGTTGATGTGTGTTCGTTAACAACGTCGCCAATTTTTCCACTGTCCGAGCAACAATAATTTCACCAACAGATAATTGATACCCTGTTTGCCGTCGGATATCGCCCGCTAATCGCATGGCCAATAATGAATGTCCCCCTAATGCAAAAAAATCATCGTCACTGTAAATCGTATCGCAAGCTAAAAGTGTACAAAAGCAATGAGCCAATTGTTTTTCTAGCTTTGTATTGGGTAATTTTCCTTTATGTCGAATTTTTGGCAATGGTAATGACTTACGATCCAATTTACCATTTGCACTTAATGGAAATTGCTCAAGGCATAAATAATCTATAGGGACCATATAGGTAGGTAAACGCATCGCTAATGCCTGCTGTAGTTGGTTTGAAGAAAGCCGATAACCAGACTGCAAAATTAACCATGCTATAAGCTGGCGATTATCTGTATCTCGATGCGTTGATCCTGTTTCACCTAATGCGACGGCACCAACGACTGCTTGAGCAATACCTGGTTGTTCAAGTAATACTTGCTCAATTTCCCCTAATTCTATCCGTTGCCCGCGTATTTTTACTTGATCATCACTGCGACCTAAATATTCGACAGTACCATCTGTGAGCCAACGTGCGATATCACCTGTTCGATACATTCGTTCACCTTGTGTAAAGGGATCGGCGACAAAACGACTTGCCGTTAAACCTGGACGGCCTAGATAACCTATGGCTAGTTGAATACCACTAAGATAAAGATCACCTGCAACACCAATAGGAACAGGTCGTAACCAAGGATCTAATATCCTTAATTGAGTATTCCATACGGGGCGACCAATAGGTATGCTCGATAGTGAATAACTTGCCGGAGTGCCACTATTGGCAGGATGCCAAGTAACATCGACAGCGGCTTCGGTTGGACCATATAAATTATGTAAAGGTGCTGTGATTAAACGTTGATAACGACGGGCTAATTCGCTAGAAAGTACCTCACCACTACAAAAGACTCGACGTAAACTATGACAAAATGGTGCTGCGTCACTACGTGTTGATAAGCTATCTAATAGTGTCGCCAGCATAGAAGGAACAAAATGGATAGTCGTGATAAAATATTTATCAATAAGCGCTACTAATTGTTCCGGATCTTTATGGGCTTCTGGCGGCGCCATCATTAATGCTGCCCCCGTGATTAATGGCCAGAAAAACTCCCAAACAGAAACATCAAAACTGCTAGGCGTTTTCTGTAATATGACATCTTGTGGTTGAAGTGGATATGCAGCCTGCATCCACAAGAGACGATTTACAATGGCCTGATGATTTATCATGACGCCTTTAGGTCGTCCTGTTGATCCTGATGTATAAATAATATAAGCCGTATCGTTTGCGGTAACACTAATAGGAGTATAGGTCGGGTGCTGTTGTTCATCAGCAAGTGAATCAAAAAAAAGCAATGATGCATGTTGACTAAATCGATAAGCAATAGCTTTTTCGGTTATGACTAATCTCGGTTTAGCATCATCAATCATCATCACTAATCGATCATCTGGATAACTAATATCTAATGGTAACCAAGCTGCCCCAACTTCAATAATCGCCTGTAATGCTATACTTAAACGTACAGAACGTGGTAAGGCAACAGCAATGCGATCACCAATCAGAACGCCTTCATTAATGAGTTGCGCAGCCAGTAATTTAACTTGATATCGCATTTGTCGATAGGATAATTTTTGCTGACAATCAACTAATGCATCTGCATCTGGTGTGCGTTTAGCTTGTTCAATTACTAACTCATGGAGTGTAGTCACAGGAATATCATGCCGTGTATTATTGATTTCTTTAATTAAGAATTGATCATCTTCCGGTTGGAGTTGCCAGCAAATAAGTGGTTTTTCATACTGTGTGACCACTTGTTCTAGTAATAGTAATAGCTGCTTTGCCAAACGTTGTGGTTCAGTTACTACCGATCGATACTCCATTAATAATTTCACTTGTTTCCCCGGTAGAACAAGTAATGTTAAAGGATAATGGGTATAACCTCGATTAGTAATTGATTGATAAAATATAGTATCATCAGAATGTGCATTCACAATATCAGGATAATTTTCAACAACGAATAAAGTATCAAATAAAGTTGTTGTTCCTGCTAATTGCTGAATTTCCGCCAAACCAATATTATCGTACTCTAATAAAGCAATTTGCTCTTGTTGTAATTGTTTTAACTGGGGAAGTAATGGCATCGTCATATCGAATTTTATTCGAACCGGTAATGTATTGCTAAATAAACCTATCTGTTCTGCTAATCCGTCAATATGACCAAACCGCCCTGATACGGGTGAACCAAAAACAACATCATCTGATGCTGAATGGAGACTTAACAATAATCCCCATACACCTTGCATAACTGTATTTAAAGTTAAACCTTGCTGCTGACAAAATTGTGTTACGTTTTGTTCCATCCTTGGATCAAGTAAAATAGTCAATTCTTTTACTTCACCCTCATGAGGATTTTCGCCAAACAATAATGTAGGTTTAACCTGTTTTAACCGTTGCTGCCAGTAATGGCGAGCATCTGTTCCACTTTTTGCACTTAATTGTTTAATAAGCTGCATATAACTTACTTTTGGTTCGACTAATTTATCAACGTTACCATTTAATAGGGTAAGTAAATCTTGTATTAATAATGGTGTTGACCATCCATCAACAATTAAATGATGTATATTCAGGAACAATGTATGATCGTTTTTGTTGCTATGGCAAATTAATACTGCTTGTAGCATTGCTTCTGGCTGGTTAAAAAGATCACGCTGTAAGATTTTCTTTTCAATTTCCTGAATCGCATTATGTTCATCATTAGCATGCGCATAATTGAGTTGATAATATTCCACTAGCCAATAATGCTTTCCGTCTAAAATAGTAGGAATTAGCTGTAGTGGTACACTTGTCTGTTCCGTATCAAAACGTGCTGCTAATTGAGGGTAGCGTTTTACTAATAGGTCTAATGCATTTTGTAACTGATCTTTTTCTATTACATTATTAAATGTTAATCGGGTCAGTGAATTATAGCTGCCTGTGTTGTGTGTTGTTTGCGCATGGAATAGTAATCCTTGCTGTAATGGTAATAAAGGCAAAATCGCGTTCAAGGGGCCATGACGTGCTATTAATTGAGTAATATCTTGATCACTAATACCTGGTATAGCTACTTCGGACGCAACAATTGTTTGACTGGCAATGTCGGGTTTTTGCTTTGCAAATAGATAGAACTGTTCAGTTACCTGAACCAATGTCTGTGCAAACTGATCAATATCTTGTTCCGTAAACATTGCCTGATCCCATTGCCAATTTATGGCGAGATGTGCTCCTTGTGGTTGCTCATCCACAAATAAATTAATTTCCAAAGAGTAATCAGGTAGGTTACTTTCATCTAAATAGACTGCGAAATCATCACAAAAAACCTTGTTGGTTTTACGTAATTGCCAACCAGTTTTAGGATGTATAAATCGTCCTAGATAATTAAATAAAATTGTCGGTTGAGAATAGGCTGAAAGTATTTGGCGGCTTTCTTGATCACTATAACGCAATAAACCATAGCCAATACCATGATCAGGTACCGCACGTAACACTGATTTTACTGCACGAACAATACTTGTTGGGCTATTCACTGAATGTGTTAAACGAAATGTGACTGGATATTCCGCCGTCAACCAGCCAACCGTTCTTGATAAATCAATATCATTATCGCGCGCATACCGACCGTGTGATTCTAGCTGAAGAGATAATTGTTGCTGATTAAACTGATGACAATATGCCATAAATAATAGACTTAATAAAATTTCATCAACCGTAGCTAGATATAGCTTTGGTAAGGTCATTAAGAGATGATGCGTTTGTTGTGCAGTAAGCAAGGTTCGTTTATGTGCACGCATGCTAGAATGATGCTTAACGGGACTATCTGATAATGGTTTATCCGGTAACATGGATTGCCAAAATGCTAATTGCTCCCTGCATTTAGTTACTTGTTGCTGAAGATAATTATCCCATTCAGCCAGCGTTGTTTGTTCCATCGTTAATGAGCATGGCTGGTTTTTAATAATTTCATTAATTAATTGTGGTAATTCGGTCAGTAAAATTCGCCACGATACACCATCAACAACTAAATGATGGATAACTAAAACTAAATAATCTGATCCTCGCGCATTCTGTAATAAGCACGCATGAAGTAGTTTACCTTTTTTTGTCACCAATTTTTTGATGGCATCAAAAAATGCTTTTTCAGCCACAACGTCAATATCTTGATCTACACGCCATAAAGAAACATCATTTTCATCAAACTGGGCTGGCTGTTCACCTATAAGTAAATAATTGTTGTCTGTTCGTGCATGCAATGCAGGATGAAGTTGTTTTAGCCTAAATAATGCTTCACAAAGCTGATGTGCATTTATGCTTATCGGTAATTCAAGATAAATACCATGCGCAAAACAACATTCTGTTCCGTATTTTTCGGTAAACCAATTTACAATGGGTAAATGGGTTAATAATGATTTTTGTAATTTATTCTTTATATGAACGGGAGCTATTAGTCGGTTTAATTTCTTGGCCATCGCCTCTGGTGTTCTTAAGGAAAAAATATCGCCGGGTTTAAGTTGCCAACCACTATGTCGTAGTTGATTAGCTAATGCCATCGCAGAAATGCTGTCACCGCCTAGCCTAAAAAAGTCATCTTCAATACTCACCTCGGTTAAACCAAGTAATGTAGTAAATGCTTGGCAAATAACCTGTTCATTCTCGGTTGTTGCTTTTCGTCCACGTAGTATCGTCGTTGGCCGTGGCTCAGGTAAGGCTGTACGATCAATTTTACCATTAACTGAGAGAGGTAATTCTGCGAGAACAACTAATAAAGCTGGAACCATATAATCTGGTAATTTATAACTAAGCTTAGTAAGTAATTGTGTTGATAAATCAGGCAAATCACGTAATTGTGGATCCGGTACGGAACAATAACCAATAAGTTGATACGTTGTTCCATGTGGTTTGGCAATAACGACAGCTAAACTCACTTCAGGCAATGCGCTTAGCGCATCTTCAATTTCACCTAATTCAATACGAAAACCTCTTACTTTAATTTGATGATCGGTCCGCCCTATAAATTCAAGTTGTCCTTGGTTAGACCAACGCATGATGTCCCCTGTTCGATACATTGTTTCACCCTCTTGAAAGGGGTTAGCGACAAAACGTGATGCCGTCAGATCAGGGCGATGTAAATAACCACGTGCCAATCCTAAACCGGAAATATAAAGTTCGCCTAGACAACCTATTGGTACCGGTTGTAAATGTTTATCTAATAACCAGACTGTCGTATTCGCTAGCGGACGCCCGATTAAAGGATGATCAGCAATAAGAAGACTACAACCTAAGGTATCAACTGTATATTCTGAAGGACCATAGTAATTATAGATATTAATATCAGTATACTGCTGTAATGTTTGCCACAATTGGGGGGATGTTGCTTCACCACCGACAATAATAAAAGAGGGGCGTGATTCAGGATCTGCCAATAAACCACTGTCAATTAACTGTATCAAAAACGAAGGTGTTATATCCAACATATCAATAGGCGTTTGTTTTGCCTGTTGAACGATCGCCCAGGTATCTCGTCGTAACTCTTCATCAAAAAGATAAAGTTCACCACCTAATAGCATGCAGAACAAAGGTTCCCATGATGAATCAAAACAGAATGATGCAATATGCCCTGATCGCATTCGGCGCTGATGTCGTTGATAAAAATAGGCCATTTCTGGGCCTATCAACAAATTGGCATGCGAAGTAATGAGATTAGTTAAACCACGGTGAGTACACATGACCCCTTTAGGGTTACCCGTAGAACCAGATGTATAAATTATATAAGCTAAATGATCTGGATTAAATGCTGATTTACGCTCATTATTTATAATGGGCTGTTGAGAATAGGACGAGCATTGTCTACAAATATCTTTATTATCAAGGCAAATAGTAGCAGATTCAGATAAAGAAGGGAGCTTTGTCTTTAATTGCTGAGTCGTAATAAGCAATGAAGGTTTGGCATCAGCAAACATCAAGATGAGGCGTTGCTGCGGATAATCTAAATCCAAAGGTAAATAAGCTGCACCACTTGCCAAGACAGCAAATATAGCTACCACTGAATTAACGGTACGCGGTAGACCAATGGCAACAATATCATCTGCACCAATTCCTTTAGCGATTAATAAACGAGCAAGTTGCATGACATTGTCAGATAATTGTTGATATGTAAGGGTTTGATGCATGCTACGTACAGCTATTGCATCAGGTTGAATAATGACTTGGTGTAATAGCCAATCAACAACCGATGTCATACCCAGGGGAATGGTTAATCTAGCACCCTGCCCCCACTGCATAAGTAATTGCTGCTCACCTTGTGTCATTATCGTCAAGTTAGCAATGGCTTGTTGTGGTTGATGAATCACTTGCGCTAATAAATGGGTTATTCGTTCACTGTGTCGTTGTAATGTTTGTTCACTGTATTTAGAAGGGTTAGCTAATAGCGTCAGATAAAGTTGATCCTGATAAAAACTAAATTCAAATTCAAGATCGTCAATAGGGCCCATCGCTAATACGTGATTATGTAGTGTTAAGCCTTCTAATTTTAAGACACCATTATAAATTTTGTAATTAAATACAGGACCATAAAGTGCTTCTGATCCCCCCGATAAACCAAGATCTGCGCGAATTTGTTCAGCTTCATACTGTTGATAACGACGAACGCACTTAATTTCACGCTGCAACGTTTGCATCACATCAGCTAATACCATTTGATCAGTTAAGTTAATTTGTAGAGGTAAAATATTAACAACCGGACCTGTCGCACAAAGTGCAGCAGATCCTAGCCGACGCATGTAAGGAAAACCAATAGAAAGATGACGCTCACCAGAAAGTCGATAAAAATAAATCGCCAAAATAGCCATAAGAATATCTACTGGCTGATAACGACTCAATGACGGATCCATTGTTATTGCTGAAAATTGACTAATGGGATATGTACACTGGCAAGTAAATGGTTTGGTCCAACCTACTGAAGGGCGTTGCTCAAATGATAGTGAAACTGGTTTTGCCTGTTGTCGCATATATTCTTTCCAGAATGCAGCAGCTTCTTTCTGTTTGCAGGAATGTTGCCAATGAGAATATTCGTCAACTACCTTAGAAAAAGGAGTAAATGGTGAGGATCCTGGTAATCTATTATGTCTTAGTGCATCATAAATCGCTAATATTCTCCGGGTCAGCATGTCAAAACTGAAACCATCTAGCACAATATGATGATAACGCTGGTACCAAATCCAGCGCTCAGGTTGGTTGGTTATTTTCATCATAATATGACGATAAAGGGGTTTATCACCATCAGCGGGTAATTCAGTCGCTAAATCGTCATCCATTAAGCGATAAGGTGCAGATAAATCGTTATTCTTAGTAAAATCAAACCATTGGGGGGGATCAATATATTGAGATAGAGAATTTCCCGGCAATTGTTGCATTGGTATATTATTTTCATTGACAAAAAAGCGAGCATGTACTGTATCAGCTTCTGCAATACCTTGACGTATCGCTTTATCAAATAAGGTATTATCAAGATGCCCACTGATTTCAGTGTAATGGGCAATGGTGAATGCATTACGCGGATTGGCAAGTTGATCGGCTATCCAAATTCCGGTCTGAGCTGCAACCAATGGTAAAGTCATTGAAACAGTTTTATTAACTGACTCTTGAACTATCTTATCCACGTTATCTTTCCCTCTTGGTTAAAGGTGAAGTTAAAGTCAAAACGACTAACATTTTAAGATGTATGTTTGAGATTTAATGACCGTTTGGTGAAATGGGTTCAGCATCAGAAGGTTGTATTTTTAACCAATATTTTTCAATATATGCAATACAATTTTTCCGGTTTTCAGGCCCTAACACACACTGCCAACCTTCAGGTTGACAAGCAAATATAGGCCATAAACTGTATTGTTGTTTAGCATTTATTAATACATAAAATTGACCATTTTCATCATCAAAAGGATTTTGTTGTTCATGATTCATAATATCGACTCACTTTGGCTAATTGGTTGATAAAGACAAATCTTATTGATTTTTTGACAATACCCAGCAAAGTCCCTCAATCAGTCCACCGCGCCAACATAACACATCATGTCCACCAGCAAATACACGATAATTTACGCAATGACCGGCCTTTTTTAAGGCGATTTTTATTTGTTTATTTACATAAAGAATATCTGGTTCATAACGTCCTGCTTCCTGAAAAATTTTTAACGGATAACGACTTTTACCCTGTTTTATTATTTGTTGTGTTAACCAACCCATTTTTAACTTATCTGGCGGTGATGAAAAATTAACCATATCTCTATGTGGCCACCAAAATGACCCTGACTGGCTTACGACACACCCAAAACGTTCTGGCCAATATAACCCTGCATAGAGTGCGGCTAAACCGCCATAACTTTGGCCTGCAACAACCGTTTGTTGTGGATTTTCTGAGAACTGTACATATTGCTGACAAAGAGGAAGTAATTCCATTTGAACTGCTAGCCAAAAATCACTGTTACAGGGAAGTTCTTGCTGACGATAATGTGCATTGATGGCATCAATGAATAACCAGGTGGCTGGAGGCAATTTATTTTGTTTTGTCATTACATCTAATACAGCAAATATAGGCATCTTTTTGACCCATGTTTGCCCATCAAGCAAAATGATTAATGGTCTGGTGTAACTATTTGGAAAATAACTTATTTGATGCTGTGTATCTGGAAAAATATCGTGTTTTTTTGTTTGGTATAACCAAATGGTACGGCTATTACCCAGTCGTTGACTATGCCAGTTTAATGGGAGAGGGGAAGATTCTGGATGAGTGGCAACATACCAAATCGTTTGATCATGAGCATAAGGCATATGTAATGCTGAAAATGATCGTACTGTAGTCTGTAGATCCTCCGTAAGTTTATTTAACGGATCAGCTATTGCATTAGGATAAATTGAACACCACCAGTGATGCTGTTGTTGTGTATTTTCAAAAGCAAAAGGTAACTCTGCATGCGTAACAGGAATTAAGCTATAACTCCCCTGCCAACGTTTATCTAATAAAGTCGACCAATACCAAACATCTGTGTTAGGTATTCGTTGTAAACTTTCTGGCTGGAAACTATGATGATCGGTAATTCCATTTATATCAATATAAACTTTATGTATCTTTGAGTTTTGTTGATTACCTTGGGGATCTTGCCACAGAAACAGTACTTCTGCCTGTTGTTGAGTTTTTTCTTCAACTATAGGCGTACCTATTTTTTTTACATTGTGCCACCATTGTTTACTGCCTATCTTAGATGAAGAGAGCAATTGTTGAATAAAACCATTCGGTCGCCATTGTACCTTCATCCATTTATTCCTCTCAGGTCGGCATCAGCTAAACGCTAATAATCAATTTATTTGTATATGTATTTGTGGCTTTCATTAACTATAACCATTGACATTAAGCAGAATAATCATCATTACACAAAATGATATTGATAATCACTTTCGTTTGCAATACTATAAATTTGTATTTTGAAATTCAGCATCAGGTAATGGGATCAACAAGATTATTATGCATTAATGTTGTCAGGAAAGATTACTGATTAATCGTAGGATCCGCTGTAAGATATCAATAATATCTCGTTGATTATTCTAGATAACCAGTGAAGGTTAATACTATATCAAAGATGAGAATTATAATGATTTCACCAAAAAATGCGGGGCCTTATATAAAAAAAAATTATAGAAAAAGATCGATTGTTATTGTAATTACGCTATTACCACTAGCTATAATGGCTAAATCTTTACCAAACACTGAGTCTATTATTGTTACAGCATCAATGTCTTCCGGTGAGTTTATCAATACAGAAAGTCGATCCGCGACTAAAAGTAGTGAACCTCTTATTCTTACACCACAAGCCGTTTCCGTCGTCAATCAGAAACAAATTCAAGCACAGGGAGCAACTTCTGTTGCCGACACATTAAATTATTCAAGTGGTGTTTTCACCAATTATCGCGGATCATCAAATCGTAATGATGAAGTGGTTATTCGTGGTTTTCGTTATGGGGCAAAATTTCTTGATGGTTTGAGTTATGGTATGGGTTCCCAAGGTACCACAGGTGGGCAAGTTGATCCTTGGTTTCTTGAGTGTATTGAATTAATACACGGTCCTGCGTCAGTATTATATGGTCAAGTAAGCCCTGGTGGTATTATTACTATGGTAAGTAAAAGAGCGTCATCCCAAGCAACGCAACAAATACAACTACGTAGTGGAAATAAAAATTTACGTGAAGTCGCGATTGATGTTGGTCGTGCTTTAACGGTGGATAATACATTATTATTTCGTTTTAATGGGCTGGCGCGTAAACAAGATCAATTTGTCCGTGATTATAAACAGGAACGTATGGCAATTGCGCCAACATTAACCTGGTTACCTAATGATAAATTAGCATTTACATTACTCACTTTCCTTCAGGATGATCCCAAAGCGGGCTTTCGTAATTTTTTACCACGTATAGGTACGTTGATCCCCTCAGCAACAGCAGGTTATATGCCTTACGATATGAATATTAGCGAGCCCTCTTTTAATCAATCACGGCGGAAACAAGGCTCACTAGGTTATCAATTACATTATATTTTTAATGATATATTTTCTTTTCAACAAAATTTACGCTATGGCAAGATAAAAGATCGTTATAAGTATTTAGTTTATACGTGGAATAATCTTAATATCTCTGATACCTCATTATCCCGTCGAGCACAAAAAGAACACAATGAAAACGAAGAATTTGGGATTGATAATCAATTTAAAGCGCTGCTAATGACGGGAGCTATAGAACACACCGCCTTAGTAGGGATCGATTACAAATGGAATAAACATGATAATCAATTATGGCGTGCGGGAGGATATGATTTTGATTGGACAAAACCCAACTGGGGAATTTATATTGATGAACATTTATTAAAATTATCAACAAATAATAATAAAAAACGTCATCAGCTTGGTGTATATGCTCAAAATAAAATCAGCTTAGAAAATTGGAATTTATTGATTTCTGGGCGTTATGATAAATCTAAAGTGACAATTAGCGATCACATAACACCATTAGAAATAAAACTTAATGATAATAAATTTACGGGTCGGGTGGGACTGCTTTATGCATTTGATAAGGGTATTTCACCTTATATAAGTTATAGTACATCATTTGAACCTAATTTAGATACCGGTGCACCCGGCACACCAGCATTTAAACCCACTCTGGGCGAACAAACCGAAATTGGTCTTAAATTTCAACCACCAAATAGCCAAACAATGCTCACATTTTCTTTATTTGATATAGCAGAAAAAAATATCACATCCTATAACAATAAAATTGGTTATAACGAACAAATTGGCAAAGTCCGCTCAAAAGGATTTGAAGCTGAACTTAATGCTCAGTTAACACCTGCGTTCAGTATTATTAGCTCGTATAGTTATGTTGATATTGTAACAAAAGAGAGCAATAACTTATTACAAATTAATCAACCAATTGCGGCAATACCCAAACATAGCGCAGCCTTTTTTGGGCGTTATGATTTTCAAAAAAATAAACTTAAAGGTTTTACCGTTAGTGGTGGTATTCGCTATACCGGAACAAGTTACAGTGATAATGTCGGTGGCCCTAAAGTACCTTTATATAAACTTTATGATGTTATGAGTAAGTATGAGCTGGCCAATGCGTTTCCTGTATTAAAAGGTGCCAGTATCCAGTTCAATGCACATAATCTGACTAATAAAAAATATGTTGCATCATGTTCAGGTGAAAGTGCCTGTTTTTATGGTTCTGGGCGTAGCCTGTTCGCTACATTAAATTATCAGTGGTAAAAAATACAATATTTATTTATCTAGCATTAGCAAAAAGAATGACATGCTGCGAGTACAATCTAAATCGTAAAATAAAAAAGATGTCATAGGGAGTAAATGTGCATGGCATCTTAGTATTGTAGTTCTAGAAATCAATTAATTAGTAGCTGGATTATCAATTTGCTACTTAATTTTTATAAAAATAAAGAAAACGCGTCAAACCTTTGGGAGCTATTAATTATGTGTCATTAATCGATAAAAGGCACTCATCATACTGCCGTCCTTCTCGTTGTTTAAGCAACCAAATGATTACATAACCTTGGTTCGCATAATTATTTATTATGGTGTCAGCTTAGATGAGATAACTATCCCATATTCAATATCTGAAAACACAGGAGAAACGATGATTAATCTCACAAATGAACATTCTCCCACTGGTTTAAACAATTTCCATTATGACGATTTTGTCTTTCTTTCATCAAATAAAAGTATTCATGCACAAGGCTGTTTTACCAAAATTACGCTTCCGGCCGTTGGCTATTATTCACCACAAAATAAGTTATCAAAACACGTTTTACAAGCTTTTCAACACGCAAAACATCAAGGTATTAATCATCCTATTTTGGTTGGCGCGATCCCCTTTGATAAACGCCAACCATCTGCCTTGTTTATTCCTCAGCATTATCAGTGGATAAATCGTAACGATTTTACTGTTTCCGATGATACTCCTCCTACATCAATACACCATTTACACCCCTATCCAGATAAGAAAACTTTTTGTCAAATGGTATCGTCCGGCATAAATGCCATCAATCAAAATAATTTAGATAAAGTCGTTCTTTCACGTCTTCTTGAAATAGAATTAAAAGAACAAACACAAGCTGGCCGTTTATTTATGCTATTAAATAAGCAAAATCCTACCAGCTACAGCTTCTATGTGCCTTTGCAACATCATATTTTGATTGGCGCAAGCCCTGAACTATTATTACGAAAACAAGGTCGCTTTATTAGTTCATTTCCTCTTGCAGGTTCATGTAAACGAGGCACTTCCCCTATCACAGATCAACAGCAACAGGAGAGTTTGTTTCAATCAAAAAAAAATCGTCATGAGCATCAACTTGTCATTAATGCCATTAAGCAAATATTGGTTAATCATTGCCAAAAGATATCTATACCGACAGAACCCTCTTTAGTAAAGACGCCTTTTATTTGGCATCTCGGTACTAAAATAGAAGCTGAACTAAGTAATACCTCGTTAGATATTCTCACACTCGCCTGTTTGCTACATCCCACACCCGCACTTTGTGGTTTTCCTGGCGAACAAGCTGCTACATTAATTAACCAATTAGAACCGTTTGAACGAGGCTACTTTGGCGGTATCGTTGGTTGGTGTGACAGTCATGGTAATGGCGAATGGGTTGTTACTATTCGTTGTGGGCAAATAGCCAAAAATCACATCACACTTTTTGCTGGTGCTGGTATTGTTGCAAATTCGAAACCCGATGCTGAATGGCATGAAACTGAGATTAAATTTGGCACAATGCTACACGCATTAGGTTTACTCAATGATAAGGAAATCCAATATGCTTGTTGAATTTAATCATTGGCCTACACAGTTAGAAAACTATTATCGGCAAAGAGGTTACTGGATAGATAAACCTTTATACGATATTCCTGATCGACACCGCAATAGTGATCAATTAGCATTAATTAGTCAAAATAAACAGTATAGTTATCGTCAGTTTAATCAAAGAATAGATAACCTTGCCAGCAACATTAAAAAACGTAAATTGGAATTAGGCCAAACTGCTTTGGTTCAGTTAGGAAATGTAGCTGAATTTTATATTGTTTTCTTTGCGTTGTTAAAAATAGGTATTGTCCCATTAAATGCTTTATTTAAGCATCAACGTACCGAATTACGTGCCTATGCACAGCAGATAAAACCATCGCTTCTTATTGCTGATCGTAACCATCCCGCCTTTAGTCGTGATGATTTTATTAATGAATTAAAAATACTGTGTCCGACATTACAACATATTATGTTAGTCAATCATGAAAATAGCCAAGATAATCTTATTCATTTAATCGAAGCCGGCAATGATAACTGCGTGGCTACACCAACGGAGGCGACTGAAGTAGCCTTTTTTCAACTTTCGGGTGGGAGCACTGGAACACCAAAACTTATACCACGAACTCATAATGATTATTATTATAGTATTCGTGCGAGTGTTGATATTTGTCATTTTACCTCTACCACCCGTTATTTATGCGCTCTCCCCGCTGCACATAATTATCCAATGAGTTCACCAGGTGCTTTAGGCGTTTTTTATGCCGGCGGTTTAGTGGTGATGGCCGATAATCCAAGTCCAGTAACCTGTTTTCCTTTTATTCATGATCATCAAATTACGGTTACGTCATTAGTTCCACCAGCCGTAAGCTTGTGGTTAGAAGCCGTCAAACAATATGGACATAATCGTATGCTTTCCAGTCTTACTTTATTACAAGTTGGTGGTGCTCATTTAAGCGAAATAATTGCAAGAAGAATAAAACCAGAACTAGGTTGCCAGCTTCAACAAGTCTTTGGTATGGCAGAAGGATTAGTCAATTATACACGCCTTGATGATAGTGAAGAGATTTGTTGTACCACACAAGGACGTCCAATTAGTCCTGATGATGAAGTTTGGGTAGCTGATATAAAAGGTAATAAATTGCCGTTTGGAGAAGCGGGCCGGCTTATGACACGCGGTCCTTATACATTTCGAGGTTATTATCTTAATCCTCAATATAATCAACATGTATTTGATGAAAATGGATTTTATTGTTCTGGGGATATTATTACTCAAACAGCTCAAGGTTATATTACGGTTGTTGGTCGCGAGAAAGATCAAATCAATCGTGGTGGCGAAAAAATCGCGGCTGAAGAAATTGAAAATATTTTATTGCAACATCCGATGATTATTCATACCGCACTCATTCCTATTAATGATCCGTTATTAGGTGAAAAAAGCTGTGCTTATATTGTTAGTCGAGAGCCTATTAAACCAGAACAACTTCGCCGCTTTCTTCGTGAACAAGGCATTGCTGATTATAAAATCCCCGATAAAGTTAAAGTGGTTAACCAACTACCGTTAACCGCTGTTGGTAAAGTCGATAAACGCGCACTACGAACACAACTCTATATTGATCAGCAAATAAAAGGAGAAATCGAATGACTATTCCTCAGTTAAAAGATTATGCCTTGCCTATCTCATCACAATTACCTGTAAATAAAGTAAGCTGGCCTCTTGATAATCGAAAAGCAGCATTACTTATTCATGATATGCAAAACTATTTTCTAAATTTCTGGCAAACAGAGAGTTCTATGATAAATCAGGTTATTGAAAATATCATTCAGTTAAAAAAAGCTTGTCGTCTTTTTTCTATTCCAGTGTTTTATACTGCACAACCAAGTAAGCAAAATAAGAAACAGCGAGGTTTACTAAATGATATGTGGGGACCGGGTTTAAATTTGCATGCCGAACAACAGCAAATTACACAATTATTGACACCACAAACAGATGATATAGTGCTAGAGAAATGGCGCTATAGTGCATTCCAACGTTCTGAATTAGAAACTATATTAAAACGAGAAAATAAGGATCAACTTATTATTTGTGGCGTTTATGCTCACATTGGTTGTCTGACAACAGCTATAGATGCCTTTATGCGTGATATTAAGCCTTTTTTTATTGCCGATGCCCTTGCCGATTTTAGCCAAGAAAAACATTTAATGGCACTCCAACATATAACAAGTTGTTGCGGTCAAGTAATGACGACCCAAACCTTAATTGATCAGCTACCTTCAACAAGTCAATGGAATATTGATAAGTTAAGACAAGAAATTATTCCACTTTTTGAGGATCCTGATCATTTAATAGGTAACGATGAAAACTTACTTGATTATGGATTAGATTCAGTTCAGATCATGTCATTAATCTCTAAATGGAATCATGCCGGATATCATGTTGATTTTGTTGATATGGTCAAAGAACCGACACTCACTCACTGGTTAAAATTGTTACAGCAAGGATCTTAATCAATGCAATTACCATTTAATTTTAAAGATAAGCAGGTTTGGGTCACAGGCGCTGGACGTGGCATAGGTTATCAAACCGCATGCTTATTTAGCCAAGCTGGAGCAAATGTTATTGGATTTGATATCGCTTTTACTAAAACGAGACTACCATTTACCCGTTGCTTACTTGATATTTCGGATCATGATGCCGTACTTAATTGTTGTCATGAATATTTATCTAAACAAAAACAATTAGATATACTCATAAATGGTGCTGGTATTTTAAAAAACGGTTTAACGGAAGAATTTACCTGGCAAGACTGGCAACAATGTATCAATGTTAATGTGGGTGGTGCATTTTCTCTATTCAAAGCGGTTATTCCACAATTTAAACAACAACGACATGGTGTGATTATTTCTATTGCATCAAATGCGGTACATGTTGCTCGAGCTGAAATGTCAATTTATGCTGCTTCTAAAGCAGCATTACGTAGTCTTTCGCTGAGCGTTGGGCTAGAATTAGCCGCATTCAACGTACGGTGTAATATTGTTTCACCTGGTTCAACCGATACGCAAATGTTACATCATTTATGGCAACATCCTGAAGATAAACAACGTACTATTGATGGTCTTCCTGAAAAATTCAAATTAGGTATTCCTTTACAAAAATTGGCTGTACCAGAAGATATTTCCCATGCCATTGCGTTTTTAGCATCAGATTATGCAGGTCATATTACTTTACAAGATATTGTTATTGATGGTGGTGCAACGTTAGGAAGTTAATCAAGCATATTATGTATATGTTAATCAACAAGTTGTAAGTATTATTTTAAATTTTTATAGCCTTATTAATTAGCGTATTAACATTCGGTTTTTAGAAAGTAATAACTTTATTGTAATAATAAAATGTAAAGACACAATGGCTAATGTTAAGTTTATTTATAATAATGGTTATCATTTATTGATAACCATTATTTTATCGTATTACTGACAATGTTTCGTTATATAGGGGTTATCATTACCTTGAATTGATTCTATAATTTTATTGCGTTTGCATTCCCATTTACTTGGTGGATAGAGTTTATTCCATGCATCCATTAAATTCTTATCTTGTTTTGACAAGCTTAATTTATAACGATTTTCCATATAAAGATAAGTTCTTGCTATTATTCCACGTATTTGTTGACGTGGTTGAGCGGTTCTATTTTTAAAATCAATCGCCATTTGACATTGTCCATATTGTTTAAATGTGTTTGTAAATAAAGAGTAGCCGAAATTGGAACGGTCTCCATTAACCTCACCTATAGCTGGTTGTAAATTATGCAAATCACCTTCCATTAAATTAAAACGTTTATCACTTTTACAATTGTTTCTACCACCATTTTGCCAACAAAGTAATTGATGTCCAAAATGATAAGCAGGCATGACATGCTCCCACTCGATACGTTTTGCTCGTTCCGAATTTTTTCTTACTTTATAACCACAGGCTGCTAAATCAACTACCCCTTTTTTATTTTCCCAATGAATGGGACAATCACAATAAAATTCTTTTTCTGGATAAGTTGTATAAAGTTTAATTAGTTCTTTTTTTGCACTGGAAAAGTTCTGTGCAAAACTGCTAATTGGTAAAATCACCATTAAGAAAACGATTACTATTTTCATTATTATATCCTCATGTTTTTCTAGTAATCGAATTTTATACAAAATTAAAAACTTAAAATATAAAATTTTATGGCGTTTAACACCATTTAGCATTAATTGGATAATTTCCTAACATTAGGATATTTTAATAATAAAATTAAATGATCATTCTATATTTAGAGATTGAATTTAATATAACAGTTAGGAAATAATAAAAAAGATATAGTGCTAAATTTTTTATTTACTGTGAGTTGTATAATTATTTTTTATATTTTGTGGGATTGCTTAGATAAGTTACTTCTAAAGTGACGATACGTCTTATTTCATTTGAATTTAATAAATTTAGCGAGATACATATTAGAAAAATTAGCTATGGTCTTATCCTATTACTTATGATAAATAGTAAAATATTGATTAATAATGATAGTTTTGTGGAATTTTATTTTGTTATTTTGATAAATAAAGATAGTAAATTAGCTTTATTTTGTATAGATTAAATGTTTTTATGAAATAAAATAATTATAAGAAAGTCATTAACACAGATAATAAGTATAATTTATCTAAAAAAAATCAAGTAATAGTAAATAATTAATAGTAAGTAAATTTATTAAATAAATTATAACTAGTTGTTGTTATAAAGATTATAAAATTATTCATAAAATAGCATTGGAGATAATCGATTATATACATTACATATATATTATTTCCAATCTATTTAATCGGTTTATAATAGGGAAATAAATTATATAATTAAAATGCTTAGAGTATCCCTATCTTATTCATATCTATATAATTATTTTTATTATAAAGTTATATTTAACAATATTATTACTTTTTAATAGAGTAATTAATTTCTTTTATATCAATAGCTGATATACTAGGATAGTTATAATAATCTATTTGGTGTTTTTTTACCCTTTTCTTTTAAGAATATAAAAGTTTTTACCCTATAATAAAATAATAATAATACCTTCTATAGAAAATATTAATACAGTATTATCTTGATTGATCTATTAATCCATAAATCTTAAAAGCTATTTCTCTGATTACCTATCCTTTATAAATTATTATAAAATTTATTAACTTTAAAAGAAAATTATTATTATAATAGAACATTTTTAGTGAAAATAATCTGTTTTTATGGCATAATATAAAAATATGTTGCCGTGAGGTAGTCGTAGCGACTAATTATAGCTGGTAAATGCTAAACAATAGCAATAGAGTTATTTTATAATATTTTTTTAGGAAAATATTGAGTCGTATTGATTACGCTCTTTTATTTTAAGCTAAATATTAAATAGTTATAGTGATGTCTTCCGTTAATAATTTCTCCAATGGCATTAGATCATGATTGATAAGATCGCCATGTAGCGATTTAGTTGATGTTAATCACTACACCATAACAAGGTAATTTTTATGTTTTTGCTGACATTTTCATTAGTTCAATTAGTATTCTTCATATAACGTTTTCTTTACTAATTAATATATAACCTTATTTTTAATTATTGTAATATTTTATTTCATAGTGCATTATTCTAACATTAGGTGTATTGCTAGAATAATACATAATAAAAAATAACTAAAATCGATTTTTCAGAATCGCACGAAGCATTATGTTTGGCAATGTACAGCAAGCTAACATAATGTTAATTGCTGTTACTGAGAGGTAAATTCATTGATGAATATAAATTTTGAACACGGAGGAGCTGCTGTTCTTGATAGAGTAATCAAGGCATATGGCTTCAAGTCAAAAATTGAACTTTGTAATTATTTGGATATAACGGCTAGTACACTATCTATGCGCTATAAACGAGATATTTTTCCCCATGATATAGTGATTAGATGCATTCTTGATACACAAGTTTCCTTACTTTGGCTGGCAACAGGGGAAGGAACTATGTATAAATTTGGTGAAAATAATACACGGATATTAGATAAATACGTGATTAGAAGCGGTAGTGTTGTTCATGATGGCCAGCTAATATTTGATAATAGCTTTTTACCAAAAGAACTCATTGAACCTCAGTTTATTATTGAAAATGATATTTCTTATATTGTTGATCATAAATTCAATGATGTATTTGACGGTCAATGGATGGTTGAAGTTGAAGGAAAAACAAGCATTAGAAATTTAGCGCGTATTCCTGTAAAAAAAGTTAGAGTAAGCAATTTCGATAATAAAATATTATTTGAATGCAAACTCGAAGAAATAAAAATAATTGCCCGTGTAGCTATGGTCTGCCATTCTTAAATAAACATTACAATATAGATTACGTTATTAAGTTATTTTTAATTCTTAATAAATAGGAGATGTTATATCATAAACATCTTCTATTTTTATTTAAATCGCCTCTAACTCTATAAATATAATGTTTTTATTTCATATCATAACGTATTTGTAGATGGCTTAATAATGAAAACAAAAATGTACCGCCTAAAATATTGCCAATGAGGGTTGGAATAGCAAATGGATACAGAAAATACATCCACTCTTGTTGTCCTGATAGGATGAGATAAAATATTTCTACTGATCCTATGATAATATGAGGAAATCCACATAATGCTAAAATGTATGTCATTAAGATGATTATCCAAAGTTTAGCTGATCCTGCTGTAGGAAACATCCATACCATAGTTGCAATTATCCAGCCAGAAATAATTCCACCAACAAAAAAATTAGAGACTGATTTATCAAGTAATTCAGATGTTATAAAATAAAAAGCATTTTTTAATTCTATATTGAATACAGATGATTGACTAAAAAATAAAGTGATTAAAAATGTCCCTATTAAATTACCCGTTAAAACAGTTAACCAAAGGCGGCAAAGGATTTTAACATTATGTAAACAAGGAGTATTTAAGATTGGTAGCACTGCGGTCAAGGTATTCTCAGTAAACAATTGTTGACGTGCCATAATTACAATAACAAAACCAAAAGTATACCCAAGATTTTCCAGTAGACTTGCATAGGAAGCGTCGCGTAAAGCAACATGAAACTCTGCTTTTGCTAATAACGAGATACCAATAGATAACCCTGCCGCTATAGCAGAAAGGAATAATGCTATCATATTTCTATTGAGCTCTTGTATTCCCTCATGACGAATATTTTCATGAACTACAGCAGCTTTTGATGGTAAGTCTTCATTATTAATATCATCATCTATATCAACCTGAACAAGTTGATCTTGCGACTGTCCTTTCATATATTTCCCCTCCAATTAATAGCTATTTATTGATATTTTTATGTTTTAATTTGCCATCTTGAAGAACAAAATTAACTTCGTCATTCCAGTATTCAGCCAAAAAAATATTGTCAATATTCTCTATATGTTGTTTTTTAATTTGTTCTTTTAGCCATTCTTCTGTTTTACCTATCTCATTTAATTCATTTTCTCTGATTGAACCATCTTTTATTAATATTAATGAGGGCATTTTTGCACCATTTACCACAGCCGTAATTTGTCCATTAGGTTCTATCTGTGCATAGGTTATTTCTTGAAACGAATGAATGCCTTGAATACGCAGCTGAGACATGATTGATAGGATATCTATCTTATTTCTTTTCTCTAAAATATTTTTCATAACAAATTGACCATTTTTTATAATAGGAATTGGATTACCAATAGCTATTTTTCGAAAAATAGTTATTTTTTTAGTAATAAAATTAAGAAAAGAAATTAAACAAACACTAATCAATAGTACTAATATATATTGATGAAGTGGAATATTGTCATTATAGATAACACCACCAATAATTCCCCCGATAACAAAGTTACCGATAAAATCAACTGGCGTCATTTGCGATAATTGTGTTTTGCCAGTGAAGTTCAAATGGGCGAGTACAATTAAAAAACCAATAATGAATTTAATTAATACATAGGTATAATAAGTCATAGGCTCCCCAAACTAACAAGTGTAGTGATTTATTCGTAACTTACCCTATTAATCAGTAAAGTGAATATGTTAGAAAATGAAACAATTTACTAATATCTGCTTTATATCGGTTTACTTTATCGGCAACATGGCTACCTCAACACACTAATTACGCGACAGCAAACAATGAGATCATGTAAAGTATAGGAATAATTTTTCAAGATGGATGGTAATTGAATTATTTATAAGCTGTTTTTATTTAATTTGAATGATTATAAAAATGATAATTGTGATTGATAGGATCTCTTTATGTTTAAAGCACACCTGCTATTAGCTTTATTTTTATTTATGCTCACTGGCTGTCAACCACAATCTCGTCTCGTTGAATTGCGTGGCAATACTATGGGAACGTATTATGTTGTTAAATATTTACCACCATCAACCTCCATTACTCAAACAACTATTCAACATACTATTATTCGGCTATTGGCTAATATTAATCATCAAATGTCTACTTATGATGCGTTTTCTGAAATTTCACGTTTTAATGCACTTAAAGAAATTAATCAGCCCATAGAGATTTCTGAAGATTTTATGAATGTAGTTTTAGAAGCTAAACGTATTTATACACTTACCGATGGTGCTCTTGATATTACTATTGGCCCACTAGTTAATCTATGGGGATTTGGTGCAGATGGTCATTGGTTAACTCAACCACCTGATAACACACTCATACAAAATCGTTTATCTTGGACGGGGATGGATAAGCTTTTAATTCATAATATGGCGCTTAGTAAAAAAATTCCAGAATTGTCTCTTGATCTTTCGGCAATTGCTAAAGGCTATGGCGTTGATGCAGTAGGTAAATATCTTGAGCAACAAGGTATTCATAACTATTTAGTTGAGATAGGTGGAGAAATACGTGCCAGAGGAAAGAATGATACAGTACCATGGCGTATTGCTATCGAAAAACCTATCGTAAGCCTATCACCACAAGTACAAAGAGTAATTGAATTAAATAATTTATCAATGGCAACCTCAGGCAATTATCGTCATTTTTTTGATTATCATGGTATACGTTATTCACATACAATTGATCCGAAAACGGGCTGGCCAATCAATAATAACATTGTTTCTATGACTGTTATTGATCACTCATGTATGACAGCTGATGGTTTCGCTACAGGTTTTTTTATTATGTCACCTGAACAGGCACTAAAGCGAGCTGAAGAATTAAATATACCTATTTATTTTCTCGTAATTGAGCAAGGTAAAATTGTAGAATATTATTCTTCTGCCTTCTCATTATTAATAAATGATTAATAAACTTAGATAGATAATCTTAGTTTTATAATTAATTACAGGTTAACCAATACAATCTAGGTATAGTTAATTTATTAAAAGATTTTTAAAAAAATTATATTGAAAAGATGATTATCATTCCCTGGCATAAAACAATATAGAATGATTTATTCTGTAGCTATTATATGCCAAAACATGACTATTAAAATTACTTTTTTTGTGCACAGTTAAATTAAAATTATTGCATTCAGATCAACAGTTATAATGGCCATAAAAGAGTTATAAGAATCCTGTTAAAGATAACCTTATATTTAATCAATAAATTATATTTTGTTTTGCGTAGCACATTACATATCATCTAATAAACAAAAAATAATGGGGTCTATTTTTATTCACTTGATTAACGTGTAGCATTAATTTACACAAAGATTTTATGCTAAAAAATAAGTTAGTAGACGTAATTCTATTGAGTTACCTACATATTCATTTTTCACTCTATTATACATAATAAGCAAATTAATCAGACAGTTGTCATTGTATTTTACTCATCATTGCCTATGCTCAATATATGATCAAACAGAGGTAGTTATATATGAAAAAAAATTTGCTAAAAATAGCAGTTGTAGTGCCATTATTTTTTGCTAGTTATGTTGTTAATGCCGATACAGTTGCCACTATGGAAATTGAAACCGCAACAACTGTCTGTAAGCCACGAATATTAACCATAGGCCAACCATTGCAAGTTCGATTAACGGTTAATTTATCGGTAGGACAAAGCTGGACAGTGGTTGATATTCCAACCAATATATTAAAATTAGCAAATACCAAATTTGAACCACTCAATCCCAACCTTCTTGGATCACCTGGTACAAATATTATTGATTTTGATACAATCAATAAAGGTAAAGGTATTCTTACTCTTTCTTACCGTAGTGGCCCTAATGCTGATCCTCAAATATACCACTGTGATATTACTGTAGAGTAGAATAGTTATAGTTAACGTCGATTTTCTTTAATACATCCTATTAAAATAGGTATTGTAGAACGATAAGATATCCAATGAATTTACTGGATATCTTATAATCAAACAATAAATAAAAATATTTATAATTATTACTTTTATAGTATTCCCTCAACTAAGGTAAACGCCTATTTGAAAATTTTTTCGTGCAAAATCTACGTAACATCATATTTGTAATAACTATAACAAAAACTGCAATATAAACTGCAGTTTTGTTTAAAGTAACATAATTATTTTAGCTTTAATTAATATGTATTCCACCTGTTACACCAAATACTTCAGCTGTTATATAGCTTGACTCTTCAGAAGCAAGGAATACATATAAACTTGCTAACTCTGCTGGCTGCCCTGCACGTTTAAGCGGAGTTTGTTGACCAAATGTGGGAATTGCATCGCTTGGTTGTCCTCCACAAATTTGTAATGGCGTCCACACGGGACCCGGAGCAACACTATTAACACGTATACCTTTAGATGCTAATTGTTTTCCTAATGCACGAGTATAGGCGATAATCGCCGCTTTTGTCGACGCATAATCCAGTAAAATTGCGCTAGATTGATAACCTTCAACAGATGAAGTTGTTATTATTGTTGATCCGGCGGGTAAATGAGGTAATGCTGCTTTTGTTATCCAAAATAACCCTAATATATTCACATCAAGCGTTTTTCTAAATTGCTCAGTCGTTAAGTCCGCTATATTTTCAATGGCAACTTGCTTTCCAGCGACCAGAGTCAAATTATCAAGACCACCTAGTTCTTTGTACGCCTTATCAACTAACTCTTTACAAAATGACTCATCACTTATATCACCTGGAATCAAAATAGCTTTACGATTTATTGATTTAACAATTTTCGCGACTTCTTCAGCATCTTTTTGTTCAAAAGGTAAATAGTTAATTGCAATATCAGCTCCTTCTCTAGCATAAGCAATTGCGGCGGCACGCCCAATACCAGAATCACCACCTGTTATCAACATTTTTCGACCGCTTAAACGCCCACTACCTTTATAACTTGTTTCACCACAATCAGGTTTGGGTGTCATTTCACATTGTAGACCGGGTGCCGTTTGTTTTTGCTTAGGAAATTTATCATGATAATATTGATTGATGGGATTCTTTAACTTACTGTCACTCATAAAATTTTCCTCAGTTATTGAAACAATTATCTTGTAGTGCATCAATTTATTAATTTCAATTCCTTATCAGGCTAATTACGTTTATCCCTCTCTTTACCAGTGTAGAAATGAATTAAATAGAATAGATACTTTTATTTGGTAAGAAATCACGTTGAAATATTTCTATAGAATAAATAATAGTTACTAAAATAAAATTTCTTTATTAGAAAATTTCACTTTATTAAAGCAGTAAAGAGGAAGTATCACTGATTTATGCATGCTGTAGGAACAGATAGTATTGAGAGGGAAATAGCTAGATTGAACCTAAAATAAGATAAATTATGTTACATAAAACACTCTATTTAATATCGTTTTACTCGTTAGACTACTTCCCCAGAAGCAGGAGATAAAATGAAAATAGTAATTATCACATTTAACTAACCAAGAAATTATATAATAACTGTTCGGCTAACTGTCATAAAATTTATAATAAACTATAGGTAAATCTTAAGATAAACAAACAAGTTTTAAAAAAATAAAGTATGGCTTATGCTTATTAATTATTAAATAATATATTCCAAATTTGATAAACAAATCATAAATGAGTATTAGCAATAACGATAAGTGCAAATATTCTTTACTCAGTCTAAACTACGTTATAGTTAGTTTAATGTAATATTAGACTAGTAATTTATAATTAAAAAAATAAAGCTAACCAAACGTTAGCCGTAAAGCGTTTATATAACTTTTAGCCATATTATAACAGCAATAGAAAATATTAATTATTATAATATGTTATTTATAGAGTAATAATACTAAGAAATTATTGCAAACAATATATTTATTTAATAATTCTATTAAATTAAAAAATAATAAATCAAGAAATTACTCTAGCTAAACTTTCACCTAATAGGTCTATATTAAATACGTTATTATTTAAACAAATAAAATCATTTTCTATAGTGACAGTTATAGAGAGTACAAATAAATATAAATCTAAATAGCTGTAACATAATATATATTATTAAAATAACTGACTTAATAAAATACATTAACGTTAATTACTGTTATTATTAATTTAAAATAAATTAAATTAATAACATTACCATATTTTTTACTACAAATAATTTATCTATCGATAAGTTATTCTTTTATAAACCCTGTTCATTAAACATATTAGCAAATAATGCTGTACTGAGATAACGCTCACCTGAAGAAGGCAAAATAACTACAATTGTTTTATTATTAAATTCCGGTTGCTGAGATAATCTAACTGCAGCTGCCACAGCTGCTCCAGAGGAAATACCCGCAAGTATGCCTTCTTTTTGCATCAGTTGCCGCGCTGTTAAAATTGCTTCATCACTCGTCACGGATTCAACACGATCAATTAAAGATAAGTCTAAATTTTTAGGTATAAATCCCGCACCAATGCCTTGTATTTTGTGCGATGCAGGCGTTATTTCCTGACCAGCAAGGGTTTGTTTTATCACGGGAGATTCTTGTGGTTCTACGGCAACAGAAATAACATTTTTACCCTTAATTCTTTTTAAATAACGACTGACACCTGTAATTGTTCCGCCTGTACCTACACCAGCAACAAATACATCTAGTTGCCCATCTGTATCTTGCCAAATCTCAGGACCTGTTGTTTCTTCATGGATTTGAGGATTTGCGGGATTACTAAATTGCTGTAATAAGAGATAATGTTTAGGATTTGCCTCAACAATTTCTTGTGCTTTATCAATAGCCCCCTTCATTCCTTTACTACCATCGGTAAGTACAACATTTGCACCAAGTGCTTTGAGTAGTTTTCGTCTTTCGATACTCATCGTTTCTGGCATTGTCAATGTCAATTTATAACCTCTCGCAGCGGCAACAAAAGCTAAAGCAATACCTGTATTACCACTTGTTGGTTCAACGAGCTCTATATTTGAATTTAAGATGCCACGTTTTTCAGCATCCCAAATCATATTAGCGCCAATTCGACACTTAACACTAAAACTAGGGTTACGAGATTCAATTTTAGCCAAAATTTGTCCATTACCAAAATGGTGTAAACGAACTAATGGTGAATGACCAATTGTTTCGCTATTATCTTTATAAATATTTCCCATAGCATCTCCAAATATAGTGAGTAGAAATTAAATATTAGCATATACGGACTAAGAAATAATTAAAGTAAATTTCACTTATATCGATATGTCATCAATAAACTAAAAATTTATTTTATTTTTCTTATCAAATATGGTCGATATCTATCAACACACATCGCAGTAGCTCCACATATAGCCACAGGCATTACGAAAAGATTTATTATTGGTATTAATGTTAATAAATAAATTATTGAACCGAATTGAATACATTGAATTTTATCTTTATTTAATATAACCAAGACGTCACGCAAAGGAATCTTGTGGTTGTCGAAAAAATAATCGCAATATTGAATGGATATCATCCAAGAGCCAAACAAAAACCACATTACAGGTGCTGTAAACTGACCAATAACAGGAATAAATGAAAGAGCAAAAATGATGATTGCACGCGATAAATAATAAACAAGTTTACGACACTCTTTTTTCATCATTCTGGGAATGTCTTTGACAATAGCCCAATAACCAATATTTTCTAGAGACTGACCCGTTAAAATTATTTCAACGCGTTCAGCTAATAACCCATTAAAAGGAGAAGCAATAAAATTTGCCACAATACTGAAAAAGTAACAAAAAATAAATATAATAGATAAGATACCTATTGGCCAAATGATATAATCAAACCATTGTAACCAGCTGGGTAACCACGAGATAAAAGATGTAATCCAGTGACGCAATTGGTAGAATAACCAATAAGACATTCCACTAAGGAGAATAATATTAATCAATAACGGAATAATAATAAAACGTTTGAGACCTGAAAGCGTAACCAGGTTAAGACCATATTTAAAATAAAAAAAACCATTATGAGCTTTACGACTTTGCATAATTTACTCTGTATAATATAAATTGCTTTTATCATAACAGACTAAAAAAAAATAATAAAAAAATATGCCTAAAATAGTAGTATTATATGAAAAATAATAGATTTTTTTTGATAAAAATGATTTAGTTACTTGCACTTATTGATATGTGCAAATAGAGTTAGTGATATTACCTTCATCAATAGAGATATTGATTTTGAATTGTAGCTTACAAAGAGAGCCGAGCGATGCAGGACTTGCGTCTGATATTACTTATTATAGGTGCGATCGCACTTTTAGCTTTGATCATTCATGGCCTATGGTCAAACCGTAAAGAAAAATCTTCTTTATTTAATGATCAAGATGACAATATAAAGCATAAACAACCAACGCAATTAGCTTGTGATGGTGTTAATATTTGCTCAGAAAATGGTAAACAAGAACCACCACTAGGTATTAATTCCTACAATGATGAACTCGATTCTGATCATGCTCGTCAATTAGACTTGCTTTACGAAGTAGAACTTGATCAAAACCAACAAAAAGATACCGATCAAGCTGCTAATACAGATTTAAATGATAACGATGTGTCAGGAGAAAAAACTAGCCAAACAATACATAATGAAAGAAAAGGCCAGGATACCATTCTGATATTGCATATCACTACACATTCTGGTCAATTAATTAATGGTGAAGTGCTATTACAAAGTATTTTACAATGTGGTTTTCATTTTGGCGATATGAATATTTTCCATCGTCACGTTAATCCTGCAGGTACAGGTCCAGTATTGTTTAGTTTAATTAACATTGTTAAGCCAGGTACATTTGATCCAGAGCACATGGCTGATTTTAGTACACCAGGCGTTTCAATATTTATGTCGATACCTTCTTACGGCGATGCTAATCAAAACTTTAAATTGATGCTACAAGCTGCGCAACGTATTAACGATGACATTGGTGGTATTATTCTGGATGACGAACGTCGGATGTTAACCCCACAAAAAATTGAAAGTTATAAATCACGTATTAGAGAAATCCTTCGTAAATAAACTTACTTTTTCCTGTTTTAATTCCCCCTCAATCGGGGGGAAAATATCTGCTATAAAGGTATTTCTATGGCATCAATACACGATAAATTAGAACAACTGCGCAATCAATTACGTTATCATGAATATCAATACCATGTGCTTGATGCCCCTAAAATTCCTGATATTGAGTATGACCGATTAATGCTCGAACTACGAAATATCGAATCTGTTCATCCAGAATTAATTACTTCTGACTCCCCTACACAACGTGTTGGTGCTCTGCCATTGACTGAATTTGAACAAATTCGTCATGTATTACCTATGCTATCTTTAGATAATGTTTTTGACGAACAAAGTTATCTAGCTTTTGATAAACGCATTCATGATCGTCTTAATGATCAACAAGATATTAGCTTTTGCTGTGAGTTAAAGCTAGATGGTTTAGCTGTAAGTATTCTTTATGAAAATGGTAAGCTAGTTCAGGCCGCTACTCGTGGTGATGGTTATGTTGGTGAAAATATAACGGCAAATATTCGAACGATACGTGCTATTCCTTTACGCTTACAAGGTGAAAATATCCCTCGCCGTTTAGAAGTACGAGGCGAAGTATTTATGCCACATAAAGGTTTCGAAAAGTTAAATGAACAAGCAAGAATAAACGGCGAAAAAGTATTTGCTAATCCTCGAAATGCTGCTGCTGGTTCTTTACGTCAACTTGACCCAAGAATAACCGCTAAAAGACCTTTAACTTTTTGTTGTTATGGTATAGGTATCATTGAAGGTGGCCAACTATCTAATAGTCATTGGCAACGTCTGCAACAATTAAAAGTATGGGGGTTACCTGTAAGTGATAAAATACGCAGATTGACAGGGTATCAGGCTGTACTTGATTTTTATAATGATATTCAACAAAAAAGAAATAAACTAGACTTTGATATTGATGGTATTGTCGTTAAAGTTGATTCTATTCCTTTACAAGAACAGTTAGGGTTTGTATCCAAGGCGCCAAGATGGGCTATTGCATTTAAATTTCCTGCCCAAGAACAATTAACTGTCTTAAATGATGTTGAATTTCAAGTGGGACGCACCGGCGCTATAACACCTGTTGCTCGACTTGAACCTGTTCAGGTTGCTGGTGTTATTGTAAGTAATGCCACTTTGCATAACGCTGATGAAATTGAACGATTAAAGATTCGCATTGGTGATACTGTTATAGTGCGTCGGGCTGGCGATGTTATTCCGCAAATTGTAGGTATCATCGAAGATCGTAGACCGCTGAATACAGCTGAGATTATTTTTCCCCAATACTGCCCTGTGTGTGGTTCTATTATTGAACGTGTTGATGGTGAGGCCGTAGCTCGTTGTACTGGCGGACTATTTTGTGATGCCCAACGCAAAGAATCCCTAAAACATTTTGTATCTCGACGCGCTATGGATATAGACGGTATGGGTGATAAAATCATAGAACAACTTGTTGATAAAGAATATGTAAAAACACCAGTTGATTTATTCAAACTGAATAAAGATATTTTAGTTAAATTAGATAGAATGGGAGAAAAATCTGCTCAAAATCTACTTAATGCGTTAGAAAAAGCAAAAGCTACAACATTTCCTCGTTTTCTTTATGCATTAGGAATTCGTGAAGTCGGTGAATCAACAGCCGTTAATTTGGCTAATTATATTGTAAATCTGGATAACCTTTCAAATGCAAATATGGATACGCTAAAATGCATTCCAGATATTGGTGAGATTGTGGCTACTCATATCATTAACTTTTTTGCAGAGCAACATAATCAACAAGTAATAGAAGGACTTATTAACGATATTGGAATTCATTGGCCAGAGCCGGTTAAAGTTAGTGCCGTACAAAATCCCTTTAATGGAAAAATAGTCGTATTAACAGGGACATTGCATAGTATGTCCAGAGAGCAAGCTAAAGAAACATTAATTCAATTAGGTGCAAAAGTAAGTAGTAGTGTTTCATCTAAGACAGACATAGTCATCGCAGGTGATTCTGCAGGTTCTAAATTAACCAAAGCTCAACAGCTAAATATTTCTATTATTGATGAAGAAGAAATGCTTAAATTATTCTCGTCGTAAAGTATATATTATTTAGCTAATAAGACAGGTAATGTTATGTTTGACAAGTCAATTCTTACAAAAATTGCCAATACAGTTATGCCTTTTGGTAAATATAAAGGACGTGTATTAATTGACTTGCCAGAAAGTTATCTACTTTGGTTTCAACGCCAGGGGTTACCTGATAATGAATTAGGTAAACTGTTAGAAATTGTATTATCTCTAAAGATTGATGGATCGGATAATTTAGTTAGACCGCTAAAGAAATAGCGCGCTCAATTAACTAACTAATACGCTGTTATATAAAATTAACTCTATACTATTTTAAATGAGTTAGTTTAGTTGTTAATTATATCTTATTTAAATTGCTAATTTTCTTTATATAAAATGATATTAACTATATATTAAGGTTATCAATTTTTCAATATCTAAAATAATTCTATAATGTTATCTATTTATTTTTCTAAATTTATTATTAATAATAAAACACAAGAATATTATAAATAGTCATAATAAAATTTATATAGATCACTATCTAATGTCGCTATTTTATACTTCTTTTGCTATTACATTAATGTAATAGCAAAAGATAAAGTAATATATTTAAACCACCTATGTGAGGTATCGCTATAACAGGTCAATCTTATCTTTTTAATGAGACCGCCTTAACAAAAATTTAGCTATTTTTTGAATTAACTATAGATTCACTAATAATAGCGGCGACCTGCTTTAATTCAGCCGGTTTTATAATAAAATTATCCATACCACATGAACGATACGTATTAATATCACCCGTCATTCCAGTACCATTATCATTTGTCATCGCAATAATTGGAATATGTTTATCTTTTTGTTCACCACGTTCCTGTTTTCGAATATGAGCTGTAGCCTGAACACCATTCATTACTGGCATTTGGATATCCATAAATAATATATCAAATGTTCCCCAACCATACATTTCAACAGCCTGATAACCATTTTCAGCAACAGTTACGATATGCCCTAACTTTTGTAAAATATTCAAGATACTATCGCGCTCAGTTTCAGAATCGTCAACCAAAAGGACATTTAATATTTTATCTGATGTAACCTCTGGTATTTCGGTTGAAGATACTTTTTCGATATTTAATGAATGTATATTGCTTGGAGTTAAAGATTCATCGACATTAACTTTTTCGATATTGTCTTCATCCTTTTTATTGATTTCAGTTATAGTACCCGAGCGTGTCGTATGAACAGTAAATACATTAGATTCATCAATATTATTACTATTTCTATTCTTCTGTATTCTATCATCAGATAATTTACTAATAGTTGTATCAACTAAATTTGGCTTATCATTTGCTCCCGTTGATGATACAAAGGCGAATTCATCTTTAGATTTACTACCATTATTGCCAACCAAAATAAATTCATCTTTTACAACATGACTATTACTATTACTTACAAAAGCAAAATTATCTTCAATCGTAGTTGTTCTTGATGAAATGATAAAATCATCATTTGCTGAACTAACTGTACCATTGGCTGCAAACGCGAATTTTTCTTTATCACTCTTTGAGCCGCCCATGATAAATTCACTATTTGCAGCTACTTTATTATTTTTGGCTATATCTATAACTTCACTATTTGATGCAACATTTGAAGTTTTACCTTCTAGTACCAAATCATTCTTTGTACTGGCTTTATTACTTTCTGTAAAAGTAAACTCATCATCTGATGATTTAGACACTGAATTATGACCACCTAAGACAAAGTCATC
>CALYQQ010000020.1 GCA_945288535.1 uncultured Enterobacterales bacterium | reverse complement strand
TTATTCTTATTCTTATTCTTATTCTTATTCTTATTCAGAATGGTTATCTTTAGAACCCTACTAGTCTAGTAAATAAACGTATCAAGAAACATACTACGCTTATTCTGTTGATAGATAATATTATTAAATAAAATCTAACTTATTCTATTAAATCTTCTTTATTTGCTATATTAATTATAATCTTATATAACGATAGACCGGCATGATTACGCACAAGGAAACAAATTGATGACCCCTGCCATTCGCGTGCTTATTAAAAAAAATATTCCTTATAAATTACATAGTTATCATCATAACCCAAATGAAACACATTTTGGTGATGAGACCGTTCTTCAATTAGCATTAGATAGCCATCAAGTCTATAAAACACTTGTTGTATCTGTTAATAATGATACGAAATATTTAGTCGTTGCCGTAGTCCCTGTCGCTAAAAAACTGGATTTAAAAAAACTTGCAAAAATAATAAACGCTAAAAAGACTGAATTAGCTGATCCATTATTAGCACAAAAAATAACGGGATATTTAATTGGAGGCATTAGCCCTATTGGCCAAAAAAAAGCACTACCGACATATATTGACGCTTCGGTTAATCACTATTCGACACTTTATATTTCGGGTGGTAAACGTGGTTTAAATATTGAAATAGCACCACAAGCACTTATCGATCTTACAGCGGGAAGAATAGTTGAAATTACTATAAATGATTAAGCTAAGTTGGTTAACTTTTCTTGTTATTACGATACTGGCGATATATCTAGACTAGTTTAACTATTATGTGTAAGTTTGATTTCTTTGATTGCTAATCTATATCTTTCTTATACCTCGAATCAAGTTAAACTACTCTAATGGGCTAGGGGAAAAAATTGATTAAGCTTTATTATCATTAGCATAATAATATACAAACTTTAATATCTGATCATCAATTAGCTATCAACTGCAATTATAATTTCGCTATTACCCCTTTATCTTTTATTGTAGATATATAATGCTAGTTAAATAATAAAATTATGGATTACTCTATAACATAAGAAGTCAAGTTAATTTATTTTAAATAATGGTGATAAAAATACAATAAAATCATTCTGTTAATAAAATAACTTTTTATCTATCTTATCAAGATAAGTATCAATTAAAAAGTAGCATATTACTTTACTCACTAGTCATTGTATTATTACCATGGACGCAAGATATCACACATTATCAGAGATGTAATATTTGGTATACTAATAAAATAGTATATTTTTAATTAGCTAATTTTATTAAATAAAGAAAATTCACTCACCTCATCACTAAACTTCAGCAAAGTTATTATATTAGAAATAATTTAATACATTCATTTTATTTATGTATGAAAGAAAATAATAGAAATAAAATATAATATCAGCTTTAGTGAATAAATATATTATTTTTAATTATTAAATTTAGTAAAATATAAATTAAAAACATATTGCATTTATTGAAAAAATTAGTGTTTTTTTATAGAAATAAACATTTTATTACATTAAACTTAATTAATAGGATTTTTATGATCTATTTTAAATTTTCAATTCAATTATTATTCAGTTATACAATATAAATTTGGTATTTTTCCATGAAAAAAATGTAAAAAGGATCCGTAATGTCGTCATCCCAAGCACCTGTTATCACTTCAGCTCATCCTCTTATTGATATTATTGCTATTGGCTTAGTACTAGCTTTTTTATTTGGCCTTATTGCTAATCGTATAAAAATATCTCCTATTGTTGGTTATTTAATAGCAGGATTGATTATTGGTCCTTATACACCAGGTTTTGTTGCTGATAATCATGTAGCCAGGCAGCTTGCTGAAATTGGTGTTATCTTATTAATGTTCGGCGTTGGTTTACATTTCTCATTTAAAGATTTATTAGCAGTAAAATCAATTGCTGTACCAGGTGCGATCGTTCAGCTTACCTTTTCAACCTTGTTAGGAATTGGTTTATCCACTCTTATGGGATGGCCATTAGCAAGTGGGATTATTTTTGGCCTGTGCTTATCAACTGCAAGTACTGTCGTTTTATTACGTGCTTTAGAGGAGCGACAATTAATTGAAAGTAAACGGGGACAAATTGCTATCGGCTGGTTAATTGTTGAAGACTTAGTCATGGTATTTACATTAGTGCTTTTACCTGCCGTTATTCCAATTTTGCATCAAGGTTCTGGGAATCTTTGGCCATTGATCTTTGATCTTAGTTTAACACTTGGCAAAGTAGCTTTATTTATTATTGTTATGTTAACATTAGGACCAAAAATTATCCCTTGGTTATTAGCAAAAAGTGCAGGTACTGGCTCACGAGAGCTCTTTACTTTATGTGTACTGGCTATTGCGATGGGAATCGCTTTTGGGTCAGTTGCACTATTTCAAGTCTCTTTTGCACTTGGGGCTTTCTTTGCTGGAATGATATTAAATGAATCCGATTTAAGTCATCGTGCTGCACATGATACTTTACCTTTGCGAGATGCCTTCGCTGTTCTATTCTTTGTTTCAGTTGGCATGTTATTTAATCCAAAGATTATCATTACCTCGCCATTAGGTGTTTTGGCAACGATCTCTATTATTATTCTGGGTAAATCTATTGCTGCATATATTATTGTGCGTTTAATGAAACATTCTAAACGAACAGCGCTATTAATTTCTGTTAGTTTGGCTCAAATTGGGGAGTTCGCATTTATTTTGGCTACGCTTGGAGGATCATTAGGTGTGCTTAATGATGAGACTCAGAGTTTAATTGTTGCCGGTGCTATTTTCTCGATTTTATTAAATCCATTAGTATTCACATTAGCTGAACGTTATCTTCAATCTACGAAAACAATTGAAGAACAAATTATTGAGAAAGCTATTGAAGAAGAAAGTCAAATTCCGGTGACTATTTGTAACCATGCTATTTTAATCGGTTACGGCCGCGTGGGTAGTTTGATTGGTGCAGCATTGCATAATCAACATATCCCCTTAGTTGTCATCGAAAGTTCACGTAATCGTGTTGAAGAGTTACGATCTCAAGGAATTAATGCAATATTAGGTAATGCCGCTAATCATGAAATTCTTGCTTTAGCCCGATTAGACTGCGCGCGTTGGTTACTTTTGACGACGCCTAATGGTTATGAATCTGGTGAAATAGTCTCCTTTGCTCGTAGCCAACGACCTGACTTAGAAATTATTGCCCGGGCGCATTATGATGACGAAGTAGATTATCTAAACGAGCGCGGTGCAACAGAAGTTGTTATGGGTGAACGAGAAATTGCATATTGTATGGCTAAACTTATTAAAAATTAATAGATATATCAATCATAAAATAGTTAAATATCATATCGGTAATAATGTATTTTTTTACTATATGTGTAATGAAAGTATGTGATAGTGCATCTGTAATAAAAATAGAATAAGCAATACGATGTGTGTAAATGCACCGAAAATAAATGCTGTTTCTCATTAACCAATTGTCAGTTGCTGTAATAAACGAATATGCATAGGGGAATCATTCAATGCCTGGATATAATGATAGTGTTCCCCTCCTGCATTAAGGAAAATATTTTTATAGGATATGGCAATTTCTTCTAGTGTTTCCAAGCAATCAGAGGAAAATCCAGGGCAAATAATATGAACGTTCTTGATACCTTGACTCGGTAGTACGTTCAGCAGATCAGCCGTAAAAGGCGTTAACCATTCTTCTTTGCCAAAATTGGATTGCCAGCTCATTAGATATTGATCTTCGGTCAATCCTAATAGTGCTACTACTGCATTTGTTGTAAGCCGACAACGATTTGGATAATCATCGCCTTCATCAACATAACGCTTTGGTAATCCATGATAAGAAAAAAATAAGATATCGGGTTTACCTTTCTGTTCACATGCATGCCGAATCGATGTTGCTAATGCCTCGATATATAATGGATGATCAGCATAATCACGAATAAAATGAATGGTCGGCAAATTCCGTTGTTTTGTTAATGCTTTTGAAACACTATCCCAAATAGCGCCCGTCGTTGTTGCCGAATATTGTGGGAATAAAGGTAATATAACTAACTTCGTTACCCCTTGTGCAATCAAACGATCTAATCCATTAGCAATAGACGGCGAGCTATATGTCATTCCAATTTCAATGGGTACATCCTTAGATAAATACGCAGCCAATGCTTCTTGTTGTTTAATGCTATTGGCTAATAAAGGTGAGCCTTTCTCAGTCCAAATTGACTGGTATAATTTTTTTACCTTTGGAGTTCGCCTTGGTAATATGATAAAACGCAATAACAGATACCAAAGCGTAGGATGGGTATCGATAACGCGAGGATCACTTAAAAACCGCGTAAGGTAGCATTTTACCGCAGCGTCGGTTGGCGCATCGGGTGATCCTAAATTAACTAACAAAATGCCACGTTTTTCAGTGTTCATTATGCGCCTTTTTCTGCTTTTGTGATGAACAAAATGATTACTGAATTTAGTCAGTTTCTTTTACCACATAGAGGCGACTAACATGTTACCTCTATGACTTCTCTTACAGCAAAAAAATGTATTTATTCTAAAATAGTTTGCAGTTCATGGCGAACCTGATGAACTGAATTATTACCATTTAATTTATGATAACGCGTATGCCCTAAAGCTGCCTCTTTTTGATAAAAATCAATAAGGGGTTCTGTTAGGGCATGATACTCAACTAAACGCTGACGAACAATCTCTTCATGATCATCTTTACGTATCTGCAAATCTTCACCTGTGATATCATCTTTACCTTCAACTTTAGGTGGATTATATTTAATATGGTAAACGCGTCCAGATGATGGATGTACACGACGACCAATAATCCTATCAACAATGATGTCGTCAGGAACATCAAATTCCAGGACTAAATCAATCGAAATACCCGCTTCTTTCATCGCATTAGCTTGTGGAATAGTACGAGGAAAACCATCTAATAAAAAACCTTTTTTACAATCTGGCTGACTAATGCGTTCTTTTACCAATGCGATCACTAACTCATCGGTTACGAGTTTGCCATTGTCCATTAAGGCTTTTGCTTGTTTTCCTAAATCTGTGCCCGCTTTTACTGCCGCACGTAACATATCCCCAGTTGAAATTTGCGGTATTCCATATTTTTCCATGATAAATTGCGCTTGAGTACCTTTACCGGCGCCCGGTGCGCCTAACAGAATAATACGCATTACATAAAGCCTCTTGAAGTGAATATAAAACTCTGAACCGCTAACTTTAGTCTCGTAATCAACTCTCCTCAAGAGAAGCTATTAACGTGTATTAATCGGCTGCAGAATAACAAAAAATTTATTAACGTTTACTAACTATGAAATAAATCATTTTAAATAATAAGCGATCTTTAGCCATATTATTATATAGACTAAAGATCGCTACGATTATTAAGCGTTAAGAAGCTGATTTATTCGTTGAACAAAACGACCTGGATCATTTAATGAGCCTCGTTCAACAAAGAGTGCTTGCTCATATAAAAACTCAACCCACTCGCTAAATTGTGTATCATCTGTTATTTCAGAAAGGTGTTTTACCAATTTATGTTGCGGGTTAAGTTCAAAAATATACTTTATTTCAGGTACCTTTTGGCCTGCCGCAATAAATAATTTCGCCATTTGCGTTGTCATATCATTTGCTTCTGTTGAAACAATTGATGGTGTTTCTGTCAGACGATGTGTTAAACGAACATCTTTAACACGATCTCCCATTAACGTTTTTATACGTTCTACAAGGGGTTCAAGTTGTTTTTCAGCTTCTTTTTGTTGCTCACTATTATCATCTTGATCAACCAGCTTTTCTAGTGATTCATCAAGCTGATTGACTGAATGGAATTTTTTACCTTCAAATTCAGTAAGATTATTCATCATCCATTCATCAATACGATCTGACAATAATAAAACCTCAATGCCTTTTTTGCGGAATAGTTCAAGATGTGGACTACTGCTAGCCGCTGCATAACTATCAGCTGTAATATAGTAGATCTTTTCTTGTTCCGGTTTCATTCGTTCAATGTAGTCATGTAATGAAACTGTTTGTGCATCACTTTCGGTATGTGTTGATGTAAACCGGAACAATTTCATAATGGTATCAATATTCTCACGATCTTCTGCAGGCGCTTCTTTGATGACTAAGCCAAATTGTTGCCAAAACTGTTGGTATTTTTCGGCATCATCTTTCGCGAGCTTATCAAGCATCTGTAACACGCGTTTTGTTAACGCTGAACGTAATTTTTGTGTGGTACGATTATCTTGAAGAATTTCACGGGAAACATTTAAAGGCAAGTCTTTTGAGTCAATAAGTCCACGAACAAAACGCAAATAGCGTGGCATAAATTGCTCTGCATCATCCATAATAAAGACTCGATTAACATATAATTTTAAGCCATGCTTATGTTCCTGATTCCACATATCCCATGGTGCTTGAGCAGGAATATATAACAAGCTTGTATACTCTTGATTTCCTTCTACTTTATTATGACGCCAAATTAATGGATCACCAAAATCATGTGTAATATGTTTATAGAATTCTTTATATTCATCATCTGTGATCTCAGATTTATTTCTCGTCCATAATGCTTGTGCTTTATTGACTTTTTCCCATGTGGTTTTTTCGATCTCTTTATCTTCACTTTCAGGATCTTTTTCTTTTACCACGGTTTCAACTTCAACAGGTAAGGCAATATGATCGGAATATTTACCTATAATCGAACGCACACGCCAGCTGTCGAGAAATTCACTTTCATCTTCACGCAAGTGTAAAGTTATTTCAGTACCACGATCTTCTTTATCGATAGAGGCAATAGTATATTCACCTTCACCCGTCGATTCCCATAATACGCCAGCAGAAGCTGGTTGACCTGCTGCGCGCGTTTTGACGGTGACTTTATCAGCAACAATAAAAGACGAATAAAATCCAACACCGAACTGACCAATTAATTGGCTGTCCTTTGCTTGATCGCTTCCTAATGACTCAAGAAATGCCTTCGTACCAGACTTTGCTATGGTACCAAGATTATCAATGACCTCTTCACGCGTCATACCAATAGCATTATCACTTAACGTAATAGTACGCGCTTGCTGATCAAAAGAAATTCGAACACGTAATTCTGCATCTCCTTCATAAAGATCTGGATTTGACAAAGCTCGAAAACGTAATTTATCAGCGGCATCAGAAGCATTTGAAATCAGTTCACGCAAAAAGATTTCTTTATTTGAATAAAGTGAATGAACCATTAAGTTCAATAATTGTTTTATTTCAGACTGAAACCCTCGGACTTCTTGATCTTTCATACTCATTGGTTACCTCAATAATATCATCATCCAATTATGGCTATGACGCGCAGCATACCTGACTGCAAACAAATTTTATATACACGTTGCTCGTGGCATTAAAAACAACGTTTTCATCAAATTTAATCTAATATATAAATCATTGCTATTTTTATATTGCATATAATAGCTGAACTATTCCTATAACCTTGCGATTAGAAATTAATTTGTTTTAATAAATGGGGATAGAATTACATTTTTCAAGATATCAATTTATCTATTCTGATAAGAATCCGGTAGTGGTAGAAAAACTTTACCGGATTAAAGCTATAACGACAAAGCGTATGAAGGAATAATAAAAAACATTAATCATGGTTGATTGTATAGCGTCCTGCCAACGAATGAGATAAGGTTGTACCGTCAACCATTTCCAACTCTCCACCGACAGGTACGCCATGCGCTATTCTACTTGCAATAATACCATGCTCAGTACATATTTCGGCGATATAATTCGCCGTGACCTCGCCTTCTACGGTTGGATTCGTTGCTAGAATAACTTCTTTAATATCTTCGTTGGCAAGTCGTTCTTCTAACCGATGCAAACCAATATCACGAGGACCAATTCCATCAAGTGGGGACAAGTGTCCCATAAGAACAAAGTAACGACCAGAAAACTGTCCTGTTTGTTCTATTGCTTGTGTGTCCGCCGGACTTTCTACCACACAAATTTGCCCACTATTTTTTCGACGCGAATTTGCACAAATGGAACAAATATCTAATTCAGTAAACGTCTGGCAATCGCGGCAATGGCCAATTTCTGACATAGCTTGCGTCAATGCCTGTGCTAAATGGACCCCACCGCTACGATCCCGCTGTAAAAGATGAAAAGCCATACGTTGCGCTGATTTTGGACCTACACCAGGCAAGCAACGTAATGCTTCCATTAAGGCATCAAGTAATGGACTCGTTTGCATTAAAAAGGCATCTTAAAGCCAGGAGGCAATTGCATACCGCCAGAAACCTGCGCCATTTTATCTTTTTGAGCATCGTCAATACGACGAGCAGCATCATTAAATGCTGCAGCAATAAGATCTTCTAACATCTCTTTTTCATCTTCTAATAAGCTGGGATCAATTTCAACTCGACGGCAATTATGTGCACCATTGACTGTGACTTTAACTAAACCTGCACCTGATTCACCAACAACCTCCATTTGTGCAATTTCGGTTTGCAACTGCTGCATTTTTTCCTGCATTTGTTGCGCTTGCTTCATCAGATTTCCTAATCCACCTTTTCCAAACATATTTTTCTCTCTTAACAAATTAATGGTAAAACTTGGCGCTAAATTGCGTATAATTATAATAGTCAAACAGGACGAATGCTATTTTTATCCAGCTCAGCATCAAACATCTGGCAAATTATTTTAATATTTCTATCATCAATTACAGCTTGCTGTGCTTGAGATAACATTTCAGTATAGATAATTTGTCGCCACTCAATTGGTGTCCGTAATTGGGGATCATCATCTTCTATAATAGATAATGAAATCGATCTATTTAATAACTTACTTAATGCATCCGTTAATATTTGTTGAGCATTCGTCGTATTTAAATGGTATTGGCTTGAACGTAAATGCAAACAGATTTCATTATCATTTATCTGTTGTTTATAAGCATTTAATGCCAATTGTTGAATCAATTTAGGTAAAACTAATTGATTAATCTGTGCAGCCCAGTCATCACGTAGAGCCGCTTCACTGGCAAGTTTAGCTGCTAATTCAGGTGTTTTTTCAAATTCTAACGCTGTACGAATCGCTTTCGGTGTTACTACTTTTTCAGAAGTAACGACCTCTTTATGCATAGCCTTCCATTGATAAGGTTCATCTTGTGATAAGCTCGCTTCTAACGGCTTTTTTTTATCAATAATTGGCTTTTCGGTAACATTAATAAAACGATCTAAACCTAACGTAGGACTTACTTCTTTTTTAATCCCTTGTTGTTGATTTTTTTTTTGAGCCTGATTGCTCTTTTGTTGAATAAGCTGATTACGTGCTTGTAATATACTGGCCGTCGACGCATCTTGTATAGATGACTCAGCTGATATCACTGGATCAGCCTCTTCATTTTTCAATGCCGGTGTAACAGAATGATGCATTATTGGCGTTGTGACATGCATATCCGTATTTACCTGATTTGCTCGAGTTATCGATACTTGCTGTGTTACATCGCCTATAGTAGGATTATCTTCTGGGTATTCCTTAATAATAGAGGCCGTTTCTAAAGATGCTAATGATAATACATCGGTTTGTCTATCAACTTCTTTCGGATGAAATGCCAATGCACGCAGTAATGTCATTTCAACGCCAATGCGCTGATTAGGCGAAAATGCGAGTTCTTTTCGACCTATTAAAATAATCTGATAATAAAGTTGTAAATCTTGCGGAGGTAAGCGTCGAGCAAGTTGACGCAGACGTTGTTCATGGTGCTGTTGTAATTTGTCTACGGCAACAGGCAACAGTTGTAACATGGCAATTTGGTGTAAAAGTGTTAATAATGCTTGTAATAAATTGTCCCAGCCAATAGCACGTAACGAATACTTCTCTATTAGATGCATAATCGATGTCGCATCAACATTAATTAAGGATTCTAATAGTGCTAATGGTTGTTCATCATCAAGCATTCCTAACATATCAGCAACCATTTTATGATCAACACGTCCGCCACCAGTAGCTATTGCTTGATCAGTAAGGCTTAGTGCATCTCGCATACTCCCATCAGCAGCCCTGGCAAGTAATAATAATGCTCTTTGTTCATAAGGAATTTGTTCTATAGTTAGAATTTTGTCTAATTGCGCTTGAATTTGGTCTGCATTTAACGCCTTTAAGTGAAATTGTAAACAACGAGATAATATCGTTATCGGTAATTTTTGCGGATCCGTGGTTGCTAATAAAAATTTAACATGCGGTGGCGGTTCTTCTAATGTTTTTAACAATGCATTAAAGCTGTGGCGCGATAACATATGTACTTCATCAATTAGATAAATTTTAAAGCGACCTTTAACTGGCGCATATTGTACATTGTCTAATAATTCACGCGTATCCTCAATTTTAGTCCTTGAGGCAGCATCAATTTCTATCAGATCAACAAAACGACCTTCTTCTATCTCCCGGCAATTATTACATTTACCACAAGGGCTCGCAGTTATACCCGACTCACAATTTAACCCTTTTGCTAACAAACGAGCAATACTCGTCTTACCTACACCACGCGTACCTGAAAAAAGATAAGCATGATGAAGACGCCCTAATGTTAAACCATTAGATAATGCAGTTAACACATGTTGCTGCCCAACAACTTCAGTAAACTTTTGTGGGCGCCACTTTCGTGCAAGGACCTGATAGCTCATTAATACCTAATTAATTTTTTGATAATTACTCTATAATAGTTTGTTAGTTAATCATCCCTTATTAATTGCTAACGCTATTAATGCCCACTAAACTGAATCAGACTATAACTGTCAACATCAAGTTGTTTAAGTTTTTCTTTTCCCTTTAATTCAGGGAGTTCAATAACAAAAGCAGCATCATGTACATTTCCACCCAAGGAACGTATTAATTTAATTGCCGCCCCCACAGTACCACCTGTTGCTAATAAATCGTCAATAATAAGCACGTTATCGCCCGGTTTAATAGAATCAGTATGAATTTCTAGTTTATCCGTACCATATTCTAAATCATATTCTTGGCTTAATGTTGCTCTTGGTAACTTGCCAGGTTTACGTACCAATACAAAACCCACACCTAAGGCTAGTGCTACTGGTGTACCAAATAAAAAACCACGTGCTTCTGTACCAACAATTTTAGTTATACCTTTGTCTCGATAGTGTTCAATTAATAACTCAATTGTTGTTGAAAAAGCAACCGGATCCTCTAATAACGAGGTAATATCACGGAATAAAATACCCGCTTTAGGGTAATCTGGTACAGTTTTAATGCTGTTTTTAATTAATGTTAGCCGAGACTGAATGTCTGTCGTCATAATTATACTCATTACAATTATTATTTTTACTGTTGTTATTTATTAATAGCAACATCTACATATTCCAAACACATCAGCGAGTTAATTATCTTTATCGCTAAATCGAACCATGAAATTTATGCAATCTATTTCAAAAATGCAACTATTGTTTTTAAACAGAGTTATTTTCTGATAGTTCATCAACCACCGGTAGACGAATAATAAAATAGAGCAAAATAACAAAAATGCATAAGAGCATAATTTTCAACCAACCAACCGAAACAATCCATATCGATATACTAAACGATATTATGGCCATAATAATCATTTTAGGTTTAGTTTTGACCTGAATGGCACGATGTTTTTGCCAACTTTGCAAATCGGGGCCAAATAAAGAGCGGTAAAGTAACCACTCAGAAAACCGTTTTGATGAACGTGCAAAACACCACGCGGCAAGTAAAATAAAAGGCGTATGCGGTAATACAGGGAGCAGCATACCTGCAATAGCCATAGCAAGTGATAACCATCCTACGGCAATAAGAAAAAGCTTACGCATTACTCTGTTTGCCTCCGTACCTGAAAAGTGTTTAATCAGTATTTCAATACAATAATATGTATTGAGCATCACTTATATTAATTCGTTTATCACGTTTATTTATTAACTATACTCTTAATTTGGTAATACGCCCACAAGCATAACTGTAATTTATCGTTCATTAAGCTAACTAAACACATTGTTTAATCAAATGAAAAACACCAATGCTAATGCACTGGTGTTTTTCATTCACAAGCTCACTTATAATTTAGAAGAAAACACGGAATCCTAGAGCCACTTTATTTTCCTGCTCTTTAGTTTTACCTGATTCTGGGTGTTGTCTTGTACGTGCATTAGCATACTCTAACCACACTTTGTAATTAGAGGTAAAGCTATAATCTGTTCCAAGAACAGTACGTTGTTCTCTAAATTCCTTAGTTGCTTTGTTACCATCTTTCAGATAATAACCCGCATAGACTTTTGCCTTACCAAAGCCATATTTAGTACCTAAACCATATAAATTTGAACGTTTAGTGGTTCTTACTCCTTTCATGGTGTCAGTAGCACTTGCTTGACCATAATCGGCGGCAATAGAGAAATTATCAATTGTGTATTCTGTACTCACACCCCAGATTCTTTCTTTAAAACTATCAACAGGTGCCATGTCTGCTACGTTGTTGGCTTCAGCATAACCGTAACCCGCATTAATTTTCAGACCAAAAGTGGTTTCATAAAAACCCGCCAATGTATAAGCATTATTAATTGTTCTATTATACTTATTGGTGCCATCACTATTTAAAATGGTGGAGCCATCAGGATTTTTAGCGATAGTACTTTTCGTATCGTCACCCTGGAAAGTATAAGAACCCGCTAATGTCAGGCCGTTAAATTGAGCAGTTTGAAGACGAACTGAATGGGATACTCGTCCAATGAAGTTGTCATTATTTTGACGAGGAGATCCGGCGCCAAAATCTAATACACCACCATATTCGTAACTATAGTCTGACATAGATACATCATCGAATGGTGATAAGATACGCCCGATAGCAATTTCCCCTACACCATCCATTTTCATACCAACATTTCCTAGACGGTTTTTAAGATCGAAATCTTTTTCAGAAGCTTGAGTATCGTTACCATATTCTAAATAACCAAAACCAGTTAATCCATTACCTAAATCGTGACTAATTTTGAAACTAAAGCGAGAGCTTTGATCTTTAATTTTGACATCATGATCACCGCCCTGACGAGAATCGCTATATTCAGCCATTAAACGTAGCGAACCACCTACTTCAAATTTAGTACCATCATTATTATATAATGTTACCGCATTTGCTGCTCCGCCAGAGACAAGTAAAGGTATTGCTATTGCTAAGAATTTTTTTTTCATTTTTTATTCCACTGTTTTATGTTGGTTCATTTTCCATTAATCCATACTTTGCTTTTTGTTTTACTACTTACAGTAAATCGACTCTCTCTAAATCGACGACAAACACAGTTTGAATTATTTTTTTACAGTGCCATGAGTGCTATATTTTGTCAAATCCAAGAAATTAGCCTACAATGAGTTAGCAGATTACTATTTCACGTAATTTTATATATTGATCTGTAACTTTAAATTATTATTACATAACTAACGTAAACAAATTAATAAATAAGAAAAAATTTTTCTAGTTATTTTTCAATAAAATAAATAATTATATTCTATAAATAACAAGCTTTATCACTTCTATGCCTTTCACAAATTTTTACAATTCGTAAAATAATGCCATTATTTCTTTATTTAGAGTCGTGATCGCAATCACATTTTATTTTCATAAAGACTTTCAAAAAATATGTGACAATTTGTAACATGCTTATCATATAAATATGATCCTTATATTATGCTTTAATAGACCCATTTCTTTGATATACATTAACTGTGATAAATTAAAATAGAAAAGATGATGCAATCCTATGAAATATAAATCATCAACAAGTTCGGCGCATTTATTGCAACGGTTGTCTCAGCTAATTGAACAATTAGCACATGAAATTGAAGAACATCCAAATAAATCAGGTCAGTGTTTTTTTTCTCCTGGTTTATTCACCTGTTTAACGCACAATATCAACGATTATTTATCAGAAATATATGCTAATTATCATGCAATACGTCAAAGGGTTACTTTAAATCAACAGAAGCATATCTCTTTTTTATCAGAAAGGCTTATTAATCAAATTGCTGCTCTTACACGTGAAATTGCTACACGATCTCTTAACCCTATTACTTATACAGGACACCAAAACAATGAAGAAGATATTTATCAAAAACTCGCTCGGCATCAAGACTATCAACGCCGTTTACACGCGATGATTAGAGATAAACAACTGCAGTTGAGTAAACAACTTTATAGCGAAGACAAAATACGGTTACAGAGAGAAATTGCTACCTATGACAATCGCCTTGCTCGTTGCCAATATGCAATAAAACAAATTGAAAGACAAATCGAATGCTACGAAAACTAAATATTCACTATAATCAGTGTAGGTTAATCATAGTTAGACAAACTTCATTTAATAGGGGGAGGAAATTATGGGGATTATTGCGTGGGTTATTTTAGGATTACTGGCTGGTTTTTTTGCAAAGTGGTTCATGCCTGGAGATTATGCGAATGGTTTTTTAATGACGACTATTCTAGGAATTGCAGGAGCATTAGTGGGCGGTTTTATTGGCAGTACATTATTTGGTTGGGGAACTGTTAATTCGCTTAGCATTAAAAGTCTGGTAATAGCCGTATTAGGTGCTATGCTTATTATCTATATTTACCGTAAAATAAAATATTAATATGGTTGATAATGTTGCAAAATTGTCTGAAATAGAAAAAGCTTCGCCAGAGGTCCAACTGGCGGTTGATCTGATTTATTTGTTAGAAAGTAATCATATTTCGCTTGAAATAGCACTTGCTGCAATAAAAATTGTTGAAAAGGATCTTCAACAACAATTGCACAAAAAACGGCATAAATAGCAAATCACTAGAAAATACGCATGTTTAGGTTTATTATTGGTTTTATATCATTTCGCGCTATTTATATAGTATTTATCATAAATATGGTTATTCACTTAACGATATAAATTAAACAATCGTAGTTATTATTTTTAGACTAGATAAGAATATTGCAAAGATTAATGCTAATTAAATAGTTAACTTGTCTGTATAACTTAGCTAAAAAATAATTGATAATTTATATTCTATAGATGAATACTAGCCTGAATAATTTCTTGTATAGCTATAACATAACTTAGTCTTTTACTGAGATAACGATAAGTAACTACTAATTGGCTATTTACTCTTTTATTGCATTATCTTTTTCTTTAATTATACTTTTTATAACTTACGTTAATACAAAAAGATAATAGTATTATCGTCCACATAAAGGTATATTAACTTATTATTATACTTTCAATAGCTCTACGTAAATTCACTATAAAATCGGATTATTTTTTGTTAATAGATAAAATATCTTTTTCTTGATAAGAAGAAAAACATCTAGTAAAAATAATACCCATGATTTCATCACAGATAATGATTAATTTTATTTGTATTAAAAGGTAATTACTTTATCAGCTGTTAATGTCCATTCGGCTAAATCTACCATTGTTCCAATACTAATACCATTAATTAATGGTAATTGATTGATACCTCGGCTTTCTGCACATGTTTTACATAATTTAATATCAACTTGCTGAGCAATTAATATTTCTAGCATTTGTTGTATATTATATCCTTCCGTTGTTTTTTGTCCTACAAGTCCAGCTGTTACTGCATCAGATATAAAAAATAACTTTAATTGTATCCTTGTATTTTTTTCTTTAATCGCAATAGCAAGTCGTAGTGCGTTGAAAAGAGATTCTCGACCATACGCTGCGTCTTTCGCAATGATTAAAATTGATTGCATATTTTCTCCGGTTTATGCGTTAATAAAGCTTAAACGATGACTGTTTTTTATACAGCATTTATACTTATTATTATGAGTGACTATTTTGTTAACTGTCACATTTAGTTGTTGCCAATATAATTGTTTATAATGGCAATAAATAAGCATAACTAATACTATGTGTAAAGTAATAAAAGTGTGATATCTCTATTATGGGAGATAAATTTCCAATATGTATAACCGTTATTTAAATTACTCGTGATTAGTTAAAATTCACTTTTTATCTATCTAGTTACAACCACTAATTTTCATTACGTTAAGATAACATACAACGTTATGCTTTGTGTTACGTTGATATAAGCGAAATACTCAAATTAATACGATAATTCTACTTATATCGCAAAACATCTTTCCTTTATTCATATGATGCTGCCTAAAGTTGTATACAAAACCCATAATTAAATAAAATAAAATATAAATTTTAATGTTAACTAATAGCAATTAGCCTTAACTCTATACACAAATTGTTAAAAATAATATGCATAAGTACGTCTTCTCTTCTTGTTTGTGTAAAATAAGTGAATTAACGCATGTAAATATAGTCATTCAATCGGGTATTAACTTCAGTCTTCTTTTATTTTTTAACAATAAATTAATTTTTCCTTTCTGTGCTATCACCTTTTACAAACATCCATAAATATTTGTATCATAACCACTGTTAATGTATTAGCTAAATAATAAGCATCATTTACTATCTTTGTTAGAATAAACAACATATTATTTATATCATATTTCTTATTCTATACTCTTATGTCTATACTATATAATTTAGACACAGGGACAATAACTGATTGAAATCAAATATTGCTTATTAATCAATCACGTTATTTTTATTACTCGGGGTTTTTTATATGAAGAAAAACGGATGGTTATCTGTAAAAACACTTTTACTTGTTTTAATGGGATCTTCCATATCACTAGTAGGTTGTAATGATAAAAACAGTGCTACAATGCAAGCTGCCGCGCATGGTAAAAGAAGTCAACCCGTTGATGTTCTTGTCATTGAACGTAAACCTGTTGATATTATTACTACACTACCAGCACGTACAACACCTTATCTTATTGCTGAAATTCGTCCACAAGTAAGTGGTACTATATTAAAACGTGAGTTTGCAGAAGGCAGTATCGTAAAAGCAGGCCAATCCCTTTATCAGATTGATCCAGCAACTTATCAAGCAGCTTATTTAAGTGCTAAAGCTAATTTAGCAAGTGCTAAAGCTAATGCAAAAGTAAGTCAACTTACTACTGAGCGTTATCGTTCATTAGTTAATACAAAATCGATCAGCCAACAAGAGTATGATCAACAAATTGCTTTATCTGATCAAGCAAGGGCTGCTGTTGCCGTAGCGCAAGCTCAACTCGATCAGGCAAAAATTGATCTTGATTATACGCGCGTTTATTCCCCTATTACAGGACGGATTGGTAAATCAAACGTAACAGAGGGGGCATTAGTTACGGCTAATCAAGGAACGCCTCTCGCGATCGTACAACAAGTTGACCCAATTTATGTTGATATGACGCAGGCTGCAAGTAACTATATGAATATGCAACAGCAACTCGAAACCGGTACACTAAAGCGTATTAAAGGTAAACCCACCGTTTCTGTTTTCATGGATAATGGTCAAGCCTATTCGCATTCCGGTAAATTGCAGTTCTCCGATATTACGGTAAATGAAACAACGGGTTCTATTGCTTTACGGGCACTTTTTGACAATCCAAATAATACATTATTACCGGGAATGTTCCTTCGTACCGAACTTTATGAAGGTACATTATCCGCTGGTATTGTTGTTCCACAAAAAGCCTTATTTCGTGATGCTAAAGGAAATGCTTCTGTAATGATTGTAAATCAACAAGGCATTGTAGAAGCTCGCCCAGTTATTGCTAATCTAACTGTTAAAAATGGTTGGCTTATTGAGTCTGGCTTAGAGGTTGGTGATAAAGTCATTATTACAGGTTTACAAAAAATTAATGTCGGTGATCCCGTTAGTATCAGCATACAATCTACCAAAAATGAGGTTAAACGTAATGCTGAATAAGCAACATTATTATCCAAATGAGACCATAACGACTAATCAGGAATTGTTTATTTATGGCTAACTTTTTTATCGATCGTCCAGTCTTTGCATGGGTTATCGCTATTATCATGATGTTAGGCGGTGCCTTGTCCATCATGAAATTACCGATCGAACAATACCCGGACATCGCTCCACCTTCAGTCAGTGTCAACGCAGTTTATACTGGTGCTGACGCCGCCACTGTAGAAAATACCGTTACTCAAATACTAGAACAGAACTTAACAGGTTTAGATAATTTAATGTATATGTCATCTAATAGTAGTTCTGATGGACAAGTAACGGTAACATTAACATTTGAACCAGGAACGAATCCAGATACAGCGCAAGTACAAGTTCTTAATAAAGTTGAACAAGCAAAAACGCGCTTACCTGAAGCAGTACAAACTAATGGTATTTCTGTAACTAAAAGTAACTCTAGCTTTCTTAAAGTTATTGCCTTTTATTCTGAAGACGGAAGCATGGATCAAAATGATATTTCTGACTTCTTAGTGAGTACTATCCAAGATCCGTTAAGTCGTGCTTCTGGTGTCGGTAATGTTCGTGTATTTGGTGGTCAATATGCTATGCGTATTTGGCTTAATCCATTAAAAATGACTGATTATGCACTGACAACAACTGATATTGTAGGTGCATTAAAAGCACAAAATGCGCAGGTAACTGCAGGCCAATTAGGTGGTGCTCCTGCCGTAGCAGGACAACAACTTAATGCGACAATTACAGCACAAACGCGTTTAAGAACTGTTGAACAATTCCAAAATATTCTACTTAAAGTTAATACTGATGGGTCGCAAATCCGTTTAAAAGATGTTGCTAAAGTTGAATTAGGTTCATCATCATACGATATATTATCACGTTATAACGGCAAAGAATCAGCCGGTATTGCGGTTATGTTGGCAACAGGCGCTAATCAGCTAGATACAGCTAAAGCCGTTGATAATAAAATAAAAGAGCTATCACCTTACTTTCCGCCAGGTTTAAAAGTCGTAGAACCATTTGATACAACGCCTTTTGTAAAATTATCAATTCATAATGTGGTTGAAACCCTATTTGAAGCGATTGTTTTAGTTGTACTAATCATGTATTTGTTTTTACAAAACATTCGTGCGACATTAATTCCTACTATCACCGTCCCTGTTGTATTGTTAGGTACATTTGCTATTTTAGCGATTTGTGGCTTTTCAATAAATACGTTGACAATGTTTGCCATGGTCTTAGCCATAGGTCTACTCGTTGATGACTCCATTGTGGTGATTGAAAATGTTGAACGTATTATGGCCGAAGAAGGCTTATCACCAAGAGATGCGACTCGCAAATCAATGGGGCAAATTGTAGGTGCCTTGATTGGTATTGCCTTAGTGCTTTCAGCCGTATTTATTCCAATGGCCTTCTTTGGTGGTGCGACAGGTGGTATATATCGACAATTCTCCGTTACCATTATTTCAGCAATGGGGTTATCGGTTCTTGCAGCAATTATCTTAACACCCGCGCTTTGTGCAACTATTTTAAAACCACTTGAAAAAGGACACGCTGAAAAGAAAACAGGCTTTTTTGGCTGGTTTAATCGGACATTTAATGCAGCGACAGATAAGTATGAAAAAGGCGTTGTTCATATCTTACAAAGAACAGGACGCTATATTATCCTTTATCTTGGTATTACGGTTGTGATGGTTCTTATCTTTACACGTCTACCCAGTGGCTTCTTACCAACTGAGGACCAGGGCGTTATTATGAGCATGGTTTCGTTAAAAGCCGGATCAACGCAAGAACAAACTCAAGCCATTCTAGATGATATGACTCAATATATTCTGAAAAATGAGCCAAATGTTACTGAAGTATTTGCTGTAAATGGTTTCTCTTTTGCTGGATCGGGACAAAACACGGCAATGGCCTTCTTAAAATTAAAAGATTGGTCAGAAAGAACGGCTCCCCAAGATAAAGCTGATGCCATTATTGGTAGGTTATATATGCGATATTTTCCTACTGTTAAAGATGCAAATATTTTTGCGTTAAATGTGCCAGCTATCATGTCATTAGGTAACTCAAATGGTTTTACTTTTGTGTTACAGGATGTGGGTGGTGTTGGACATGAGCAACTTATGGCAGCACGTAATATGATGCTTGGCATGGCTTATTCGCCTGAAAGCCAGCAGCTATTACAACAAGTACGTCCAGACGGTATGGACGATACAGCGCAATTTAACATTGACGTTGATTTCGAAAAAGCCAGTACGATGGGCGTATCTATCAGTGATATTAATTCAACGTTAGCCACTGCGTGGGGTTCTGCCTATGTCGATGACTTTATCGATCGTACTAAAGTAAAACGTGTTTATGTTCAGGCTGAAAAGCAATATCGAATGCTACCTGAAGATCTTAATTATTGGTATGTTCGAAACAATAAAGGCGAAATGGTTCCTTTCTCGGCATTTGCAACAACACGTTGGTCTTACGGTTCACCACGCCTGGAGCGTTATAATGGTAATCCATCAGTTCAAATAGCCGGTCAATCTGCTCCTGGAAGAAGTTCTGGTGATGCTATGGCCCAGATGGAAAAACTAGCAGCTAATTTACCTAAAGGTATTAGCTATGATTGGACGGGTATATCTTATCAGGAAAGATTATCTGGAAATCAGGCACCTGCATTATATGCTTTATCAGCTATAGTCGTGTTTTTATGTTTAGCAGCATTATATGAAAGCTGGTCTATTCCGGTATCGGTTATGCTAGTTGTTCCCTTAGGTATTTTTGGTGCCGTACTAGCTACTTGGGCTAGAGGGTTAGAAGACGATATTTATTTTAAAGTTGGCTTATTAACTACAATAGGTCTATCAGCTAAGAATGCGATATTAATCGTTGAATTTGCAAAAGATCTTATTGAAAAAGAAGGAAAAGCCTTAATTGAGGCGACAGTTGAAGCATGTCGTATGCGATTGAGACCAATCCTTATGACATCACTTGCCTTTATTTTTGGTGTTATACCTTTAGCAATCAGTAACAGTGCTGGGTCAGGCAGTCAACATTCTGTAGGTACTGGCGTTATTGGTGGTATGTTATCAGCAACAATATTGGCTATTTATCTTGTTCCATTATTCTTTGTTGTAATACGCCGTCGTTTTGGCAGTAAAATAACACCAAACACTACACAACAACAGTATTAAAGAATATTACTCAATTAAAAGGGTGCTCAGAGCACCCTTTTTTATTATCCACTTATCTAGTTTTATTCAATAGTTGGTTAAATGAGTCTCATTAGAATGATGCTAAGATAATCCAATCTATAATTTTTCCTCCAATATCATTTGGTTATAAGAAAAATAACTAAAAAAGATTTAGATTACTGCTTCAAACGATTTAGGCTATGACAAATAATTTATCTGTCATTATTTTATTCGAGTAAACATCATCTGATTGGCAATTAATTTGCTTGGATATAAATATTATCTAAATGGTACCATTTATGTTATTGCTCTTCATACCAAATATAATAGGAAACAAGTCCAAATAAATAATAAAGGCGGTTCACCTCTAATTAACGTTTAAAAAGCATATAATTAACTAAAATAATAGTTAATTATGTCAAAAACGTTTAATGGTCCGATCATTTATATTTAAGAAAAATACAAAAATAATGAGATGATATGACTTATGATAACAATAAGGAACAATGATCTGGTTTATTGGCTTTATATAACTAAAAGCCCTACAAAAATGTAGGGCTTTTATTAATCAATGTAAAAGATTACACCTAATAATTAGTGTTGACCTTTAACTTCTTTTAAACCATTGAATGGTGCACGGTTGCCTAATGCTTCTTCGATACGAATCAATTGATTGTATTTAGCTACACGATCAGAACGGCTCATAGAGCCTGTTTTAATTTGGCCAGCAGCAGTACCTACCGCTAAATCAGCAATAGTTGCGTCTTCTGTTTCACCAGAACGGTGGGAAATAACCGCAGTATAACCTGCATCTTTAGCCATTTTAATTGCAGCTAATGTTTCAGTTAATGAACCGATTTGGTTAAACTTAATCAAAATAGAGTTAGCGATACCTTTGTTAATACCTTCGCTCAAGATTTTAGTATTTGTTACAAATAGATCGTCACCGACTAATTGAACTTTATCACCTAATACTTTAGTTTGATAAGCAAAGCCATCCCAGTCTGATTCATCTTGACCGTCTTCGATAGAAACGATTGGATATTCTTTAGTTAATTCTTCTAAATAATGAGTAAATTCTTCAGAAGTAAATGTTTTTCCTTCACCTTTTAACTCATATTTGCCTGTTTCTTTGTTATAGAATTCAGAAGACGCACAATCCATCGCTAATGTAACATCTTTACCTAAAACATAACCTGCTTTTTCGACAGCTTCTTTAATGCATGCTAATGCTTCTGCATTAGATGATAAGTTTGGTGCGAAGCCACCTTCGTCACCCACAGCCGTGTTCATACCTTTAGCTTTTAATACTTTAGCTAAATTATGGAAAACTTCAGAACCGATACGTACCGCTTCTTTCAACGTTTTAGCACCAACAGGTTGGATCATAAATTCTTGAATATCAACATTGTTGTCGGCATGCTCTCCACCATTAATGATATTCATCATAGGTAAAGGCATAGAGAACTTACCTGGCGTGCCGTTTAATTCAGCAATATATTCATATAATGGCATGCCTTTTGATGCAGCAGCTGCTTTAGCATTTGCTAAAGACACAGCTAAAATTGCATTAGCACCAAATTTAGATTTGTTTTCAGTACCATCCAGATCAATCATAATCTTATCGATTGCAGCTTGATCTTTCGCATCTTTACCCATCAATGCTTCAGCGATTGGACCATTTACTGCTGAAACTGCTTTTAATACACCTTTACCCATAAAGCGAGATTTATCACCATCGCGCAATTCTAATGCTTCCCGAGAACCGGTTGACGCACCTGATGGGGCCGCCGCCAGACCAACAAAGCCACCTTCTAAATGGACTTCAGCTTCTACCGTTGGGTTACCGCGAGAGTCAATAATTTCACGACCGATAATTTTAACAATCCTGGACATTAAGGTTTCCTCAATAAAAGTTAATTAAGCTTTCAAATCAAATAGCTGTTATTTATAGTATACCGACAATTGATATACTATTGCTAGTATTCTGTTACTTGCTGTGTAATTTTTGATATTGCCAAGCTGCTTTGACAAAACCACTGAATAAAGGATGCCCATCACGTGGTGTTGATGTGAATTCTGGATGAAACTGGCAAGCAACAAACCACGGATGATCTGGATTTTCAATAATTTCTACAAGTTGATAATCACCTGAACGTCCAGTGACTTTCAATCCATGCGATTCAATTTGAGGTAATAGTAAATTATTGACTTCATAACGATGACGATGACGTTCAACAATGGTGGATTGCCCATACATCTCATAGACTAAGCTTTCTGGTACCAAATGACAAGGTTGACCACCTAAGCGCATAGTTCCACCTAAATCACTATTTTTATTACGCTTTTCAATCTTGCCATGTTCATCACGCCATTCGGTAATTAAACCTACTACAGGGTATTTACATTCTGGTTCAAATTCTGTTGAATTTGCATCAGCTAACTTTGCCACATTGCGCGCATATTCGATTAAAGCAACCTGGAGACCTAAGCATATACCAAGGTAAGGCACATTATGTTCACGCGCATATTGTGCTGCCATAATTTTACCTTCAATACCGCGAGAGCCAAACCCACCTGGAATCAAAATAGCATCTAAATTAGCAAGGCGATCAGTACCTTTACTTTCAATATCTTGCGAATCAATTAGCTCAATATTAACGCTTAACTGATTTTTAAGTCCACCATGTTTTAATGCTTCAATAACTGATTTATAGGCATCAGGTAATTCAATATATTTACCTACCATACCAATGGTCACTTCGCCACGAGGATTCGCTTGTTCATAAATAACACGTTCCCATTCAGATAAATCGGCTTCAGGACAAGTAAAATTAAAACGATTACAAATAAATTCATCCAGCCCCTGAGACTTTAATAAGCCTGGAATTTTATAAATAGAATCGACATCTTTTAGTGATATTACTGCTTTTTCAGGTACATTACAGAATAAAGCTATTTTTGCTCTTTCATTAACTGGAAGAATACGATCTGATCGGCAAACTAAAATATCGGGCTGAATACCAATCGAAAGTAATTCTTTTACCGAATGCTGAGTAGGTTTAGTTTTAACTTCACCTGATGCCGCCATATAAGGTACAAGTGTCAGATGCATAAATAGGGTATGCTCACGCCCTACATTAACCGCTAATTGTCGAATGGCTTCAAGGAAAGGTAACGATTCAATATCACCCACAGTACCACCAATTTCGACTAAAACAACATCATATCCTTCTGATGCAGCAATAATGCGTTCTTTAATAGCATTGGTAATATGAGGTATAACTTGTATCGTTGCGCCCAGATAATCTCCCCGGCGTTCCTTACGCAACACATCCGAATAGACTCGCCCAGTAGTAAAATTATTACGGCGAGACATTTTCGTACGAATAAAGCGTTCATAGTGGCCTAAATCTAAATCGGTTTCGGCACCATCTTCAGTAACAAAAACTTCACCATGCTGGATCGGACTCATTGTTCCTGGATCAACATTGATATAAGGGTCAAGCTTCATGATGGTGACATTAAGACCACGAGCTTCAAGAATAGCGGCAAGGGAGGCTGCTGCAATACCTTTACCCAGTGAGGATACTACCCCGCCGGTCACAAAAATATAGTTTGCTGTCATGCTGAACCTGACTGTAAGGTTTATTGGACGATTTCTTTAAATTAGGTAGTTTACAAAATACCAAGACGGGAAAATAGTATAACAGATTATTCGCCAGCACACAAACCCATTAATAACGGAAAATGTTGATATAATATGTTAACAAATATTATATTAAGAAGCCGTTATATGGCAACTATCTTCCTAAACTCATTATCACTATATTATAGTGTCATAATGAAAAATAATTTAAAATACAATCTGCTATATTTTATTTCACAATCATAATAATACCTTAGTTGCATACGGAAAATCATACAACTATGGTAAAGAATAACTAACCCATTGATTCAAATTGTCATAAGCATAGCGTAACTTATCAGGTAGCCAATACTGCCCTTGCCTAAAAGCAATTTTATAACTTTGTTCTACTTCATTTTGTGTTTTATTTATACATTTTCCTTTCAATAATGCATATTTACCAGAAGATATTGTTTGTGTAATAACGATATCTCCTAGTGAAGAATAATTCTGCGTGGTGGGAACTGACAATTTTCGTTTAAGAATAACAAATCGCCCTTGACATGAAGATGTATCAGTTTTTATGCTTTCTTCAACAAATAAGCCTTGTAATATAGGTTCAATTTGCCAGTTTGATAAATAAAAGAGATCCATTGTCACCTGATTAACGTATGCATTCTGTTGCTGCCCTATATGATGTATTTTTAAAGCAAAGTTATGTTGCACTGTTTGAGAGGTATAAGGGGTCAAATCAAGAGAAATAGAAAGCTTATCTCGTGAACCAAGGGTATAACTATAAAACTGTTCATATTGTGCCATTATTTTCTGACGGAGTACGTCATAATAAATTAAATGAATATGATAATAATGGACTTTACCTTGATTATTATCAGTCGGCACGCCCCTATGTACATATGCTGTTTTATCAGGTTTAACGATTGCTATAATAATATGATTAACCGATTCGGGCCAACGTTTACACTCAATTTGTATACTATCTTGTGAAATTGTTTGAATATAATTATTCAATTGTATTACTTTATCTAATTGCTCTTGTTCACATTTAGCAAATACAGAAACAGAAAACAACAGACCTAGCCAAACGGTAGGTATTTTAATCATATTATAAAACCCTTATAACATCTCGATACCAAACATCAATGACTTCAAACGGGTATCGTTTATTAACGTAACGTATTATTTTTTAATATGTTGCCAAATTTGTTCCATTTCTTCCAAAGAAACGCTCTTGATATCTCTTCCAGTATTACTGATATATTGTTCTACATTTCTGAAACGTTGTTCAAACTTATTATTTGCTTTTTGCAAAACATCTTCAGATTTAAATCCAAAATGGCGTGTTAAATTAACTACGGAAAAGAGTAAATCGCCAAGTTCCTCCTCCAATCGAGACGGGATAACAGGTGTTTTACTCGCTTCATCCATAACCTCATCAATTTCTTCATATACTTTATCTAATACAGGTTGAATACTTTGCCAATCAAACCCAACTGAAGCGCATCGTTTTTGGATTTTATCTGCCTTCATCAATGCAGGTAATGAATGTGGTATATCATCTAATAACGACATTTTCTGTTTAAGCTTACGTTCATTATGCTTAATTTGCTCCCAATCATTAGGCTGATTTGGTGCAATAGTATTTTGAGTTTGAAAAAGATGAGGATGTCGACGTTGTAATTTTTCTGACGCTTCATAGCAAATATCATCAAAATTAAATAAGTGCTGTTCATTAGCTAAATGTGCATAAAAAACAATAAGAAAAAGTAGATCACCCAATTCTGATCTTAATGCATTAACATCATTACGATCGATAGTATCGATAATTTCATAACTTTCTTCGAGTAAATAAGGTGTTAAACTTTTAAATGTTTGTAATTTATCCCATGCGCATCCCAATTCGGGGTCACGTAATTTTTTCATTACCAATAACAGTTGATCTATTGCACTTTTATTTTCAATGGTGTTAAGCATAACATCCTACTATTTCTAAGTTTAGACAAAATAAACACCTTATAAAGAATAAATAAATTAGTAAACTTTAGTATAGGATCTTATAGAAAAATTGGCTTCTCTTAATTTTATTATTCTATTAAAATCGTCTTTTTTATAGATAGCATGATAAAAATTTATGTTTTATTATATTTTAATAATTATCAACTAATGTAAGTTGATGAACTCGTACAATGAATAATAACTATAAAAATAAATTAATTTATAATCGGTTTAATCTATTACTTGCTATCTTAGTTTAGCTCTAGTGATAACTTTTTATTTTTAAACACAAGATAGCTTTTTCGTCAATGAATTTAGCATAAATTAGATGATCAATAATGCTGTAAATAGGCTATTAGACGGATGTCATTAACTATTTATTAATGCTAAAAGGTCACCCCTTTAGCTAACATTGCACTATCTCAGGCTGAGAATAGCACGAGTGTCATCATTTTCCCTCGAATAGGATCAATGTATCTTTGTTCTTTTTAATCGTTTTACAACATGCTTACAGATATTACTTTTATCTATATAAACATGCTTAATTAGATAGCTTTAATAAATGTCTAACCGATATTCGCCCATTCATTTTTACTAATGTGAGCTTGGATGTCACAATTTTATACTAGCCATTAGTAATAATGAGAAATTTAAAGTGTGACAACGTCTTATTGTCTATGGGGGCATCAAGATAATACGTTTTTAACGAGTTACTGTTTACCGATTTTGGCATTATAGGGCATTTTTTATTCTATATTAACTTACAACTATAAAGCCATCATAAAGAACTTATTATGAATAAAAGAAGTAATACCATAACAATGTAATACGTGAAAAGTAATAGTCATAATTTTATTAATATTTATTGATCTCTAATACAATCTTTAATGGCGACCTCATTAAATATGTAGCATATAGCAATAAGAGTAACTATCTAATAACGAATGACGATCATATTAAATACGTAAACTAAGTTAGTTAGTGATTTTTCATCTAGTGATGTTATCATGAAATTTACCTTTCACATTCTTTTCTCTATATTTTCTTATCCTAAACTAAAGTGAATTAGATATACCCATATCGCTAGGAATCACTTTATTTAATTTTTCATCAATATTATAACATTATTAGTAAATAATATAGGATAGATAATCTGAGTGATATGACTTTCTCTAATAACATCTCAATATAGAAATAATAATTCACATTCAAAATTATATTGTTATTGAATATGAATTCATTTTATTTAAAATAATCTATATACGTACAATAACTTCATGGTAATAGTAGTAAATATATCTTACTTAAGATAACAATGATTATTTACAGATAAAATTAATTTATTTAAAAAAATTTTCCCACTTTGTAATAAATAATAATACATAATTAACCTTAAAACCAAATAACTTTATATATTAAATAGAAATCAATTTTATTTAATATATATCATATTTTATTTTTGTAGTATATTATACATAGATTAAACATAACTATTATGTGACATAATGAATAATTAGCAATTTATAGCTAATTAAACCAAACCAAATAAATAGCGAAAAGATTCTATATTTAATTCAAAAGTGATAAAAAATTTATTTGCATTTTATTTAAAAAATTTATTCACAACTAATTAAAAATTATTTTTTAAATTTTTAAAATAAATTTATTATTTATAAAAAATTTATTTTCTTACTACAATAATGGATAATATTAATGCTAATTTATAATAAAAATAAATTAATTTATATTATTATACTTGAAATATATTTAATCACATATACCACAATATACCAATCAACGCCTATTGATAAACGACAAATTCATCAAGATCCACAGCAAAAGGTTCGTGAACAACAATTATCATTACAAATACAAAAAAATCAGCTTATTAAGTATGATTTCCTTACTTCTAGCATTCATATTCCTGAACAGAATTTAATGTCTAATTTATTTCAATGGGAATTAGTTACGCATTCCATTTTTAATAATTATATAAATTATCAATGGCGTATTCTTTGGTTAAACAAACAATCCATAAAAGAAAAGTTTATTCGTCATAAAACAATATTAAGCGATTTTATTCTATTTTCTAGCGTTATATTTCCCCTTTTACTCTATTTGACCATTTTTTTAATGGTTATGGTTGATATTAGAGCCCCTCCTTACTTATGAATGCTGGCAGACAGCAATTCTATCTTGGCATCTATTATGGCAAAGTTAACGCCAGCCATTATCAATACGCTTTATCAAGTGATGTTGTCAGTATTAAGGGAAGAACCGCAAAATTAATTTTTGTTAGTCGTTCACTAACAAAATCAGACTTAAATCGAATAACACAATAATGAATTGTAGTCTGTTCTGTAACTATTAGTTTTTATTCTTATTAGCATAAAACAACATTATTTATATTTACCAAAAAAAGGAGTTAAAAATGAATAAATACCGTTATCGAATCATATTTAATCGTGAAAAAGGCCAATTGATGGTTGTCTCAGAACTGACTAGTAGAAATAATTGTATAACAACGGTTTCTTCAGCACCTCGTATAATATCAAAAGGTATTGTAGCCAAATTAAGGCCATTATATTTACTATTAGGTATGGTCTTAGGTAATGTTGTGGTGATGGATGCTGTTGCAGCAAATATTGTTGCTGATAATAGTGCAGCAGCACATCAAAAACCTCAAATTACTCAAGCAAGTAAAGGTCCAGCGATAGTTAATATTCAAACTCCGAATAAAAATGGTTTTTCTCATAATAAATATAATAAATTTGATATTAATAAAAAGGGAGTCATTCTAAATAACTCACAACAAGCCGTTCAAACTGAATTAGGTGGACGTATCGAAGGAAATACGAATTTAGCGAGAGGCGAAGCAAAAGTTATTCTGAATGAAGTCAATTCACGCTACCCAAGTAAGCTTAATGGTTATATAGAAGTTGCTGGTAAAAAAGCACAAGTGATTATTGCTAATCCATCGGGTATTTCTTGTAATGATTGTGGTTTTATTAATGCAGATAGGGCAACATTAACGACGGGTAAACCACAAATAGAAGATGGTCAATTAAGAGGCTATAACGTTCGACAAGGCGCGATCATATTTACGGGTAAAGGCTTAAAAAATAGTAGAGAGAACTACACCGAAATTATTGCACGTAGTGTAAAAGTTAATGCAGGTATTCATGGTAAAGATATTAAAGTTATCACCGGGCGTAATAATATAAGTGCTGACTTGAAAAATATTGAGAGTGATCAAGAAAATACCAATAGTAGTAAAATTAAAGAATTACCTCCAAAATTTGCTATTGATGTCTCTGCATTAGGTGGTATGTATGCAGGTAAAATTCACTTAATTGGTACTGAAAAAGGTGTCGGTGTTAATCATATTGGTCAATTTAAAGCAACGGCTGGTGATATTACATTGACAGTCGATGGTAAGATTACTAATAAAGGAACGATACTTGCTCAAGAAAATATTACCTTAACGAGTAACAACAATATTGAAAACAGTAAACAAATTAAGAGTGTAGCCAAAAACATTAGGCTAGTTAGTAAGACGAATATTGTTAATACAGGTACGATAAATGCATCAAACGATATTGAGCTTCATGCTGACAAAGTTACTACCTCAGCCGTTAGCACACTCCAGACCGGCCAAGGTAACCACGTAGACAAATTCGTCAAGGGAGGCGATATTACCGTTACTGCCAAAGAAGCCAGGTTAAATGGTAAAAATACTGCTAGTCGAAATATTACGGTTACAGGTACTAATTACGTAAATTTAGCAAATAATGAAACCAATGCGAGTGCTTTGACAATTTCAGGGGATGTTATTGACCTTACTAAGGCTACTCTTAATGCTAAAGATGATATTACTCTTATAGGACGTGATATTAATAGCAATAATTTAAAAGCAAAAACGAATAAGAATTATCGTGTTAAATCAATTGAAAAATTAAATAATCAGAATGCAAATATTGAAGCAACTGAAGATATTGTCTTTGATGGTATTTTAGTAAACAACAATAATGCTCAGTTAATCTCATCACAATCAATTAAATTAACGAGTTTTGGTTCTCATGACGCTGCCTACCTATCCAATAATAAAGCGAAACTTATTGCCCAAAAAGATATTAATATCAATGCCGAAAATAAGATAACTGATAATAATTCGCAATTACGGGCAGGCGGTGTTTTACAGATTAAATCACGAATATTAGAAAACACGACCTCTCTATTACAAGCTAACAGCGATATTATTCTTAATAATACTTATACTAGCAATAATCAAGCTACAAAGTTTATAACAGAAGGTAATTTTGTTGCAAACGTGGGAAGCTTTGATAATACTACTGGATCACTAACGGCAAAAGGTAATGTATTCATTAAGAGTGATTTAGATGTAGAGATCACCAACGCCGCTGCAACTGGTAATATTAATATCAATGCCGGAAGGGATATTTCTGTAGGCCACTTAACAGATTATTCTATTTTAGCCGGTGAGTTAGTTTCTAAAAAAAATATAACGCTAACTGGTGGCAAGAATGTTTATATTTTTGATAATAGCTTAATTAAATCTCATGGGAAAACGGCAATTGAAGCTGAAATATTTACCAACGCTAATGCATCCCAAATACTCACTGATGACGATTTCGTGGTAAGAACAACTTTAGCAGCCTTAAATGCTGGCAAGATTAAAACTAATGGCTCTATTACCATTGACGCTGGTACTCAGTTTAACCACTATGGTGGGCAAATGATCAGTAATGATAAAATAGCAATAAATTCGCTTGAAATAAATAATGAAAATGCCTCTCTTGATGCAGCTAATGATTTAATACTCCAGGCAGTATATCTTGCAAATACCGATACTACTTTGACTACAAAGGGAGAGCTTAACCTTTTTGGCTCAGAAATTAGAAATCAAGGGGGAAATTTCCTGTCTAAGAAGTCAATGAATATTACTGCTGATAATATCGATAGTACCTTGGCATCATTAAAAGCAATTACATCTGCAGATTGGGAGATTAATGAAGCCAAGGAATCAATGGTTAATTTCATTAATGATGCATCTATTTCAATAAAAGAGACCTTATTGACAGCAATGGGTTCTATTCATATTAATGCCAATACGTTAGAAAGTACAAATGCGACGTTAAAAGCTAACCACGATATTATACTTAATAATACTTTTACTAGTAACAATAAAGCTACAAAATTTATAACAGAAGGCAATTTTATTGCAAATGTAAGATCGTTTGATAATACAGCAGGATCATTAACAACAAAAGGCGATATATTAATTAACAGTCTATCAGATGTAAAGCTCACTAAAGCCGAGGCTGCCGGTGATATTAATATCAATGCCGAAGAAAGTATTCTTTTTGAACGCGCTAAAAATCATCCTGTTTACAAATCTGAATTAATTGCAGGAAAAGATATAAACCTATACAGCAAAAAAGATATTGTTGCTATTTATGAAAACGGGATAGTTAGAGCTAATGGAAAAGTGGTGATTGATTCTACATTTTTTACTAATGACAAAGGTCAATTAATCGCTGGAGATGATTTAATCATAAGAACAAGACTGGGAACCTTGAATACTGGAGATATAAAAGTCAATGGGTCAATTACAATTGATGCTTTTGCCTTATTTGTTAGCCATCAAGGACGAATGTTCAGTAATGATAAAATATCAATAAACTCTCTCGAAATAGAAAATGAGAATTCCTATTTTGAAGCAGGTCACGATTTAACCTTTCGGGCGATTGATCTTCGCAATATTGATACCACACTGTCTACAAAAGGTAACCTTAATCTTCTTGGTGCAGTAACAAGAGTGCAACAAAGTGATTTACGATCTGAAAAATCAATAAATATTAGTACTGGAAATATTGATAGTACAATAGTATCTATACAGTCTAATTCTTCGTTAGATTGGGATGCCGATAACATCAAACAGGAAATGAGTGGATACGTTGATAAATTAGCTAGCTCAATAAAAGAGACGTCAATGACAGCAACAGACGAGATTTATATTAACGCCGATACAATAGATATTGAACAATCAAAATTACAGGCTAACGGCAATATTACGCTCGATAATACCGCTGCTAGCAATAATAAAGCAACAGCATTTATAACAGAGGGTGACTTTATTGCCAAAGTAAGCTTATTTGATAATTCAGGCGGATTTGTAACGGCAAAAGGTGATGTATTAATCGATGCTCAACAGGCAATAACAACCGAGATCTCTGCAGTAGGTAATCTTAACCTCAATATATTAGGAAAATATGTAAATACATCAGGCAACCTACTTTCTGGAAAAGACATGAAAATATCTGCTGCAGAAATTTATAATGACAAAGGCTTAATTCAATCTTATGGGGAAATTGTCATTGATAGTCATTATGTCCATAATAAATATGGAAAATTGATTAGTGCTAATAAAATGTCAATAATTGCACATGATTCAATAAATAATCTGAATGGATACCTTAAAGCGGATAGCGATTTAATACTTCATTCTCCAAAAATTGATAATCTTAAAGGAATGTTGATTACAAATGGCACTCTTCACTTGATGGACAATACTATTATTGAAAATCAAGATGCCATTATTTATGCTAAAAACCCGGGGAGTACGAACTCAAATATGATGAATCATAATTTAACATCTCTACACTTAGACTATAAGGAAAATACAATCAGTAATGGTGTGCCTACTTATAATACCAAAGAGTCTATTTAATGAAAGAAACTTTATTACGAGTGAAATAGTGATGTAGTATTGTAAACAAGATCAGCTATATGATTACGTAATGTAGCTGATCTTATCAAAATAAATATTGATTAATAATAAAAAATGTCGAAATGATTAATAGTAATGATCTTATTAAAAATAAGTTGTTAGAAGAGAATACATTTTGCTATTGCTAAGATAATACTAAATATTACTATTTTCTGATGTTATATTTACAAAACAATATTTAAAGAATAAACACAATAGAGGCTACTTTAGCGCGGCTAATTACATCGTAATAAAGAGAGATTGTAAACATTTAGCAATATAAATGGTAAAATTAATCGATAATATACTATTAATCTGGGATCATATGTTATATTTGTAGCAGCTTTATTTATACTGATTTTCTTTTTTGTGGAATTACTTAATCTCACGTTTCCTTTTTAGTTACTTTTTTATCCCAAGCTTAGGTTAAAGTTATACATTAATAAACTACAGTAATCATATAACTTTGTTGTATAGTGCGTGGAATAAAAAACCAGCGCTAATTAACACACTGGTTTTTCTTTTTTGCTAACAACTTATTATTAACCATGTATGCGTTTTGCTTCGATCACATCGGGTAACTGATTAATACGTGTCAATACGCGTGCTAAAATATGTAAATTATATAATTCTATTTCCATATCGATAGTTGCTAATTGCCGTTTTGTATCACTACGGCTTGATAACTTAATTACATTAACTTTTTCATTTGCTAATATTGTAGCAATATCACGTAACAGCCCACTACGGTCATTAGAAATGACTCTTATGGTTAACGAATAACCATCAGAATAACATTCACCCCATATAGCATCGATGACGCGTTCAGGTGCATGACACTGGAGCTCCGCTAATTGCTCACAGTCAATCCTGTGAATAGAGATCCCTCTTCCTTGCGTAATATAACCTAAGATGCTATCGCCAGGGATAGGTTGACAACAACGTGCAATATGGTGCATTAAATTTCCTACTCCCTCAACAACAATACGCCCATCTTTATATTGCTTTTTATTATGAGTAGAAACTTGTTTCTGGTTAACTTGTTGTAACGCTTTTTTGTCTTCCTCTTCTGCAGTTGGTTTATTAAAATGTGACTGTAAAAAGTTAACCAATTGATTAAGTCGAACATCACCTGCCCCTATTGAAGCTAATAAATCATCTAAATGATTAACGTTGTAACGTGGCAACAATAGCTTTTCAGCTTCTTTAAGATTAATATCTAGCTTATTTAACTCATCATCTAATATCTGCCGCCCGGTGATAATATTTTTATCGCGATCTAATTTTCTAAACCATGTTTGTATTTTTGCTCTAGCACGACTGCTATTCACAAAGCCAGAATGCGGATTTAACCAATCTCTACTGGGATTTGCTTGTTTTTGAGTAATCACCTCTATTTGATCACCCATTTGTAATTGATATGTAAAAGGTACAATACGCCCTGCAACCTTTGCACCAATACAACGGTGACCTATATCACTATGAATATGATAAGCAAAATCAAGGGGAGTTGAACCATTTGGCAAATCAATAACATCGCCTTTTGGCGTAAAAACATAAACACGATCGTCAAATACCTGACTTCGTACCTCGGCAAGCATTTCGCCACTGTCTGACATTTCTTCTTGCCAAGCAATTAATTTACGTAACCAAGCAATACGTTCATCGTAACCTGAACGTCCCGCAGACGCCCCTTCTTTATATTTCCAGTGTGCGGCAACCCCTAGTTCTGACTCTTCATGCATTTGTTCTGTACGAATTTGGATTTCAATAGTATGCCCTTTTGGTCCTAATACTACTGTATGAATAGATTGATAACCATTGGGTTTCGGATTCGCGACATAATCATCAAATTCTTTGGGGATATGTCGAAATAAGGTATGAACAATGCCTAATGTTGCATAACAATCCTGGATCCGCTCGACAATAATACGTACAGCTCGAACATCATAAAGTTCTTCAAAAGATAATGATTTTTTCTGCATTTTTCGCCAAATACTGTAAATATGTTTTGGCCGGCCATTAATTTCGGCCTTTATATCCTGCTCAATCATTGACTCTTGCAATATTTTAACAAAACTATTGATGTAGTGTTCACGATCAATACGTCGTTCATGCAGTTTGTCAGCAATTTGCTTATACTCAATTGGATGAAGGTATTTAAAACAAAAGTCCTCTATTTCCCATTTAAGTTGGCCAATACCTAAACGATTAGCTAATGGTGCATATATATTAAAACACTCTTTTGCCGCAAGAACTTTATTCTCCTCTTCGGCATTATTTACTTCTCGTAAATGCATTATCCGTTCAGCTAGTTTTATAACGACACAGCGAAAATCCTCTACCATTGCTAATAACATGCGTCGTACGTTATCTACTTGTACGGAGGTTGTTGAGCCGTTATGGGTTGCTTTTAACTGACGAATAGCATCCATATTAAGCACGCCAAGTACTAAATCGCTTATTTGTTTACCAAAATCATTACTGATCATTTCAATATCAATAATGTTAGCATCAACGAGTGGAAATAGCTGCGCTGCCTGCAGACTTTCATTATCCATACTTAATGTTGATAGGATTTCAACCATTTCCGCGCCTCGTTGTAATAACAATGGCGCACTTGTATTTTCGCTAAGTTTTGTCTGAGAATAATGTAGAGCAACCTCAATACGTTCCGCTAACTGTGGGCTAGTTATTTGAATATCATTTAGCCATTTTTTGGCATCAAATTCGCCTTTTTCACTAAGATGCGCGCTTCTTACTGCTACCATACTTTTTTCTCTATACACAAACAAAATCAGGATTTAATAAAGAGTGCAATAGATTCCAAATGTTTCGTTTGGGGGAACATATCAAGCATACTTAATTCTCTAATTTGATATCCTGCCTGCAATAATATTTTACTATCTCGAGCAAATGTTGCTGGATTACACGAAACATACACAATTCTTTTTGCATTAAATTTTATTAATTGAGGCATAAGTTCCAAAGCACCTTCACGTGATGGATCTAATAAAATTTTATCAAAATGCTGCTGACGCCATTCCGCATTATCAATATTACTACTCAAATCACCCAGATAAAATTGTACATTTTCTATACCGTTAATGGCCGCATTTAGTTTTCCTTGTTTAACTGCTAATGAGACACCTTCGACGGCAACAACATTAGCCACTCTCTTTGCAATAGGTAAACTAAAATTACCAAGACCACAAAATAGATCTAATATGCTATCGGTTGGTTGTAAATCTAACCAATTTATAGCCTGTTCAACCATTAATTTATTAACTTCAGCATTACTTTGAATAAATCCCTGTGGTTCAAAATATAGTGTTATTTGATCAATCGTATAATAGGGTTTATGGCCAATAAGAAGTCCTTGCCATTCGTCACCAACTAAATAAACAGATAGTTGATATTCATTGGCCAATTTTTTAAGTAAAATAGTATCTTCATCAGGTAATGGAGCTAAATGACGTAATAATAATACAGGACCATTATCGGCCAAGATCAATTCAATATGTCCTAGTTTATTTGCTCTTTTTAAATTAGATAAACATTCTCTAACAGGTGCTAATAACACTTCTAACTCTTTACATAATATAGGACATTCATTAATAGTAATTAAATCATTCGAGGAACTCTGTCTAAACCCCATCAATAATTGTTTTTCTGAAATAGGATATTGCAATGCTAAACGCGCTCTACGACGATAATGATAGCAACTTGAAAATAAAAGTTTAGCAGTTGGCGGTTTAATGCCACATTCTCGTGAAACAAGCGATGTTAATGCTTTTAATTTACTTTGCCGTTGTAACTTAACCGCAATATGCTGATGTTGGCAACCACCACAAATACCATAATGTCTGCATTGAGGTACCATGCGTAATGGGTTTGTTGTCAAACGATTAATAATCTTGGCTAATGCGTAGTGTCGTTTTGTCTCAATTATTTCGACTTCTACTTGTTCACCTGGCAAGGCATCAATAACAAAGATAACTTTCCCATCTAATTTAGCGACACCATGTCCATAAATATTTAAATCAATAATAGATAACGTTATTCGCTTTTTAGCGTTGGGTATCTCGCGACGTTGAGAGTAAAATTGCACCATTGCAGTTTTGTTCTCCCTAAAATTGTAGGTTTGTACTAATTATTTTTAATTGACTGGCGAAATAATTCGCGACTTTTTAGTGGTTTATTTCCTAAATAAGGCTTTAATGCCAAGCGAGTAAAGCGTTTCGCCGCTTGTAAAGTCGCTGTATCGGGAAATTTTCGTTGCGCTAATGCGCTTAATTCTCTACCAGTAAAAGAAAACCTGTCGATCATTACACTGGAAACAAATCCTTTTTCTAAATAATATCGATATGTCATATTGTCAACTATAGGATCACCTGTGATTGCACAATGTAAGAAATCAATTCCATAACCCATTTGTGCTAACAACGCTAACTCAAAACATCGAAGAGATGCTTCCGTTGTATTTTTTTCTCCTGCTAATTCTTGAATACATGTCAAATAATCAAAAAATAATACAGGATAAGCCGTTTCTGGCTCAAGTATTCTCATAAGTAGTTCATTAACATATAGACCACTATAAAGCGTCATCCCAGAAAGGGGTAATGCCAATGATACTGATTCTACCGCGCGTAAGGTTTTTATAGCACCACGACCATACCATTGTAATAATAAGGGTGTAAAGGGCTGTAAACAGCCCTTTATAGTAGAACGCCGACTACGAGCGCCTTTAGCTAATAAACGAATTTTACCATTATTCTCTGTAAAAATATCAAGTAATAAGCTTGTTTCACTATAATGGCGGCTATGTAGTACAAATGCACGTTGCCAACTTTCCATTTTTATAACTATCTAAAGATCATCAATATAACCCAAACTCCGAAGTGCTCGTTCATCATCTGCCCAACCAGATTTTACTTTAACCCATAAAACTAAATGCACTTTACTTTCTAATAGGGTTTCAATCTCACGGCGTGCTTCGATACCAATTTGTTTAATTTTTTGTCCTTTATTCCCAATGACCATTTTTTTCTGACCATCGCGTTCTACCAAAATTAAACCATTTATGGTAATTGTACCTGGCTTTTTTTCTTCAAAACGCTCTATTTCAACAGTAACTGAGTAAGGTAATTCTTCGCCAAGAAAACGCATTAATTTTTCGCGAATAATCTCTGATACCATAAAACGTTGTGAACGATCAGTAATGTAATCCTCTGGAAAATGATGTGGCCCCTCAGGTAAATGTTGATGAACTATCTTAGCTATTGTATCAACATTCATACCATTTTCTGCTGACATTGGCACAATCTCAAGAAAAGACATTTTTTGGCTTAACTCAGTAATATGTGGTAACAATACTGACTTATCTAAAACATTATCAATTTTATTTATCGCTAGTATTACAGGAGATTTGAGTTTAATCAGTTTATGTAAAACCATTTCGTCATCTTCAGTCCAATGTGTACCTTCGACAACAAAGATGACTAACTCAACATCCCCTAACGAGCTATTAGCTGCGCGATTCATTAACCGATTTATTGCACGTTTTTCTTCAATATGCAATCCGGGTGTATCAACATAAATAGCCTGATAATCACCTTTTGTGTCAATACCCAAAATGCGATGACGTGTAGTTTGTGCTTTACGAGACGTAATAGAGACTTTTTGACCCAGTAAACTATTTAACAAGGTCGATTTACCCACATTGGGCCTACCAACAATAGCAATAAAACCGCAATGCTGTTGTATATGTGATGATAACGTCATTCTAATCCTAACTTTTTAAGTGCTGACTCAGCGGCAACTTGTTCTGCTTTGCGCCGGCTAGCCCCTACCCCAATAATGTTTTCGTCTATTCCGGTTACTTGGCAGCTAATAGTAAAAACTTGATCATGAGCTTCTCCTTTAACTTGAGTAACCAAATAAACCGGAAGTGGCTGATGGCGACCTTGCAAATATTCCTGCAACCGCGTTTTTGGGTCTTTTTGCTTATCACCAGGTTTAATGGCTTCTAATCGCTTTTGATACCATTTCAATATAATTGTTTTTGCCTGTTCAATATTACTATCTAAATAAATAGCACCTATGATGGCTTCTACAGTATCTGCGAGAATAGAATCACGTCGATACCCGCCACTTTTTAACTCACCTGGACCTAAACGAAGACATTCGCCAAGCTCAAACTCCCTAGCTAGCTCAGCCAATGTATGTCCTCTCACTAGTGTAGCTCGCATTCGGCTCATATCGCCTTCATCTACATCAGGAAATTGTTTAAATAATGTATCAGCAATAACAAAACTTAAAATTGAGTCACCTAAAAACTCTAGACGTTCATTATGATTAATATTTGCACTACGATGAGTAAGTGCTTGTGATAATAATAAAGATTGTCTAAAGGTATAGCCTATTTTTTTCTGTAATCGTTTAATTAAAATGGGATTCATACCTTCCCCAATAAAACCAAGATATTAACCATAATACTATTTAACCTTTATATTCTTATAAAATAATGCTAACGGTTAACTCACTAAATGGAAGATAAGGTTTTCATCAATGAATACCACCAATACGGTTCAAACGTACCCCCGTAGGCCATTCGTTTTCTTTTTTATCAAAACTCATCCAAATAGCAACAGCTTTACCAACAATGTTACGTTCCGGAACAAATCCCCAATAACGACTGTCCGCACTATTATCGCGGTTGTCTCCCATAACAAAATAATACCCTTCAGGGACTTTCCAGGTTGAAGCTGGCATCGCTGGTTGGCGATAATAACGCCATATTTCACTTTCTTCTAATGGCTTAACTAATATGTGATGTTCATTACCATTAATTGTTTCGGCTCTTTCATCAAAACGCTCTTCATCGTCTGCATTATTTTGATTCGCCTCATTAAATTCACTATACAAGATATTTTTATAAGAAAAGGTTACTGGGTGCGCGCATGTGGCAGTTCCGACATTACATGCCGGCGTGATATGCACAATCTTACTTTCACTATCATAACTAACAATGTCTCCCGGTAGCCCTATTACACGTTTAATATAATCAAGTTTAGTATCTAACGGATATTTAAAAACAATAACATCCCCCCGTTTAGGATGGTTTGTATTAATTAAGGTTTTTTGTGTAATAGGATCTTTAATACCATACGCAAATTTTTCTACCACAATAAAATCACCTACTAACAATGTGGGCATCATTGATCGTGAAGGAATTTGAAAAGGTTCATAAACAAATGAACGAACCAAAAAAACGATTAACAAAATCGGAAAAAATGAAGCCAATGTCTCTATCCAATAAGGAGGCTCTACCTGTTTTTTTTCAGGCGCATTATTTGACAATATTTCATTACCGTCTTGAACTAGTAATAATGCTTTTTGACGAGCTGGGGCCCATCTAAAGCGCTCAAGACACCAGATAATACCCGTCAGTAATGTAGCCAATGCCAATAATAGAGTAAATGTATTTGCCATAATTAACTCTTCTCACTTATTAATCTTTTCCAACATGCAAAATAGCTAAAAACGCTTCTTGAGGAACTTCTACATTTCCTACTTGCTTCATGCGTTTTTTACCTTCTTTTTGTTTCTGTAATAATTTTTTCTTTCGGCTTACATCGCCACCATAACATTTGGCTAATACATTTTTACGTAATTGTTTGACAGTTGAACGTGCAATAATGTGATTGCCAATAGCAGCTTGAATAGCTATATCAAATTGTTGGCGAGGAATAAGTTCTTTCATTTTCTCGACTAATTCGCGCCCACGATACTGTGCGTTATCATGATGTGTGATTAGTGCTAATGCGTCTACACGATCACTATTGATTAATACGTCTACCCGAACCATATTAGATGCCTGAAAGCGTTTGAAACTATAATCAAGTGAGGCATAACCGCGCGATGTCGATTTTAAACGGTCAAAAAAGTCTAGCACAACTTCTGCCATGGGAATTTCATAAGTTAGAGCGACTTGGTTACCATGATAGACCATATTAGTCTGTACACCGCGTTTTTCGACACACAAGGTAATAACATTACCTAAATATTCTTGAGGTAATAACATATTGCATTCAGCAATAGGTTCATGAATTTCCTTAATATTATTAATAGGTGGTAATTTTGCCGGACTGTCGACATAAATAGTTTCACCGGTAGTCAATACAACTTCATAAATTACTGTTGGTGCAGTAGTGATCAAATCCAGGTTATACTCACGTTCAAGGCGCTCTTGAATAATTTCCATATGTAACAAACCAAGAAAACCACAGCGGAAACCAAAGCCTAATGCTGCAGAATTTTCTGGCTCATAAAATAATGATGCATCATTAAGGCTTAATTTACCTAGCGCATCACGAAACGCTTCGTAGTCATCAGAACTGACGGGAAACAATCCCGCATAAACTTGTGGTTTAACTTTTTTAAAACCTGGTAATGCCTGTTCTGCAGATTGTTTGGCTAAAGTTAATGTATCACCAACAGGCGCACCTAAAATATCTTTAATAGCACAGACTACCCAGCCAACTTCACCACATTGGAGAGTTTGTCTATCAACTTGTTTAGGTGTAAAAATACCAAGTCTATCAACCTGATAGGTTTGCCCTGTACTCATGACTTTAATTTTATCTCCTTTGTGTAATACGCCATTCTTAATGCGTACCAGAGATACAACCCCTAAATAGTTGTCAAACCAAGAATCAATAATTAATGCTTGTAATGGTGCCTGAGGATCCCCTTCAGGAGCAGGGATGTCACGTACCAAACGTTCTAATACGTCAATAACACCTACACCTGTTTTTGCAGAACAACGTACTGCATCAGTAGCATCGATACCAATAATATCTTCGATTTCTTCTGAAACACGATCAGGATCAGCAGCTGGTAAATCAATTTTATTGAGTATTGGTACCACTTCAAGATTCATTTCAATTGCCGTGTAGCAATTTGCTAATGTTTGGGCTTCTACACCTTGCCCTGCATCAACAACTAGCAGAGCACCTTCACATGCAGCTAATGATCGGGAAACTTCATAAGAGAAATCCACATGCCCTGGTGTATCAATAAAATTTAGTTGATAAGTATTACCATCCTGAGACTGATAGTCTAATGTCACACTCTGTGCTTTGATAGTAATACCTCGCTCTCGTTCAAGATCCATAGAATCAAGGACTTGAGCTTCCATTTCTCTATCAGATAATCCACCGCAAAGTTGGATGATCCGGTCTGATAATGTCGATTTGCCATGATCAATATGTGCAATAATCGAAAAATTCCTTATAAATTTGTTTGCTATTGAGTTTCTATCAGTCATTCATTTTAATCCGGCTGATTTTACCCAACTATGAGCCTATTTTCTCAATGTGGGCATACAGCAAAAAAATATTACTTAAATTAATAAATCGCTTATTCTACACGTGACAATTGTTAAAACCTAGACTGTATGCATAATACCATACTAAAAAATTAGCCTATTTTGCAATTGAGATAAGAAGTTAGCTAACTAATTGTAACACGTATAGAATAAAAAGAATGGACTTACATCAGATATTGTGCCTTGGTCTATCTGAATGAGAACGCATGTTCTTTTCTTATAGAAGCAACTAAAAAATTTAAGAAAGAGTAAAATCAATGAAACGACTTATTTAAATCAGTTTTTATTTATATCTTCTAATATCATGATTTAAAATTACTACTTAGATATAGGTTTTATTGTCAAGATTACGGGCTTATAGCGTCCTTTATTTTCAAGCCGTTTTGCCCATCTTTTAGCAATAATGAATCCAATCATCATACCAACTAGCATGCCAGCTAAAATATAAAAATTATTATTTGGTAATGAATAATGGATAATAAAAATACCAAAAAAGAGAAAAAACAACGGTAGACAATAAACTAAAAGTGCTGATTTAATTAATCCAGATTCGTCAATACCTAATTCAATTTGTTGACCTACAATAAGTGGTTCACGAATAGCAATTTTCAGTTCATTATCTTGTAAATGAGGTAATAAACCATTTAATGCTTTAATTCCACAACCTCTATTGTCATGACACGCATGACACATTGCTTGCCTATTAAAACGCAATGTTGCTATTCCTTTGTGCCATTTAACAACCGTTACCCACTCCCTAATCATGGTTTTATCTCCTGTAAAAATTAATAGAAGACAAATTACTTATTTTCCGCCGCAAATATAAGACTATTAGCAATGCGTTGAGCTGTATTAGATGGTAACTCACCAACAATAATAATTTCGTAATTATCACGACGTTCAGAATAAATACTTCTACGCCCTTGCAAAGAATAAGCGGATTGTGTCAGTTCATCTATAGGCAGTACATTAACGGTAAAACTAAATAAGCCATCACTGAACATACGGGTTTCTGTTTGTTGTTGAATAACAGGTAATATTTTACGGCCTGAAGATATTTCTTTAAAGCCTACTGGTAGCCAGTTTACTCGCCAATTTAATGTTGTCTTTTCGCTCAATGATAAAGATAGTTTTGGTGGGTGTACTTTTGATTCTAACAATAGTAAATCGTTATGAATATTGTCTCCAGAAATAAGTGAAAGAACACGGAATTGTTCAAGAATTTCACCATTTGGCGCGCGCAGCTCTATCTGTAGAGGTAACTTTGTTTTTTCATCAAGCCATAATTCATAACCATAACGCAATCCATCTTTTGCAGCTACACGAATAGTATAACATAAATGATCGGCTATTCTTGCCCGTCCAATTGGAATAAAATTATAATAAGATGCTATTTGACTAAAATTAGCCGTAACAATAGCAGGTAATGAATCAATAATATGATCACCGGTAATGCTAAAGGGTTCTCTTCCTGGCTCAAAAAAATAACTTATCTCTTTATCCCGTAGCACAACCTCACGCACTGGACCATCAAGTAATAATAATTGCGCAATATTATGTTTACCAGTAAAAGCATGGCGGTAACGTAAAGATTCAATACCATTCCCTGTAATACTGATATAATCCATCTGATAATTTAATGTTACACTCGCCTTTTGCATCTGTTGTAACATTGATTCAGCATCAGTATTTGCTGCAGACACTGTCGAAAATAATAGGCTATTCGACAATAAACAATAAGTCAGCCAACGTTTTTTCATTCCGTTTGTTAGTCCTGATTTGAGTTAATTGCTATTTCATCGACAGCTTTAATATTCTCTCCGGTTTGAACAGTAATAGGTTCTGCATAGATTCGGCGTTGTAATTCATAATCTTGTAATAAAGTAATTCGTTTTCGCTGATCGTAAGCCAATGTATCTGCAGAATTCTGTACATCTTTATTAGTTTCGTAGCTTACAGGTGATGCCATCATATTTATAGAAAAATTATCAAACCGATTAAATGTAGAAATACTTGGTTCAGAAATATCTGTTTCTTGATTAACACTCTGCACACCTACAATTACAGCAATAGATACCCCTGCCGCAATCCCTGCCTGTGTTAAAGGTCCAATCCAAGATTGGAATTTTTTCCAAAAAGGTAATTTATACCAGCTACTTTGGTTAGGTTGATTTTCTTTTATAAAATGAAGTGGTTCGTTTTCTAAAGTCTCCGCGACCCGTTGGGCAATATCCACATGGATAACTTTACCTGTATCACCACGTAATATATCCCTGACTAAGTGGTAACGAGACCATTTATCTTGTAACGTTTTATCTTGCGATATATCGTCAATAGTTCCATTGTTAATGGTTTCACCATCCATAAGTGCTGAAAGATTGTCTTTCTGCATATTCTAATACCTTTTAATTATGCATACTATTTATAATTTAATTACTTCTATTATAGATTATTCATTAGCGGTACTATTTTAGTATCCAATACTTCCCGTGCACGAAAAATACGAGAACGTACCGTTCCTACTGGACATTCCATTATAGAAGCAATATCTTCATAGCTCAGACCTTCAATCTCCCGTAATGTAATGGCAGTTCGAAGATCTTCAGGAAGCGATTCGATTGTTTGAAAAACGACCCGTTTCAATTCCTCAGACAACATTAAATTCTCTGGGTTCGAAATTTCTTTTAATGCGCTACTATTTTCAAAGTTTTCTGCATCATTAACATCAATATCAGTAGAAGGCAAACGTCTACCTTGGGCTATTAAATAATTTTTTGCTGTATTAACAGCAATCCTATACAACCAAGTATAAAATGCGCTATCGCCGCGAAATGAATCGAGTGCACGGAATGCTTTTATAAATGCTTCTTGCGCAACATCAGATACATCCGACAAAGGCACATAGCGAGAGACCAGATTAGCGACTTTATTCTGATATCGTTGTACCAGCATATTAAATGCATTTTTATCGCCATTCTGAACGCGCTCAACTAATACTTGATCAGTTAACTGCTCATTCATCCGAGGTAATATCCCCTTCAATTGTGGATAGTAATTCGCCCGATCTGCCTTGTTTAGTCAGACAAGCCATCTTAATTCAGACTAGAACATAACAACATCTATTATTCCATATCAAGATCAAGTCATTCACATCTGTATAGTATAGAAAAGATCCAGCTAATTAATATAGATAGCTATATCTATAATAAAATATGTCAATTAAAAATTCAGATAAAATGGCTGCGTAAGTTGGCGAAATTCATAAGTATATTGATTTTGCAAATCACGCAAAACTAAATATTCCTGTTGTTGCTCACGTTTATCTAACGACAACTCTAATAACATTAGATAATTTGCTTTATTGTTATTATCTTTTACAGATAATGTCCGGCCAATATGCCATCCTCTATTTTTAGCAGTGATTTGAAATTCTAATGCAATACTATAGGGTAATGCTAGACAAAAACGTCCTTTTGCTGAGATTAATTGTTCAGCTATGCGCAAAAGTGACAATTGATTTAAAGATGTTGTATATCTTGCTTGTTGTCGCTGTAATGTTCGACATGATGGACCTTCTGTAAAATAGGGTGGATTACTGATAATTAAGTCATAGCAAGGCGTACTATGGCGTTGACAAAAAGCGTTAATATCTTGATTAAAAACAGTTATAACATCAGCCCACGGTGACAATTTAACATTTTGTTCAGCTTGATCACTTGCTTGTTTGTCTATTTCTATTGCATCAATATTGCATTGTCCTTGACATCGTTGTGCTAACATTAATGCCAATAATCCACTTCCGGTACCAATATCTATAATTGACATCTCATTTTCCGACAGAGGTGTCCAAGCCCCAAGCAATATTGAATCTGTCGTAACTTTCATTGCACAATTATCATGAGCAATAAAAAAGTGTTTAAATGTAAATCCACTACTTTTCATTATTGATAACATAAAATGATATTTTATCTAAACTTATTTACAATTTTTTAACCTCTTATTCCATTATATATTGCCTTAATTTCCCAATTAAACAAGCTTCCCTGACAATATATCATTTCATTTAGTATGATATTTATACATTATTAAAACTTAATTAAGACTTTTTGTCATTGAATTATTTATAATTAGTTGATATTAAATAAAAATAATAATTTTATGCAGAATAATTTATCTATAATGGCTTAACAATACTGACTAAATGGCTTAGTTATGTCTATAATCAACACCTTAAATCTAGGTGACTGCTCTATGACTAATTATAATTTTTCTTCTCTTGAACTTGATCAACACATATTAACCGCATTAAAAAGTAAAGGTTTTGACCGCCCTACAGCAATCCAGGCTGAAGTAATCCCTGCTGCAATGGATGGGCGAAATATTATGGGATCGGCACCGACAGGTACGGGTAAGACGGCAGCATTTTTATTACCAGCAATTCAACATTTGCTTGATTTCCCAAGACGAAAACCAGGGGCTCCTCGTATATTAATTTTAACGCCTACCCGAGAACTAGCTATGCAAGTGGCTGAGCAAGCACGTGAAATTGCAGCTCATACTCAGCTAAAAATAGCTACGATTACCGGGGGAGTTGCTTATATGAATCACGCCGAGGTTTTTAGTAAAAACCAGGATATTGTTGTCGCAACTACAGGTCGTTTATTGCAATATATTAAGGAAGAAAATTTTGACTGTAGAGCTGTTGAAATTCTTATTCTTGATGAAGCAGATCGTATGTTAGATATGGGATTTTCTCAAGATATTGAAAAAATAGCAGCAGAAACGCGTTGGCGTAAACAAACAATGCTGTTTTCAGCAACATTGGAAGGTGATGGATTAAAAAGCTTTGCGGAACGTTTGCTTGAAGATCCTTATATCATTACAGCGACACCATCCCGACGTGAAAGAAAAAAAATTCAGCAATATTATTATCGTTCAGATAATTTATCCCATAAAACGGCGCAACTCTGCCATTTACTAAAACAACCTGATGTAACTAAAGCTATTGTATTTGTACGCAAACGGGAACGATTACATGAACTGGTTTCTTGGCTACATAAAGCCAATATTCGCAATTGCTATCTAGAAGGTGAGATGGTACAGGCAAAACGTAACGAAGCTGTTAATAGGTTATTAAATAATATCGTCAATGTTCTTGTTGCTACAGATGTTGCTGCTCGTGGCCTTGATATTCCTGATATCAGTCATGTGATTAATTTTGATTTACCCAAGACGGCCGATACGTATTTACATCGCATTGGTCGTACAGGTCGGGCGGGTAAAAAAGGGATAGCATTATCTTTAGTTGAATCACATGATTATCCGTTATTGCTTAAAATTGAGCGTTACTTGCAAGAACCTATTAAAATAAGAGTGATTGATTCATTAAAACCCGAAACAAAAACGCCGAAAATTCCTGCTAAGAAAAAAATATCGAAGAAAGCAAAAGAGAAAGCAATAGAAAAGAAAAAACAACAAAAAGTTAAAATGAAAATACGTCATCGCGACAAGAAGAATATTGGTAAACGAAGAAAACCATCTTCAGATATTCAATCAAAAATGAGCTCCGACGTGTCATAATTTTATAAAAAACCCCCGTCGATATGACGGGGGTAACTCAAGATTACGATACTGGTATTAAGCTTAATAGCTTTATTATTATAATTATTTCTTAACAAAACATTCACCATATTAACGAATATGATGCTTTACTCTATATTTTAATAATCAATATACGTTTTTAGACAGCTATAGACTTTGCGTAAATGTACGGGTAATCACGTCACGTTGTTGTTCAGGTGTTAATGAATTAAAACGAACAGCATACCCTGATACACGAATTGTCAATTGAGGGTACTTCTCAGGATGTTCAACAGCATCTTCTAATGTTTCACGACGTAGTACATTTACATTCAAATGTTGGCCACCTTCTACACGAACAGTCGGACGAACTTCCATTGGCACTTCGCGATATTCAAATTCACCTAATTCAGCTGTGCTGACAACCTGATCTTCTGAAAAACCTGATTTTGCACAAATACAACGTACTTCTGACTTGTCATTATCAAGTAACCAAAATGAATTTAATAATGCTGGATTAGCAGCTTTAGTAATCTGAATACCTGTAATCATAGGAACCTCCATTAATCGATCTATTTTGTAAATCAATTATTCGCTAACACGCATAATTAGGTTTACAGATGATGTAGCAAAAAGTGTTTTTATTGAATCTGCGTTATACACCAACCATTCACACCTTTATTTGATTTAAATCAATTATAAATATTTTTATAAATTTTGCAAACTTTAAAAAAATGATATAGATCAATTTTTATTTTCCCATCTAAATGCAATAATTAATAAGTGCCTTTTATAGGATATATCGTGATATTGAGTTTATTCGCCTACAACTTTTATTTTTATTTCAATGCCATTTAGCCACACTTTCTTCTAATCCCTATGATGATAAGTAACGAATTGATTGAATGACGCTTTACGACACATTATCTTCTTATCACAAAAATATTACGTTATTCTTAAACGTTCATTAAAATAAGCAACAATGCGTTGCTTTACGCTTATTATTAATAATAGCTAGCCGACAACAAAAGGAGTCTTTTATGGCTAAAGAACTGACATGGCAAAATGTTATTGGCGAAGAAAAGCAACAACCCTATTTTCAGCAAATAATTAGTTTTGTTAAGAATGAACGTTCAAATGGCAAAACAATTTATCCTCCACAAAAGGATGTATTTAATGCATTTCGTTATACAGAATTTAATAAAGTAAAAGTAGTTATTCTCGGCCAAGATCCTTATCATGGCCCCAATCAAGCACATGGTTTATCATTCTCTGTTTTGCCTGGTGTGCGAATTCCACCGTCGTTAGAAAATATATATAAAGAACTCAAAATGGATATTCCTGGTTTTATTCTGCCTGATCATGGTTATTTAGAAAGTTGGGCAAGGCAAGGGGTTTTACTATTAAATACTGTATTAACCGTAGAAGCCGGCAAAGCTCATTCTCATGCTAAATTAGGTTGGGAGAGATTTACTGATAAAGTGATTGCGACATTAAATGAATATCGTAGCGATATTGTATTTTTACTCTGGGGAGCACATGCACAAAAAAAAGGACAATTTATTGATCAATCTCGTCATTATGTTTTAACTAGCGTCCATCCATCTCCATTATCAGTTCATCGTGGTTTTTTTGGCTGTAAACATTTTTCAAAAGCAAATCATTATTTGCAACAACATGGTTTAGAACCAATAAATTGGCAACCTACTATACTGGAAACTACTTAATTTTTATTGTGATCTCATAAATAAAAAACCTCGCTATTGCGAGGAATTTTATTTATGGTTAAACGCCGATATGAATTATTCAACGGCTTTAGCAACAGCAACCATTGCTGGACGAATTAAACGACCATTTAAACGATAGCCTTTTTGCATGATGTACATAACTGAATTAGGCTCATGTACTTTAGACTCAAGCATCGTCATTGCTTGGTGAATTTCAGGATTAAAAGGGACATCAATATCATCAATGACTTCAATACCAAACTTGTTTACTGCATTTAGCATAGATTTTAAGGTTAATTCTAAACCTTCAATCATAGCAGCTTGTGCGGGATCTTCTTTATTTGCAACACCGAGGGCGCGCTCTAAATTATCAATAACAGGTAATAATTCAGAAGCAAAACGTTCCAACGCAAACTTATGTGCTTTCTCAACATCTTGCTCTGCACGACGGCGTATGTTTTCGATTTCCGCTTTAGCGCGTAAATTTATTTCTCGTTCATTTTGTTTTGTTTTTTCTAGCTCATTTTCTAACTCGGCAATACGATTGTCTTTATCAGAAATTTGCTGATTTATGGATACATCTTCTGCTGATCCTTCATTTTTATTGAGCTCAATGTCTTTTTCAGCACCCATTTCACCGGTACCATTAACGTGATCATTTGATATTTCATCGGATATTTGTTCATTAGAAGAATGTTGTTCTTTGTTACTCATAAAAATCTCCACAGATTTGCTCCACAATTTAATTTATTATGGGGATCAAAAACGATGATTCAAGAAATCAAGCTTAATAACATTATAATATTTATATGTAATAGGAACACATCACTATGGCAAACAGATTCAAGATCATTGGGTTAACTGGTAAACCTCGCCATCCAGCAGCTTTTATCACACATGAATCACTGTATCATTGGCTTACAGAAAAAGGCTATACTGTGATTGTAGATCAAAATATTGCAAAAGAACTAAGTATAGATATAGTACATGTAGCAAGTTTATTTGAGATAGGTCAACGTGCTGATTTAGTTATTGTCATTGGGGGGGATGGTAATATGTTAGGTGCCGCCCGGACGTTAGCAAAATCGGGAACTAAAGTAATAGGCGTTAATCGTGGTAATCTTGGTTTCTTGACAGATTTAAATCCTGATAATGTACAACAACAATTATCAGCCGTATTAGCTGGAAATTATATTGAAGAACAACGCTTTTTACTAGATGTTGCGATTTATCACGATAATCACTTATGCCATCAAACGACTGCGATGAATGAAGTAGTATTACATCCTGGTAAAGTCGCTCATATGATTGAGTTTGAGGTTTATATTGACCAACGTTTTGCTTTCTCTCAACGATCCGATGGTTTAATTATAGCAACGCCTACTGGCTCAACAGCGTATTCTTTATCTGCGGGGGGCCCAATTCTTATGCCAACACTTGAAGCTATTAATTTAGTTCCGATGTTTCCTCATACATTGACTTCAAGACCTATAGTCATTAATAGTAATAGCGAAATAAAACTAAAATGCAAAGATCATATTGATACCTTAGAAATAAGTAGTGATGGCCAAGTTCACCATGTTATTACCGCCGGAGATGAAGTTATTGTTAAACGATGTTCATGCCGATTAAATCTTATTCATCCAAAAGATCATAATTATTTTAATGTTCTAAGTACGAAGCTAGGTTGGGCAAAAAAATTAGTTTAATAAATTAAACTAAACTTTACAGGTCAAACTCATATAAAATAAGTAGAGGCACTTTACTGTATATAAGGCCAGTATATAATAATTTTTATATTTAACTAATTAATCTTACTATTCTTATGTTAGCACAACTTACTATCAGTGATTTTGCTATTGTTCGTAAACTCGAAATTGATTTTCAATACGGTATGACTGCAATTACCGGCGAAACAGGTGCGGGTAAGTCAATTGCTATTGATGCATTAGGCTTGTGTTTAGGCAATCGTTCCGAAGCGTTAATGGTTCGACATGGTGCACAACGCGCGGATGTATGTGCGCGTTTTTCTCTGGCTGACGCGCCCGCAGCGCAACAATGGTTGGAAACAAATCAACTTGATGACAATCAAGAATGTTTGTTACGTCGTGTTGTTAATAATGATGGCCGTTCTCGAGGATTTATTAATGGTACTGCCGTTCCCTTATCTCAATTGCGTGAACTTGGCCAATTATTAATTCAAATTCATGGGCAAAATGATCATCAGTTGTTGTTAAAGTCTGAACAACAAAAAATATTACTTGATGGATTTATTAATCAACCCAAGTTACTAGAAGCGATGCATAATGCCTGGCATGATTGGCATCATAGTCATACACAATTGTTACAACTTCGGCAACAACAGATTGAATTACAAGCACAATATCAATTATTACAATATCAATTAAAAGAGTTAGATGAGTTTTCGCCACAACCCGGTGAGTATGAACAAAATGATATAGAATATAAACGGTTAGCTAATAGCGATCAATTATTAACGTTAAGCCAAAAGACGCTACATCTTTTGGTAGACGGGGATCAACAAACAATTAGTCAATTATTAAATAATGTCAAACAGCATATCGAAGTATTGGTTTCTATCGATCCACAACTTACGAATCTTTTGACCTTGTTAGATGAGGCTTCTATTCAAATTAGTGAAGCAAGTAATGAGTTACGTCATTACGCAGAGCAAATGGAAATTGATCCAAACAGAATTAATGAATTAGAACAACGATTATCGCGTCAATTAACTTTGGCTCGTAAACATCACGTTCGTCCAGAAGAGCTTCCTGCGCTTTATCAACAACTTTCTGATGAATATTACAAATTAGCATCTCGGGATGATGACATCGCTGAATTAGAGCGTATTGTCACCCAACACTATAATCATGCACTCGACGTTGCAAAACAACTTTACGAAATACGTAGTCAATATGCTAAAGAGTTATCTGAAAAAATAACTCATAGCATGCATAATTTATCTTTTGAACAAGGACACTTTGATATTGAAGTTAGTTGGCAACCCGATCAATTAAATAATAAAGGCTCTGACAAAGTGAATTTTTTTGTCAGTACTAATATAGGACAGCCATTACATGCCTTACATAAAGTGGCTTCCGGCGGTGAATTATCACGCCTTGCTCTAGCAATTCAAGTTATTACTGCAAGTAAAATGGATACACCAGCGTTAATTTTTGACGAAATAGATACAGGCATTAGTGGGCCCACTGCTGCTATCGTTGGTAAATTACTACGTGAATTGGGTAAATCAACACAAGTTATGTGTGTTACCCACCTACCACAAGTTGCAGGTTGTGGCCACCATCACTTTTTTGTGAGCAAACAAACTTTAGACAATCGTATTGAAACACAAATGACATTACTCGACAAATCATCAAGGATACGCGAACTTGCTAGATTACTTGGTGGTAAAGAAATTACTAAGCACACCTTAGCAAACGCTAAGGAACTATTATCGCGTTAAATATCATGGCGAAAAAAATAGCCTTATTTGCATTATTATTAAATTGTAATGATGTCGTCGCAACATGCTATTTTATGTTAATGTATTAATAAAACAACTAATTGTATTCGTCAGTTTATAGCGGAACTTGACTTATTTTATGGCGATTATGCTATAGTTGCCACTATGAAAAAATAACGTTTTACTCATTTTAATTTATGCTAATACGAGTAATATATAAGCAATTCATTGAATGAGTAGTGTACAAACATATTACTCCTAGGTAAATTTGTTTTAATTGACCTTATTTGTAAAAGGAACATGACTATTATGCGTTTCACCATACTGGCTACTGTAGCTCTTTTCTTGTCATTATTGTCAACGGGATGTACTCTTATGGAAAAAGCAGTTTATCGTCCAGATATTAATCAAGGAAATTATTTAACTGATCGCCAGATCAATACATTAAAAAAAGGTATGACGAAACAACAAGTTATTTATGTTTTAGGTTCACCTATGCTACAAGATCCCTATGGCGATAATAGTTGGATTTATATTTTCCGCCAGCAAGTTGGACATGAAGAAGCCACACAAAAAACAATTATATTAAAATTTGATTCTAGTGATTTACTAGATAGTATCCAACATCAAGATGTAAGTCCTGTAAAATAAATTAAGGGTGTATAGTGAGAATACATTTAATTAAATGTATTCCTTACAAAATCTATCAATATTAATTTTATACTTATTTTTTTAATATTAATAAGATAAGAAGTAATGTACCCCCCCAGATGTACTCATTATTTTAACAGTTAAATAATAATACCATCTACAAATCCGATGATAACCGGATCATTACATTTAATACACTATATAATTAAGTTTTTTATCAACAAAATAGTCATTTTTTATTTATCAGTAAGTCATATAACGTTTTCTGAAATAATAATCGCTATTACTACTATACTATTGGCCGTTTGATAATCTATAACATCTTGAGTTATATACGCCAATCGTATTATTCTAATGAGACAATTATCTATCAGCTAAAAAAGAACATGAAAATAGAATAAATTATACTCAATAGACTAACGTTATGCTTTTTTAGTGATGCGTCTACGCCGTAATTCCTGAGGATCAGCGAGTAAAGGTCGATATATTTCAATGCGATCACCCGCTTTAACAGTTTGTGATAATTCAGCTAATTGATAAAAAATACCCACTTTATTACGATCATGGTTTATCTCTGGGCATTGTTCTTGTATTCTCGACAATGCAATAGCTTGTTTAACAGTTGTACCTACTTCCACACAAAGAGGAATAACATATTGTTTATCGGGTAATGCGTAAACAATTTCAATATTAATTTTATTTGTCATAAAGTTGTTTTGCTCGCTGTTGAAAGGCATCTACCATAGTATTAGCAAACTCAGAAAACATAGGTTTTAATGCTAAAGCAAACAGTGCATTTTTAAACTCAAAGCTAAATTCAAAATCAACTTTACATGTCTCTTTGCTCATAGCTGTAAAAAGCCATCGCCCATCTAGCGATTGAAATGGTCCTTCAACCAATGTCAATATGATTTGTTTATCTGGTATCATATAATTATGCGTTGTAAAACTTTTTTGTATTCCTATTTTAGCCACATCTATCGTTGCAATGAGTTCAGTATCGGAGCAACTAATTAAGCGGCTACCGATGCAGCCAGGTAAAAACTGTGGATAAGATAATACATCATTAACAAGTTGATACATTTGCCTAGCACTATATTCTACTAGAGCAGAGCGAATTATCTTAGGCATAATGGCATCCTATTGAAGAAAGAAATAACAATTAATTATATCATTGACGAGAAAGCTAACAAAAAAAAGTGTAAAGTACATAAAATATCAATCAGATCACATTTAAGATTTTTTTAGATTAACTACTTAGTATAATGACTTTATTATGACAAAGAAAAAAACGCATAAGCCAGGCGCGTCGACAATTGCATTAAATAAACGTGCGCGCCATGAATATTTTATAGAAGAAGAAATAGAAGCAGGGCTTTCTCTGCAAGGCTGGGAAGTCAAATCCATGCGTGCCGGAAAAGCAAATATAAGTGATAGTTATGTATTATTTAAAGGTGGCGAAGCATGGCTATTTGGTGCCACAATCACCCCACTTAATGTTGCATCTAGCCATGTTATTTGCGATCCGATGCGTACACGTAAATTACTTTTATCACAACGTGAACTGGATACTTTATTCGGTAAAATTAATCGTGATGGTTATACCGTTATTGCCCTGTCTCTTTATTGGAAAAATGCCTGGGCAAAAGTAAAAATTGGTGTAGCAAAAGGTAAAAAACTTCATGATAAACGTTCAGACATTAAAGATCGCGAATGGCAATTAAATAAAGCGCGCATTATGAAAAACGCAAATCGTTAAATAAGATAAAAATACAGCTTTTTTATATGTCATTATGATGGATCGCTACTCTATGGCCAGTGGTAAATACACCTTGGCCATTATGATGTATCATTCAAAATAAACTATTTTTATATCAAAGAAATACCGGATACTACATTATGTTTAAAAAGTCATTTTAATAAAAGTTCCGCGTAATATCCACCCAATGAATGTAATGCTCGATGTTAAAAAATCTCTTCTATTTTATAAGTTATTTTATTTACTGCTTTTACTGAAAAATTGCTTCTTTGCGTTATAATTGTCGTAAATTCAGTTTCAATTCTGGTTAAACCAATGGTATAATAAACCAATATTCACTGGGGCTGATTCTGGATTCGACGGGATTTGCGAAACCCAAGGTGCATGCCGAGGTGCGGTAGGCCTCGTAAATAAACCGCAAAAAAATAGTCGCAAACGACGAAAACTACGCACTAGCAGCTTAATAACCTGCATAGAGCCTTCTCTCCCTAGCCTCCGCTCGTAGGACGGGGATCAAGAGGAGTCAAACCCAAACGAGATCGTGTGGAAGCCTAGCTTGGGGTGGAAGCATTAAATTTAATCAAGCTAGTTTATCAGTAGCGTGTTTGTCCGCAGCGGATAAATGAAATTTAAAGACAAACTACGCATGTAGTGCCAAGGATGTAGAAATTTCGGACGCGGGTTCAACTCCCGCCAGCTCCACCAAATTATTGCAATTAATTCAATAAATTAAACCCGCTTAAAGCGGGTTTTTTATTACCTATTATATTAAGTGGCGACAAAGTGGCGACAGAAAAATAGCCATAAGGAATTTGTTATGCTCA
>CALYQQ010000019.1 GCA_945288535.1 uncultured Enterobacterales bacterium | reverse complement strand
ATAATTCAGATCATAATGATGATAATTCTAATCATGATGATAATTCAGATCATAATGATGATAATCATTTAGATCTCGATAGTACCTTAATATCTCATCAATTTGATAAAAACCGTACTGCCTCTGCTAATAATGCTTACTATACCAACAATCAAGTGAGTTCATTAATTGATGCAATGTCGTCATTTGCAGTACCCACCACTGGTAATTTACCCGTTAGTAATGCGTTAAATAAAAATGATGAAACCACATTAGCTATTCCAGGTCTATGATAATACAGGTTTAAACTAACGCAAAAACCTCTTAATTCGTCGGTTAAGAGGTTTTTTTATATTGTTATACCAAAAGCAGATTTAAAGTTTTTCTAGACGGGCATAACTGGCAACCAGCCATTTTATACCTTCATCTTTAAATGCTATTTGTAATCGAATATGTTCATCCTGTCCTTCTAAATTTATAATCGTTCCTTCACCAAATTTAGGATGACGAACTCTCTGCCCTAATGCATAATTACCTGCTTTGTGAGTAACGGGTGTTCCTAATCTACTATGACTAATTGGACGACTGATCGTTGCTCTTAATCTTATCTCTTCAATGCATTGTTCTGGTAACTCAGCAATAAAGCGTGAAGGTCGATGATATGTTTCTTTACCATATAAACGACGACTTTCTGCATAGGTAAGTGTTAATTTTTCCATTGCACGTGTAATACCAACGTAAGCTAAACGACGTTCTTCTTCTAATCTAGCATCATTTTCAAGCGACATTTGGCTTGGAAACATACCTTCTTCAATACCTACGATAAAAACTTGTCTAAATTCTAGACCTTTAGCAGAGTGAAGAGTCATAAGTTGTACCGCATCTTGATATGCTTCTGCTTGTCCTTCGCCTGCTTCTAATGCTGCATGTGATAAAAAGGCTTGTAATGGCAACAAATCTTCATCTTCATCCTGATAACTGAATTGGCGTGCCGCTGTGACTAATTCATCAAGATTATCGATTCTAGCTTGACCTTTTTCTCCTTTTTCTTGCTCATACATCATCCGTAGACCTGAATCGCGGATAACGCGGTCAGTTTGAATATATAAAGGAAGATTACTTGTTTCTTGTGTTAATGCACCAATAAGCTCAATAAATCGTTGCAGTGCTGAAGCCGCCCTCCCTATAATAATCTTTTCATGTAATAATGCGTTTGTGGTTTGCCATAATGTTGTCTGTCTATCGCGTGAAGCAGTGCGAACAATATCTAATGTTCTATCACCAATACCACGAGTTGGCGTATTTACTACACGTTCAAATGCTGTATCATCATTGGGATTGGCAATTAGTCGTAAATAGGCTAACGCATCTTTAATTTCTTGACGTTCAAAAAATCGCATACCGCCATAAATACGATAAGGTAATGATGCTTGTATTAAAGCATCCTCCAAAACTCGCGATTGTGCATTATTGCGATACAAAATTGCACAATCATTTAAAGCACCGCCGCTCTCATGAAACGTTTTAATACGATTTACAACAAAACGTGCTTCATCTAATTCATTAAAAGCGCAATAAAGCGAAATCAGTTCGCCTTTTTCTCCCTCAGTCCACAAATCTTTGCCTAACCGGCCTTGATTATTAGCAATAAGACTATTAGCAGCAGTGAGGATATTACTAGTAGAGCGATAATTTTGTTCAAGACGAATCGTTCTTGCCGCAGGAAAATCTTGTAAAAAGCGTTGAATATTGCCAACCTGTGCACCGCGCCAACCATAAATGGATTGATCGTCATCGCCAACAGCCATTACATTATTATGCTGCCCCGCTAATAGGCGGATCCAGGCATACTGAATATTATTGGTATCTTGAAATTCATCAACAAGAATATGTGCAAAACGTTGTTGATAATGCGCCAATATTTGTGGTTTAGTAAGCCATAATTCATGTGCACGTAAGAGTAATTCTGCAAAATCAACTAACCCTGCTCTATCACACGCATCTTGATACGCTTTATAGATCATTAACCAATTTGCTTCTACTGGATTTCCATATGTCTCAATATGTTGTGGCCGAATACCTTCATCTTTTTTAGCATTGATATACCACATTGCCTGACGAGGAGCCCATTGTTTTTCATCAAGATTGAGTGCTTTTATGAGTCTTTTCAATAGTCGATATTGATCTTCTGTATCGAGAATTTGGAAATCCTGTGGTAAATTAGCGTCAAGATAGTGCGCCCGTAACAAACGATGCGCCAGGCTATGAAATGTACCGATCCACATACCGTGATGATGTCCACCAATCAAATGTTCAATTCGATGGCGCATTTCTGCCGCAGCCTTATTAGTAAACGTTACAGCTAAAATAGAATAAGGCGAACAATGTTCAACAGCTAACAACCAAGCAATTCGATGTACTAGCACTCGCGTTTTACCGCTTCCCGCACCTGCCAATACCAATAAATTTCCTGGTGCTGCTGCAACCGCTTCACGTTGCTGATCATTTAAATTTTTAAGTAAGTAAGATACGTCCATTAGTCATAACACTGTCTTTTTATACAGATAATGACTTCATTATAGCAATCTATATAATGAAGCTAAATGAGAAATTTCGATATGAGGCAATACATTTGTAGTCTGATTATTTAATGCATCAACTTGATGTGTATTAATCCAGCAAGCTTGTAACCCATGTTGTATTGCGCCAGCCACATCAGAAATAAGATCATCACCAACATGAAGGATATGTTTAGGGGCTATTTTTAAACGTGATGCAGCTGTAAGAAACATATCGCCAAAGGGTTTTGCTCTACCATCCGGTCCTGCAAAAAGAACAAATTGAAAGTAATTAATTAAATTACATTTTGCAGGATCAACATTACCATTCGTTATTGCTATTAATGGAAAACGTCGAGCTAATTGTAATAAAATATCGTGTGTTTTTTGAGGAATATCAATATTACTTCGCCATTGGTGAAAGACTTTCATGGCGTTGGTCGCGCCTTGCTTTGCTTCTCGTTCACTGTAACCATATTTAAGTAACAATAAATAAAGTGATCGCCAGCGCCAATAGCTAACGTCATGATAAATTGTAGGCTCTTTTTCTCTCAACTGTATTCGTAATGTACGAAAATCATTAACTTGAAAACGTCGAAGCTCGGGATAATGTTGATGCAAAAAATAAGTAACTTGTTTTTCGGTTCGCTCCATTACAGGCTGATTATTATAAAGAGTATCATCCAGATCAAAACTGATAGCTTTAATGTCTAATAATGGACGATAAAATCGCATTATTATTTTCTCCTTTTTGCTCGAGGATGAGCCACATCATAAACATTAGCTAAATGCTGGAAATCAAGATGAGTATAAATTTGCGTTGTTGATAGATTTGCATGACCTAATAATTCTTGAACCGCACGTAAATCACCACTGGACTCTAGCATATGTGTCGCAAATGAATGACGTAATTTATGTGGATTAAGATGACTACTTAGCCCTTGTTTGATTCCCCATTGTGCAAAACGTTTTTCAACATTACGCACAGAGATCCGTTTACCTGATTTAGCAATAAATAAAGCGTCATTATCAGGTAAAAAGAATTCTCTCATAGCTAACCAATGTTGTAGGCTTTCAATAGCTTTTCCGCCAACAGGTAATACTCTTTCTTTATTACCTTTACCTATTACATTTACTTGAGCTCGTTCTAAATTAAGATTTTGACAATTTAGCATGACAAGTTCAGATAATCGTAAACCTGAACTATACATTAATTCTAACATTGCTTTATCTCGAACATGTAAAGGATCATTAGAGTCAATATTCATTAACTGATGGACTTCATCAACATCAATATTTTTAGGTAATTTTCTACCTTGCCGAGGAACGGGCATTCCTTTGGCTGGATTTGCGGGAAGATTGCCTTGACTGACCATCCAATCAAGAAAGCTACGTAATGCAGATATACGTAATGCGATCCCAGCAGATTGTAAACCACTACGACGAGATTGAACAATTAAACTTCTAACATTTCCAGCATTTAATGCCTGCCATGAAGCAATTGGGATTGTGGCAAAATATTCAGCTGCTATACGTAAATGATACGTATAGTTTTTTAGGGTATAAGGACTAAGTTGCAATTCAATTTGAATATAACGAAGATAGGAGAGAATATCACTATTTAATTGTATAAATAAATGTTCGGACTCAACACGTTTCATGTACGTTCAATCCATCGAGATAGTATGCCTGGTAATAATGTACTTATATAATCTAGTAATAATGTTCCCATACCATGTTGATAATGTTGACTGTTTCGACTAATAAACATAATGAGACCTAAATCATTGTCACGACCTAATATTGACATAGCAACTGAGCCGGCGTGTGTCAGATCAGGTAGTAATAAACGTAACTCCTTACTAGTAAGGATACCTAGATAGGTACGGCTTGTTTGTAATCGATGAATTCTAATAGGTTCAAAAATTTGTCGATCTAATGCCAAATAGGCAAAATCTGATGGCGCATTTAATCGCCATTTATCAGAGAATAGACGAATATAGGCGCCAACTAGCCCCATTGAACGCGCCCAATTATTGATTATATTCAACAATTCCCTAAGGCTTTTTACCTGACTCATATCATGTTGTAATCGAATAAACTGATCTAATAAATGTTCATTCGCACTAGCATGTTCCATTAATGCGGTAATTTCTTCTTCCAGTTTTTGAATTTGCTGGCGCTGTCGATTTAGTTGCCATTCTACTAATGATATACTGCCTCTTACTGGATGAGGTATGTGTATCTGTTCTATCACTGACGCATTTCGAATAAAAAAATCTGGATTGCCCGTAAGGAATTGAACAACCATATCATCAGTCAGTTCTATAAATGATCGATCATTCATATATTAATATATCCATCATAAACATGTTCTGCAGGCCCTGTCATATAAAGTGGATAACCCGGTCCACACCAATTAATTTTAAGTGATCCCCCAGGCAAATCAACACTGACATTTTCTGATAAATTGCCTTGCATAACTCCAACTGCAACAGCTGCACAAGCACCACTCCCACAAGCGTTAGTTTCGCCTGTTCCGCGCTCAAAAACACGTAACCGTATATGTGCTTTTGAGATAATCTCCATAAAACCGATATTAGCACGTTCCGGAAAACGCTCATGGTGTTCAAGTAATGGCCCAAAAAGATCTACCTCAGCTTGAGCAACATTATCAACTTGAATAACACAATGAGGATTGCCCATTGACACAACACCTGCAAATAGGGTTCGCTCGCCTACTCTGAATATATATGTTTTTTCCGATTTAGTTGCTTTAAACGGTATGACTGCTGGCTCAAAATTAGGCTCACCCATATTCACTGTTACTTGTTCATCATCAGCAATGGTTAACGTCATTCTACCTTTAGTTGTGCTTACCTTTATCTGTCGCTTTTTAGTTAATCCCTGTAATCTAACAAACCGGGCAAAACAACGTGCACCATTACCACATTGAGCGACTTCACTGCCATCAGCATTAAAAATACGATAATGAAAATCCAGTTCCGGATCATAGGGAGGTTCTACAACAAGCAGCTGATCAAACCCTACGCCGCAATGACGGTCGGCTAAACGTTTAATTGTTTCCGGTGAAAAAAATATATTTTGCGTGACACCATCCACTACCATAAAATCATTGCCTAATCCATGCATTTTTGAAAATTGCACCTAATATCTCCCTAAATTAAATAAAGTGGTTATCGTATTTATGCATTATTCAATAAATAAATTAACATGCGTATCCATAATTGTGCATTTACTTTTACATATAAGTCAGCTTAATAATGTAATTTATATTTTAGCTAGTTAACTAAATGTTCCCCACGCCATAAATCAGCAAATGATTCACGTTCACGAATTAAATGCATTTTATCACCATCAACCAATACTTCAGCAGGACGACAACGGCTGTTATAATTTGACGCCATACTAAAACCATAGGCCCCCGCACCCTTTATTGCTAATAGTTGGCCAGACTGTAAACAAAGTTGTCGTTGTTTACCAAGAAAATCGCTAGTTTCACAAACCGGGCCGACGATATCATAATGGGCCATTTTGCCACACTTTGCCGAATTAACGGGAATAATATTCATCCAAGCATCATATAAAGCGGGACGAATAAGATCATTCATTCCCGCATCAACGATAGCGAAGTTATTACCTTCTTGTTCTTTTAAATATTCAATATGCGTAAGTAAAATACCCGCATTTGCCATAATGGCGCGTCCTGGTTCAAAGAATAATTCTAAATTAGGACGATCTTTTACTTTATCTCGTAATGCTGCGATATAGTCTGCTGGCTTAGGGGGAATTTCGTTATTATAACGAACGCCTAACCCACCTCCAAAATCCAAATGATGAACGGTAATACCATCTTCAGCCAGTTGGTCAATTAAATGAAGTAAGCGATCGGCTGCATCAAGAAATGGTAATAATTCAGTAAGCTGTGAACCAATATGACAATCGATACCTCGTACTGATATATGAGGTAATGTATTTGCGTAACGATAGACTTCCCTGGCTAACTTATAACTAATACCGAATTTATTCTCTTTTAAACCAGTTGATATGTATGGATGTGTTTTTGCATCAACATCTGGATTAATGCGTAGCGAAATAGGTGCTACTTTGCCTATTTCACCTGCAATTTGATTGATGCGATCCAATTCGGCTGGTGACTCAACATTAAAACAACGAATACCAACTTGTAACGCGCGTTTTATCTCAGGAATAGTTTTAGCTACACCTGAAAAAACAATTTTACTTGGATCACCACCGACTTTAATAACCCGCTCGAGTTCGCCCTGAGAAACAATATCAAATCCTGCACCTAAATTTGCTAATATTTTTAATAATGCGAGATTACTATTTGTTTTCATTGCATAACAAATAAGATGGGGATGGCCTTGTAAAGCGACATCAAAGGCGTGCCAATTTTGTATAAGTGTTGATTTTGAATAAATATACAGTGGCGTACCAAAACGTGTTGCAATGTCGTGTACTGCGACATTTTCCGCAAACAGTTCCCCATTACGATAAGTAAAATGATCCATTTTTATTCCAACCTGTCATCATTAAATATGATTAAAGCTAACAATTATTTTTTTCTTTTACAATAGAAGGGGTAGTTAGCTGATTTATACGGCTCTTTTTTATTGCGGAAAAAGACACTTTCATTGTATCTGATTGCGATTGTGGTTGTTCAAGTGGCCCTTTTAAACCGCATCCACTCAGAAATAACATAGCCATAGCAATTAATAACCAATTAAAGTGGAATTTCATTGATAAAATCCTCTCAAAAGAATATGTTAGTGACTATGATGGCAGTTACATGATTAAATGCAATAGGATTATGATAATGAACGACAGTCAATTTCACGAATTAGCCGATAACTTAATGAATTATATTGAAGAATCGCTTGATCATATCGATTACGATATTGATTGCGAAATACATGGTAATGTAATGACATTAACTTTTGAAAATCAGAGTAAAATTGTTATTAATCGTCAAGTCGCTATACATCAAATTTGGTTAGCGAGCAAAGTTCAAGGGTACCATTTTGATTATCATGAAGGTCACTGGATTTGCACACGTACAAAACAAAATTTTATGTCAATTTTAAGTGAAGCAGCTAGTCAACAAGCAGGACAAACTATTCTATTTAATTAATATATTAAATAAAATAGAGATGTATATTAATAGAAATCATCACTTAGTCTTCTTTAAGCAATAGAGTGTGCTTCATTTTTATAATGGTTACTTGTTATCGATGGTTTCTTACTCGAAGAAATATTTGTATAATCAAACGGTTCAACCAACTCTACACCATTGTGTTCTACTATCTGATAAAACTGTGGCAAATTAAAGTTAGCGTTATCTGCATTATAAATTGAGCGTGTATTCGATGACGCATAAAAGCCACTTATATCATAAACAAGATCACTTTTCTTACCTTCACATTGCCGATAAACATCTATATGATTTGATTCATCAAGGATATAAAGTGTAAAACCTATTTCTGTATCCTGAAAGAAAAATTGGATAATTCCTTCACTTGCATAACTATCAATAATAGTAGGAATGGCTATTTCGCCACTTTGCAAATAAACAGGTAAATGACGCAATTTATTTTTAGAAATTTCTCCATAAAAATCTATGGCGTTTTCTAATTTCTGTATTGATACATTTAAGCGTTCAAAGAATATACCCCAGATTTGTCCTGCAATTTTTATAGGTTTAAAGCGAGATTGTTCATTACGTTTGACTGAGAGTCGTAATTGAATAGCATCTGTAACGAGTTGTTTAACTTGGTTTGTGATAGATTGAGTAAATTTATGGCTATAACAAAACACATCTAATCTTTCAGGCTGCTTAGCATCCTGATGCATTTTACCTAAAATTGTTTTTAAACTATCAAGCATGGCCTGTGGTCCTGCAAAATGCAAGGTTTTCACCTCATTCCATGAGTTTCGATATAATAGATCAATACTACCAATTAAACTTTGTTGATGAATACCAAAGTTAAATACGTCGTCAATAGGGTTATATTGATGAAGAGTATTTGCCATATCTATGAATTCACGACTCGGATCGTCTTCTAAGTTCACAATAATAGCCAAATGATTAATTTCACAAGGACTATATAAGGCTTTAGGCGATGGTACAGCAACTCGATAAGGGAACGTTTGGCTAATATCACGAATAAACTGTTTAATTTTGCTTTCAGCATCGATTAAAGGACTTTTAACATGCAAAAGAGTTGTATCCGTAAGTAACCCATTAAAATAACTCCAGGCAATCAATTTACTTAAATAAGGATGAAATTCCAATGGCCTATGGCTAACAATATGTTCAAATCTAGGTGATTGATTAAATAGATACCATCCACAACGATTTACGCCTTCTCGGCTAACCTGAATAAAGGTTAAATCATTTTCTGATAAATTTAACGAAATTAATGGATTGAATAGTGTTATTTTACCTGGTAAGGCCTCAAAAGCAGCATAAAGTTTGCGTGTCAATATACCAATATCACGTGGACTAGCACTTGTGTTAAGATTATTTTTACGCGCAAAACGAATTAAATTACGATAACTTTGCATCATCGTTTCGAGTAATTCATCATGCATCTTGCGTACTAGTTCAATTTTCCATTGATGAGGATTATCTAGAATAGACAATTGTGCCTTATTCCACCCCCATGTTTTTACTAGCTGTTGTAAAATTTGATATCGCCAGCTAGTCTGTGTATCTGTTTTGGAAAGCGGTTCATTGACTTTCAAATAAAAACAACGGCGAACGAGATCTAAGCGGCGTGTATCATTTGTTTCTTCGAGATAACGGGTAACACGCTGCAACATCATTAAATAACAATCCTGATTATTACGTTTTATATCAACAGAATAAGCTAATTGTTTCATTTCAGAGGCTAATAAAATGGTATTAGGATATTCCCACGAATAGGCCTCTAATAATAAGGCTTTAAGAACAGCTTTATAGGGTGAATCAATGCTTTTATAAAGTTGCCATAAACTTGCACCAAAATATTCTTTGGCGGATAAGGCGGATAAGCTGCCTAAATCTAGCCACTCATCATAATTTAATGCATTGGTACTGATTAACATCTGTACATAACGGTCATAACTTTCCCCTTCATACTGAGGCGGAATGGCGTACCATAAAATTTGTTTCCCAGCCAAACGGACAGCACTGCGATAGAACTCTTCTAAAAGTAAAATATTTTGTGTCGAACCACAATCTTCTTCATCAAGACAACCACTAATATTACGACGAAAGCGATCTTTTTCGATAAGAAAGAAATTAACATCAACGCCTAAATCAGCAGCCCAACGAGTTATTTTTCGGCATTTATTATATAAAATGTCAATGTCATCCTCAGACATTGTTGGCTGATAACAAATCCAAATATCAAAATCAGAACAAAAATTTTGACCAATAGATGCCGTACTTCCCATAGAGTAAATGCCCATGATTTCATGTGTATGGCTTTCAATTAACTCACTTTCATGACAAGCACTGTATTCTGCCAATGCTCTCTTTTGTTCTGCTGTAGGTTGATATCCGTAAATACCAAAAGCATCACGTCCAGGTTGGTAGCCTGGCAACAAAGGATGATTATAATGGAACAAAAGCGGTAGTAACGTATAGACACGTCGAAATTCGGGCTTCATAATGGTTAGCGCCCGATTAATTCGTAAGGTGTTTATTTTGTTGATATGCCTATTTACGTTAATAAACTTTACTGATATATCATGACACAAGAATATTTGCCTTTTATTGTCCAGAAAAAGTAGTACAAAATTCTTTATTATAATAACAAAATAATTCGAAAAACTTCATTACTAAAGCGTGATCAATGTAACATCTTGTTACGCAGTGGTAAAGGTACTCTTTCTTCTCTTAATAAAAATCCGCACTTTTTATAAGGTAATAAAATATCCTTCATGATAATTAACCACAAAGCGGTTATACTGAAACGGTAATAAATCTATATAATGACTGAGCAATGCACAGTACAAGTTAGTAGCAATCCCATATATTTCGAATAGCAATAAAAAACCGATAAGCAATGAATAATATTATAAGAATTGCCACCAGAAAAAGTCCATTAGCACTTTGGCAGGCCAATTATGTAAAGCAAAAAATAGTGCAACATTATCCCTCATATCATGTGGAATTAATTCCAATGGTGACACGTGGAGATGTCATTTTAGACAGTCCATTAGCAAAAATTGGTGGTAAAGGCTTGTTTGTTAAAGAGTTAGAGCATGCTTTGTTAGAAAATCGTGTTGATATTGCCGTGCATTCTATGAAGGATGTTCCTATGTTATTTCCTTCACCGCTCGGGCTTGCTGCTATTTGCGCACGAGATAATCCTTACGATGCATTTGTATCAACTCATTATGCCAGTTTACAACAATTGCCTATAGGCGCAATTGTAGGTACGTCAAGTCTTCGACGCCAATGTCAGATGAAAGCATTTCGGAATGATTTAAATATTCATAATTTGCGAGGTAATGTTGGCAGTCGTTTAGCTAAATTAACGAACAATCATTATGATGCAATTATCTTAGCGGTTGCAGGGTTGAATCGTCTAAACATGTCAGATCAAATCACTCACATTTTACCAGAAGAGATTTGCCTACCCGCAGTGGGCCAAGGTGCTATTGGCATTGAATGCCGCTTAGATAACCTTCAATGCTTGAACATCCTCTCCTGCCTAAATGATCAAAACACGGCTTTATGTGTTCAAGCTGAACGCGCAATGAATAATTATCTCAATGGCGGATGTCAAGTGCCTATTGCCGGCTATGCACAAATTCATGGCGAAACTCTTCACTTAAAGGGGTTAGTCGGCACACCTGATGGTCAAAAAATACTTTACGAAGAGCAACAAGGTCATATCAGCCAGGCAGAGCAAATAGGTATTTCTGTTGCTGATAAATTATTATCAAAAGGTGCAGATCGTATTTTACGCCAACTTTTTCAAGTGAATGCCCCGTTATGGCAATACTAATTACGCGCCCAGATGATGCAGGTGTTGAACTAGTAACAATGTTAAATCGCAAAGGTATTGAGGCTTATCATACACCTTTATTCAGGATTTCATCAGGAAGAGAGTTATCGCTTCTTCCATATTATATTAATAATTTGAAGAAGGGCGATTTGGTTTTTGCTGTGTCTATCCATGCAGTAAATTATGCTGAGCAACTACTCTGTCAGACAAATACATCATGGCCCGACGATGTAACTTATTTTTCAATTGGTAAAACTACTGCAACAGCATTAACTAAGGCCACCCGTGTTCCCGTCATTTATCCTAATAGTTATGAAAATAGTGAGCATTTACTCGCTGTCACAGAGTTGGCTAAGATTTCTGGTAAACAAGCCTTAATATTACGAGGAAATAACGGTCGAAAATTACTAGGTGATACGTTACAACAACGTGGCGCATCAGTGACTTATTGCGAATGCTATCGACGGATTATGATAGACTATGATGTAAATGAGTTAGTTAAACAATGGCAAGCACAACACATTGATACTATTGTAATAACCAGTAATACGTTATTAGTTCAACTCATTAAACTTGTTCCCGTTTGCCAGCGTGCATGGCTTATTCGATGCAGACTGGTTGTTGTAAGTGAAAGAATTGCTAAAATGGCATCACAACTTGGTTGGTATAATGTTAGTATTGTAAATAGTTCAAATAATAGTCGGCTGCTGAACGTATTTGAGCAACCATTTAACAATGAGATCCGTAAATATGACTAACTCGACTCCTGCTCCAGAGAAAAAAAATAATACTAGTAGCACTAATACACCAAAAGAAAATAACACATTGCCACAATCGAATAAAAACATGCAGTCAAGTAAGACAGTAGATAAAACAAGCACTGGTAAATCAGTTTCTACACTGGTTGATACTCAAAAAGCATCAATCGCAAATAAACCTACAGCATCTCAATCAGTAATAAAGGAAAATAAAAATCAATCCGCTGAAAAATACTCATCAACGATTAGCAAAAATGCAGCTATGAACAAGAACAATACGGAATCAATACAATCAAAAAACGACCAAAATGCACAACCAATACCCACTGATCATGCACAATCTATAAAATCGACATCTCCCATATCCCCCATTCATGCTGAATCACAACCAGATACGACGTCAACTAACGCTGCAATAAATATGAAATCGTCATCAAATGATGCAGAAAAAAAAGGAACTGATAGTAAAATAAGTAACAATATGCGAACGATATCGAACAATAATCAATCCACCACAGTTAGCCAATCTGATAAACCAAAAGAAAATCATACAGGTACAATATTAAGTGCAATTTCTCTCGCTACAGTATTAGCTTTAGCTGGTTATACCTATTATCAAATGACTTATAAAAATGATGCTCAATACAGTATCATCAATAACCAACAAAAAGAGATAGTCTCGTTATCTAATCAATTGAATACCTTAAAAAATAATTATGACGCATTATTATCAACAAAAACAGCACTAGAGCAATTACAACAACAAGTGAAATCTGATTTAGCACAACAGCAACATACTATCGACTCACTAATACTTACTGATAAAGAACACGCACAACAAGTTACGCAATTAAAAACAAAAGTCTTTGCCATGAGTGAGTCTGAAAGTGTGGGAGATACTGTATGGTTATTAACAGAAAGCAACTTTTTTGTAAAACAAGCCGTCAGAAAATTAAATCATGATCATGATGCAGCTACAGCGATTGCATTATTAGTCAGTGCTGATGCTAATTTAGCCGAATTAAATGATCCCAGTCTTAATAATGTACGCAATGCAATTAATCGTGACTTAACGACATTACGTGCTATTCCCCACATTGATCGCGAAGGTATTATAATAAGGTTACAACAGCTTTCCCAACAGGTTGATACTTTATCGATGTCACTACCCAAAAATATATTTTCCACCAACGATGAAATGAAACCAGAAGAACTTTCTAATTCGGTAAGTGATTGGCGACAAAATTTAACAAAAAGCTGGAAAACATTTATTGCTGGTTTTGTTACCGTCAGACAACGAAATCCTGTAAATGCCCAAAATAAACCAGAACTCACACCAAACCAACAAGCTTATTTACAAGAAAATATTCGAATGCAACTTCTCATTGCTGCCCAATCTGTTCCGATTCAACAACAAGAAATCTATCAAACAGCATTGGCAAATGCATCTAGCTGGGCAAAGACCTATTACATTAATCAAGATCCAGCAACACAAGCATTTATAACTGAATTAGATCAACTCAGTCATCAAACAATTCAAACCAGTTTACCTACTGAGTTAAGCAGTCAACCTTTACTTGAGAAGGTTGTTCAACATCGCGTTAGAAATTTACTAACTGGCTCATCTTTATCTAATAAATCAGGAGAATAAGTATGTTTCGCCTGTTATATCTTTTTCTGATCATCGTAATATGTATTGGTTTGGGACCGTTACTGGTTGGACATCAAGGACGTGTCATTATTGAAACCGAGAATATAGAAATTATCACCAGTATTACCGTCTTATGTATGGTGATCCTAGCGATTATTGTTTGTCTGTTTTTTACTCAATGGTTGTTTAAACGTATTTATCGTATTACTACTGCAACCAAAGGATGGTTTTTCGGCCGCCCTCATCTTCGCGCTGTAAAACAGACAAGAGCGGGACTATTACGCTTAATTGAAGGCGATTACGAACGTGCTGAAAAATTATTTAGCTTGGGCGCATCTAGTGCTGATCAGCCCATGATAAATTATTTACTCGCTGCTGAAGCAGCACAAAAACGCGGTAATATGCTGTCAACTAGTCAATATTTAGAACAAGCAAATTTATCAGCAGGAAAAAATCGTTTATCTGTCGAGATTAGCCGAGCTAGAATTCAACTCGCACATAATGCCTATATGGATGCTTGTCGTACCTTAGATCCCCTTTTAGCTAATCAACCTTACCAACCTGAGTTATTACGTATGGCACATCAAGCTTATTTAAAAACGCATGCTTATCAAAAATTGCTCGCCCTGCTCCCGGCCATGCGTAAAATCTCACTTTATGATGAAAATACCTTGAAAGAAATAGAGTTAACCGCTTATAAAGGGATTATGAATAAATGCATTGAAACACAAGGGACTCAGGGATTAAAACAATGGATGTCTACATTATCGCGCAGCCAACGCCACAATACTGATATCAATACTATAGCAGCTACATTATTCATTGACCAAAACGATCCAATAAACGCTGAGCAAATTATTATTGAAAATCTTAAACAAGGTTATAACGAAACATTTTTGCAATTAATCCCTCGGTTAAAATTAAACAATACTGACGCCATCGAAAAAGTATTACAAAAATTAATTAATAAACATGGCGAAACACCTTTATTAAATAGTGTTATGGGTACTGTATTAATACAGAATAATCAATGGCAGCAAGCAAGTGAATACCTACAAAAAGCAATTGCTCAACGTGTGGATATTCATGATTATGTAAGATTAGCAAACGTATACGATCATTTAGCACAACCTAAACAAGCAACACAACTTCGACAAAAAGCCCTGGAACTTGCTTTATAATTTATTGTGGATTTATTCTTATAAGATAATGGCATTAAGCCCCATTTACCGGGGCTTTTTATTACATTACGTAATGCAAGTATCTATCATCCTAGAGTTAATGATAACTTACTGATGAATAAGCGATAACTAAGCAATATGATAAAGTAGATTGCTGAGAAAAAATAATCATTAAAGTGATTGATTAGCTATGAATAGCACTACGTAATTAGGTAACTTTATTTAATCACCATTAATTATAAGAAATATATCTCTATGCTAATTAAAAAGGATTATTTAATATCATGTCTATCAATAATAGAATAACTCAACAGCAAGATGTTACTCAGTTATGTATTCAATGTGCAGTTCTTCTTATGCAGTATGGTGCAGAAACTACATTAGTTGAACAATTATCAACACGCCTTGGCCTTGCATTAGGAATGGATTCTGTCGATAGTTCGATCTCGGCAAATGCTATTGTACTTTCAACGATGTATCAAAATCACTGTTTAACAATAACGCGTAAAAACTTAGATAGTAGCATTAATATGCATATGATTACCGAATTACAGCATTTAATTATTTTAGCTGAACATAAGATGCTTGATGAAAATGATTTTAAAAAACGCCTTCAGCATCTTAAACCTTTGCATTATCCAAAGCCATTATTAATCTTTATGGTTGGATTATCTTGTAGTTGTTTTTGTTGGTTAGCTTCAGGGAGTGTCGGCGCGAGCATTATTACATTAGTGATTAGTGCTATTGCAATGTTTAGCCGAATTGCGCTAGCACAAGCGAAAGTTAATCCAATTATTAATTTTTGTATTACTGCATTCATTGCCACATCATTATGTGGTTTAACAATACATTATATTCAAATAGATACACCTTCTGTTGCCATGGCCTCGTGTATTTTATTATTAGTACCGGGTTTTCCACTTATTAACGCAATTTCTGATATGTTTAAAGGTCATGTAAATACAGGTGTTGCACGTTGGACTGTTGCAACATTATTAACTTTGTCTACCTGTATTGGAGTCGTTATGGCGATAGGATTATGGGATCTTCAGGGATGGTAATTATGTTTTTATTATCATGTTTAGGTGATTTTATTTTATCCGCAGTTGCGGCTGTGGGTTTTGCAATGACCTTTTCTGTGCCTGTAAAATTATTAAAACATTGTGCCTTGCTCGGTGGTATTGGTCATAGTTTTCGCTTTATGATGATGAAAGCAGGATTATCTATTGAATGGAGTACCTTATTTGCTGCTATGCTAATCGGCGTATTAGGTATTTGCTTCTCTCGACACTATCTTGCACACCCTAAAGTCGTGACTGTAGCAGCTATTATACCTATGGTACCCGGTGTATACGCTTATAAAGCAATGATTTCTTTAGTAGAGCTATCTCATCTTGGATATTCATCAGACTTAATGGATATCTTTGTCACGTACTCTTTACGCGCTGCATTTATTACCGGTGCTTTATCCATTGGCCTCTCTATTCCTGGTATATGGCTCTATCGCCGGCATCCGAGTGTATAAAATATATTATTAATATTGAATAAAGCAATACTTTTTAAATAATGATTATTGCTGCCTAATAAGGCTATTGTTATTTTCACTAAAACTTAGCAATAAAAAACGAGTAACTGCATGTTTGTATAGCTGAACATCATTACTATTTACCGAATAAAAAGATATTTCTGTATCAGTTCATTAAACTGGTTGTCACTTAATCGTTGTTGTAACAACAAAAATAGAATGCCCATGACCCAATATAGCAGATTTAAACGAAGTAGTGACAATCGAGTCGTTTCGTATGATTAGCTTGTTATTAAAAAGGATCATAAGATATATTGTGTTATTTAACTAAAAAAAACATAACTGTTATAGTGTTATATGCATTGTCCAACAAGATATCCATACAGCATTATGATGGGGAATATAAAAAGAGAACTATTTTCAATAGGACTTAGCACCTGAGTTTTATCATTAGTAAGTACTAGAAGAGGATCCTTCAGCTACTACGGTGCTATTATTTCTAACGCATAAGATAATGACCAAATATCATTTCTATTAAACGAGCTCTCAAGCGATCCTTCGTCCAGTTGAAAAGTATTATACTCATTAACACGTATTGTATGATGTGCGGTATTTAATTTATCTTTATCAATGATCACGGAATATATTCCAATTACAGACTTATATTCTACACTAACATTAATCTGAATTTCTGAAATTAATTAATGAAAGCATCCATAACCTGTTTAATCACATTGAATACTTGGTCATATAGTAGAAAGCATAAAACTATAGCGGTATTCAGCGGAGCTAGTATGATTGCTTGCTCATTAGGTTTGATCGCCCCAATAGTATTAATGGATGATAAGTTCATTGCATTCATTTACCCTACTAAGATCATAAAGATAAGCAATAGTAAATACGCTTTAAGCAGTGAGTTATATTCTTTATTAATTACTGATCCTAAATTAAGTTAGTTAAAGCATATCTATTTAACATAGATAATTTTAAAGAGAATATATGATTTAGATGACCACTAATAAAAGCGTACTAATGTTGATATATAAAAAAACTTGCCCGAAGGCAAGTATAAATGGAGAATTCAAATTAAAGCTATAAGGTTGATGTTCATTTATGTATATTCTCATTTAATGAAACTGACGTCATCATTAACCTAGAATATTAAACACCCTACTCTGCACGATACATTCTCCCATTATGAAACGAGACTCTCATAATCATAGAATGTATTTTTCCTGTATTTATAGCATTATATTTATAGCATTTATCATGCCATTTTTTTAAAATCCGTTGGTGCAATAGTTAACGCATTGAATAATAACATATAATTAAATTATATCCTATTTAATATAAAGTCTATTTATAAAAGTCATAAAATAAATAGTGTCTGTCCTTAACGACAATAATATTGTAAAAATAAATTATTACTATATATCATAATGATAATCGTCTCATTATAACGACAACTAATTCATTTAATTTATATTACCTTATACAAACATTAAATTGTGCATGTAATGACAAAAATATTATCTAGTAATATAGTTTATTTATTAATCAATATAATCTTCTATTTTAGCTATAATTAAATGAATTGTATAAAAAAGGTTTTATTTATTTTATATGAAGAATTTAATTTAGTGATATTAATTAGAGAATTGTGACGACTAGATGCTTCTTTTAACCAAATAAGTTGACATTATATACTATTTATATAGCGACTATTATAAGTTCTCTGTTGACATGAAAATGACTGTCCCAACAAGTTTATTTTTTATATGGTGAGAAGATATTTATTTTATTTTTTTATGAAATATGCTGATATTAGATGATATTTTACGGTAATAGATCAGATGGTTTCCCTTGCTGGATCAATTGTTGAAGTGACTATCCGCATTGGAAAATTAAAACATAACAAAAACATTGCTTAGGATTCAATAATATTTTATAAACGACATTAACTTATCTTTTACTTTATGGTAGCTAGATGTATTTTGTCGCATTATAAATTAAAAAATTTATTAATCATAATATTTAAAAGCGACTATTAATAATTATAAATACCGCCGAAAAAGATATGTTAAGGTTTATTCATATTTTATTATCGGTGATATAAAAATGATTAAAGTAACAAAACAAGATCATGATATTTATTTAACTTGTTTACTGTTGTTTATATATTATTCTTTGATAATAATTATTCTCCATATTTTATCTCATCAGAAAGATTATCTCTATTCTATTTATTTAACATTTAAAGACTGACATTATATTCCTCTATAGGGTAAAATAGTAAAAGATAAAATTGAACCATCTGTTACTCAAAAAGCAGTCATTAATACAGGACAATATGGATATTTATAGTCGCAAGTTACCCACAATTAGACAGTTACAATACTTTCTAGCCATCTGTGAAGAGTATAGTTTTAGGAAAGCGGCCAATAAATTAAACATTAGTCAGCCTCCCTTATCGAATCAAATAAAAGAATTAGAAGAAAAACTAGAAGTCCGTCTATTTTTAAGAAATACACAAAAAGTAATGCTAACTAAAGAAGGAGAACTCTTTCGACTCAAAGCTACAAGTCTATTACAAGAATTAACGTTAATATCTAACTTATTTAACGAAACTACAACTGATAAGATCTTATTAGGAATGACAAAAATATTATGCTTTGATTTTATTCCTAAATTTAAAAAATTTCTTAATCAGTTTTCAACCTTTGTTGATGTTTATAAAAATCAATATACATCAAAAGAATTATTAACAGAACTTCAAAGAAATAACGTTAATGCTATATTTATTTCCGAATATTATAATGAAAATATTATCAATGAAAAATATTTACTTGTTCACCAAGAACCGATGATTTTGGTACTCCCTGAAACGCACCCCGCTAGCCATGATGATTATGTTGATCTTAATGATGTGACTCATTTACCTCTTTTTTGGTTTGCGCGTTACTTACAACCTGTATTTTATGATCAATGTGAAAAAGTTTTTAATAAATTACTTTGTCCAGTGGAAAAAATTACAGAACTTTCCGATACCCTATCGATGTTACTAGATGTTTCATTAGGTAATAGTATAATGCTACTACCTCAATCAATGATACATGCTAATATCCAAGGTGTGGTTTATAAAAGACTTCATTCATACTATGAAAAACAATTAACGATTAATATTTTCTTAGTTTGGAAAGATGATAATAAACTTATCAATAATATTGTCGATTATTTTAGATTAAACAAATAAATAATAAAAAAGAAATAGTGTAATATACCTATTTCTATCTCACTTACTGTACCTTTCTGTTAGGCACGCATATTGTTTTACTTAAAATAAAGTAATTGCATTACTATTTTTCTTAATTCTATTTATTTTACTTATCTCTATTACTTGATATCTTTTTCATATCACGAAATAAATATTTCGTATTTTTATAATACAGTTATTACAATAAAATCTAATCGTTAGTAATAAAACTCAGCTTACACTTTCTAAATGAGTAACGCTATTTTATTATCAATACAGTATATAATTTTATATTAAATAAATAAGGTATCAATTTATATTTATTGATTATCATAAACAAAATTAATTATTATAGGTAATTATAATTAAATCTATATCTTATATATTATTAATAACAATTAATAACATACAATAAGTATTCGAAAATACCTTATTATTTAGAATAGGGTCTATTCCTATTCCGTTAGTGTATTTTATTGTAAAACAGTATATTTATAAATAATTCCTTAATTTTTAATATAAATCCACTTTAAAAAATTGAGAAAAATAATAAAAAACATTATATCAACCTTAATTTAATTAATAATAATATTCTAATTAACAATGCGAATTAATTCGACAAATAATAAAATTTATTTATCAACTAATTAATTCTACAAGGATAACATTATGAAACTTTTTTTTATAAAAATACTTGTTATTTTAACTACATTATATGGAACATTCTGTATGGCCAGCATAACTGAAATATCTAATGCATTTAATGCACCAACGGGGATCGCCTTTGACAGCCAAGGTTCAATGTATGTAACAAATTGGTCAAATAATTCTATAACAAAAGTTACTAACAATAACCATATAACGCTTTTCTATACAGGTATTGCCTCCCCAGCAGGGATCGTCGTTGATGCCCAGGATAATATTTATGTTGCATCCTACAGTGATGATTATATTTTAAGAATTACACCTAAAGGAATAAGTGAAAAGATCTCGGACGGCTATCAGACACCAACGGGTATCGCTTGGTCTCATACAGGAGAATTATTAATTACTAATCGTGCTAATGGCGAAATCATCGCTTTAAATGTGGATTCAGGAAAAAAACATGTAGTTGCAAAGGGTTTTAATCTACCTGTTGGTGTAACAGAACTTGCTGATCATAGTCTTGTGATATCGCAATACAGTGGTCGATTAACACATATTACAGCAGATGGGCATAAAACAGAATTAGGTACACTTTTTGACCGACCAGGTGTTGGCATTACAACAATAGAAGAGCATCAGATTGCTGTCATTGATAACGGTGCAGGTGCAGTACGTGAGGTGAATGTTAAAACTGGTGAGTCAAAAGTTTTAGCCGAAAACTTACCAGGTGCTGTCGCGTTAACCTTATATAAGGCAGCCTATTATATTGGCACATGGAATAATGGTTCCGTTTATAAATTAAATAAATAGTAGGGAAAGGTAAAAATGAAAATATTGCCACAAAGGAAGTTAGGAAAAACACTTAATGTTAGTGCTATTGGTTATGGTGCCATGGGATTAAGTGAGTTTTATGGCCCAACTGATGACGAAGCTTCATTAGCGTTATTACATAACGTTATCGATAATGGCGTTACATTAATAGATACGGCAGATATGTATGGACGTGGCCATAATGAACAATTAATCGGGACTTTTCTAAAAAAATTACCTCCTTCTGAACGAGAAAAACTTAATATTGCAACAAAATGTGGTATTGATAGAAGTAGCCATCAGGGGTATGAACGTAATATTAATAATTCCCCTGAGTATATTAAAAAGTGTTGCGATGAATCATTGGCAAGGTTGGGAATTGAACAGATCGATTTATACTATATTCATCGAATTCAACAAGAAATACCAATAGAAGAAACTATGCAAGTACTAGCAGATTTAGTCCGTGCAGGTAAAATCGCTAGAATAGGCTTATGTGAGATATCGCCTACTTTATTGAAAAGAGCTCATGCAACTTTTCCTGTTGATGTTGTTCAAACTGAATATTCGCTCTGGACTCGAGATATTGAGGACGCATTATTACCGCTACTAAAAGAATACAATATTGGTTTGGTACCTTACTCGCCACTAGGTCGTGGATTTTTAACAGGTAAATATCAATCTAACCAAGATTTTGCAGAAAATGATTTCAGACGAAGCAATCCTCGATTCCAAGATGAAAGTATTAGGAAAAATAAACTGTTATTAGAGGCAATTCATCCGATGGCGGTCAAACATTCGTGTAGTTATGGTCAAATTGCCTTAGCTTGGTTACTTGCACAGTGGCAGAGCATCGTACCTATTCCTGGCACAAAAAGAGAAAAATATCTTCTTGAAAATATTAACTCGTGTTTTATTTCTCTTGATGAAGATGAACTCAATACGTTAAACGAATTAAAAACCCATATTGTTATTCATGGAAATCGTTATTCAAATGAAGGTATGAAAGGGATCATTAAATAATCCAAATAATATACTACGATAAATGGCGGTTAATCATATAAAAATAACCTATTTATCAAGTATTATTTTCTGAAGTTATGTTCACTGCATTTTATATCAGTAAAATAAATGATAAATAAAAAAGACGTAAAATAAAGATATTGATAAATATCTATTAGAGATCTATATCATTAATTTACTTATTTAATAAATAGTTTTATAGTCAATAGACCAGTACTATTACTGGTCTTCATGATAATAAAGATTATTTATATAAATCAATAAAGGTAGCTACAACGTTATACTAATCTCTATTTAAAAATAGAATATCACTTTGTATCTTTTTTCGATTTTTTAATCAGTATAATCTATGAACATAATAACCTTACTATCGTATTTATATACATAGATTGATAGAAAATATTTAGTATTTCTTTTCTATCATTACATTATCTTAATTTTTTTCTTTTTAAGCTATCATTAAAAGCGAAAATAGTTAATATACTTTATTTTTATAAAGCAATTAATAAATTATAAACTAACTTTTTAAAAATTAGCTTTTATAATAAGGAAACACTTTGAAATCAGACAGCAACTAAAATAATATTAAAACATAAAAATAAGCTATTATTATTATTTTAGCTAATATTATTAATAAAAATATCTTAAATAACTTATATAATAATATTTTCTGTTATAAAGAAAATATTATTATATAAGTAAAAAATATAGTATTCATAATAAGGGTATAACTTAAACTGTTATCTTTTTTACTATTTAACTTTATCATTATACTTATTTTTTAATTATTTGACTTTTATCTAATATCTTTATCCTAGTTTTATTATCGATTTATCTTTAATTCCACCATATTTTTAATTAAAAAACATGATCTCTAACTTATAAATAAAATGGAGTTAACTGATTAAAAAAATAATAATATTTCCTGTCTATACGGTTTTTATCTTTATCATTTTCTGCGTTATTAAAATATTATACATCACTGTAAGCTACTCTCGCTTAACCCGCATTAAAATAAAGACTTTTGACACGTCTTTTTGAGTTAGTGGCAGTAATACGATCTTGAATAGTATTGATATGCTCCGCATGAGCCTGTGCAATTCTTAACATCTCAATACTGTGAGCAAATAAACCGTTATCCAGCTTAACCACCAAACCTTCATCAATTAAGGTCTTTAAAGCACGACTTAGATTAGGTGGTGTATCATTAAAAAGGCTGGCAATGGCACTATTCGAGATGCCTGTTAACGTGTAGCCTTTAACCGCTTTTAAAACACGAACGGCAGATGAAATAGAGTTATCCATATGCTCTGTTCCCCAATGGCTGCACCTGATGAATGATCATATAGTCGGAGAATAGTGTATCACCGAGATCGCCAGTTCCATGCAGACCTGCAAAACCGGGAATGCGGATAATGCTGTAAGCAGGACGGCAATTTTGGCACGGAACTCGTTCGATGAATATACTGCAATAGGATTCTGATATTCCCAATGAAGGGGTAATTAGTACCTGTTGGCCAAGTTTTAGTTGAGTGGATTTCATGGCATTACTCCTCTATCAGCATACCTAATTTTTTAGCTATTTCACGGCCTTTATCGAAGTATCCCCGGCGAACTCCATGGACAACATCAAAGACATCACGATATAAATAACCATGTTTCTCTGCGAATGCCTTGAGTGTTACCGCCTGAGACCGCAAGCGATCTTTGACCTCATTAGCAACTTGTTTTTGAGTCATAACTTGCATGTTTTTTTCACCTCACTATGGTTAATTGGTGTTAAATATTGATAAACTAACAACATGAATATTATTATTGTGCAATTAATTGCACATGTTAATGTGTATGAGAAATTAATTTCACATGATAGAACTGCGTTTAAAAGAGGAAAGAGAGCGACTAGCGTTGACTCAGGGAAAGCTAACGGATCTAGCGTCTACAACAAGAAGGACTGTTATTGCGTGGGAGAAAGGATAATCATCTCCAACCGCTGTGCAATTATCTTCACTTTTTAGGGCGGGTATTGATACTCAATACATTCTAACCGGTGAACGGATAAAACGAGCAGAGGCCAAAAGACTAGGTGTTTTAACATCTGGTACTAAAGACATCTTTGACAAATTTGAAGCTGAAGATGACGGCGATGAAAGTCGCGATGATGAGCTATTTAACGTCAATACACCGCCAATTTACGCCTTAGCCAAGATCGGGACAATGAATCTTTTACTAGGCAGACTAAAGAAGATGATTCATTAAATAATGATGAAAGGAAGCTAGTTAACCTCTTTAGAGACGCTTCATTAATGGCAAAAGCTCAAGCAGAGCAGATACTCATGAACGCGCAACCTATTCAAAATGAAGAAAACAAAAAAACTACAAGTAACAAACCTGCAACCATCAATATCAGCGGTAACTACAACCGCACAGCGGATAGTAACTACAACGAAGGAACCAAAAAGAAATAAGTGTCTAAGGGGAGATGTGCTATACCAAATATTCATGTTAATGGTGATAACAACAGAATGGCGCTACGAGATTATAATGAATACCATACACCTGATGTTTGCCCTAATTGTGAGGTTCGCTATCTTTTGCCCCGACGTGAATGGTGTAAGCATTGCGAACATAAATATATAGAGTCTCAGCAACTTGAGCTATTTCGCCAATGTATTGAAAGACGTTTTTTATACTAACCTATCTCTTCGCTTGTTTGGCTATGCCCTGCACGCTTTTTAACCACTTTGTCCCTGAAACACTAAAAGGTTACGCGATGGTCGGATTCATCCTAAGTTTCATTATTTGTGCAATTATGCTGCTAGCCGGAGAAAACTATTCTAAGAAGAAGTTTTACACCCAAGAATAAAAATACCAGTACTGTTATAGCCAGCTGTATGTTTTGTGAGCTGTATTCATTTATATAACAGAAAATTATTAGAGAATGTCTGTAATAGCGAAACATAATCACATGGAAATTTTATATCAATGACAAAACATAACTTAGAAACAAGAACATTTAGCCTTTATTATGATGCAGAAAATAGCGGTTATCCACACATAAAATGAATGCATATGATCTTGGAAATTCAATCTTAGAAACGGCAAAGATGTTGTATAAAGCCGATAAACTAGTAAATAAAGAAAAAACTGTTGAGATTCAAGTTGTAGCTCCTGCTCGTGAAGGCTCTTTTGCTATTGATTTTGCTGTTACGCTTCTGAATACCAATGCCATTGACATAATGAAATATATTGGATTAACTGTATCATCTGCATCAATTATAAGCGGCTCTGCATTACAGATAGCTCGTAGAATTAGAGGAAAAAAGGTCATCAGTGTTGTTACTAACTCAAGTGAAAGTACCAGTACAATTGAAGTTGATGGTGAAGTTATTAAATGTGACAGAACAGTAGCTACCTTAGTAACTAACCCCGAAATTCGTAAAGCAATGAACGAGATTATTACACGACCACTATCAGATAAAGATGCACCTGTTTTTAGGGTCGAAGTAGATGGTGTTGAAACAGTAAAATTTGAAGGTAATGATGTTCTTGAATTTACTCCATTACCTAAAAACTCTTTATCCACCCAAAAAACAAGACAAGTGACGACAAATATAACGTTAACTCAAATCAATTTTGAGTCATCTAATGGCTGGAAAATGGTTTATGAAGATGTTGAGCGAAGTGTAAAAATGGAAGATGAATCTTTCATGCAAAAAGTGAGAGACAACGCGAAAAGTTTTACTAAAGGGGATATGTTTGAAGTAAATCTTACGATAGTATATAAAGCTACCGCTAAAACAGAAAAAACTAAATACATCATAACGAATGTCATTCGTCATCGTGCAGCATCTGATCGTAAACTGGTATAAACATGGAATATCAAGAGGCACTTGAAGTTATTATTCAATTTGTTGGTTGGGGAGGATTAATCCTCATAAGTCCTCTTTTGTTTCGTTTTGCAACTGTTCTTACTAAATATATTCTTGATAGAATTTGGCCTATCACTACTCTTCAGATAGAACATGAACATAACGGTATAGTCATTGAGCGAAAAATAATAAAGCTTAACTCATCAATCCCTCTGGTAAGACAACTATCCGATGTTGATAATAAGGTTAATAAATCATGATGCAAGGTGAGCAACAAAATGAACCTGTTGGCATTAAAACCACAACGACTGCATCTGTTGGGTTAGGAGGCTCGCTTGTCGGGATATGTTCTTTACTTCCTGAACAATATAAAAATATTGGTTTGGTTATAATTCCTATTATTAGCCCAGTACTATCATTCTTTGGCGTGTATCTTTACAATAAGTTAATTGAGTCACCCGAAGTTGCTGGATATCGAGCAAAGTTAAAACGCGATTTAGTAAATCTACGAAACTTATACAATGATGATTTAGTTACTGATTACGCGAAAGAACAAGCCAAACATGATTATTCAGCAACAAAACTAATGCTTGCTAATTTAGGCCGAGATCAAATAGTTGGTAAAATTAACCCTAAGCGAATAAGTACTTCAGACAATTCTCTCAATACTTGATACAGAGTAGCCTTTAACCTCGTTTAAAATACCTAACGCCCTACACTTCCTATCATGGCGGTGTTTTTATTTCATCAAATCGTTTATTTCATTGAAAAGGGGTTTAATTCATATCCTTTTTTCAAAAAATCCGCAGTCATCGACTGCTTATCTGGTGCTTTTCTGCATTGGCCTTGATTGCTGTTATTGCCATCTTGTCACCACAACAGCTGCCAGTAGCGCTATATAAGCTTTCCCTCGTCTCATTATCAGCAGTGATTGGCTATCACTTAGATAGAGCACTATTCCCATACGCCTGCCCAGGCAGCTACTTAATTAATGGCTAGAAAACAGCGCCTAAATATCCAGACGGTAATATACCAGAATATCCAGTTGTCAAAGGTTGAACGTTATTCTTTAGAGAATTAAAAGAGAAGTGGTCGGCGAGAGAGGATTCGAACCTCCGACCCACTGGTCCCAAACCAGTTGCGCTACCAGGCTGCGCTACTCGCCGATGATATAAATTGTTGTTATGCTATATTGGTGCGAAGAGAGGGACTTGAACCCTCACGTCCGAAAACACTAACACCTGAAGCTAGCGCGTCTACCAATTCCGCCACCTTCGCAGCATAAAAAATTTGGGGTGACTAGTGGGGCTCGAACCCACGACAACCGGAATCACAATCCGGTACTCTACCAACTGAGCTATAGCCACCATTGTGTTATTCAACTTGGTAATAATACCAACAAAGCTCGTATCCACTAGATACTGGCGCGCCCGACAGGATTCGAACCTGAGACCTCTGCCTCCGGAGGGCAGCGCTCTATCCAGCTGAGCTACGGGCGCATTGCGCCGTTGCGGGAAGGATAGTACGGATTTATCGCCACGCTGTCCAGTTATTTTTTTATAAAATTGACTGTTTGCTCATGGTTTAAGCGTTTTATAAGAAAACAGCTATCAAAATGATAGCATATGGTACCAACAATACTATCGAAATCTTATTAATAGAGGAGTTGTGCATAAAATTAATTAAATTATTAGCTAATATCAATAATATAAAAAAGCAGATACGGCTTATTACAATTTGTTCATTAAATAATAGGAAGCAAATTTGAATAGTTTAATCTGTCTCCGCCAACGTGTTGGTTGAGATAATAATCGATATAGCCATTCTAATCCCATATTTTGCCAAACTTTTGGTGCCCGTTTAACTTTTCCAACAAAAACGTCATAAGTACCACCAACGCCCATATATAATGCATCTGGATAAATACGTCGACAATCACGAATAAAAAACTCTTGTTTAGGTGAGCCAAGTGCTACAGTAATAATCTTAGCACCGCTCAGTTTAATTTGCTCAAACAAGGCTGAGCACTCTTGATCATTAAAATATCCGTCATGATAACCAACAATATTTACACGCCATTGTGATACTAATTGCTTTCTAGTTTGTTCTAATACAGCCGGTGTACCGCCTACCAGAAAAACAGGGATCGAACGCTCTCCTGCTTTTTCCATTAACGTTTGCCATAAATCTGCTCCAGCAATACGCTTAATTTGCGCCGTTGGATACTTCTTTCGAATGGATTTTACAATACTAATACCGTCTGCATATTTATATTCCGCATTAGCAATTAATGATTTTAAGTCGGCATGCTGCTCTGCTGTAATAATCTTTTCAGCATTGATTGCAATCATAGAACCCGTTTTTAGTTGCTGAGGATCACATAAGAAATCGATAAATTGTTCTTGATCCTGGGGACCAATAATATCAATATTTCGTATCTTATAGTGGGGTATGGCGCCCATTATGATTAACCTTTTTATTTGATCTGTTATAACTGTGTATTCATATGTTATCTAGCATTCATGCCCATTATGACTACGTAAAATTATTTATGCGGCTTGTACTTATAAACGTGATTTAATCACGCCCGCACTCAAACAAAGCCAATAAAATAACTTTGCAACCAATAAACATAACCCAAAAACGAGACAGAAGAAAACAATTCGTGATGTAAAGGCATCAGCACCTTCACGAACCAATACCATCAAATTAAAAATGGCACCAAAACAAAAGCCCTGAATCACCGCGCCACGATAACGATTTATATCATTTTTGCCTTTTTCATAAAGCCAATCGAACCATTTAATAATTAAACCAACGGCTATGGCACCTACCGGGATCATTAAAACACCGCCCATAACAAGCATAGAGCCAATCAATGTTGGTGATATTGCTAACCCCGCATGGTAATTTAAAACATTCCAGGTAAAATAGTTCGCACTATTAACTATCAAATTAGGTCTTTCTGGCCAAAGCCAATCAGGAATAAATACATAAAAATCGCGTGCTATAGGGGCCAATCCCTGAAACTCAATTGATTGATATTTTTGCAAAAGTAAGGCCAAATTCTCCCATGGAGAAAACGTATCACGTGTCAAATATAAGAATGTATAAAATGCCTGATTCCCACTAACGTCAAGCCCGTACCGTTTTAATGCTAGCCAAAACATAACAATAATACCCGCACATCCGGCAGTTACCATCATCCATAATTTAATATAGCCTTCAACAATGCCAATAAAAAGAAATAGGGCCAAAGCAATCATTATGTTAGCGCGTGTACCGCCCACAACCATATAGGTAATAATCCCAAATACTAGTGTTGTCGCTAAGAAAGCAAACCAATTTAATTTACTTGGTTTTATAAAGTAGACAATTAACATTGCCGGAATAAAGAAATAGAAAAATCGTTTTAATGCAACACTGGATACATTTTTAGAAAAGATTTGGTTATATGCTGTTAGTTTAAAAAGTAATACCCCATTTTGCATAAAAAACCATAACAATGCCGTAAGTGCCACAATACATAGTAATCCACTAGTCCAATAGGCTTCAATCCGCGACATAGTTAACCATGCTGAACTATTATTCGTTGTTTGCTTGCTTAAACGTAATCGATAAACTAAAGAATAAATAGCATAAAAAATGGTTGCCGATAATAAAGCATAAAATAAATACTCCGTCTCGACTGTAGTAACATCGAACTGAATCGCGAGTAGACAGGTAAGTGGATAACCAAAATAAAACGTTAATAAATAGAGTAATGAAAATAAAATATTAAAATTAAAACGTTTACGTTGAAACTCCTGGTAGAGGAGCGTTGCTACAAATGTAATACATATTAAATAAGCAACTGATAGCATACCAAATTCATTTGTCATCCACTATTCCTCTGTTGCAAGCTGTAATGCTGTTATCCAACCATCAACATAGTTTGGATTAAAAAAAGCAATTCGCATTTTATTCATAGAAACTAATTGTTGATAAGATTGCTCAATCTGCTCAAGAGAGATCTTTTGCCCATAAAATAGAATAGGTATACCCTGCTCCATGAGATCTTGCCAAAATGGATTATCGGGACTAATAACGACAGGTATATTTGCTTGTGTTAAAAGACTAATGGTCCCAATCCCCTGCTGCCGCCGAAATATCATATAGGCTAAATTGCAACAGGTTAATAAGTGTTTATATTCATCAAAAGGCAGTGATTTTAGCAAAACATCAACATGTTCGGCGCCAAAACATGATACAGCAACGTTGGCTACCTGTTTGATATAATGTTGATTATGTTCTGGGTATCCCATTGGAATAATTACCCTTACGTCGCGACCAAATTTTTGCTTTATTTCGTAAATAGCATCAATATGTCGATTGCTAGGATCACCTGAATTACCAATTAATATGGTGAGCAGTGATGAAATATGTTTTGTAGATGCTTGATCCAGATTAGGTTGCGGTGCCATTCTTGTTGGAAAGTAAAGTAACGAGGCAGGTATTGTTGGATTTCGCTGTTGAAAAACGCTTAAATCACCTCGCGTAGCAAAAACATGCCCCACTCGTTTTTGTGCTTGACGCCTCATTAAATAGTATAATCGATATTTCCATCCTGGGGCATCTTCATAAAGATCGGCGCCCCATATATGCCACCAACATTGATTAGGCTTAATTTTACCACGCAGAAGTGCCAACCAAATATAAGGATTAAATTGACCATGAAAGAAGAAACGGACATTCGATATTTGCTGACTATTTAATTGAATAGCGCTAGCTATCATCGCTTTATTGGCATAACTTACAATAGAAAGTGCTGGGAATTTCTCAGAAAGTGATTTATCACTACTGACAACCATAAATTCAATAATATTGGTTTGCAAAGATTGTTGAGCTATTACCTCATTAAAAAAGCTTAATACAGTGAGATTATGATGAGGAATATCTGCGCCAAGTACATGAATAATCCTCATTTGTTACGCCTCATGTAAAGTATAAAAACCAAGCAACATAATAGAAAATAACTCACATACGTTATCATATAAGATTGAGCCGCACCCAGGGCACCATGAATTGGAATTAAAAATGTCGACGTTATTATCAATAAAATAAATTGACTTACTTCAGCCAAAATATAGAGACGCAATGATGCTTTAGCGATAATAATATAACCAAACACATAACTGGCAACTTTTAAAACATCACCTGATAATTGCCATATAAATAGTGATCGCATTGCTGAAAAATCAGGTGAAAACAACAATAAGATAACCCAATCACGCAATAACCAAATTAGTAAACTTATTGTTGAAACACTTACTATTACAAAACGCAATGTGCGTAGAACTTCTCTCTTTAATGCTTGCTTATCTGTTAACTGAGAAAATGTCGGTAATAGATAAACACTAAATGCCGCTGTAATAAACTGCAAGTAAGCATCAGAAATAGTTGTTACACCTTGCCAAATACCTACTTCATGCCAATTATATGCTTTAGCAAGTGAATTCCGCATTAACACATAAGCTACAGGCATGGTAATACAGGTTATTATTGTCATTAAAGTAAATTTACTCAATTGACATGCAATCCAATTATCCCAGCCTAGTCGAAAATCAGACCATAATAAATATCGTCTACGACTTACCATAATGACAGACGGCAACAATGCCATCGCTGGCACTAGTGCTAAACCAGCTAAAGCTCCACTATAACCAAAGTGATAGTAACAGTAGAGGTAAACAAGTAGACCTATTATGCAACCAACAATAAGACTTAGCGCATTTGCAAAGGCATCGCGATAACCTTTTAAAATCGCCAGGAAAAAATTAGCGAAGGCAATTGCGACTTGAATTATAGCTAACCATTGAATTAAATGAGCATACTGCGCCGATGCAAAAAGCAATGAACTTATTTGGTAAGCAAAACAAAAAAATACAATAGCCAACAGGAGCGCGCTGACAGAAACAATGCTAACAGAGGTACCAAGTATGTTTGATAACCGGTTTGGCTGCTGCTGATATTCAGCAATATATTTTGTTATACCGTTAAAAATACCTGCACCAGATAATACCGCTAACACGGTAATTAGCTGGCGAAAATTTCCAGCTAATCCAACACCCTCTGGGCCAAAACTTGCAGCTAATAATTTGATAACTAATAGGCCCGCACCAATTTTTATTAGTGTTGATGATGCTGTCCAAAAAGTTGCTTTAGCTAAAGAGATCATGAGTAATTAAAATAGTATAATGTTGCGTCAATAACGTGCTGTTGCATTTCATCATCCATATTAAAGAAGAGCGGTAAACGAACCAGTCGTTCACTTTCTTTTGTCGTATAACGATCCTCACCATGAAAAATACCTGTTTTTAATCCGCCAGGGCAACTATGCAAGGGTACATAATGGAAAACCGTCATAATGTTCGCTTTTTTCATATGTTCAATATAGGCGGTTCTTTCATTAATATCAGTTAATTTAATATAAAACATATGAGCATTATGCTGACATTCGGCAGGAATGGTCGCCATTTCAATTCGTTGTTGATGTGCAAGATCAGCAAACGCTTGCGCATAATTATTCCATAATGTCATCCGCCGCTGATTAATTTGATTTGCAGCTTCTAGTTGCCCCAATAAATAAGCTGCTTGTAAATCCGACATTAAATAACTTGACCCGATATCACGCCAAGTATATTTATCTACTTGGCCACGGAAAAATTGGCTTCTATTAGTTCCTTTTTCCCTAATAATTTCAGCCTGCTCAATCATCTCCTCAATATTGATTAATGTCGCTCCTCCTTCTCCCCCTGCAGTATAATTTTTTGTTTCATGGAAACTATAGCAGCCAATATCGCCTAAGGTCCCTAATGCTTTACCTTTATAGGTAGACATAACCCCCTGAGCCGCATCTTCAACAACAGCTACTCCATATTTTTTAGCTACGGCAAGAATGGTATCCATTTCACAGGCAACACCTGCATAATGCACGGGGACAATTGCACGCGTTTTATCCGTTATCGCTGATTCAATTAACATTTCATTAATATTCATAGTATCGGGTCGAATATCAACAAATACAATTTTAGCACCACGTAGAACAAATGCATTTGCGGTAGAAACAAAGGTGAAGCTTGGCATAATAACTTCATCACCGGGTTGGATATTAAGCAATAATGCTGCCATTTCCAGTGACGCAGTACATGATGGTGTTAATAACGTTTTTTTTGTAGAGAAATGTTGTTCAATCCATTGCTGACAACGACGCGTATATTCACCATCACCTGATAACTTGCCACTACTTATCGCCGCGTTTATATATCCAGTTTCGCTTCCAACAACTGGAGGTTTATTAAATGGGATCATAATATTACCTTTTTATTTAATCAGTTTACTGCATATGTTCTATCAGTCTGATGATATCGAATTTATTAACGGTAAAACCAGTAGTGGCTTTTGGCAATAATTGCTCCCGTTTTTTGATATAATCGCAATGCAGGAACATTAGCACTTTGTGTTGCTATCCATAATCCACGTTTTTGATACTGCTGGCACCAATGTATTGTACTTTCTAATAATGTTGAACCTATTCGCTGCTGGCGCATTGATGATTCTACTGCTAATAAGCCAATACGCACCTCGTATTCATTTAACTCTCTCAACGTAACAAATCCTTGTATTTGTTGTTTCTCATCTTTTACCAACAAGCAATAATGATCAAACTGACCTGTTATCGCTTTTTCAGCCCAAAGAGCATAAAATCGACTATTATCTTCGGCTGAGTACCACGGTTGTCTAAAACGACTAAATTGAAACGCTTTTGAGGCAATATCTCTAACGACATGAATATCGTAGGAAGTCGCTAAGCTATAATTGACTTGAGAGAAACCTAAAGGCTGTGCAGGTATTGATAAATATAGATCTAATTCCCCTTCGACAAACACAAATCCACAATCCTGTAATAATGTGGCACTGTGATAATCTGCCGCATTGATTTTAGCCTGGATCCGCTGAAAAGCAGCAAATTGTTCAGGTAATACGATAGGACTATTTTCACTAATATTAGCTAATCGAGCAGAAGGTAAATTAAAAAATTCACTTTCCCAAGTTAATACATCAAGTGTACCTCGCAATAGCATAATGGCCTCTAACATCCGTAATGTCCTATATGACATTATTTAAATATGCAATATTACTCTAGCAAGCAAATCAAAACGTTTTATAGCCTGACGCTTACCAGGCTTAATTTAAAACTATACTTGATTAGTCAATAAGATGATGGCAATTCACATAAATTTAACGGTGAATTGTACCTAAGCGTTCACCTTGATAGCGATGATCTATAATAGTTCGCCACCATGTCTCATTCTGTAAGAACCATTCCACAGTTTTACGCAAACCACTTTCAAAGGTCTCCTTAGGACGCCATCCTAATTCATGCTCAATCTTACTTGCATCGATAGCATAGCGCATATCATGGCCTGGCCGATCAGAAACAAACGTTATTAATTGATGATAATGAGCTATACCCTGTCGTTTCTCAGGAACGAGTTCATCTAATAATGCACAAATCTGTTCAACAACATCAATATTACGACGCTCGTTATGACCACCAATGTTATAAGTTTCACCAATATAGCCTTTTGATATAACTTGATAGAGTGCTTCAGCGTGATCATCAACATATAACCAATCACGAATTTGATTACCTTTACCATAAACAGCTAATGGTTTACCTGAAATAGCATTTAATATGGTTAACGGAATGAGCTTTTCTGGAAAATGATAAGGTCCATAATTATTAGAACAATTAGTTATAAGTACGGGTAGCCCATATGTTCTATGCCATGCTCTTACTAAATGGTCACTCGATGCCTTAGAGGCAGAATAAGGACTACTTGGAGCATACGGTGTATTTTCTGTAAAAAAATCACCACTCCCGTTTAAATCTCCAAATACTTCATCAGTTGAAATATGATGAAAACGAAATGCGGCTTTAGCAGAAGGAGATAAATCCTGCCAATAATGACGGCTTGCTTCAAGTAATGTATAAGTACCAATGATATTCGTATTAATAAAATCAGCAGGTCCGTCAATAGAACGATCAACATGACTTTCGGCAGCCAAATGCATAATCGCATCAGGTTGGTATTGTGCTAAAATCTTGGAAACCTGTTGACGATCACAAATATCAGCTTGCTCAAATGCAAAACGATCATTATCAATCACGCTAGCGAGCGAACTTAAATTACCTGCATAAGTAAGTTTATCTAGTACAATAACGCGGTCATGTGTATGATTAATAATATAGCGAACCATGGCTGAACCAATAAAACCGGCACCACCAGTAATGAGATACTGCTTCACTGCCAAACTCCTTTGGTATCAATTAACCATCGTTGTGGTATATTGGCTTTAGGTATTGCTTTAAATTCTGCATGATCAACTAACAATACTAAAATATCTGCCTCTTTAAAGGCTACCTTTAGATCAACTAATGTTACTTGATTTTCCAATGACTCTGGTAGTATTGTCGTATTCGGTTCAACCGCTAATACAGGACCTGTATGCCATTTAGCAATTTTTTTAGTAATTTCTAAGGCTGGACTTTCACGAAAATCGTCAATATCGGCTTTAAAAGCCAGACCTAAGCAAGCGATTTTTATATCAGACTGGCATTTTTCTGTTGTTTTCATGCAATCAGCAACATGCTCAATAATATTATTTATCACCCATTTAGGCTTATTGTCATTCACTTGGCGCGCAGTATGGATTAAACGTGCAATATCGGGATTTTGTGACACAATAAACCAAGGATCTACAGCAATACAGTGCCCACCTACACCCGGTCCTGGCTGCAAGATATTCACACGGGGGTGTCGATTTGCCAAACGAATAAGTTCCCATACATTAATTTTTTGTCTGTCACAAATAAGAGATAACTCATTGGCGAACGCAATATTCACATCCCGGAAACTATTTTCTGTTAATTTACACATTTCAGCAGTTCGACTGTTTGTAATAACACACTCGCCCTTAAGAAAAATTCTATACAGTTGTGCCGCACGCTCGGAACACCGAGTAGTCATCCCACCAATTACCCGATCATTCTGAAATAACTCTATCATAACTTTACCGGGTAATACGCGTTCTGGACAATATGCGATATTTACATCTGAAGTCTCTCCCACTTGCTGAGGAAAAGTAAGATCAGGACGCGCTTGTGCCAACCAATCAGCTAAATCTTCTGTAGCACCAACAGGCGATGTTGATTCAAGAATAATTAAATCGCCTTTTTTCAAAACTGGTGCAATAGAAAGCGCTGCTGATTGTACATATGACATATCAGGCTCATAATTACCTTTAAATGGTGTTGGTACGGCAATTAAAAATGCATCTGCTGTAAGAGGCTTGGTTGTCGCTGTTAAAAACCCACCGGCAACAGCCTCGCTTACTACTTGATCTAAATCAGGTTCAACAATATGAATTTTACCCTGATTAATTGTATCTACCGCATGTTGATTTACATCAACACCAATAACATTTTTTTTTGCAGATGCAAATGCTGCGGCTGTTGGTAAACCAATGTAACCTAAACCAATGACGGAAATTGTATTAAAACTCATAATCTGACCTGATAATTTTTAAGTGCATTAATAATACGTTGACAAGCTTTACCATCACCATAAGGATTATGGGCTCGACTCATCAAATTATATTCAGTTTCACTATCTAGTAACTGACCAACCTCTGTCAAAATTTTATTTATATCAGTACCTACTAATCTAACAGTTCCTGCAGTAATTGCTTCCGGCCGTTCCGTCGTATCTCTCATAACTAATACCGGTTTCCCTAATGAAGGCGCTTCTTCCTGAATACCACCTGAATCCGTCAATATTAAGTAAGCATGATTCATTAAATAAACAAAAGGTAAATAGTCTTGTGGTTCAATTAAAATAATATTACTAATATTATTTAAGATCCGTTGAACAGGTTCTCTCACATTAGGATTAAGATGAACTGGATAAACAATTTGAATATCTGGATAGGTTTTAGCAATTTCAGCCAATGCAGAACAGATTCTTTCAAAACCACCACCAAAACTTTCTCGGCGATGGCCGGTAACTAAGATAATTCGCCGATGTTCAGCTAAAAATGGATAATGAGCATCCATTTTTGCCCTGAGCAGATCATCGAATAAAAAGCGGTCACTGACCGAAAGCAATGCGTCAATTACCGTATTACCTGTAACAAAAATGGCCGACGGATTAATACCCTCTCGAACCAAATTAAAACATGCCGTTTCGGTTGGTGCAAAATGAAACGATGCCAAATGACCAGTAATCGTCCTATTGGCTTCTTCTGGCCAAGGAGAATAGAGATTTCCTGTACGTAACCCTGCCTCAATATGACCAATAGCAATTTGTTGATAAAATGCGGCTAAACTCGCTGCTAACGTGGTTGTTGTGTCACCATGCACCAACACAACATTAGGCTTAAATTCTTCCAATACCGGTTTTAGCTTTTCCAATATTAAACAGGTTATTTCACTTAATCCCTGGCCAGGTTTCATGATATTTAAATCGTAGTCAGGTTGAATATCAAATAATGTTAAAACCTGATCAAGCATTTCTCTATGTTGAGCCGTTACGCAAACACGTGACTCAAATTCATTATCTTTTGCTAACGCATGAACCAAAGGAGCCATTTTTATGGCTTCAGGTCGTGTACCAAAAACAGTTAAGACTTTCACAATATATGCTTCCAATCAATAATTCATCTAGCTAAGTGAAAAATACTCACTTATCCATAGATAACATTGTGTTGCCTCTGCTATTTCGACAGCACGCTAACGCGATACCTGCTCCACATAATGCACCTATCCCACCCCATAAAATCATAAGAAATAAACGCCGTGGTTTATTACGCTTTATTGGCTCTTCTGGAGAACGGAGATAGCGATAAGGCTTATATACATCCGTAATCTGTGGTGAAGCAGCTAACTCGTTATATAAAGCGTTATCTTGTAAGTAGTGTTGTATATAATCAATATCTTTTGTTTTCAACATAGCTAATTGAGCATCTGATGTTGATGTATTAAATGATAATAGATTTGTTTCAGAAAATGTATCATTTGTCTGTTTATTAGTAACAGATTTCCCATGACCTGTAACATCTATTTGGGCATTTAATTGTTCGAGCTGGGTAGGCGAAAGAAACAATTTAAGTTTGGCTTGTTGCTGGTGCAAAGATGATAATAATGCTGTTTGTGTTACTTTACGTTCAAACATTAATATAGAATTAAGTTGTTTTACTGTACGATTAGTAACAAATTTAATATAAGCATCCAGTTCTTGATATGCTTCTTTTGCCGATTCTGCTGTTAGTGATAACGTATCACCATTCATCGTATTACTGGCAGCTGGAATAAATTGAATGCTATTGATCAACAAATCCAATTCAACAGGATCAATATTCCCTGTTTTAGTTAAAGACTTTTTGGCATAATCACTTTGTAACCAAAAATCACGACGATTATTATATGAATTAAATTGCTGTTTAAACTCAGTATAAGCGTTATCTACTATTGATACTGATGTTCCATCTGTTGTTGAATGTTGCGTCAGATTAAAATTAGACAACCATTGTTGTTGTAAATAATAATCGCCTAAAACATCAACTGTTGGTGTATCGACTACTGCAATAGATACCCACTCATCCCTAACGAGTGCGGCATATATGGCGGCTATAAGTGAAAATAAAGCGGCACAGCCTATAATCCAGTACTTTCCTTTCCATAAAAGCTGAAAGAGTTGCTGGATATCCAATGTATTTTCGATTGCATGTATTTCTGAAGTATTCATCGCTATAATTCCACCATATTAGGGAGAATAAATAATAACCCAAGCGTGATCAAATAGATTGCTTTTTTCTGGCTCTTTTCATTTTTTTCAAATAACGAGCCAAACGCCAGGCATTTTTTAGACAAAATCCATATAAAATAAACATTAATATGAATAAGATTAGCATCATCCACTCTTTGATAAAGGGCAAATATTCACCAGCTATACCAATAGAAGCAAAAATAACCGCTACAAACGTGATTAATGCAAATGCTTGACGGGGTGTAAAACCAGAACGAATGATAATATGATGGATATGTAATCTATCGGGTGAGAATATACTTTTACCTTTACGTAATCGGCGATACATTACGGCAATCATATCCATCAAAGGAATGGCTATAAACCACAATGCTGTAACAGGATAAAGCGGATAACCTGAGCCCTGAGTGCTTTGTAGTAAAATCCAAATAACCGTAAATCCAATTAATGTACTACCAGCGTCGCCCATAAATACCTTATATTGCTGGCCAAATAAACCTAAATTTAATAAAATATAAGGTAAAATCGCCGCAATAATAGCTAAACAGCATGCCGCTAACTGGGTTTGCCCATCACTATAAAGAACAATTGCCAATGCTATGAATGTAACAGAGCTAACTCCTCCTAGCAGACCATCAATACCATCAATCATATTGAAGGCATTAATTGCGGCTACCACGGCAAATAAGGTGACTATATAACCAAACCAACTTAAATTAAAATCCCAAGGCCCTAATATTCCACCTAAACTTCTTAAATAAAGACCGGCTACAAACATCATTGTACAAGCGACTAATGCCTGAATTGTCGCCCTAAGCTTCACGCTAAGGTCAAATCGATCATCAAGACACCCTACAAATACCAGTAACCCTGCGCAAGCCAAATAAATGGAGAGTTTTTCTATTGGATTATTGGCAATAAAAAAATAAAAGCAAATACCGACGTAAAGAGTAATTCCTCCGACAAGAGGTATTGCTCCTTGATGATGCTTACGAAAATTTGGTTTATCAACAAGACCAATATGTTTTGCAATAACTCTTATTGCTAATAAAAAGAGTAGTGAAAATAAAAAAACCGATACCAGTGTAACAAGCATATTAACTACACTCACAGTTAATAGTCCCTTGTATAAAACTAACATTAAGCATACAACATTTAAATATAAATTTGTCGCTGATAAAAACGCCACACGATTATATTCGCAATAAATATTCGTATGACGTCTGCTAACGGGAACTTATATTAAGAACGTTTCATCATATCAAAAAATTCGTCATTTGTTTTTGTCATCGCTAGTTTATTTATTAAAAACTCCATTGCGTCGATCTCTCCCATAGGATGAATGATCTTACGTAATATCCACATTTTCTGCAATTCATCTGGCGTCGTTAATAATTCTTCTTTACGTGTACCAGAGCGATTATAATCAATCGCAGGGAATACACGCTTCTCTGCAATTTTACGTGACAGATGGAGTTCCATATTACCCGTTCCTTTGAACTCTTCATAAATAACTTCATCCATCTTCGAACCTGTATCGACTAATGCCGTCGCAATAATTGTCAGGCTACCACCTTCTTCGACATTACGCGCAGCACCAAAAAAACGTTTTGGTCTATGTAATGCATTGGCATCTACCCCACCAGTTAAGACTTTCCCTGATGCAGGAACAACCGTATTATAAGCACGCGCTAATCGAGTAATTGAGTCCAATAAAATGATAACATCTTTTTTATGTTCAACCAGACGTTTGGCTTTTTCTATTACCATTTCCGCAACCTGAACATGGCGTGATGCAGGTTCATCAAAGGTTGATGCAATAACCTCACCTTTTACTAAACGATGCATCTCTGTAACTTCTTCCGGACGCTCATCAATTAATAACACCATAAGTTCACAATCAGGATGATTATAAGCAATGCTTTGCGCAATATTCTGCAGTAGCATTGTTTTGCCCGCTTTTGGTGGTGCAACGATTAAACCACGTTGTCCTTTACCAATCGGAGAAGCTAGATCGAGAACTCTTGCAGTAAGATCTTCTGTGGAACCATTACCGCGCTCCATACGTAAACGTTGGTTCGCATGTAATGGTGTTAAGTTTTCAAAAAGAATTTTGCTACGGGCATTTTCTGGTTTATCGTGGTTTACTTCATTTACTTTCAATAAAGCAAAATAGCGTTCACCCTCTTTTGGTGGGCGAATTTTTCCAGCGATAGTATCACCTGTACGCAAATTAAAACGACGAATTTGACTTGGTGATACATAAATATCATCGGGACCAGCCAGATAAGAACTATCGGCAGAACGCAAAAAGCCAAAACCATCTTGTAAAATTTCAAGTACGCCGTCGCCAAAAATATCTTCACCACTTTTTGCATGCTGCTTCAAAATGGCAAAAATAATATCTTGTTTACGCATACGAGCTAAATTTTCAAGCCCAATGTTTTCCCCAAGAGCAATTAGCTCAGTTACGGGAGTATTTTTTAATTCGGTAAGATTCATAATGGTGGGTTCTTTAACCAGAGGTATATCTCGAATATATTTAATGAATAGTCAATAATAAATTGCACCTGTAAAATTAATACAAAAATACCCTAATAATCATATTAAATTCAAATAAAATTAAACGATATAATAGTCTTGAACAACCAGAATAAAAACGGATTACTAACTGTTGCTTTATTTGGCTTGTTTCATTCTGTCAAAGGCTCAAGAAGAAGTATGACCAATAGGTTATTATAGAAAAGCTCTTATGTGCAGTGTAAATAAATTACCATGCTTTGTATTCAACGTCCAGCAATGAATAAAAAAATATTATATTTGCTGGACATTTCTAAATATTATAGATGCTGATTAATAAATTCAACTAATTGTGATTTAGATAAAGCACCGACTTTAGTCGCCTGGACTTGTCCATCTTTAAAAAGTAATAAAGTAGGAATACCACGGATACCATATTGAGGTGCTGTATTTTGATTTTCATCAATATTAAGTTTTGCAACAGTTAATTTACCGGCAAACTCATTAGCAATTTCATCTAATATAGGGGCTATCATTTTACAAGGGCCACACCATTCTGCCCAAAAATCAACTAATACCGGGCCTTTTGCTTGTAATACATCATTTTTAAAGCTGTCATCGGTCAGATGAATAATTTTATCACTCATATTTATATCCTAATTTACTCTTAATATGTTTGCTTTTCGTGTAAACTATTTCTAACTGTATTGCATATTATATGCTTTTACAAAGCAATACTTCCATAACAATAAGTTTAACCTTTATTTAGACGACTATGAGCAAAACACATTTAACTGAAAAAAAGTTTGCTGACTTTGCATTACAGCCAGAAATAATTGCCGCTCTTGAAAAACAGGGATTTCATAACTGTACGCCAATTCAGGTGCTCACGTTACCTCTTACATTAGCGGGAAAAGATATTGCTGGACAAGCGCAAACGGGTACAGGAAAGACAATGGCTTTCCTTATATCTACGTTTAATCATTTACTCACTCATCCTACGTCCGAGCCACGCAAAAAAAAACAACCTCGTGCTATCATTATGGCACCAACACGTGAATTAGCCGTCCAAATTTTCAATGATGCACGTCTGCTGTCTCAAGAAACTGGTCTATTAATGGCACTAGCCTATGGTGGTGAAAGCTATGAGAAACAAGTAAAAGCGTTCGAAAAAAATATTGATATCGTCATTGGTACGACAGGTCGTATTATTGATTACATTAAACAAAATATTTTTGATTTATCTAGCATTCAAGTTGTTGTGTTGGATGAAGCTGATCGAATGTTCGATTTGGGCTTTATTAAAGATATACGCTGGCTATTTCGTCGCATGCCACCAGCAACTGAACGACTAACATTATTATTTTCCGCTACCTTATCGTTTCGTGTAAAAGAACTGGCTTTTGAATATATGAATAATTATCAAGATATTTCTATTAATCCAGAGCAGAAAACATCTTATAATATTAAAGAAGAATTATTTTATCCATCCAATGAAGATAAAATGCGTTTACTGCAAACACTTATTGAAGATGAGTGGCCTGATCGCTGTATTATCTTTGCAAATACAAAACATCGCTGTGAAGAAATTTGGAGTCATCTGATCGCTGATGGCCACAGAGTGGGATTGTTGACGGGCGATATTGCGCAGAAAAAGCGTTTACAAATTTTAGACTCATTTACTAAAGGTCATCTTGATATACTGGTTGCCACAGATGTTGCCGCGCGTGGATTACATATTCCTGAAGTGACTCACGTCTTTAATTATGATCTTCCTGATGATTGTGAAGATTATGTTCATCGAATTGGACGTACGGGGAGAGCCGGCGCGAATGGTTCTTCAATTTCTTTAGCTTGTGAGCAATATGCATTAAATTTACCTGCTATTGAAAAATATATAGAACATGCTATTCCTGTGAGCCGTTATGATCCTGAAGCATTACTCACTGATTTGCCCGCGCCCAAGAAAAGTAACAAGAGTCGCAATAACCATAATCGCCGTTATAATACGCGTAAAAACTCAAGGACTAAATCAACTAATAGTGGTGCTGGTCGTTAGCATTTATGCACCAGTACGCTATGCAGGAATCAATTTTTATAAAAAAGGTTTCTTTTTAAAAGAAACCTTTTTTATTCTTAATAAAATTAATAGTAAGAAAGAAATTAAATAATCAAGTTAAATGTATAAAGATGAAACAAATAAAAAAATTATTAATCTCCTTTCTTCGCTTGCGCTAATTGCGCTCGAATTTTAGCCAAATGATTAAGTCCTTTCGATTGCCGTTCTTTAGCACTGATAACCTTACGCCCATTTTCCCATTGCAAATCATCTTGTGGTAATTCCAATAAAAAACGACTTGGTTCAGGCTTGATTGTTTCTCCAAATTGTCGTCTCTCTTTACATAACGTAAAAATCAATTCTCTTTTCGCACGTGTAATACCAACATAAGCTAGGCGACGTTCTTCGTCAATATTATCTTCATCAATACTTGTTTGGTGTGGTAACAATCCTTCTTCCATACCTATTAAATAAACAATTGGAAACTCTAATCCTTTTGAGGCATGTAAAGTCATAAGTTGTACTTGATCAAGATCATCATCACTTTCACCCCGCTCTAACATATCTCTTAAGGTAAAACGGCCAACGACTTGACTAAGCGTCATAGGATCATCTTGCTCTGATCCCTCAAGCATTTCAGTCAACCAGTTAAAAAGTTGATTAACGTTACGCATACGCATTTCAGCAGCTTTAACATTTGGTGACGTTTCATATAACCAACTTTCGTAATCAATGCCATGAATTAATGTTTTTACAGCCTTTACCGGATCGCGATTAACATTGACAGCAATATCATCTAGCCAACGCATAAATCCCTGCAATGCATCCAATCCTTTACCTGTGAGATGCTGACTTAATCCGACATCAAAACATGCTCGATATAAACTGACACCACGTAAATTTGACCATTCACCTAATTTTTGCAATGTTACAGGACCGATTTCTCGTTTAGGTGTATTAATAATACGTAAAAATGCACTATCATCATCAGGATTCGTCAAGATCCTCAAATAAGCCATTAGATCTTTAATTTCCGCACGAGAAAAAAACGACGTTCCTCCCGAAATCTTATACGGAATACGATTTTGCATTAGTACTTTTTCTAATAATCGTGATTGGTGGTTTCCACGATAAAGAATGGCATAATCTTTATAATCTGTTTTATTGATAAAACGATGTGCAATTAACTCACCAACGACACGCTCTGCTTCATGTTCTTCATTATCTGTCGTTAATACTTTTAAAGGTTCGCCATAACCTAATTCAGAAAATAATTTTTTTTCAAATAAATGAGGATTATTTGCAATAAGTATATTGGCCGCTTTTAGAATACAACCTGACGAACGATAATTTTGCTCAAGCTTGATCACCATTAAATTAGGAAAATCATTTTTAAGTAAACTAAGATTTTGGGGTCTCGCACCACGCCAGGAATAAATAGATTGATCATCATCACCCACAACGGTAAATCGAGCACGATTTCCGACAAGCAGCTTGATTAATTCATATTGGCTCGTATTGGTATCTTGATATTCATCGACGAGTAAATAACGTAACCGTTGCTGCCACCGCAGCTTAATCTCACTATTTGATTTAAGTAATAACGTTGGTAGTAAAATAAGATCATCGAAATCTAACGCATTATAAGCTTTCAATTGCTGTTGATATAAAGTATAACAATGACTAAATGTTTTTTCTTGTTGCGATTGCGTTTTTGTAGCAGCCTGTTCAGGACTTATCAACCCATTTTTCCAGGTCGATATCATATTAATTAACTGCATAAGCAGCGTTTTATCTTGCTCCAGCCAGGGTTCAGTAAGTTCTTTTAATAATGCCATTTGGTCTTGATCATCAAACAATGAAAAATTAGCTTTTATGCCTAATGCAGCATATTCACGCTTAATAATCTCAAGGCCTAACGTATGGAAAGTCGAAACACACAATCCTCTTGCTTCTTTATTTCCTAATGTTTGCATAACCCGCTCTTTCATTTCGCGAGCAGCTTTATTCGTAAAAGTAACCGCAGCAATATGCCTAGCTTGGTAGCCACATTCTCGAATCAAATAAGCTATTTTATTAGTGATAACACGTGTTTTTCCCGAACCTGCGCCGGCGAGAACTAAACAAGGACCACTTACATACTTAACAGCTTGCTGTTGACTAGGATTTAAACGCATAATGAGTTTTATACTTAATAATATTAGAATTTCCAGCAAAAAGTGTACCAAAACCGGCTTATTAATTCATTAATGGATTTACAACATTAATAACACAAAAAAGAGATACTTCTTGATAGTATCTCTTTTTATCTGATATCCGCGTTAATGTATCGCTATTCGATGATTAATTTGCGACAGCTATTTTTTTCATATCTGTCATATAACTACGTAATTTACGGCCAATAACTTCAATAGGATGATTGCGAATAGCTTCATTTACATCACGTAATGAAGCATTATCAATTGTAGTTACCGGCATTGCTTTCCCTAAATCCCCCGATTGTATTAAGGGAACTAGTTTCTCACGTAAAAGCGGTAAAGCGACATTAGCAAATAAATAGTTTCCATATTCAGCTGTATCAGAAATCACCACATTCATTTCATATAGCCGTTTACGTGCGATAGTATTAGCAATTAATGGTAATTCATGTAATGATTCATAATAAGCTGATTCTTCTATAATACCTGCAGAAACCATTGTTTCAAAAGCCAGTTCAACACCAGCTTTAACCATTGCTACCATAAGTAAGCCGTGCTCAAAATAATCTTGTTCACTAATCTTGCCATTAAATTTGGGCGCGTGTTCAAACGCAGTTTTACTGGTTTCCTCTCGCCAAGTGAGTAAATTTATATCATCATTTGCCCAGTCGGCCATCATTCTTTCAGAAAATGCGCCCGAAATGATATCATCCATATGTTTTTGGAATAGTGGTTTTAACAATACTTTCATCTGCTCAGATAATATATTGGCACGTAATTTTGCATTATTTGACAAACGATCCATCATCAATGTAATACCACCTTGCTTTAAGGCTTCTGTGATAGTTTCCCAACCAAACTGAATTAATTTTCCGGCATAAGCGGGATCTATACCATCCTCAATCATTTTGTCATAGCATAGCAATGAACCAGCTTGTAACATACCACATAAGATGGTTTGTTCACCCATAAGATCAGATTTTACTTCAGCAACAAATGATGATTCTAAAACGCCAGCACGACATCCACCAGTTGCTGAAGCCCATGCTTTGGCAATTGCTAATCCTTCACATTTAGGATCATTTTCTGGATGCACGGCAATTAACGTCGGGACACCAAAACCACGTTTATATTCTTCACGTACTTCGGTACCTGGACATTTAGGTGCAACCATGACCACCGTGATATCAGGACGAATTTTTTCACCAACTTCGACAATATTAAATCCATGGGAGTAACCTAATGCAGCTCCTTGTTTCATTAACGGCTGAACTGACCGTACTACAGCCGAATGCTGTTTATCGGGTGTCAGATTAATCACCAAATCCGCTTGAGGAATTAATTCCTCATAGCAACCAACTTTAAAGCCGTTTTCGGTTGCTTTACACCATGACGGACGTTTTTCGGTAATAGCTTCTTTACGTAATGCAAAAGAGATATCCAGACCTGAATCACGCATATTTAATCCTTGATTCAATCCTTGAGCACCACAACCAACAATAACAATTTTTTTACCTTTTAAAACATTTACTCCATCAGCAAACTCATCACGTCCCATAAAACGACATTTACCTAGTTGTGCTAACTGCTGACGCAAATTTAATTTATTAAAGTAGTTTGCCATGATGATCTCCGAATCGTTATACAAACAATAAAAAATACCAATTAGTTATCACATAATATGACAGAATGAATATTGCTTAAATTGATATATTAAGAATATAATATTGCATATTTTGCAATACTATGCTTCGGGAACGCTGCAATGGATTTACGCGATTTAAAACTCTTTTTATTATTAGCAGATAGCCGGCATTTTGGTAAAACGGCAAAAGCAAGTTATATTAGTCCGTCAACACTTTCCCGACAAATTCGGCGCATTGAAGAAGAACTAGGTTACTCTCTTTTTTTACGTGATAATCGAACTGTTGAATTAACGAAAGCCGGATACTTATTCAAGCAATTTGCCCAAAAAACATTAGTTAATTTTCAAGATATTACACAATCCCTAAAACAAGATAATGCGTTATTAAAGGGCGAATTACGGCTATTTTGTTCTGTAACGGCAGCCTATAGCCATCTTCCTGGCTTACTTGATCGCTTTCGTGATAAGCAGCCAGAAGTAGAAATCAAACTTACGACCGGTGATGCAGCAGATGCTATTGAAAAAATTCAATCTAATATGGTCGATATTGCGATTGCTGGTCAGCCAACCTATTTGCCAGGCAGTATTGGTTTTATCAGTATGGGCGAGATCCCCTTAGTTATTATTGCCCCAGCCTTATCTTGTCCCGTAAATAAACTTATCAAGCAAAATAAAATTGACTGGTCAAGTGTACCTTTCATTTTGCCTGAGCATGGCCCAACCCGCCACCGTATAGATCATTGGTTTCGAAAAACAAAAATAGCTAATCCTCTTATTTATGCTACGGTCGCCGGACATGAGGCCATTGTATCTATGGTTGCATTAGGGTGTGGAGTTGCCCTTATTCCTGATGTTGTTTTAGATAATAGCCCTGAAGCCATTCGAAACCGAATTATCATATTAAATAATATTCATGTTCCTAGCGCATTTGATTTAGGTGTTTTTGTCTATAAAAAACGCCTTGATGAACCAGTAATTAATGCATTTTGGCAATTATTATGATCGAATTCATTATTTTTTATGACATTATCAGTCGATTTAACTAAATTTATTTTAATAATCTATAATTATTTCTGTTTCAACCATACAAAATGTGAATAAAATAGTATCATTCTTTAAAAAGATGGCATATATATTGACGCATTACTTATAATATTGATGAAACTTTAGTAGATAAATATGAACGAATTTACCTAAAGAAGCCTAAAGCTATTTAGACTGCTTATCCGACGTGAATTAAGTTTGTTTCAACAACATTTCCGCTCCATTAATACAGTATAAAACCTTTTAGCTGCATTACAGTTAATCGATAAAGCAGGGAATATATTATATTTTAATAGCGGTACAATGATAGACAATAAAGAAAACTGATTTAATTAATTTTAATGAGTGAACTTGTAATAGCGTTAAACAACTTTTTTAAAGTAGCTTGCAATACAACATTAACATGCATATTTATATAGTGAGTATTATTTTATATTTGCGATATAGATCCAAAATGAAATGCCCTGTATAACATTCTATATTTCATAATTTATTGTTATGACATAGATAGACATTTCATTTTTACATATCAACTTTTGCCAAAAAATATTTATGAAAATACCCATACTGCTCATTTATAGTTAATTATAATAAGATCAATATATCCTTAGCGAAGATGTCAGCAATTACCGATTCTTCACATCTTTATAAAAAAATCATTACCATTGATAATAATAACAACGATTTATTGATACTTAAAACGAATAAGGTAAATATTAGTGTAAAAAATAAAATCAATAAGTTAAAAATGCCCCTAGCTATATGTTTAAGTTTAATAATGAAAACCAAGATTACTGAAGTTATCAGAAAGTTTACTCTAAACCAAGCTAAGCACTTATAAAATAGGTTATTAAGATTAATATTATAAATAAAGTTTGACCATTACGATGGTTATTTTTATACCTTATATCGACAATCTTATTATTTACCAAGATCATTATTATCAATTCGTCATATTAGATATTGTTTAACCATAATAATATATAACTTATATTTATTAATAATGAATCACACAAATTAATATTATTCGTTTATCATAATTGCATATCTCTCCATTTTATTGGCTTTTATCACTAAATATCGTCGGTGTTGACGGCGGGATAAATCCTAAAACTTCAATTGGTTTATTTTGTGAGAGTAATGTCGCTAACATTACATTGGATAGTTTAACTATCATTTCCCGGCCGGCCGGTAATACAATTTTTTCTGGTGTTATTCCATAAGGCCTATTGTTCACATAGACACCATACACTTGTATGTTATCAATAGTTGATCCTGTATCATTTTCAATATAGAGGGTGATTTGTGATCCCATTAATACATTTGAGGCTTTATCTGCAGAACTAAGTTGATTAACAAATAATGCTCTGGTTTTTTCTGATAATGTTAATAATAAAGGCGAAGATTGGTAACGAACAACATTATCTTGCTCGTTTTTATAAATACTATAATCGCCTCCCAACACATACAACATTCTATCAAGAAAATTATTTTGTTTTAAATTTAATTTACCGACAGTAATAGGTAGAGTAAAAAGGGCCTGCACATAGTCATTATTAATGACCTTACAATGAATAAACGTTGCCTGAGGTAATAATTCTTTTATTTTATGTTGTAATTCGTTAATGGATAATGATGATCTTTTTGGTTGTTCCTTTTCATTGCAAGTATCAAGTTCAATGGAAAGTTGAGCAGGAATAAAGGTATAGGTATTACGATTTAACTGTGAAATCTTAACCGATATACTTAGTTCAGTCTTACATCCCACTAATATAAATACACATAAGCTTAACCATAGCAATCTACCCATGATTATCATCCTTAATATCATCCAATGTAGTTTGTAAATAATCTAATATAGCGATCACTTTGCTAATGATAAAATCGTATAAGTTTCATTTTTTCCAACTAAAAAACTATCAGCGAATACATCTGATAATTGAATACTCATACTGCGACCATTTTTTAGTTCGTTAAGATGCGTATTCTCGGTTAAGATTGGATTATTATTGATATAGACAAGTGAACCCATCAGATTATCAAGGACAGATTTACGATTATTTTCTAAGTAGATAATAAGCTTACTTTCAGATGTTAACATATTACGTCCACGCCGTTTTTTTTGTCGCAAAATGCTATTCTTTGTTGCTGTAGATAAACCAATCAATAGCGCACCATTATTAGCGTACTTATTTTTTTTATTCTTTACTTTGGCGTCTTTAGTTAAATTATTTCCCATAAGATAAATAATGCCTGGTTCATATTTACCATTAAATGCATCAATACTTCCCATATCAACTCGAACAAGAAATGTAGCTTTATATTCTGCACCACGAATGTGGCAATCTTGATAATTCACACCTTGAAAAAGTTCATTAAGTAACATTTGCATTTGCCGTAAACTTACTGACGGACGCGAAGCATCACCAGTTGCTTGGCATTCGGGTAAGGTTATCATAAGTGGTACATATGTGGTTACAGGGATATCAGAATCTAATTGAGTTAATTTCGTCCATATTCTCAATTCGCTTCGGCACCCTGAAATCAATAAAATAATCAAACTGACTGTGAGTAATTTTTTCATTGTTTATCCCTAATCAATTATAAATTAACAAATATTGCAGTTCAGTACATAATGGCAGCAGACTATTTATCCTGCTAAAAAGTAACTAAAAGCGAGATTATCTGATTCGTCATGGCTTTCATAACCTAATACAGCTAACTTTTCAATTAACTCATTTGTCGCTTTTTCTATTTCAAATGCAACTAACACGCGGCCAAAATCAGTACCATGGCTACGATAATGAAATAACGTAATATTCCAATGAGTACCTAGTGTTTCTAAAAATGTTAATAACGCACCTGGCGCTTCAGGGAACTCAAAACTATATAGTCGTTCTTTAAGGGGCTTTGATGGACGACCACCTACCATATAACGTACATGAAGTTTTGCCATTTCATTATCAGATAAATCAGTAACGTTATAGCCATCTTCTTGTAATTGTTCAATAATTTCCTGGCGTTCAATATCGCCATTGGTTAAACGAACACCAACAAATATTGCTGCTTGTTGATCATTTGAATAGCGATAATTAAATTCAGTTACTGAACGACCATCTAAAAGTTGGCAAAATTTGAGGAAACTTCCTTTAGTTTCAGGAATAGTAACGCCTAAAAGAGCTTCACGTTTTTCACCTAGTTCGCAGCGTTCAGAGATATAACGCAAGCCATGAAAGTTAAGATTCGCTCCCGATAAAATATGTACTAATTGTTCTCCGCAAATGTTATGTTGCTGAATATATTTTTTTAATCCAGCAAGTGCTAATGCCCCAGATGGCTCTGCAATCGCTCGAACATCGTCAAACAAATCTTTGACTGCTGCACAAATCTCGTCGCTATCAACCGTAATAACATCATCTAAGTAATCATGACATAACCGAAAAGTTTCATCACCAATTCGTTTAACTGCAACACCATCAGCAAATAGTCCTACTCTATCAAGCTCAATGGGATGCCCTGCCAGCATTGCCGCTTTAAGACATGCCGAATCTTCAGCCTCGACGCCGATCACTTTTATTTGAGGCATTAATTGCTTAATTAATACGGCGATACCAGCTGCCATTCCACCGCCACCAACGGGAACAAATACTCTATTTAACCGTGTACATTGTTGTAAAAGTTCCATGCCTATCGATCCTTGGCCAGCTATAACCATGGGATGATCAAAAGGAGGAATAAATGTATATCCTTCTGTTGAGGCTAACTCAATTGCTTTAGCTTTTGCTTCATCAAAATTATTACCATGCAATAATACATTACCACCAAAGCCTCGTACGGCTTCAACTTTGATATCAGGTGTTGTTTTTGGCATAACAATTAATGATCGAATACCTAATCCTGTTGCAGACAATGCGACACCTTGTGCATGATTACCCGCTGATGCTGCAACAACACCCTGTGCTTTTTGTTGTTCCGTTAAACTAGCGATCATTGCATGCGCACCACGAATTTTAAAACTATGCACGGGTTGACGATCTTCCCGCTTTACCCATATTTGGTTGCCTAAGCGTTCAGACAGGATGGACATTGTTTCTAATGGTGTAACTTGAGCGACTTCATAAACAGGGGAACACAGAATTGCTCGCAAATAATCAATTGCTGAAGGAGTGCCAGATAATGTGGTTGTCATATTAGCCCTCTAATTTGCTTTTATCACGGACAGCACCTTTATCAGCACTGGTTGCCAGTGATGCGTAAGCTCTTAATGCATACGAAACCTGACGTTTTCTATGGAGGGGGGACCAAGCTTTATCACCTCTGGCAAGTTCATTAGCACGCCGTTGACTAAGTTCTTCATCAGAAATTTCTAATACCATACTACGGTTAGGAATATCGATAGCAATCATATCACCATCATGTACTAATCCTATAATACCGCCACTAGCTGCTTCAGGTGATACATGACCAATAGATAAACCAGACGTTCCGCCAGAAAAACGACCATCGGTAATAAGGGCACAAGCTTTACCTAATCCCATTGATTTTAAGAAACTTGTTGGATAAAGCATTTCTTGCATACCAGGTCCCCCTTTGGGGCCTTCATATCGAATAACAACAACATCACCCGCAACAACTTTGTTTACCAAAATAGCTTCAACAGCATCCTCCTGACTTTCATACACCTTTGCCGGACCACGGAAAACTAGATTTTCTTCAGCAACGCCAGCTGTTTTAACAATACAACCATCTAATGCAATATTTCCATAAAGCACCGCAAGTCCACCATCTTGACTATAAGCATACTCGCGTGCTCGAATACAACCTTTTTGACGATCAGTATCCAATGACGACCAACGACATGACTGTGAAAATGCCTCTGTTGTACGAATACCTGCGGGTCCCGCCTTATACATAGTTTTTATCGCATCGTTTTGACTTTGTATAACATCATATTTTTGTAATGTTTCAATTAGAGTCAACCCTAAAACATTATGTACATCTCTATTTAAGAGCTGTGCTCGATCTAACTCACCTAAAATAGCCATTACACCGCCTGCTCGATGAACATCTTCCATATGATATTTTGGGGTACTTGGTGCAACCTTACATAAATGTGGAACTTGGCGTGATAACCGGTCAATATCTGCCATAGTAAAGTCAACATTACCTTCTTGGGCACCAGCTAATAAATGTAATACTGTATTTGTTGATCCCCCCATAGCAATATCGAGCGTCATAGCATTCTCAAAAGCTGATTTCGTCGCGATCGCCCGGGGTAAAACACTATAATCATCTTCCTCATAATAGCGCTTAGCTAATTTAACAATTTGATCTGCAGCCTCAAGAAATAATTTTTTTCTATCTTCATGCGTTGCCAATAAAGAGCCGTTTCCAGGGAGCGATAATCCCAATGCTTCTGTTAAACAGTTCATTGAATTCGCCGTAAACATACCAGAACAGGAACCACATGTCGGGCAAGCAGAGCGTTCGATTTGTTCACTATCTGCATCACTAACATTAGGATTAGCGCCTTGAATCATGGCATCAATTAAATCAAGCTTAATTACTGCATCTGAAAGTTTCGTTTTACCCGCTTCCATAGGCCCACCTGAAACAAAGATTGTAGGAATATTTAAACGCAAAGCGGCCATCATCATACCTGGTGTAATTTTGTCACAATTGGATATACAAATCATTGCATCAGCACAATGTGCATTTACCATATACTCGACAGAATCTGCAATGAGTTCACGTGACGGCAAAGAATAAAGCATACCACCATGCCCCATAGCAATACCATCATCTACTGCAATAGTATTAAATTCTTTAGCCACGCCACCGGCAGCTTCAATCTGCTTAGCAACTAATTGTCCTAAATTATGCAAATGCACATGACCTGGTACAAACTGAGTAAAGGAATTTACAACAGCAATAATAGGCTTACCAAAATCTATTTCTTTCATACCAGTTGCTCGCCATAATGCGCGTGCTCCGGCCATATTGCGCCCCTGTGTCGTTGTGGCTGAACGGTATTTAGGCATACTCACTTCTCTCCCTACATTATTGAATAACATGCAAATGGCCTTATATGGCTTCTCTTTTTTATTGCTTGTTAAATTATATCTGTTATGTTTGTGATTTATTCTAAACTAACCAATTGATAATACTATCATTAGCTTTTTAATTGGTGTTCACCAGATCTAACCAGTTATATTTATCTTCAGTTTGTCCATTGAATAAGCCAAAGAATGCTTGCTGTATTTTTTTAGTTATTGGTCCACAACGACCGATACCCACTTGAATACCATCAATACTACGTACCGGTGTTATTTCAGCTGCTGTACCTGTCATGAAAACTTCATCAGCTAGATAAAGTGCCTCTCTAGATAATATTTGCTCCCGAACTTCAAATCCTAAATCAATAGCTAATTTAATAATGGCATCACGAGTAATTCCCGGTAAAGCAGCTGAAATAAAAGGGGGGGTAAAAATGATATTATCTTTAATAATAAATAAGTTTTCACCAGCACCTTCAGAAACATAACCATGTACATCAAGCGCTATACCTTCCTGATAACCATTTCTACGAGCTTCACTCCCCACCAGCATGGATGAAAGGTAATTACCACCTGCCTTTGCTGCTGTAGGAATAGTATTAGGTGCAGCACGATTCCATGAAGAAACCATCGCATCTATACCTTGTTCTAGGGCTTCTTCACCTAAATAAGTTCCCCAAGAAAATGCAGCAATAATTACATCCGTCGCATAACCTTTTGGTGGATTGACTCCCATACCTACATCTCCAATAAAAACTAAGGGGCGAATATAAGCACTATTTAATTTATTTTTGCGCAATGTCTCTCGACAAGCGACCATTAATTCATCAATGGTATAATTAATGGGCATTCGATATATCTTGGCCGAATCATGTAAACGCTGCATATGCTCTCGATGACGAAATACCGCCGGACCGTTATGGGTATCATAACAACGTATCCCCTCAAAAACGGAAGAACCATAATGAAGTGCATGGGACATAACATGAACCTTGGCATCGGCCCAAGCAACCATCTCACCATTAAACCAAATAAAATCTGCTTTTTTAGTACTCATTTTTATCCCTTTGCCTATATAGCTGTTACTTGTTGTGATGTGGATTGAACATTGACCTCTTCAACGTCCACTAATTTGCTAAGTTGTGTATATAATAACTGGATAGGTCGTTCACTGCTGACTGTTAATTTTAGTATTACTCGTTTACTGCCAATTGGTTCATCCATATATAAACGGCAAATACGAAATCCTCGATGACGAACAACACGTAAGATCCGTTCTATTATTTCCGTTCTGAAATGCGCATTAATAATTAATTGGTGTTTAATCATGATACTTTCTCCAGCATAGTTTCATTGCCTGCGCCAGGTGGAACGAGTGGCCACACATTTTCTAATTCATTAATTGCCACATGAAGTAAATAAGCACCTTCACTATTTAGTAAAGCACTAAGTGCATCTTTAACTTGGTGCTTTTCGGTAATTTTTTGTCCTGGTATATCGAATGCACGTGCTAACGTTAAAAAATCAGGATTATCTGTTAATGTCGTCTCACTATAACGTCCATCAAAAAAGAGCTCTTGCCATTGTCTCACCATTCCTAATCGTTGATTATCGATCAGAACAATCTTAACAGGTAGTTTTTTACGTTTTATTGTTGTCAACTCTTGAACATTCATCATAAAAGAACCATCACCTGAAATACAAATTACCATATCATTAGGTCTTGCCATTTGTGCACCTATTGCTGCAGGTAATCCAAAGCCCATTGTGCCCAATCCACTTGATGTTATAAAATTTTGTGGATGATGAAAACGCATATGTTGTGCTGCCCACATTTGATGTTGACCAACATCAGTAACAACAATCGCATTCACCGGTTTACATTCAGAAAGCTGTTTTAATAAAAGGGGGGCATAAATAAGGGAACCAGGATGATCGTAACGAGCAGCATATTTAGTCCTCATTTTAACTACTTTTTGACACCACGGTTCAATTTGCAATGGTCTCTGTAAAAAAGGTAGAATTTCATTTATATCACCCCGTAACGCGATATGAGGTTGCCGCAATTTACCTATTTCTGCTGGATCAATATCTATATGAATAACCTTTGCTTTTGCTGCAAAAGTATTTAATTTTCCTGTAACGCGATCATCAAATCTGACCCCTATTGCAATTAATAAATCACACTCCTGAACCAAATAATTTCCTGCTTTTGAACCATGCATGCCTAATAAACCAAGATAACCAGAATGATTAATATCTGCTGCACCTAAGCCTTTAAGTGTCGATACACAAGGTATTCCAGTTACTGAAACAAACGTTCGTAACGTTTCAACAGCTTTCGCCATACCGACACCACCACCAATATATAATATTGGCTTCTGCGCTGCTGAGATCATCTCAGCTGCGTGTTTTAAATCATCTCGTGCAATGGCAGGTAAAGAACAAATGGGTAAGGTAAATGGCTCAACATGACATGCTTCTAATTGGATATCTTTAGGAATATCGATCAATACTGGACCAGGACGAGCATTACTCGCATAAAAAAATGCTTCTGCTAATATCTGTGGTAAATCATCGATTTTTTCTACTAAAAAACTTTGCTTTGTACATGCTAATGAAAGACCTAAGACATCAATTTCTTGAAAAGCATCTGTACCAATAAGAGGCTGAGCAACCTGTCCAGTAATAGCAATGATAGGAATGGAATCCAATAAAGCATCAGCTAGTCCAGTAACTAAATTTGTTGCACCTGGCCCAGATGTTGCAATACAAACACCTATTTTACCCGTGGATCGAGCATAGCCAATCGCAGCTATTGCCGCAGCCTGTTCATGGCGACATAACACATGTTCAATTCCGCCATCATATAATGCATCATATAATGGCATAATTGCCCCCCCAGGGTAACCGAAAACGGTTGTTATTCCATGTTTTTTTAATGCTTTAACAATACATTGTGAACCATTCATTCTGTTACCTCAGCTAAATTGTCATGATGTTGACGAAGTATGGCTATTTATATTTTTTAACGCATCTTATAACGCCATATAAAAAAACCCCCCGAACCTTTCAGTACGGGGGGTTTAGAGATATTTAACTATTTATTTAATCTTATATTCTCCAAGCACTCCCCCGTAAGATGGTAACACCACCACGCTAATAATGAGGATGACGACTTGGATAATAAATTTCATATAGTTAATATTTTTATTACTAATTAAACAAGAATGGTTATAGTGTTAACATAGAAATAGTGGTCATGGCAATCTTTTTTAATTATTAAATTGCTAAATAAAATATCAAATATATTTTATTTCTATATATCAATATGTTGTTTAATTATTAAGAATATTAATAATAGGTAAGCTAATAATGTCTTCACGTTTAACAAATGACAGCGCCTGAAAAGACACAGCTTACTTAGGTTAAATTAGGCTTGATACTTTTTATCATATTTATAGTACAGTAATTTAATCGTTAATTATAATACTACGAATATTAGTTGATTTTTTAATTTTAGATCTAAAAAGAATTAAGTTATTAATTTGGTAATATGTATAATTATTTTTATAAAATAAATAATAAGATAATACACCTCTAATAAATGTTTACTTATAAAATGATTACCCAACTGCATTTAAACGCTCTCTTCTCATTTAATAGCCCAATCTTTATCACAAAATAATTCGATAAATTTAAAAATTATATTAAAAATATTGATCACCATTTTAATAAAGAATGATGTATGAACAGAATTTATACTAAATTTGATAAATTGTATTTAAACGGTTTATTTGGAATATGCATATCATGTCTCTTGCTATCATATATACGCGAGCATCAATTGGTATCGAAGCACCAAGAGTTAATGTTGAAGTTCATATTAGTAAGGGTTTACCTGGTTTTACGCTAGTTGGATTGCCTGAAACAACGGTAAAAGAAGCTAAAGACAGGGTACGCAGCGCATTAATAAATAGTAGTTTCATCTTTCCCGCAAAACGTATCACAGTTAATCTGGCTCCTGTTGATCTTCCAAAAGAAGGAGGGCGTTTTGATTTGCCAATTGCGATTGCTATATTAGCCGCTTCGGAGCAAATACCCTGTGACAGATTAGCAGAGCATGAATTTTTAGGTGAACTTTCCCTATCAGGTGATATACGAGGTGTCACTGGTGCAATTCCAGCAGCATTAGCAGCAAAAAAGAGTAAACATATATTAGTCTTATCATATGAGAATACTGCTGAAATTTCACTAATTGATAAATGTAACTGTTTTGCCGCAAAATCGTTAATATCAGTGTGTCACTATTTATCTAATGGTACAGCATTACCGGAAGTAACTACCTTTAAACCTAGTGAGTCACACGATTATCCAGATATTGTTGATGTCATTGGACAAGAACAAGCAAAAAGAGCTTTAGAGATTGCGGCTGCGGGTGGTCATAATTTACTACTTATCGGCCCACCAGGTACAGGAAAAACAATGCTCGCAAGTAGAATATGTGGTTTATTACCACCTCTTACTACCAAGGAAGCAATAGAAAGCACAGCTATTGCAAGTTTAGTAAATAATCACAATTTAATAAATAGTTGGTATAAACGTCCATTCCGGGCACCACATCATACTGCTTCAGTAGCCGCATTGATTGGCGGCGGATCGATCCCTAAGCCTGGTGAAATCTCTTTAGCACATAATGGTATACTGTTTTTAGATGAACTCCCTGAGTTTGATCGTAAAGTTCTTGATTCATTACGTGAACCGCTAGAATTAGGTGAAGTCCATATTAGCCGCGTCAATGCTAAAGTCATCTATCCAGCAAAAACACAACTTATTGCAGCTATGAATCCGAGTCCCACTGGACATTATCAAGGACAAAATAGCCGCAGCTCACCACAACAAATAATGCGCTACCTTAATCGACTTTCTGGGCCATTTCTTGACAGATTTGATATTTCAATTGAAGTACCTCTTTTACCCCAAGGTATTCTTAGTCAAAATAGAATTAAAGGTGAAAATAGCCATCAAATAAAAAAGCGCGTAGAATTTGCCAGGCAAATCCAACAAGATAGAAACGGTAAAACGAATGCTCAATTAACGAGTAAAGAAGTTGAAAATATATGCAAAATAAAACAATCTGATGCATTATTTTTAGAACAAGCATTAATGAAATTAGGTTTATCTGTCCGCGCCTGGCATAGAATATTAAAAGTCTCTAGAACATTAGCTGATCTTGGGCAAAGTAAAAATATTGAAAGAATGCATTTAACAGAGGCACTGACTTATCGATGTATGGATAGATTATTACTAAAATTACATAAACTAATTAATTAGGCAGGTTTTATAATATAAAACCTGCCTAATTAAATTAATCTTCACTATCAACAAAATCATCGACAGTATCAATTTGTGGCTTTCCGCCCGATAAGGTATGAAAACGCTTTGGTTTACGGATCTTTGAAAGATACTTCATCCATGTTTTTTCATTTTCACTTATTGGTTGACGTTGCTCGCGACAAACTTCTAAAAAGGCTTTTTCTTCATCAGTTACGGGTTCACGTTTTCCCATATCTAATTCATAAAAAGCATTACCTAACTTTTCTAATAATTGTGCTTCCTTGATTGTGAAATCTCCATGACGAGCAAATCCTCGCGGATAATTCTTATTATCAAAAAAACGATGTGTAGTCTGAAAACTTTCGGCCATATGACACGCTCCTGTTATTTCTTTGATCGTGTTAATATCGCCGGAGTATTATATATAAAGATATTTTTTGCAATACATGAATGACATAGTTTGCTTATTAATTGAAAGTTCCTGTTTGTTTGCTCAAAATATCGTCTTTTATTTCGTTTAAAATTCAATAAATGAAAGCTATATGATATAACGTCAATCATAATCTATTTTATTATGCCGGTTTAACGCATATCAAATAAACTATATATAAATATTTTTTAGAATAATTTTAATAAACATGATCTTTATTGCTATTTATAAATTTGTAATAATCTTTATGACAAATAACGAATGGTATTTAGTTTAGCAGTAAAATTAATATCGGTAGGTAATTAATGAAGTTATAAACGCAAAAAACCCTTCTTAAAGGGAAGGGTTACAACTATCGTGGCAGGGGCGGAGAGACTCGAACTCCCAACACCCGGTTTTGGAGACCGGTGCTC
>CALYQQ010000018.1 GCA_945288535.1 uncultured Enterobacterales bacterium | reverse complement strand
ACCTATAGCAACTGCTTTTATTAATCTACATCTACATCTACATCTACATCTACATGCTATTATCTTAATGTATAATACGTTGATCAAAAACTAAATTTATACCCTCATTCACTACGGTAAAATAGTAAAGTTAATTAAATAATAACGTATAGAAGAAATAATCAGCTTATTATGCTTAAATATAGACTTCCTCAAGCATATCTATTAGTTTGCACCAACTTAATTTGGCACCTTCGTTGAAAGGAAAATAATGAAGATATTGCTTCATCTATAATACCGTTTTTAGCAGTCTATAACGTACCAATAATCCATCCATTTTCATAGCACATATAATCGCGCATGCAAGAGTCAAAATAATAGGTAATTTCTTTGAAAATAATCAATACGATAAGAAATAATAAATTAATATCTTGATTTTATTGTATTGGAATTTACTCTATCACTCAAACTAACTATATACTTCTTTTTCACACCCTCCTAACTTAGATAAATAAGTACTAGGTATGGAAGCAGCGTTTCTTTAGTTTAAATAGATTGGTTATTAACAATACGTTCGTTCTATACGGTAGAATGTCTATAGATATAAAAGTGATATATTTATGATTAATTGCCGCTAATCGTTAATCTATTGTTCAAAATAAGTAATTTATTATTAAAATAAATCGTTATACAATGATGAGGTAAACTATGTCGAATCCTTTACGTATCCTATTTGCGGGCACACCAGAATTTGCCGCTCACCACCTAACAGCATTAATCGAAAATAGCTATAACATAGTAGGTGTCCTTACTCAACCTGATCGACCAGCTGGTCGTGGCAATAAATTGACTGCAAGTGCAGTAAAATCAGTTGCGTTGCAATATAATCTTCCTATATTTCAACCAACTTCATTCCGTGAGGAACAAAGTCAATTACAACTTGCCAGTTATAATGCAGATATAATGATTGTTGTTGCTTATGGATTAATTTTGCCGCAAGCTGTATTAGATTCTCTTCGTTTAGGTTGTATTAATGTTCATGGTTCATTATTACCTCGTTGGCGAGGAGCTGCACCGATTCAACGAGCTCTTTGGGCTGGAGATAAGCAAACAGGAATTACAATTATGCAAATGGATGCCGGTCTAGATACAGGTGATATGATTTGCAAAGCTTCATGCGAAATTAGTAATACAGATACCAGTGCCACATTATTCAACAAATTAGCTACTCTGGGTCCACAAACATTAATACATGCTTTACAACTTATCGAAAATGGCAAATGTCAATTACAGCAACAAGATAATAATTTAGCGACTTATGCTAAAAAATTAAGTAAAGAAGAAGCTAAACTTGATTGGCGTTTGTCAGCACAACAACTCGAACGTTGTGTAAGAGCATTTAATCCTTGGCCTTTGAGCTATTTTACCGTCAATAACAATTTAATAAAAGTTTGGCAGGCAAATGCTATAAATGATACAACATCTGCTTTACCTGGTACTATCCTTAATGCAAACAAATCAGGTATTGAAATTGCTACAGGTGAAGGAATACTTAATATTACACAATTACAACCCGCTGGAAAGAAAGTTATGTCAGCGCAAGATTTATTAAACTCACGTAAAGAATGGTTTGTCTGTGGTCATAAACTAGATTAATTACGTAAATTTTATTTAGAAAAAGCTATCCTTAATAAAGAGCTTTTTATATAAGCCACTGTTTATAAAATAGAGCGACTATCAGTAACACTAAACATGAAGATAAAATATAATTTAAGAGCCATTACTGCAATAATCATTGAAAATGTCGTAGAACAAGGAAAATCATTAACAACGGTATTACCCGAATTTCAACGAACAGTGAATGAAAAAGACCAATCTCTACTTCAAGAACTTTCTTTTGGTTGTTTACGGACATTACCCCATCTACAATGGATTATTAGTCAGTTAATGGCCAAACCATTTAATGGTAAACAACGTATTTTACACTATTTAATTATGGTTGGTTTATATCAAATAATCTATAGCCGTATACCTGCACATGCTGCTGTAGCCGAAACCGTCAATGGTGCTATTTCGTTAAAACGACCTCAACTTAAAGGTGTAATTAATGGTGTATTACGCCAATTTACTCGCCAGCAAACAACACTTGAAGAACTATTTCAATTACAAGAAGAACGATTTTTACATCCAGATTGGTTAGTTGAACGTATAAAACACGCTTATTCAGAACAATGGCAAACGATTCTTACAGCAAATAATCAAAAACCGCCTATGTGGTTACGCGTAAACAGAAACTATCAAACACCTGCGACGTATTTAACTTTACTCGAGCAAATAGGTATAAAAGGTGAAACACATTTAGAATATCCTGATGCAATTCGACTAATAACACCTTGTTCCGCAGCTGTGTTACCCGGTTTTTCTCAAGGTTGGGTTAGTATACAGGATGCTTCAGCTCAAACATGTGCACAACTTCTTGCGCCAGAAAATAATGAATTAATTCTTGACCTATGTGCCGCTCCTGGTGGAAAGACAACACATATTTTGGAAATCGCCCCTCAAGTACATGTTGTTGCTGTCGATGTCGATCCAATTCGACTACAACGAATAAATGAAAATTTACAGCGTCTAAATTTATCTGCTAATGTTATTTGTGGTGATGGATTACACCCTGAACAATGGATAAATAATCTGCAATTTGACAGAATTTTGTTAGATGCACCGTGTTCGGCTACAGGTGTTATTCGTCGTCACCCAGATATAAAATGGTTACGCCGGGATAGTGATATTAATGAATTAGTTACATTACAAAAATCTATTTTGAAAGCTATCTGGCCTTATTTGAAACAGGGTGGCACATTAGTTTATGCAACCTGCTCTATATTACCAGAAGAAAATAGCTTACAAATTGCTGACTTCCTATCTAAGCACTGTGATGCTATTTTGCAGGAAACGGGTTCTAGTTTATCCCCTGGTTGGCAAAAGTTACCTGAAATCGACGGTGGTGATGGTTTCTTTTATGCCAAAATAGTAAAAAAAATACCTAATAGACAAGGTAAAATAGAAGATAATATGATGTTATGAAAATAATTATTCTTGGTGCCGGTCAAGTTGGTGGAACACTAGCGGGAAATCTAGTGAGTGAAAATAACGATATTACACTTGTCGATGAAGATTTAGATCGTTTACATCAATTGCAAAGTAAATACGATCTTAGAGTCATACAAGGCAATGCCGCCTACCCACAAACGTTAAGACAAGCTGGAGCTGAAGATGCTGATATGGTTATTGCGGTTACCTGTTCTGACGAGACAAATATGATTGCTTGTCAAATAGCATATACCCTATTCAACACACCGACGCGCATAGCGCGAATTCGCTCATCAAGTTATCTCAGAGAAAAAGAGCAATTATTTAAACCAAATGCAATTCCAGTCGATCACCTCATTGCCCCTGAACAATTAGTTATTGATTATATTTATAAACTTGTTGAATATCCCGGTGCTTTACAAGTCGTTAGTTTTGCAGAAAATAAAGTAAGTCTTGTTGTCGTTAATGCTTATTATGGTGGACCCTTAGTAGGTGACGACTTAACCTCTTTGAAAGATCACTTACCTCATATTAATACACAAATCGCTGCAATATTCCGCAATGGTCGTCATATTCGACCACAAAATTCAACAATTATTGAAGCAGGTGATGAAGTTTTCTTTGTTGTCGCTACAGAGCATATCAGAGCAGTAATGAGTGAGTTACAACGATTAGAAAAACCTTATAAAAGAATAATGATTGTTGGAGGAGGAAATGTTGGGGCAGGATTGGCAAAACGGCTTGAAGAAGACTGTAAAGTAAAACTGATTGAAAAGAAGCCTCAGCGAGCAGAATTACTTGCCGAACGATTACAAAATACGGTTGTTTTTTGCGGTGATGCTTCTGATGAACAACTATTATCAGAAGAACATATTGAACAAATAGATCTTTTTCTTGCTGTAACAAATGATGATGAAGCGAACATTATGTCTGCAATGTTGGCTAAACGCATGGGTGCAAAAAAAGTTATAGTTCTCGTACAGCGTTACGCTTATATCGATTTAGTTCAGGGCGGAATTATCGATATCGTCGTCTACCCTCAACAAGCGACGATTTCGGCTCTTCTTGGTCATGTACGCAAAGCTGATATCGTCAATGTTTCAACATTACGTCGGGGTGTCGCTGAAGCTATTGAGGCCATTGCCCATGGGGATAAAAAAACATCAAGAGTTGTTGGTAAATCAATTGATAAAATTAAGTTACCACCTGGAACAACCATTAGTGCTATCGTTCGTGGGAACGATGTCATAATTGCTAATAACACAATTGAAATACAACAAGATGATCACATCATTATTCTCTTAACAGATAAAAAATATATTACAGAAGTAGAAAAATTTTTTCAGCCTAGTCCATTATTTTTATAAGTATTTATTCATTATTAACTACTATCAGATAAAAGAAATTATTTATTTATTGATATAATAATACTAGTTTTATTTACTGATAGTAGCCTCAGTTAGACATAAATCATATCAACATTATAAAATTTTAATTGATCTTTTCATTGTTATATTAAATAAATTTTTATTCAATTTAACATATACAATATATAAATATATTCATTTAATTTATAAACAAAGTAAATAATATGACTTAAAATAAATATTAATAATTTTTTACATAGTAATTGTTTATTAAACATAAATAACTTATTATACAGCTCTAATAAGTTTAATGTTTAAACAATATAATTAAATATTAATATTTATTACTGATATATAATAATTATATTATGTCGATTACTAAACAATAACCTGTATTGTATTAGTATATATGGATTTCATTATATATATGTTTTATCAAATAAAAACAATATAAAAATTTTAGTGTCGTCAATAAATAACACTATAAATGAAAATGAATTTTAAATATAACTAATTGATATATTAATAAAATATTATATATAGCAAAATTAATGTATTATTTTTATTTTTTAAGAAATTTTATTTATATCTTATTTCTTAATAATGACTTACTAGTAAACAAGGATGATTCCATAATCATTTAATTTTTTTATTTAACCATTATTATAAATTTATCAGATATCATTAAATACTTAAGGGACACATTTATAGAATTAAAATTATATTCATAAATGTTAAATATTATAATTTACAAATATATAAGGGAAAAATATGAAAAATTTAAAAAGTAAAGCATTATGCGCTACGGCTATGCTCATATCTTCTGTCTGTTCTCAAGCGGCTACTTGGAGAGATTTAGAAACAGGAATAGAGTATTCCACATCACTCCCTATTACTGGAACACTCCTTACAACAGGTTCTGCTTATGCAGATGGTGAAGTTTATGTATGGGGATTCCGCGGTTCAGCTCAGCAAGGTAATGGAAAAAAACATGTTTCTAGTAAGGATCCAATAGAGAAAATCAAAAGTTTAAAAAATATAGTTTCCCTAACAGCAGGTGCTTATCATTTACTTGCTTTAGATCAAGAAGGTAGAGTTTGGGGCTGGGGACAAAGCGGTTATGGTGAAACGGGTTGCCCAGGCTTTTATGTAAGTACACCATGTGTTGTTTTAGAAAACGCCATACAGATTGCTGCTGGTGAATATTACTCTATAGCATTAGATCGTACTGGAAAAGTTTGGACTTGGGGACGCAATATATATGGCCAATTAGGTAATGGTGATAAAGAAGATAGTGTAAAACCCATCCTCGTAGATTTGGAGGGAGAAACAGCGCGCATAATTGGTGGTGCATATGAGGGCGCGTTTGCTGTAACAACTGAAGGACATGTATGGGCATGGGGGGATAACGAGGCGAGCGGTCTAGGTATTCAAGGTCCTAGATATGGCGTACAAGAAATTATTCGCAAACCAACACGTATACCTAATTTAGATAAATATGCACATAAAATGGTCTATATTGCTGGTGGTAATGGCTGGGGAGAAGCATTACTTGAAGATGGTACAGTTATTGGTTGGGGTCTCCAAGCGGCTTTAGGTCAAGGTACAACGCAAACAAGATATAGTTCACCTGAACCAGTCGTTGTAATGACTAATGTTAAATCATTATTTGCTCGTTATGTTGGCTCTGCTGCCGTTACTAACGATCAAAAACTGTACACATGGGGGCAAACCGGTGGTAGTGCATTTAAAATGATATACGGTGCTAAACCTACTGAACGAGTGACTCATGGTCCTGTTGTAGGCGTTGGTGGTGGTAAAGAGCACTTATTCTACCAAACTGAAGATGATAAAATTTATGGTGTTGGTTATAACGATATTAATAAACTCAATATAGGTAGAGGTGCTGGTATTATTCATTGGCCTGGTGTTGAAATTCACTTCAAATAATATAATTACTATTTTTGATTATAAAGCCTGATAATTTATCAGGCTTTTTTATTATAGACATTAAAAATAAAATAGCTTTTTTAACAAAAAAATTCACATATTTTAATTCATTTCACTAATAATTAATTAAAATGCATAAATAAAGTTAAATAAAATAATAATAACTAATATTTTTAAGGAAATAACTAACTTTATATCAATTGTAGATGATATATTATTTAATATAGCATCAATTAATGTAAACAATAAATTATTATTTATAATGTAATAGAATTATAATTATTAGTTTAACATATAAAATAAATAGCAACATTTTTATTAAAAATAATTAAATTAATAAAAAAAGAAAATAAATAGACTAATTTAACTATACACCTTTTTATTAAAGTATTTTTATATTTATAATTATATTAATAATATCATTTTATTTTTCATTTATTTCTGATGAAATACATGATAATAAAATAATACTATCATTGTATTCTTCTTAATAACATCGCATCAATAGTAATACATTGATACCATATAATGTATTATTAACTATATAAAAAATATAATTGATAAATAAAGCATCCTTAAAAAAAATGACATAACAGTTAATTAAAAAATAATCATATCAAATAAAAGTTATTAATATCAAATAGTTATTAATAAATAAGCTAATTTAATTATTTAATATAAAAATAAATGAAATTTATTTTGTTAAAAAACAAAAAAATAACGTAATAATTTATTGTTTTATTTTTAGATATTCACGAATGTGATTAATTAAAATACTATAGGCTATGATAAAGAGAATATAGATAAAATATTTATAATACAGGATATACGTTACATTATGAAAAACCGGGATCAATATCCCGGTTTTCATCTAAGCTGTTCTTACTAGTTATTACTCAGCAGCAGCTTCTTGAGTCTTCTCGGCACGGTCAACAAGCTCGATGTAAGCCATCGGCGCATTATCACCTGCTCGAAAACCACATTTCAAAATGCGGGTGTAACCACCTGCACGTTCAGCAAAACGCGGACCCAATTCATTAAATAATTTTGCTACGATCTCGTTATCACGAGTTCTAGCAAATGCTAAGCGACGATTAGCAACACTATCGGCCTTAGCTAGGGTAATTAATGGTTCAACTACACGACGTAACTCTTTCGCCTTTGGTAAAGTTGTCTTGATGATTTCATGACGAACTAAAGAACCAGCCATATTGCGAAACATCGCCTGGCGATGACTGCTATTGCGGTTTAGTTGACGACCACTCTTACGATGGCGCATAACTTATCCTTCTCAGAAAAACCTTAACCTGTGATCTAATTACTCGTCAGCAATACTGGCTGGAGGCCAGTTTTCTAAGCGCATGCCCAGAGATAAGCCACGAGAAGCTAAGACATCTTTAATCTCTGTAAGAGATTTCTTACCTAAGTTAGGTGTCTTAAGTAACTCAACCTCGGTACGTTGTACCAGATCACCGATATAATGTATTGCTTCTGCCTTCAAACAGTTAGCAGAACGAACTGTTAGCTCAAGATCATCTACTGGACGCAGTAGAATTGGATCAAATTCAGGCTTCTCTTCTTTCACTTCTGGTTGACGAACATCACGTAAATCAACAAAAGCCTCAAGTTGTTCTGCCAAAATTGTTGCGGCACGACGGATCGCTTCTTCAGGATCTATTGTACCATTTGTTTCCATCTCAATAACTAACTTGTCCAAGTCAGTACGCTGTTCTACACGAGCAGCTTCAACTGTATATGAAATACGCTCAATAGGACTATAACACGCATCCACTAACAATCGACCGATTGGACGTTCATCATCCTCTGCATGAATACGCGCAGAAGCGGGCACATAACCCCTACCACGCTGAACCTTTATACGCATATTAATTGATGCGTTTTCATCAGTCAGATGGCAAATTACATGCTGTGGTTTAACAATATCAACATCACTATCATGAGTGATATCTTCTGCTGTTACAGGGCCGATACCAGACTTATTCAAGGTAAGAATAACGCTGTCTTTACCATGAACTTTCACCGCCAACCCTTTCAGATTGAGCAGGATTTCCAGGATGTCTTCCTGTATACCTTCTTTGGTGCTGTACTCATGCAGAACACCATCAATTTCGACCTCAGTAACTGCACAACCAGGCATCGATGAAAGCAGAATACGACGCAGTGCATTACCCAAAGTATGGCCAAAGCCACGCTCTAACGGCTCAAGGGTCACCTTAGCATATGTCGAACTCGCTTGCTCGATATCCACTAGGCGCGGTTTTAAAAACTCTGTCACAGAACCCTGCATTGTGTCCTCTCTTTGGAACTAAACTTTACTTAGAGTAATGCTCAACGATCAGGTGTTCATTAATGTCCGCAGACAATTCAGAACGTTCAGGCAAACGCTTGAAAACACCTTCCATCTTTGCAGCATCCACTTCGAGCCAAATAGGCTTTTCACGCTGTTCAGACAATTCCAGTGCGGCTTTGATACGTGATTGCTTTTTGGCTTTCTCACGAACAGTAACAACATCTTCAGGTGAAACCTGATAAGATGCAATGTTCACAACACGACCATTAACCATAATAGCTTTGTGGCTAACTAATTGACGAGCTTCAGCGCGTGTTGCACCAAATCCCATACGATATACCACATTGTCTAAACGACCCTCTAACAAAGATAATAGGTTTTCACCAGTATTACCTTTAAGACGAGCTGCTTCTTTGTAATAGTTACGGAATTGACGTTCAAGAACACCATAAATACGGCGAACTTTTTGCTTTTCACGTAACTGTAATCCGTAATCAGACAAACGTGGCTTACGCGCACCATGTTGACCAGGAATTTGTTCAAGTTTACATTTACTATCGATTGCGCGAACACCAGACTTAAGGAATAAGTCAGTGCCCTCACGGCGGCTTAGCTTAAGCTTAGGCCCCAAATATCTTGCCATTTTCTTTCTCCAACATTCCTAAAGCGAGCCTAGATGCGACGCTTTTTCGGTGGACGACAACCGTTATGAGGGATAGGAGTCACATCAGTAATGTTAGTAATGCGGAAACCAGCTGCATTTAACGCACGAATTGTTGACTCACGACCAGGACCTGGTCCCTTAACCATAACTTCCAGATTCTTAATGCCATACTCTTTTACTGCTTCGGCACAGCGTTCAGCTGCGACTTGAGCGGCAAAAGGAGTTGATTTACGAGAACCACGGAAACCTGAACCACCAGCAGTTGCCCACCCCAGAGCATTTCCCTGACGATCGGTAATTGTCACGATGGTGTTGTTGAAAGAGGCATGGATATGTGCCACACCGTCTGAAATCTGTTTTTTTACGCGCTTACGTGCACGAATAGGTGTCTTTGCCATTATTCATCCATCCCGATTATTTCTTGATCGGCTTACGCGGACCCTTGCGGGTACGAGCATTGGTTTTAGTACGCTGACCACGAACGGGCAGACCACGACGATGACGGATACCACGGTAACAACCAAGATCCATTAGACGCTTGATGCTCATGGTAACTTCACGACGCAAATCGCCTTCTACAGTATACTTGGCAACTTCGTCACGTAACTTTTCGATTTGCTCTTCAGACAGTTCACTGATCTTAACACTTTCAGTAATACCACTAGAAACACAAATAGCTTGCGCTCTAGTTTTACCGATACCATAAATCGCAGTTAATGCGATCACAGTATGTTTATGATCAGGAATGTTAATGCCTGCTATACGGGCCACTATGCACTCCTTAATTTAATAAATCACAACACTATTCTGAAAAGCCCGTTTTCAGGATACTCAAATAATGTTGCTATTTAACAAAAAGACTGGCTGGCTAATCTAGCCAGCTCAACCACATTTTGCAAGAAAAATCTTATGAAAAATAAATCAGCCTTGACGCTGTTTATGTTTCGGTTCACTGCAAATCACACGCACAACACCGTTGCGCTTGATGATTTTACAGTTACGGCACAGCTTCTTAACGGAAGCACGAACTTTCATTTTAACTCTCCGTAACTTCTCATGCTATCTGAATTTAACGGCGTGAGCCTTTCAGATTAGCTTTTTTCAACGCAGATTCATATTGACTAGACATCATAAGAGTCTGCACTTGAGCTATAAAGTCCATAATCACGACAACTACGATTAACAATGATGTACCACCAAATTGGAATGGAACATTCATAGCGCCACGCATGAACTCCGGGATTAAGCAGATAAAAGTAATATACATAGCGCCTATTAATGTTAGGCGAGTCATTATTTTATCTATATGTTTAGCGGTTTGTTCTCCCGGACGGATCCCTGGTACAAACGCACCCGACTTCTTCAAATTATCTGCTGTTTCACGCGGATTAAATACCAATGCCGTATAGAAAAAGCAGAAGAAAATGATTGCAGCTGCATATATTAACACATAAAGAGGCTGACCGGGTTGTAAATAATCAGATATTGTGATTAGCCATCCTCGCCAACCTTCACCTGCATTAGCACCGCTACCGAACCATGTAACAATCGTCGCCGGGAACAGGATAATACTTGAAGCAAAAATGGCTGGAATAACTCCCGCCATATTAACTTTTAAAGGTAAATGTGAACTTTGAGCAGCAAAAACCTTACGACCTTGTTGGCGTTGCGCATAGTTAACAACGATACGTCGTTGTCCACGTTCAACAAATACAACAAAATACGTCACAGCAATTATCAGTGCTGCAATCAATAATAGCAGAAGAATTGACATTTCACCTATACGAACTTGTTCAACAGTTTCAAGCGTCGCTGGAGGTAAACCCGCCACAATACCTGCAAAAATAATGATCGAGATACCATTACCGATACCTCTTTCAGTTACCTGCTCGCCTAACCACATTAGGAACATTGTTCCTGTTATTAAGCTTACAATTGCAGTGAAATAGAAACCAAGACTAGGTGATGTTACTAGTCCTGGGATCATATTTGGTAAGCCAGTAACAATACCGACAGATTGTATTATAGCTAGAATCAAAGCACCATAACGAGTATACTGGCTTATCTTACGACGTCCAGACTCACCTTCCTTCTTTAATTCTGCTAATGTTGGGTTAACCACTGTTAATAGCTGGATAATAATAGATGCCGAAATATAAGGCATAATACCCAATGCAAAAACAGAAGCTCGACTTAAGGCACCACCAGAGAACATATTAAACATATCAATAATGGTACCTTTCTGTCCTTTTACAAGGTCATTTAGCGCGGTAACGTTAATACCAGGAATTGGAATATAAGAGCCAATACGGAAAACAATCAGGGCTAAAACAACAAATAATATTCTGCGTTTTAATTCACCTAATCCGCTTTTTGCACTTTGAAAATCTAATCCTGGTTGTTTAGCCATCTGCTACCTATTCCTCAACTTTTCCGCCAGCGGCTTCGATTGCAGTGCGAGCACCTTTAGTTACTCGTAAACCACGCACAGTTACCGGTCGATTGATCTCACCAGAAAGCATCACTTTTGCATATTCAATCTGAATACCAACAATATTAGCGGCTTTCAATGCATTTAAATCGATAATTTCAGCATCTACTTTCATCAGTTCTGATAAGCGTACTTCAGCCGTTATCATTGCTTTACGAGAAGTGAAACCAAATTTTGGTAAACGACGATATAAAGGCATTTGACCGCCTTCAAATCCACGACGTACACCACCGCCGGAACGAGAAGATTGACCTTTATGACCACGTCCGCCAGTTTTACCGATACCTGAACCAATACCACGACCTAAACGCTTTGATGCTTTTTTTGCACCAGCTGCTGGAGCTAGAGTATTTAATTTCATCTCTTACTCCTCTATTTTTAGCATATAGGATACTTGATTAATCATACCGCGAATAGCAGGTGTATCTTCGCGCTCAACAGTATGACCGATATGACGTAATCCTAAACCAGTCATAGTTGCCTTATGTTTAGGCAAACGACCAATTGAGCTACGTACTTGAGTAATTTTAATAGTCTTTGCCATAATAATTACCCCAAGATCTCGTCAACAGTTTTACCGCGTTTGGCCGCTACCATTTCTGGTGATTTCATTCTTGCCAATGCATCAACTGTTGCACGAACCACATTAATTGGGTTGGTTGAACCATACGCTTTAGCTAAAACGTTACGGACACCGGCAACTTCTAAAACAGCGCGCATCGCACCGCCGGCAATAATACCGGTACCTTCAGAAGCGGGTTGCATAAATACACGAGAACCAGTATGAGCACCTTTAACAGGGTGCTGCAACGTACCATTGTTCAACGCGATATTCATCATATTGCGACGAGCTTTCTCCATCGCTTTCTGGATAGCTGCTGGAACTTCGCGTGCTTTACCATAACCAAAACCAACGCGACCGTTACCGTCACCTACTACAGTCAGTGCGGTAAAACTAAAAATACGGCCACCTTTTACAGTTTTAGCTACACGGTTTACCGCGATTAGCTTTTCCTGCAGTTCACCAGCTTGTTTTTCGATGTTAACCATCTTACACCTCTACCTTAGAACTGAAGGCCAGCTTCGCGGGCAGCATCTGCCAGCGCCTGGACTCTACCATGATATTGAAAACCAGAACGATCAAAAGACACTGATGTAATGTCTTTAGCCAGTGCACGTTCAGCAATAGCTTTGCCGACTGCAGCTGCAGCGTCTTTGTTTCCTGTATATTTAATTTTTTCACTAATAGCTTTTTCTAATGTAGAAGCTGCTACCAGCACTTCAGAACCGTTTGGTGCGATAATCTGCGCATAAATATGACGCGGAGTACGGTGAACCACCAGGCGAGTCGCACACAGTTCTTTAAGTTTCCGACGTGCGCGGGTCGCACGACGGATACGAGCTGCTTTCTTATCCATAGTGTTACCTTACTTCTTCTTAGCCTCTTTAGTACGCACGACTTCGTCGGCGTAACGAACACCTTTACCTTTATAAGGTTCAGGACGACGATAAGCGCGTAGATCTGCCGCAACCTGCCCAATTAACTGTTTATCTGTACCTTTCAATACAATTTCAGTTTGTGATGGACATTCAGCAGTAATACCTGCTGGCAGAGCATGATTAACAGGGTGAGAAAAGCCTAAGCTTAAATTCACTACGTTATCTTTAACTGCAGCACGATAACCTACACCTACCAATTGCAGCTTCTTAGTGAAGCCTTCAGTAACACCGATAACCATTCCGTTTAACAGTGCACGAGCAGTACCCGCCTGAGCCCAGGCATTAGCAAAACCATCACGAGGAGTAAATGTTAATGTCTCCCCTTCTTGTTTAACTTCTACAGCATCGTGGATTGTACGGGTTAATTCGCCGTTTTTGCCCTTGATAGTGACAACCTGACCGTTTATTTTAATTTCTACACCGGCAGGAACAGCGACTGGTGCTTTTGCAACACGAGACATTCTATCCTCCCGATTAAGCTACGTAGCAGATAATCTCGCCGCCTAAGCCGGCTTGACGAGCTGCACGATCAGTCATAACACCTTTAGAGGTAGATACAACAGCGATACCTAAACCAGCCATTACCTTTGGTAACTCATCTTTTCTTTTATAGATGCGTAAACCTGGGCGGCTGACACGCTGAATACTTTCTACCACTGCCTTACCTTGGAAGTATTTCAATGAAATTTCCAATTCAGGTTTAGTGTCGCCTTCAATTTTATAATCTTCAATAAAACCTTCGTCCTTCAGCACTTTGGCAATAGCCACTTTGAGCTTGGAGGAAGGCATAGTGACCGCAGTCTTATTCGCAGCCTGACCGTTACGAATGCGGGTCAGCATATCTGCGATCGGATCTTGCATGCTCATCTGTTATTACTCCCGTGATTCAATGTGGTAATTACCAGCTGGCCTTTTTCAGACCCGGAATTTCACCGCGCATAGCGGCTTCACGGACCTTAATACGGCTCAAACCAAATTTGCGCAGAACACCGTGTGGACGGCCTGTCTGGCGACAACGATTACGCTGACGGATTGGACTTGAATCACGTGGAAGAGTTTGCAATTTCAAAACTGCGTTCCAGCGATCTTCATCAGATGCATTTGCATCAACAATGATAGCTTTTAATTCTTGACGTTTTGCAAAGAATTTATTTGCTAACTTTTCGCGCTTAACTTCGCGCGCTTTCAATGCTTGTTTAGCCATTACATCACCCTACCTTATTTGCGAAACGGGAAGTTGAAGGCTGACAATAGAGCACGGCCTTCATCATCAGTTTGCGCAGTAGTGGTAACAGTAATATCTAAACCACGTATGCGATCGACCTTATCATAGTCGATTTCTGGGAAGATGATTTGCTCGCGCACACCCATACTGTAATTTCCACGACCATCAAATGACTTCGGGTTTAAACCACGAAAATCGCGGGTACGTGGTACAGCAATAGAGATCAGACGTTCAAAGAACTCCCACATACGTTCGCCACGTAGAGTTACTTTACAGCCGATCGGATATCCCTGACGGATTTTAAAGCCTGCAACAGACTTACGAGCTTTGGTTACCAGTGGTTTTTGACCGCTGATAGCAGTCAGATCAGCTACTGCATTATCTAGCAGTTTCTTATCTGTAATTGCTTCACCCACACCCATATTCAGGGTGATCTTCTCGATCCGAGGGACTTGCATGACAGATTTGTAGCCAAACTGTTCTTGCAGTTTTTTTACTACCTGTTCTTTGTAGTAATCATGCAGTTTCGCCATCGTACTACTCCAATTACTTAATAGTTTCTTTAGTTTTTTTGAAGAAACGGACTTTTTTACCGTCTTCAAAACGAAAACCTACACGGTCTGCCTTACCAGTAGCTGCGTTGTAGATTGCAACGTTAGAAACGTCAATTGCCGCTTCTTTTTCAACGATGCCACCTGGTTGATTCAAAGCCGGAACAGGCTTTTGATGTTTTTTAACCAGGTTGATACCTTCAACAACAATTTTACTTGAAGACACAACATTTTTTACTTTACCACGTTTACCTTGATCTTTTCCGGTTAACACGATAACTTCGTCATCACGACGGATTTTAGCTGCCATTATTGCGCTCCTTACAGTACTTCAGGTGCCAGAGAAATAATCTTCATAAACTTCTCGTTACGAAGTTCACGAGTTACTGGTCCAAAAATACGTGTTCCGATCGGTTGCTCACTGTTATTATTTAAGATAACGCATGCGTTACGATCAAAGCGAATGACAGATCCATCTGGGCGACGAACACCCTTCCTGGTACGCACCACTACAGCTTTCAGCACATCACCTTTTTTGACCTTGCCACGAGGAATTGCTTCTTTAATGGTGATCTTAATGATGTCGCCAACGTCAGCATAGCGACGGTGCGATCCACCCAGAACCTTGATACACATTACGCGACGGGCGCCAGAATTGTCTGCGACGTCAAGCATAGTCTGTTCTTGGATCATCTTAGTGCTCCGCTAATGTCAACTGCTTAGGACCCCAATCGGGTCGTTTCAAAAATCCCCATCTATAAGATAGGGTGCAATATTATATCACCACTTCTGCTAGATGGGTAGAAAAAATAATCGGCCCAACTTAAGAGCCGATTATTTGTATAAAACGATTACATATATTATATAACCGCTTTTTCAACAACACGAACCAAAGTCCAAGACTTGGTTTTTGAAAGTGGGCGGCATTCGCGGATTTCCACGGTATCACCAATACCACATTCGTTGTTTTCGTCATGCACGTGCAACTTAGTCGTACGCTTAATGAATTTACCGTAGATAGGGTGCTTCACAAAACGTTCGATAGTAACAACGATAGATTTCTCCATTTTATCACTAACTACACGACCTTGCAGTGTACGGATTTTATCTGTCATTACGCACCCTTCTCTGTCAGTAAAGTTTTCACGCGTGCGATATTACGACGCACTTGCTTAATCAAGTGAGTTTGTTGTAATTGACCACTCGCTAATTGGATACGCAAATTAAATTGTTCACGTAACAAATTTAGCAATTCAGTGTTCAACTCTGCAACACTCTTTTCACGCAGCTCTTTTGCTTTCATTACATCACCGTCTTAGTTACAAAGGTGGTTTTAATCGGCAGTTTTGCTGCTGCCAATTGGAACGCTTCACGCGCAAGTTCTTCAGGCACTCCATCCATTTCATAGAGAACCTTACCAGGCTGAATTAAGGCAACCCAATATTCTACGTTACCTTTACCTTTACCCATACGAACTTCCAATGGCTTTTCAGTAATTGGTTTATCTGGAAATACACGAATCCAGATTTTACCCTGACGCTTAACTGCACGGGTCATGGCACGACGTGCTGCTTCAATTTGGCGAGCAGTTAAACGTCCACGGCCTACAGCTTTCAGACCATAAGTGCCGAAGCTCACATCCGCGCCCGCAGCCAGACCACGGTTGCGGCCTTTGTGCACTTTACGGAATTTTGTACGCTTTGGTTGTAACATCAGCGACGCTCCTTATTTACGGCTCTTACGCTGCTGCTTCTTAGGTTGAGCAACAGGTTGTTCCGGTTGTTCAACTGCAGCCATACCACCCAGGATCTCACCTTTGAAGATCCACACCTTAACGCCTATTACACCATAAGTGGTGTGCGCTTCTGAAGTATTATAGTCAATATCCGCACGCAAAGTATGCAATGGAACACGACCTTCACGATACTGTTCAGAGCGAGCAATTTCAGCACCACCTAAACGACCGCTAACTTCAACTTTAATGCCTTTTGCGCCAAGACGCATTGCATTTTGCAGAGCTCGCTTCATCGCACGGCGGAACATAACGCGACGTTCCAGTTGAGATGCAATGCTATCAGCAACTAATTTTGCATCAAGCTCTGGCTTACGTACTTCTGCAATATTAATCTGTGCAGGTACGCCCGCAATATTTGCTACAGCATTACGCAGTTTTTCGACGTCTTCACCTTTCTTACCGATCACGATACCAGGACGAGCTGTGTGAACAGTCACACGAACACTCTTAGCCGGGCGTTCAATCACGATTCGAGAAACAGAAGCTTTTGCCAACTCTTTATTAAGAAACTGGCGAATTTTATAATCGCTGTCTAAATTATCAGCGAATTCTTTAGTATTTGCGTACCAGGTAGAGTTCCAAGGTTTAACAATACCCAGTCGAATACCATTTGGATGTACTTTCTGACCCATTGCTATTCTCCGGAGTCTCAGCGATCTGACACAACCACAGTAATGTGGCTGGTGCGCTTTAAAATGCGATCTGCACGACCTTTTGCACGTGGCATAATACGCTTCATGCTTGGGCCTTCGTCGACGAAAATCTTCGCGACTCTCAAATCGTCGATATCTGCGCTTTCGTTGTGTTCTGCGTTAGCAATGGCAGACTCAAGAACTTTCTTAACCAATACAGCCGCTTTTTTATTGGTGTAGGTTAAGATTTCCAGTGCCTGAGACACTTTCTTACCTCGAATCAAATCAGCCACTAAGCGAACTTTCTGAGCAGAAGAACGAGCGTGGTGATGTTTTGCTATAGTTTCCATCTCTTCCTCCTACTTATTTTTTCTTAGCTTTCTTATCAGCTGCATGACCGCGATAAGTACGAGTCGGCGCAAATTCACCCAGTTTATGACCAACCATTTCGTCGGTAACAAAAACAGGAACGTGCTGACGACCATTATGGACAGCGATGGTCAATCCGATCATATTAGGAAAGATCGTTGAACGACGGGACCAAGTACGTAATGGTTTCTTGTCCCCGCTTTCCACCGCTTTCTCTACCTTCTTCAGCAAGTGTAGGTCAATAAATGGACCCTTCTTGAGAGAACGTGGCATGGCTTATCCTCTAAATTTATTTTTGGCTACGGCGACGTACGATAAGTTTATCAGTACGCTTATTGCTACGGGTCTTCTTACCTTTAGTTTGAACGCCCCATGGAGTCACAGGATGTTTACCAAAGTTACGACCCTCACCACCACCATGTGGATGGTCAACTGGGTTCATCGCAGTACCGCGAACGGTTGGACGAACACCACGCCAGCGATTAGCGCCCGCTTTACCCAGCACTCGTAACATATGCTCTGAGTTACCTACTTCCCCTAAAGTTGCACGGCAATCAGATAATACTTTACGCATTTCACCAGAGCGAAGACGCAATGTAACGTAGGTGCCCTCACGTGCAACAATTTGAACATAAGCACCAGCAGAACGTGCCAATTGGCCACCCTTACCTGGTTTCATTTCCACATTGTGAACAGTAGAACCTACTGGAATGTTACGCATTGGTAAGGTGTTTCCCACCTTAATCGCAGCATCAACACCTGATTGAACTTCGTCACCTGCTTTCATACCTTTTGGTGCTAAAATATAACGACGTTCGCCGTCTTTATAAAGCACCAAAGCAATATTTGCTGAACGGTTTGGATCATATTCCAAGCGCTCAACTGTTGCAGGAATACCGTCTTTATTTCGTTTAAAGTCAATTAAACGATATAATTGCTTATGACCACCACCAATATGACGAGTTGTGATGCGTCCATAACTGTTACGGCCACCCGTTTTGTTATTTTTTTCTAACAAAGGGGCATAAGGCTTGCCTTTATGCAGCTCAGGGTTAACCACTTTAACTACGTGGCGACGACCCGGAGATGTAGGCTTACACTTAACAATTGCCATTGTACTTTACTCCTCCGAATTACTCTGCGCCGCCAGTAAGATCAAGACTTTGACCTTCTTTCAGGGTGACGTAAGCTTTTTTCCAGTCACTACGACGACCGATACGTTGACCATGACGTTTTACTTTACCTTTAACAATTAAGGTACGTACAGCATCAACTTCAACTTCGAACAGCTTTTGCACTGCAGCTTTGATTTCTGCTTTGGTGGCATTCTTCGCTACTTTTAACACTAATGTGTTTGTTTTTTCCATAGCGATAGATGCTTTTTCAGAAACATGCGGTGCACGCAATACTTGTAGAAGACGTTCTTCACGGATCATTTTTCCAGCATCTCCTCTACTTGTTTCACAGCATCAGCCGTCATCACAACTTTTTCGAAGGCGATTAGGCTAACTGGATCAATTGTCGTTGCATCACGTACATCAACTTGGTGTAAGTTACGTGCAGCTAAGAATAGATTTTCATCTAATTCTTTTGTGATAATCAACACACTTTCCAGTGCCATATCTTTTAATTTTTGAACCAGCTGCTTAGTCTTCGGTGCTTCAACAGAAAACTTTTCAACGACAATAAGGCGATCTTGACGTACCAATTCAGACAGGATGCTTTTCATCGCGCCGCGGTACATTTTTTTGTTCACCTTTTGGCTGTGGTTTTGTGGGCGAGCAGCAAAAGTTACACCACCAGAACGCCAGATCGGGCTCTTAATTGAACCTGAACGCGCACGGCCTGTACCTTTTTGACGCCATGGTTTTTTACCGGAACCAGTTACTTCAGCACGGGTCTTCTGAGCACGAGTACCTTGACGAGCAGCAGCTTGATAAGCTACAACTACTTGATGTACTAACGCCTCATTGAAATCACGCCCGAAGGTAGTTTCGGAAACAGTCAGCGCGCTTTGCGCGTCTTTCATTACTAATTCCATTCCTATCTCCCCGACGTTATGCCTTAATAGCTGGTTTAACAATCAGGTCACTACCAGTTGCACCTGGAACAGCACCTTTAACCAACAATAGGTTACGTTCTACATCAACGCGTACAACTTCTAAGCTTTGAACAGTTACTCGTTCATCACCTAAATGACCTGACATTTTTTTGCCTTTGAATACTTTGCCTGGCGTTTGGTTCTGACCAATAGAACCAGGAACGCGATGAGACAAAGAGTTACCATGTGTAGCATCTTGCGTACGGAAATTCCAACGTTTAACAGTACCAGCAAAACCTTTACCTTTTGAAGTACCTGTTACATCAACTTTCTTAATATCTGCAAAAATATCTACGCTGATCTCTTGTCCAGCAGCATATTCTTGACCGTCTTCGAGACGGAATTCCCACAAACCACGTCCAGCACCAACACCAGATTTAGCAAAATGCCCTGCTTCAGGCTTAGTTACACGGCTTGCTTTTTTAGTACCGGTAGTAACCTGAATTGCATTGTAGCCATCAGTCGCTGATGTTTTGACCTGAGTCACGCGGTTTGCTTCGATTTCGATAACAGTTACAGGAATAGAGACACCTTCTTCAGTGAAGATTCGGGTCATTCCCACTTTACGACCGACTAAACCAATCATTGCTTAAACCTCACTCTCAATGGCCTGTTAACCTAGACTGATCTGCACGTCAACGCCGGCAGCCAGATCCAGACGCATCAGAGCATCAACTGTTTTTTCAGTTGGCTCGACGATGTCAACTAAGCGCTTATGAGTACGGATCTCATACTGATCGCGCGCGTCTTTGTTAACGTGCGGAGAAATCAGAACAGTGAAACGTTCTTTGCGAGTAGGCAAAGGAATTGGACCACGAACTTGTGCACCAGTACGTTTTGCTGTTTCAACAATCTCTGCTGTTGATTGATCGATTAAACGATGATCAAATGCTTTTAGCCGGATACGGATTCTTTGGTTCTGCATGAGACCAGAGCTCCAATAATTTATTTATAAACGTAAAAAAATTACTACTCGCATCCATTTCGATTGATGGAGGAGCGTAATCGTTCAATATATAACTCCCCAATTGGGAGTATTTTCTCAGTATCACAAACGTCGCTGATACTATACCTAACATTCTTCTATGTTAGGCTCAAAATTAATGAGCTTGTAAATTATACAGAATTTATTAAAGCATGCAAGTTTTGTTTTTCAACGAACTCATCTACCTAAACGTAATCATCTATTAGATATTAAAAACTATTCACAAGTTAAATGTACATTTAATATTCTGCTGTTTACCACACCATTGATATATTATTTGACTATTTCCCGATGAACAACATCCTTTATTACAATTGGTTATTGCGCACTTATCTTTGTTCATAAGTGATACATAACCTTTTAATACCCATGTATTCATCATGCCTTCCATGGCACTTTCTTGTATACCAAAATGCTGGGCCAAATCAGCCAGGCTAACCTGACCAACTTGTTGTAAATAAGATTTTAACGCCATCAGCATGATTAATGACATTCCCCACTATGTGTTGTTGAAATAGGTTTAATTATCATAATCTCACTTGAGTTTTGTCCAAGCCATCTTAATAAATAAAATAGCATTATCAGTAAAATGCCCAATCCTATTAACCATTTTGCTGCATGTGCTGGCGCACTCGCAAACATAGATACCTGATAAAAACCTGTTGCGCTTATCCAAGCTAGGATCAGCGTCCACAAAGCAACAATAATAGTCCATTTGCTACCAATTTCACGATATACAGCCCCTAAAGCTGCAGCACAAGGTGTATACAATAAAATAAAAATAAGATAGGCAATAACTGCACTACTACTCGTAAAGAGTAAGCTAATTTGTTTTATTGTATTATCATCGATACTATTTTCTTCTTGGACAGAGTGTATATCTCCATCCGCTAATTTAGCACTAACCCCAAAAGGATCGCTTATATTATCTTTCAGATCAGCTAAATTCTTAGGTATAGAGGCAAATGCTTGCTTTATTCCACCCGATAAATCAAATGGTTCGTTTTCCTGCTCAGGCTGATTTTCATGACCAAGTTGGGCATATAACGAATTCAATGTACCAATAACCGCCTCTTTAGCAAAAATTCCCGTAAAAATACCTACTGTTGCTGGCCAATTTTTCTGTTCAATCCCCATAGGTTCAAACAAAGGCGTAATTTTTTTACCAACTGTCGCAAGTAATGATTTACCTGAATTTTGATTACCAAAAGAGCCATCAGTTCCAACGGAATTGAGCACACTTAATACCATTACCATAATAACGATAGCTTTACCTGCACGTAAAATAAAACTTTTTAATTTTTCCCAGGTTAACGTTATTAAATTACGTAATGTCGGCATTCTATAGGGCGGTAATTCCATCACAAAAGGCGTATTTTTACCGGGAAGTAATGTTAATTTTAATATAACCCCAGTAAATACTGCAGCTAATATTCCAATAAAATAAAGTAAAAAAACAATATTATGACCATTAATAGGGAAAAATACGGCAACAAAGAGTGCATAAACAGGTAGACGTGCGCCACATGACATATAAGGGATCATCATAATCGACATCAGTCTGTCACGAGGATTTTCTAATGTTCTTGTCCCCATAATCGCTGGAACATTACAGCCAAATCCCACCAACATAGGAACAAATGCTTTACCAGGTAATCCTACAAATCGCATACCACGATCAACGATCATAGCCGCCCGTGCTAAATAACCGGAATCCTCTAAAAATGACAAACACAAGAACATGGCTGCAATAACAGGAATAAATGTCGAAACCGTTTTAATCCCTTCACCAATTCCGTTAGATAATATCGTTATTAACCAATTGGGTGCTGATAAATCTGTCAGCACATGCTCGGATCCCTTAACCAATAACGTATCAAAAAAGATATCAAAAAAATCAATGAATGCAGATCCTACATTAATGGATAGCATAAACATTAAATACATGATAATTAAAAATAAGGGGATGCCACTAATACGTCCCAATATCCAATTATCAATACGATCAGTCAATGATGCGCTTGCCTGACGTGGTCGTTGTATAACTTCACGGTTCAATACATCAATGGCATCATAGCGAACACTGGCTAATGCAATATCTAATTCACCGTCATAAGGTTTAGCCAAATTATCGCTACACTCAATTAATTGTCGACGCTCTTCTGCTGAAAGTTTTTCATCAGTCCCCGCCTGTAACATTATTTCAAAAAGCTGCCAACGTGTTAATTTATGCAAATAGCTTTGTTCCGAAACACTTTGCATAGTTTGTTTAATAAGCGATTCCGTTACTTGACCTAAAATAAACATCTCTGGCTTAGGGAGGGTTGGCGATCGAAGCATGGTATCAATTAACCCGAGCAATTTATCAATGCCTTTTCTACGATTAGCGGATATCCCAACAACTGGGCAGCCTAGCTGTTTTGCTAATGTAGCTTCATCTAATACTTCACCTTGATGATGTAAAGAATCCATCATATTCAAAACAATTATCATTGGCCTTTCTAGGTCAAGCAATTGTGTGGTTAGATAAAGATTACGTTGCAAATTAGTCGCATCAATAATATTGATAATTAAACTATTGGTATCATGCATGACATAATGCCGCGCAAGTAACTCATCTTGTGAAATGCCTACAGTCTGACTTTCAATTGAGTAAGTTCCAGGTAAATCAGTTACGTGTACACGATGTCCACCATGATGATAAAACCCTACCTTCTTTTCGACAGTAACGCCAGACCAATTTCCCACATGTTGATGAGCACCGGTAAGCACATTAAATAAAGTCGTTTTACCACAATTAGGATTACCAATGAGTGCTATTTTATCTAGTCGCATCGATTAGCACTCCTCAACCTGGATTGCCGAAGCTTCAGAACGCCTTAAACAAAGATTAAAACCACGCATTTCAATTTGAATGGGATCACCTAATGGTGCAGCTCGACGAACAATAATTTTTGCGCCGGGTACCATTCCCATTGACAAAAGCCGTTGACGAAAAGATAAAGCTTCCGATGTTAATTTAACAATAGTTGCTGGCCGATTAAACGGTAATTGATCAAGCGTTTTTAATGAAGTTTTCACAATCATGTGATATCCCTAGCCTCTTGAATAATACATCGTAGCATTGAGACAACAAATGCTGTGTAATTACTCATTTACTAAAAAATCAATAAAAATAAACCATTGTAGGCTTATTACTAAATAGAAAATAACACTATTTAGCGTTTTTTCTTTGTTAAAGCTGCAGCAAATGCATCGCCAAATGCAGAAGTTCCACACTCACTAGATTTTGCATTATGCCTATTTTGATTAGTTAACGATTTTTTTACTGAGACAGATTTAGCAAAATCAGAAGGATCATTAAGCCGCATCGATAAAGCAATACGCTTTCGAGTAATATCTATATCTATAACTTTTACCTTGACGATATTGCCAGTCTTAACGACAGAATAGGGATCATCCACATATTTTTCAGACAATGACGATATGTGAACTAAACCATCCTGATGAACACCAATATCCACAAATGCACCAAAATTGGTAACATTAGTCACAGCACCTTCTAGGATCATACCAATCTTTAGATCTTCCATTGTTTGGATATTATCGGCAAAGGTTGCTGTTTTAAATTCAGGCCGAGGATCGCGTCCTGGTTTTTCAAGTTCTTTAAGAATATCTGTTACTGTAGGTAATCCAAAACGTTCGTCAGTATAATCTGCCGCTTTTAGTTTGCGCAATACACTGTTATTTGCCATTAGATCTGATAATGTTTTACCGGTAGCTTGAATTATTCGTTCTACAACTGGATATGATTCAGGATGAACAGTAGAAGAATCTAAAGGATTATCACCATTTGTTATACGTAAAAAACCCGCACATTGTTCGAATGCTTTTGGCCCTAATCGGGTGACATCTAATAATTGTTGTCGATTATTAAAACGACCATGACTATTTCGCCAATCAACAATATTCTGTGCAATTAGCTTACTTAGTCCCGCAACACGCGTGAGTAATTGTACAGATGCTGTATTCAAATCAACGCCTACGGCATTCACACAATCTTCAATAACTGCATCAAGTCGGCGAGCTAATAGCGTCTGACTTACATCATGTTGATATTGCCCAACACCAATCGATTTTGGTTCGATTTTGACTAATTCAGCTAAAGGATCTTGTAAACGTCGTGCAATAGAAACCGCACCACGTAGCGATACATCTAAATCAGAAAATTCTTGCGCGGCTAATTCGGATGCAGAATAAACAGATGCTCCTGCTTCACTTACAATAACCTTGAGGGCCTTCACTTCAGGAAATTGACGCTGAACATCCAAGTAAAAACGCTCGGTTTCTCTTGATGCTGTACCATTACCAATAGCAACTAATTCCACATTATAACGTTTACAAAGCGTTGCAATAACGGTTGCCGCTTTAGCGGCCTGTCCAGTATGTGGATAAATTGTATCAGTCGCTACCAATTTTCCTGTTGCATCAACAACTGCGACTTTAACACCCGTTCGTAATCCCGGATCTAGGCCCATTGTTGCTCGTAAACCTGCCGGAGCGGCCATTAATAGATCATGTAAATTTCGGGCAAACACATTAATGGCTTCCTCTTCAGCTCTTTCGCGTAAATTTGCCATTAATTCCGTTTCCATATGAAGTGAGATTTTAATTCTCCATGTCCAACTTACTACACTTTTTCGCCAATTATCTGCAGGAGCATTATTAAAATATAAATTTAAGTGTTCTATGATAATTTGTTCACAGTAGCTTTCTTTTACGGGTCGATCATAATGTGGATCAGCATTTAGAGACAACATTAAAATACCTTCATTTCTACCTCTAAACATCGCTAATGCTCGGTGTGATGGTACTTTTGCGATCGGTTCCTGATGCTCAAAATAGTCACTAAATTTTGATCCCTCTTGCTGTTTACCTTCAATCACTTTAGATACGATATAGCTATTTTTTAATAAATAATGTCGAATTTTTGCTAATAATGCCGCATCTTCAGCAATACGTTCCATCAAAATATAACGAGCACCATCAAGAGCTGCTTTACTATCATCAACGCCTTTATCCTGATTAATATATATTTTTGCTACCTGCTCAGGATTTTGCTGTGGATCTGACCATAATAAATCAGCTAAAGGGGCTAATCCAGCTTCTATCGCAATTTGCCCTCGAGTACGGCGTTTTGGCTTGTACGGCAAATAGAGATCTTCTAGCTCGGTTTTACTCATGGTTGAACTAATCAAAGTCGCTAATTCAGTCGTTAATTTACCTTGATCATCAATAGATTTGAGAATAGTTTGCCGCCTATCTTCCAATTCCCGCAAATAACTTAAACGCGTTTCTAATAAACGCAATTGCGTATCGTCAAGTCCTCCCGTCGCCTCTTTACGATAACGTGCGATAAATGGAACGGTACATCCGTCATCAAGAAGTTGAATAGCAGCTAATACTTGTTCTGGTCTAGTTTGTAATTCAGCTGCAATCGTACGGCTTAGTTGATTATTCATAAAACAGTTTAGGCCTTTTATTTATTCCTTTAATGAATGTATACAGTTGCTATTATATTAAAATTATAACAGAACAATACATTTATTAACATAATGATTTATATAATAAATTTACCACTTCACTGATGCATTAAATGAATAGGTTAATAAACAATAATTGTAGTTTTTATTAATATTAAAATTGCTGTTAATATTAAAACCTCATAGTTTATTCGTTCTAGATTACTTAATGAAGCTCATTTATATTATTGCTATGTCTTATATTACACATGGGTAACAAATAATAGAAATTAATAAATATTAAGGATAACTCTACTATGTCCAATGCTAAATTACTGTGTTTTTTTATTTGCATAGTATCTACAATGTTATCACCTACATTTGCCAAAACACAAAATTTGCCACTAAATATATTTACCTCTCTTCATATCACGAATGGTAAATCCGTCACAGTAAAATGTGCAGCAACTTCATCTATTAGCGTGAATAAATCAGAGTCAGAATTGAGTGCTATGACACTTGATGAGATGGGTATTAAGGTAGATGAGAACAGATAACTCAACATAAATAATAAAATATCGAAAATTTTTTACACAATTACGCTTTATACTAATCAACCACTTACTAAAATTTTCGTACAAAATGGTGTTCACCTTGAGGTAGAATCTTGTGCTATTGATAAAAAAATACTTAGTATAGAGGTATAGAGGCTCAACAAGGTTCACAACTTCGTGTGGCTGGTGACGTTAAACGCTTGTATTTAACATTATCTTCAACCAGTAGTTTTAATACCGGTGAAGTAAATTTACAAATCGACTTAGTTATATTGGATTTATCCATGGGTGCTAAAGCTGAATTATGTCAAGTTAAAAAAGTATCCGGACATTTACGTTTTGGCGCTATTGCCCTTATCGATGCTCACACGATTAACGAAGCTGACGCCACAAGTGGTGATAGTATTCATAACTATAGATATAGGAGAAACTAATTTAACAGTACAATATAAATCGGAAAATTTAATCTTCTGCGGAAAACCCGCGTTATTTTTTCCAGTATTCGATAGGTTTACGTATTATAATAGTGTAAAAAAACGTGAAGATTCATGGCAAAAAGTAACTATATTACGCGAGAAGGTTGGGAAACCTTAGATCGTGAATTAAAATTCCTTTGGCGTATTGAGCGTCCCGCAGTAACACAAGCAGTTTCTGAAGCAGCTGCTATGGGTGACCGTTCTGAAAATGCAGAATATATCTATGGTAAGCGGCGTTTACGTGAAATCGATAGGCGCATTCGCTTTTTAACGAAACGATTAGATATATTAATCATTGTTGATGCAAATCCAAAACAAGAAGGCAAAGTTTTTTTTGGTGCCTGGGTACGTCTTGAAAATGAAAAAGGTGAACAAAAAGTCTATAGACTCGTCGGTTCAGACGAATTTGAACCATCAAAAGGTTGGATATCAATCGATTCACCCGTAGCTAGAGCGTTAATTGGTAAACAAATTGACGATGAAATTAGTGTTTCCACACCAAGCGGTAAAATGCGCTATTGGATTTTAGCTATTAGTTATCAACCAATAGTATAGATGGAGCATAAAAGCAATAAAAATGATATAGTTAGTTCAATTTTATTTTGATTTTTTCAATAATAAAAGATAGACAATCACCTGATGTGAAGTGCCTTTAGACAATATTGCAATAGCATGGAATAATAATAAATTAATTTGTAAATTAGCGAGTTGTAATATCTTCATCCATAATAACTACATGTGAGAAAAATAGTTATAACTTTATTACAGGATTTTACAAGATTTATTCATTGTAATAAAGATTATCTTTTGTCTCCCATAAGAAGTTGAGCATAAGATCCATGCTGGAGATTAAATGAATGCAAGAGAATTATAAAATTTTAGTTGTTGATGATGATATGCGATTAAGAGCGTTACTAGAACGTTACCTTACAGAACAAGGTTTTCAAGTACGAGGTGTCGCTAATGCTGAACAGATGGATCGTTTGCTAACCAGGGAGTCATTTCACTTAATGGTATTAGATTTAATGTTACCAAGTGAAGATGGGTTATCCATTTGTCGTCGTTTACGTAATCAAAATAATGCGATACCTATTATTATGGTAACGGCTAAAGGTGAAGAAGTTGATCGTATTGTTGGCTTAGAAATTGGTGCCGATGATTATATTGCCAAACCGTTTAACCCCCGAGAGTTACTGGCTCGTATTCGAGCTGTTTTACGTCGCCAATCAGTAGAGTTACCAGGCGCGCCTTCACAAGAAGATGCTTTAATTTCTTTCGGAAAATTTCAGCTTAATCTTGGTACAAGGGAAATGTTTAAAGATGATGAAGCCATACCTTTAACAAGTGGTGAATTTGCCGTACTTAAGGTATTAGTAAGTCATCCACGTGAACCATTATCACGAGACAAGCTAATGAATTTGGCTAGAGGGCGAGAATATAGTGCTATGGAACGTTCAATTGACGTACAAATTTCCCGACTCCGTCGGATGATAGAAGAAGATCCTGCCCATCCTCGCTATATTCAAACTGTTTGGGGACTAGGCTATGTGTTTGTTCCTGATGGCAAACCACAATGAAGCTATGGGGCTCGCCTTTTCGCAGTTCATTTGCGCAAACCCTATTGCTTATTGTTATATTACTCTTTACCAGTTTAGGTACAACCTATCTGGTAATTTTTAATTTTGCTATTTTACCAACGTTACAGCAGTTCAATAAACTGCTTGCCTATGATATTCAGTTGTTGATGACTGATAATCTAGAGCAAGCAGATGGTACTATGGTGGAACTCCCTCTTGCTTTCCGAGCGGATATGCATCGTGAATTAGGTATTTCACTCTATACACAAAGTGCTGCTTATGAAAATGGTTTAAATCTTGCGACTTATAACGCTTATCTCAGTAATCGAATGACGCAGGAATTTGGTGGTAAAACTGAAGTTAGAGTAATGATGGGAAACACTTTGTCTGTCATGTGGCTAAATACTTGGTTGTCGCCGGATATTTGGGTGCGTGTACCGCTAACGGAAATACAGCAAGGTGATTTCTTACCCTTACTGCGTTACATTATTGCTATTATTGCAATTGCTATTATTGGTGCTTGGTTATTTATTAAAATTCAAAATCGGCCACTTGTTGCATTAGAACGAGCTGCCTTACAAGTTGCACAGGGGATCACACCACCACCATTGCGAGAATATGGTTCTTCAGAAGTTCGTTCTGTAACAAATGCATTTAATCACATGGCGGCAAGTGTCAAACAGTTAGCCGATGATCGTACCTTGTTAATGGCAGGTATTAGCCATGACTTACGTACACCACTAACGCGCATTAGGTTAGCAACTGAAATGATGGATTTAACTGATAATTATTTAGCTGATTCGATTAATAATGATATTGAAGAATGTAATGCAATTATAGGTCAATTTCTTGATTATTTGCGTACAGGTCAGGAAATGCCAACAGAACTAAAAGATATTAATTTAGTTCTTAAGGAAATATTAGATGTTGAACAAGGTGTTCACGAAATAGATACTGAACTTTCAGAAACACCATTATTTGCAGAAATTCATCCACTTTCAATTAAACGTGCGGTATTAAATATGATTGGTAATGCTGAGCGTTACGGTAATGGTTGGATAAAAGTAAGTAGTGGAAAAAAAGCTTGCCAAATTTGGTTTCAGGTAGAAGATGATGGACCTGGAATTGATCCTGAGAAGTTACCTCAATTATTCCAGCCATTTGTAAGAGGAGAAAGTGCCCGTAGTAGCAGTGGTACTGGTTTAGGTTTAGCTATTCTACAACGGATCACGGATAGTCATAATGGTGAAATTGAAGTTTCTCGCAGTTCTCGTAATGGCTTATTAATTAGAATTTATTTATCGGAAGTCAAAAAACCAATATCATCTCTTGTTGACAAAAAGAAATCAGCTTAAATTATTATGTGTTTATTTAATATAATAAAAAAATGATACCAATAAAAACTATTATAATTATTAATAAACGATTTATTTAATCAATTCAGTTAATTATAAACAATAATTACTGAAGAAAAATAAAATAATACAAATATTAATTGACATAAGAGTAAGTTATCGTGAGTTATATAGTTCAAGTAGGTTACTCTATAAATAAGAAAATTTATTACTAATATCAAATTATTAACGAGATAATTAAGCTAACTCTAATTAACTTATTCAATTATGAATCCATTTTATTAGAAAATAGCTATCTTTATTAACTTTCTACGTAAATCTTAGTAAATTTATTATATTTATATATTCTGTTTTTTAGCATAAAACGGCTTTCAACAGCCGTTTTATTTTAAATTCGACTAGAATATTACTCAGGCAATTGTGGGCCTGCATCTACTAATGCTTTACCTGCAGGCGTATCCGTATATTGATCAAAATTCTTGATAAAACGAACGGCTAAATCCACTGCTTTTGTTTCCCATTCTGCTGGAGAAGCATAGGTATTTCTAGGGTCCAAAATCTTTGTATCTACACTTGGCAAATTAGTAGGAATTTTTAGATTAAAGATCGGTAAAGTTTCTGTGGGTGATTTATCTATATCACCATTGAGAATAGCATCAATAATACCGCGGGTATCTTTAATTGAGATACGTTTACCTGTTCCATTCCAGCCAGTATTCACTAAATAAGCTTTTGCGCCAGCCGCCTTCATTCTTTTAAGTAAAACATCTGCATATTGTGTTGGATGTAATGATAAAAATGCAGCACCAAAGCATGCTGAAAATGTTGGTGTTGGTTCAGTAACACCACGTTCAGTACCTGCTAGTTTAGCAGTAAAACCTGACAAAAAATGATATTGCGTTTGTTCTGCTGTCAGGCACGAGACAGGGGGTAATACACCGAAGGCATCGGCGGATAAAAAAATGACTTTTTGTGCATGACCCGCTTTAGATATTGGTTTAACAATATTTTTAATATGATAAATAGGATAAGATACACGTGTATTTTCTGTTTTCGATGCATCATTAAAATCAACGGAACCATTAGACAATACCACAACATTTTCTAATAATGCGTCACGTGTAATCGCATTATAAATATCAGGTTCGGCTTCCTTAGATAGTTTAATCGTTTTCGCATAACAGCCACCTTCAAAATTAAATACGCCATCATCATCCCAACCATGTTCGTCATCACCAATTAAACGACGTTTAGGATCGGTAGAAAGTGTTGTTTTACCTGTTCCGGACAAACCAAAGAAAATAGCAACATCATCTTTTTCACCCACATTGGCAGAGCAATGCATTGAAGCTATTCCTTTTAATGGCAGTAAGTAGTTCATCATAGAGAACATTCCTTTTTTCATCTCACCGCCATACCAAGAACCACCAATTAGTTGTATACATTCTGTTAAATTAAAGGCAATAAAATTTTCGGAATGCAACCCTTGCGCTTGCCAGTCTGGATTAGTACATTTTGCTCCATTCATAACAATGAAATCAGGCTTAAACCCAATTAATGCTTTATCATCAGGACGAATAAACATATTTTTTACAAAATGTGCCTGCCAGGCTACTTCCGTTATAAAACGGACGTTTAAACGCGTATTTTCATTAGCACCACAAAAGGCATCAATAACAAACAAACGTTTATTTGATAACTGCTGAACAACGCGACTTTTCAAACTCGACCAAACGTCTAATGACATAGGTTTATTGTCATTTTTTCCTTTACCTTGATCGGACCACCAAAAGGTATTTCGAGTCACATCATCGCGAACAATATACTTATCCTTGGGAGAACGGCCAGTAAAAACTCCAGTATCAACAGCGACAGCACCAAGTGTCGTTAGTGTACCACGTTCATAACCTTTTAAATCATAACGCGTTTCTTCATCAAACAATGTATCGTAACTCGGATTATAGACAATTTCTTCTACTCCTTTAATACCATAAGATATAAGATCTTTACTTATTTGCTCAGATAACGTCATTTCAGGTCTCCTTGCTCGAATGATTAAAATATAATCTTATGATCATTATATGTTTTTAAATATGCATAACCGAGATGAATCTCAAATATTTCAATAAATATTAGATTATTTAGAAAATAGATAATAGATACTTATTAATTATGCTGAAATCAGAAAAATAATAAAAATTTTAGAAACTAATCATTATTTAATAAAAAATAATCAACTGAAATTAATACAGTTTTTTTATTTTAGTTAGATTTATACAGTCTTAAACTAAAATAATTAAAATTAAATGGAAAAATTATAATAAATTTTTATAAATTGAGGCTTATTTAATGAACCTCTTTAATTACTTAGGTATTTATTTTAATTTAATTATGTTCAATATGAAATTAAATTAAACGCTGAACAAATAATAGCTAGTAATAAAAAGCAGTTTGTTCATTATAATATTATTCTTTATAACGCTACTATATATTAATTGAAAAAGAAAAAGCAGATGAAGTATAAATATCATCTGCTAATTTATTCGATAAAATATATTAATGTAACTTGCTATTATTTAACGCATACTTGCGTTCAGAGCGAATGACTTCAATATCGACTAAATCAAAAATATAATGACTGCCACAAAAATCACATTGCATATCGACAGTACCATCTTCTTTTATGATGTCGTCGAGTGCCTTATTTTCAAGCAACATCAGTGTGTTGATACAACGTTGTCTTGAACAAGTACATTGAAATGTTACTCGTTGTGCTTCAAATAAAGTAACATCTTCCTGATGATACAAACGATAAAGAATTTCCTTTATATCCAGATTAAATAATTCTTCCGCTTTAATTGTTTCTGTTAATTTAGAGAGATGCTCAAATTCGTCTTCACGGTTGTCATTTGAAGGTAATACCTGTAATAACATACCAGCAGCTGCTATATGGTTTTTGTCATCAATCCCAGTACGAATAAATAATCGAGTTGGTAATTGTTCGGATTGCCTAAAATAATTTTCGATACAATCAGCTAATGAGCAACCTGTAAGTTCAACAATACCTTGATAGCGCTCCCCATCTGAAGGAGATATGGTAATTGCTAAATACCCACCAGCCATCATATCTTGCAACGATGCATTATCAGTAATTTCACCCTCTACACGAGCAAGTCCCCGCATTTCTTGTAAATTATTACCGTTAATAACAACCAAACGAACAGGACCTTCACTTTGTAATTGTACGGTAATATCACCTTCAAATTTTAATGTCGCCGTTAATAAACTAGTAGCAACTAATAGTTCCCCTAATAACTTTTGTACAGCGGGGGGATAAGTATGTTTCGCCAACATTGATTCTAGTGTCTGGGAAACATTAACAAGCTCACCCCTAACTGACTTATTTTCAAATAAATAGCGATAAAGTTTATCGTGTTTAATCATACTATTCTCTTATCATAAGGATTATGCGTTTCAACCGTCTTTTTGTCTAAAGCGGAGCAAATCTCGCCGTTCTTTTTTAGTTGGGCGCCGATCTAAATGGGATACAGCGTTTAAATCCATTCTACGTGCTTGAGCAAGTTTTTCACGTTTAACAATGCTTTCTTCGATTTCTTGATATAATTTAGCTGCTTCTGTAGCATTTTGTCGCTGATCGAAAGCTTTTAAGATAATAACTGTTTTCTCATCATTACCTTGTCTAAGTACAACTTGTGCGCCAATAGCTATCGACTTACTCGGTTTTACACGTTGTCCATTATAATGAACTTTACCACTTTTTATCATTTCACGAGCAAGTTGACGCGTTTTATAGAAACGAGCCGCCCATAACCATTTTTCAAGTCTTATTGCGCCAGTAACGGTTATACTATGATTGCTCATATAAGTTCCTCTCTGTCATCATGCTAAAAAGATAACAATATCAATGGCAATTTCAACAAATTTAATTATTTGATATGTGTTAAATCATATAACGATCAAACAATCAGTGAGTTTTCGTTAATTTAATTAGATAAATCGCTACCATCTTGATCATTAAGTAAATTCGAACATAAAATACACTCATTTATCAATAGTCACTCGTCATAAAATATGACGACATTTAAATTATTTTTATGTTGGTTATGAATTATTAGGCTGAGTTTAGTATTAAATATTTTATAAATAAATTACCTGACCACCTAATATATATTGTAATAATGTTAATCTTGTAGGTTATAAAGCTTAACTATCAGATATACGTTATATTCGTTGCTACCAATAGCATAGATGGACAATATTTAGGATACGTTATGAAAAACATAAACAAACCAACAATTACAAGGATAAATACAATCGCTAAATCTTCATTATTTTGTATCGAGCAAGTTGATCTGACGTTTAGTAATGGTGAACAACGAACTTATGAAAGAATGAAACCAGGCCATCAAAACGCCGTAATGATTGTCCCTGTAAATGGTAGTGAATTATTACTTATCCGGGAATATGCTGTAGGGATTGAAAACTACGAACTTGGTTTTCCTAAAGGAGCTATCGAGCCAGGAGAAGATATTTTTCGAGCGGCTAACCGTGAATTGATGGAGGAGGTTGGCTTTGGTGCAAAACGTCTATCGATCTTATCACAAGTAACAACATCACCCAGCTATTTTTCTAATCAGATGACAATAATAATTGCTGAAGATTTGTATCCTGAAAAGCGTCAAGGTGATGAACCAGAACCCTTACCCGTGATCCACTGGCCAATCAATGAAATGATGTCATTACTAAATGAAACAGATTTTTGCGAATCACGCAATATTTGTGCTCTTTTTTTAGCTAAAGAATATTTAAATGGTAACGTATAACTTATATTGATTGTATCCCTTTTCCCTATTATAGGGAAAAGAGATCAAGATAAATATTATATTATGTGATTAAAATAATTCTTCTGTTTTGCCATTTCCGGAGACAATAACTGTTCCACTATCGTTAGATGATTCACGAGTGGGTTCTGTACCTTTAATAAAATATTCTTGGCGCGTACCGGGTCCACCTGAAGGTTTTAAATTACCTGTTTTCATATCAATTGGATAAGTCACAATACCCTCGGGAATGGTGACTTTTTCTACAGGTACATTTGCAAGAGCAACTTTCATGAAATTAGTCCAAACAGGTAAGGCTGTTTTACTTCCCTCTTCACCACGACCCAAACTATATTTATGATCATCAAAGCCGACCCAAACTGTTGCAATTACACCTGGACCATAACCTGTAAACCAAGCATCTTTTGTTTTATTGGTTGTTCCCGTTTTACCTGCAATATCAGGTCGTTTTAATTCCTTTGCTGCACGCCAGCCTGTCGGTAACCAATTACCACCTGCTTCACCCGAAATATTACTTTTTAGCAAGTCGTTCATCAAAAAAGCTAATTGTGTACTGATTACCCTAGGTGCATAATTTTCTTTAGGTTTTGTATTAGGTAATGCATTCGTATGTTTATTCTTTTCTGCTGGAGATTGAGATGTTACCGTAGTATTTGCTTCAGTTCTCTCATTATTGCTTTGATCATTAGATGGATTATTACCAAGCACTTCCAAATGAGGTAGCTCCATTATTGGTGGAAGTGCTGTTATTTCTTCTCCAGCTTCAAGTTCCTCATCAACAATGACCGATGGCTCTTTAGTCGAATAAATAACATCTTCTAAATTTTGATTCATTAGCATTGATGATTTTTCAGTTTCACCATAAATAACCGGTAAATTACATTCTTTACATACTGTCTTAGGTTGTGCCTTAAATAGGATATCTCCACTATCTGATTCGATTTTACTAATAAAATAAGGATCAATAAGATAGCCACCATTTGCAAATACAGCATAGCCTCTTGCGAGTTGCAAAGGTGTTAGCGTAGCAGCACCCAGTGCCAGCGATTCAGTTCGCTCAATACTACGTGGTGTTAAACCAAAACGTTCAAGATAATCAGCAACGTAATCAACACCCACAGCACGCATTGCTCTCACTGTCATCACATTTTTAGATTGCCCTAAACCAACGCGCAGTCGCAATGGTCCGCTATATTTAGGTGTAGCATTTTTAGGTCGCCATTTCGCATATCCATTTTCATCCCAATGGGTAATAGGTAAATCATTTAGAATTGTCGCAGCTGTCATTCCTTTATCAAGCGCAGACGCATAAATAAAAGGTTTTATAGTTGACCCTACTTGGCGAATGGATTGTGTAACTCGATTAAATTGACTAGCATAAAAATCAAAACCACCAACTAAAGCTAAAATAGCACCATCATCAGGATTTAATGCAACAAAACCAGAATTAACTTCAGGTACTTGTGATAATAACCATTGCTGATCATGCGGTCGTAACCAGATAACATTTCCTACTTGAATGATCTCATTAACACCTTTTGCTTTAGGATTTGCCCATTTAACATTATCAAATTGTAGTGTAACAAGGTTACCATTATTAAGCATGACTATTGCTTTTTGCGCATTAACATCTGTGACAGCGGCTATTCTTAAAGGACCATATTCTTGAATCGTTTTAAGCTTAGCAATAATTTGTTCTTTATCCCAATCAGGGGAACCCTGTTGCCATAAATGCGTAACTGGACCGCGATAACCATGACGCATATCATAATCTAATAGATTACTTTGTAGTGCCTCTGTCGCTGTTTGCTGTAATTTTCGCGTGATAGTCGTATAAACACGATAACCACTCGTTGTTGCTTCATCACCAAACTGTTTAACCATCGCCTGGCGGACCATTTCTGTTAAGTAAGGTGCGGAATACTTAATTTCTGGCTCGTGATAATAAGCAATCATGGGTTCATTAATAGCGTTAGAATAGTCATCTTCCGTTATAAATTTTTCTTCTAACATCTTTTTCAATACAACATTACGCCGAGCTATCGCATTCTTCTTAGAATTTATAGGATTTGTGACGGAAGGCGAACTAGGAAGACCAGCAATAGTGGCCATTTCACCTAAGGTTAGATCTTTAACATCTTTACCAAAATAGACATAAGCTGCTGCACCTATACCATAGGCTCGTTGGCCTAAGAAAATTTTATTAAGATATAACTCAAGGATTTCTTCTTTACTAAATTTTCTTTCAATATGTATTGCTAAGAATAGCTCACGAATTTTACGTTTAATATCACGCTTGGGCGACAAAAAGACATTTTTGGCTAATTGTTGCGTAATGGTACTTCCCCCTTGTGTCGCACCACCTTTTTTCACCATAACATAGACAGCACGCAGGATCCCTTTTGGGTCAAAACCATGGTGTTCATAAAAACGTCGATCTTCAATGGCAATAAATGCTTGTACCATTTTAGGAGGAATTTGATCTATCGTTAAAGGTATGCGACGCTTTTCGCCATATTGAGCAATTAGCTCACCATCAGCACTATAAACTAATAATGGTTTTTGTAAGCGAATATCTTTTAGCGTACCAACATCTGGTAACTCTGGTTCAATGTACTTATAGAGGACAAATAAACCGACTATCCCAAATAAGATCATATTGAACAATAGAACGAATAAATATTTAATGAATTTCACGTAAAAATTCCTATTTCCAACATGTTATAATGCTGACTATTTGTTTATTAGCATTATAAAAACAAGGGCTTATTGATAGGATCACATCCAGCCAATAAACATATATGAAAAATAATTTTGTTTATACGACAATGATAACTGACAGGTAAACAAACCGTTTGGAAAACTATACCGGAGAACGTCTTATTCAATATAAATCTATTATTTCACAGCCTTATCATACTTAATTATTTTTATAGGCTATTCATAATAAGAGTTATCAATACCAATCTGCGTTAGACAACGTTCAATAGCAAAATATTTTACTTAAACTGATCCATACGTAGCCCGCCTAGATGTTTTTTTATGGTTTATAGCAATAATATATTTTGTTAAGCCAAGTATAATCAAAGATGCCTAGCATGCATTATAATGCTATGGCCATAGGTAAAAAAATGATTAACTTTTGCATTATATCTTTTATTTACTTAAATCATAAAAATTTTTTACTACCGCTAACATCATAATATCACCTATCACAATAGCAATATAACTCACTACTTTCGGCTAAAACAATAGTATGTAACATAAAAGATTGTTGAATTACCAATCAGATTTCTGTTTTTATTTCCCATTTATTAATATAATTAAATGATATTTATCATTTTTATGATCATTTATCATCAGTAATTTCAGAATATAACACGTCATAATAATTCGACTATCACATGATCAGTAATCAAATCATAACGGTTTCAATAAGTAGCTGAGTGATGAATCTAAATATGTTACACCGCTCTAAAAGCTAACTTATTTTTACAAAAATACACTCTATTGATTAGCGATGAATTGCAATAGTTAAAAGAATAAATAATCCATTATTGTGAATTATTACTACCCGATTATGCTTAATTTAGTTGATTAATCATTTTTGTTTAAAAGGATAAGTCACATGTTCGCAGCAAAATGGAATATTGGACTAGATATACACGATAATGAATTATATGCTATCGCTACTGTTCGTCGATCATCAGGTTGGCATTTATGTGGTTATTGGCAAAAAACGTTGACGAATAAATCGAAAAAATTAGATACCCTACTCCAGCCTGATTGGATAAAACCGTTAAAAGAATGGCGTAAAACATTACCTCGAAAACTATCATTACGCATTGCATTACCAGTTCAATCTGTTTTACAACAATCCATTACATTACCCAATATAAAATTTAACAAACACGAGTTAGATGCTTACATAACGTCTGTAATAACAAAAATTTTTCCTTTCCCGGCAAACCAGCTCTATTATGATTATTCCCTATTTATGAGGCAAAAGGAGCAAATGTTATTGATAACAGCAGCCAGGCGTTCAGATATAGAAACCTGGCAAGACTACTTATGTAAAGCACAATTTTATGCTGATATTATAGAAATAGTACCAAATGCAATACGCTATGCAGCAATGTGTGCAAACTGTTTACCAAACATGCTGTTAGCTCATAATATAAATGCTCATTGGCTATTGATTTCACCTTTGTCAAAAGAATACCAATACACATTACAGCCCATTCAGCAATGTCCTTTGTCTGATCTTATACAGCAAGCGAACAAAAGCCTTAAATTAACATCTGAGCCAAATATAAACTCAATATTAGTAAGCGGTAAAATTAGTCCTGAATGGGAACCTGCATGTTATCGTTCATGGTCGCCGTTCAACGCATTTGTACATTCTACCAAACCACTACCTACCAATGTTTCAATGTATGTTATCGCTTGTGGTTTAGCCTTACGTGAACAGGATAAACTATAATGATAAATGTTAATTTAGCTCATTGGCGACAAAAACAACTGAAGCAACGTAGTTTGCGATTAATTATTTATTTGCTACTAACATTTTTATTTTTTTGTAGTATTTCTATTCTCTCTTATTATTATTACCAGAAAAAAAATAAAAAACAAAAAATTCATTTGGAAAGCATTAATACACAAATTAATCGCCAGACACAACTTATTAATACATTAAAAGAGTTACAATTAAATACGAATCAATATACTTTTCTTCAGCAACAATTAACGCATCTTAGTAAAAAAAAGTTAACTATACTTCACTTTTTTACTTGCCTTACGCAAGTAATACCTGATGCTATTTGGTTAGAAAAAGCCAATATAACAGAGCAACAAATAATCCTTGATGGTAATAGTATCAATTATTTACCTATTGTTGCTTTTTATCAAAGCCTCAATAATTGTCAGATAACTAATCCATTTCATCTTGAATTTATCGAAGTAACCAACTCATTCTCTACTGAAGAAAAGCAATTCATGTATCGATTAATAGCATCTTGGAATAATCATAATGAACACTGAGTACTGGGATATAGTAATCTTACAACCAGCTTGGATAAGGTATGGTATTTGTACAACCTTGTCTTTGTGCCTTACCATATTCTTCTTCTTTTTTTATATTATCCCATTGCAATACGAACATTTGTCTTATCAAAAAAAACTTGATGATAGCCACCGACTATTAACGAATATAAATAATGTTATCCGTAGTTATCCGACACAACAAACGTTAATACAGCATAAACAAGCAATTATTGATCAACTTAAACCACATAACTTATCTCCAGATTCAATATTTATTGAAACATCAGAAATTAGTCAAAAAATTATCGCCAGTGGTTGCCAATTAAACAAACTGCGTCCAATAGTAAAGCATGTACAATCAGTCTTTATTCTATCTCATTGGCAACTCTCTCTCTCGGCAACTTACTCTCAATTCTTCCAGCTTATTTCTAATCTGAGTCATACCCAAAAGAACATTGTTATTGAATCATTAACAATTACTAACCAAAAATCTCATTTAAATATAGAGATAGAGTTAGCGTTATATCAAATTGATAAGGCTATGCTATGACATTAATTTTACATTTAATCGTATTGGTGACTATGGATATTTCTCCTGTTACTTATAGTAAACCGTCGGCTTTTCGAGATCCTTTTAATCCAGTTCATTACCTAGCTTGTCTCTCAGATAAACATTTACCTGACTCATTGAAATTGCACGGCGTAATTGGTGGGTTATATGAATGGAAAGGTTGGTTTCATTCTACTGAATATGGTTGGTTTTCAATGAATGTTGGAGAAACGTTACCATTACGTAATTGGATGTTAATTAAACAAACGTTGTCAACAGCACTATTTATCTATACAGGAGAACAGAATAAGCAGTGTCAATTATTACCTCTAACACTCAAACTGACAAACTAAAAGTATTTAGCGCAGGAGTCGATATAATATGTATCTTATCCATATGAAATTTATCTATTACGGAATTATTCAACTACTTTTTTTTATCACATTCTTTATTATTGAATTATCACCGGCTATGGCAATGCCAACATTATCTAAATCTGAAAATTTGATCACACTACATTTTCGAGATACACCACTACAAACAATATTGCAAGCAATAGCTGATAATCAACACTTAAATATGTTAATCGCTGATGATATTAAAGGTAATTACAGTTTACGGTTGGAGAAAGTAAGTTGGCAAAATGCAGTTAATGCATTAGCCGAATTAGCGAATATAAAAATAATCGTTAATAAAGATATTATGCTTGTTTTTAGTAAAAAAACACTGAAAGAACAACATAGACAAGCACAAGAAATAAGGCAAGAACAGCAGAAACAACAACCTTTGAAAAAATTATACTATCAACTTCACCATTCGGGAGCTGATGATCTTGCTGAAAAGCTACGTAATCAACATGCTCAATTAATGACAGAGCGCGGTCAAATTATTGTTGATGCTATTACGAATTCATTAATTATTTATGAAACAGAGGACTCAATTAATTTATTTGCTCAATTATTACCTATGTTAGATAAACCAATAAAGCAAATACAATTGACTGCCCATATTATCAATATAAATAACGACCATGTTCATCAATTAGGTATTCATTGGTCTGCTAGTAACACAACTTCAATAAACAAATGGCGATTAAAGGAGTTTAATATTAATTTACCGCTAACTGCACCTTCTGTCACGGCAGGATTTCAATTAGCAAAATTAAATGGGCGATTTCTTGATTTAGAATTGTCAGCACTTGAGGCTGAAAATAATATAGAAATTATAGCAAGTCCCCGTTTATTAACTATTGACAAACACACCGCCAGTATTAAACAAGGTATGGAAATCCCTTATGAGACGACTAAAACTGATACAAATCCTGCAACGATAGAATTTAAAGACGCCGTATTAAGTTTGGAAGTAACACCACATATTTTACCTGATAATAAAATTGAACTATCGCTCTTTATTACCCAGAATGCACCCGGAAGATCTTTTATTCGTGGTGATAAAAGTGAGATTTTAGCAATTGACACACAAGAAATTAAAACTAAAGTTATGGTAGAACATAAACAAACATTAGTACTTGGTGGTATTTTTCAACATAGTACTAGTCAAAATATTGAATACACACCTTTACTTGGCCGCCTACCGCTACTGGGACATTTATTCAAAAAACTATCTAAACGACGAGAAAAACGCCAACTACTTATTTTTATTACACCAGAAATAATTCATCACTAAAAAGTGTGAGAATTCATCCTGTTTATAATACTATTTTTGTGAAATTTTCTATTTTATTAAAAGATGAATCTAATCACATTGATAATATTCTATAGACTTATTACGATAAAAAGGATCTTATTTGCATGTAAAAGTTTAAACTTATTAGAACCATATAATAAAACTTACAACTCAGTATTAAGTACAGCTATTATGAAGCTTATGTTATACTTGGCTTTAAGTGTTTATATCTCAATTTATTTGCTGTATATAGATAATCGAACGTCGATATAAATGAAGTCATTTAAAACAAATCGTCTGTTACTTATTAAGTGATTATCCGGCATAAACTACTCATATAAATTGAAGTTACGGTCAGTCTTAGCTTATAACGATTAACTATAAGATCAGACTGGAAATTATTTACTTAATTTTTAGTAAAACTAAAAAATGGCAGAGAAACGCAATATCTTTTTGATAGGGCCTATGGGGGCTGGGAAAAGTACAATTGGGCGTCAGTTAGCACAACAACTCAACATGGAGTTTTTCGACTCTGATCAAGAAATCGAACGGCGTACTGGTGCTGATATTACTTGGGTTTTTGACGTTGAAGGTGAAGAAGGCTTTCGTGAGCGTGAAGAAAAAGTTATTAATGATTTGACAGAAAAACAAGGTATTGTTTTAGCTACAGGTGGTGGTTCAGTAAAATCAAAAGAAACAAGAAACCGATTATCAGCTAGAGGTGTTGTTGTATATTTACAAACGACTATTGATAAGCAACTGAGCAGAACGCAACGGGATAAAAAAAGACCTTTGTTACATACTGATAATCCTAAGGATGTTCTCACACGTTTAGCTGAAGAGCGTAATCCTCTTTATGAGGAAATTGCAGATATCATAATTGAAGCTGATGAATACACGGCAAAAGCAGTTGTAAATCAAATTATTCAATTGATTGAAAACTCTGATTAATAAAAGTAAGTGGGACGCAACATGTCAAGCGGATGATAAATAGCGTTACCATCCCTGATATTATTTACAAATGAATAATCGTGGTACGAGAAGACATATTATGGAGAAAGTTAACGTTACATTAGATGAACGAAGTTATCTAATTACTATTGCTAAAGGACTCTTTGATAGTGCTGTTTTAACATCATTATTTAAACCTAAACAACGCGCCATGATTGTCACTAATGAAACTATCGCCCCACTTTATTTACAACAAGTGAGTAACGCACTTAAACAATATGATATTGATGTTGATCAGGTAATTTTAGCCGATGGTGAGAAATATAAATCGCTAGATACCGTTAATACCATTTATAGTGTACTACTAAAGAATCACCATGGTCGGGACACGACTTTAATTGCATTAGGTGGTGGTGTTATTGGTGACATGACGGGTTTTGCTGCAGCTACTTATCAACGTGGTGTTCGTTTTATCCAATTACCAACAACACTATTATCCCAGGTAGATTCGTCTGTCGGGGGAAAAACAGGCGTTAATCATCATTTAGGTAAAAATATGATTGGCGCATTTTACCAACCTGCATCAGTAATTATTGATATTAACTGTTTAAAAACATTACCAAAAAAAGAGTTTTGTTCAGGACTAGCAGAAGTTATTAAATACGGTATTATTTTAGACGAAGTATTTTTCTGCTGGCTTGAGCAAAATATCGGAAAATTAATGGCATTAGAAACGGATGCATTAGCTTATTGTATTCGCCGATGTTGTGAATTAAAAGCATTAATTGTTGCTAAAGATGAGCATGAACATGACGCACGTGCATTATTAAACTTGGGCCATACATTTGGTCATGCTATCGAAACTAAAATGGGGTATGGAAATTGGTTACATGGTGAAGCAGTTGCTGCCGGTATAGTGATGGCGGCAGAATTATCACGTTTGCTAGGCAAATTAACAACAAATGAGTTCGAACGAATTAAACGACTATTACAATGCGCCAATTTACCTATAATCGGGCCAAAAGAAATGAACCCGAACGACTATTTACCTTATATGTTAAGAGATAAAAAAGTACTAAATGGCCAACTACGACTAATCATACCAACAACTATTGGAAAATCAGTTGTTAAATCAACTATAAATCACGATATAATTTTAACAGCAATCGAAAATTGTATGAGCAAATGGAGAATTTGACCGTTATCCAATCTTACCCATGTGACTTTGGATATATGTGTCTGACTTAATTGAGGAATTGAAAGATTATGATCGATTTACAATCTAATGAACTAAGACCTGATGATGATGACCGTTTATCCGGTAACCGGGGAAAAAGTGATCATACATCTAGTCATTCTCGTCGTTATATGATGATTATATTAGGTATTGTTGTTTTAGTTCTTCTTATCATACTTATCGTGTCGATGCTTGGCAGTCATAATGCTATTAAAACACCATCTACAAATAGATCCGTTAATGTATCATCTACAGATGAAAAACGCCCACGTCCTCAACATCCAAATGAAATACACATTCCATTAATTTCAGATACAACAACAGAAACAGGATATGCATCACATCAAGAGGAAACTCGTATTGAAATACCTGGAGAAGTGGTTGACTCATTAGAAAATTTAGAAAAACCGGAAGTAAATTCGTTCGAAATTATGCCTCCTCCTACGACAACAGCAAAGACGGTAAATACGACAAAAATTATACCTGACAGTCACAATAAAAACCAACAAACAGCAAGAATAAGAGCTGGAGCTTCTGCAGGAAATCTCGCTGCATTAAAGAACTTACCTTCCGGCAATGTAACCATTCAATTAAGTGGTGCTTCACGTTACGACTCATTGGCTACCTATGCAAAACAAAATGAATTAACTCACTATTGGATTTATGAAACTCAGCGCAATGGAAATCCTTGGTATGTACTTATTATGGGTAACTACCCAAATAGTTCTTCAGCTAATAAAGCAATAGCTGATTTACCAGAAAAAATTCGTAATAATAAACCTTGGGTGAAATCGATTCGCCAAGTACATAAAGAATTAAACCAAAACTAACGGATCAGCATGCTACATGAAGCCATTTTATTTTATAAACACACCTTTTACGGGTGTATTGTTTCTTATCCAATGATGTATTTATTATTTGATGGATTAAACGGCTAGTGTAGAAATGAAGAAAAATCGTGCGTTCCTTAAATGGGCAGGTGGTAAATATTCACTTATGGATGAGATTAAACAGCAGTTACCTAAAGGTGACTGCCTCATTGAGCCTTTTGTAGGAGCTGGCTCAGTGTTTTTGAATACAAACTATCGCCACTATATTTTAGCTGATATTAATAATGATCTAATTAATCTTTATAATACAGTCAAGAAACAGCCAATTCGTTTTATTGAAGATTGCCGGCAACTATTTAATATAAAATATAATAATGAAAGCCATTATTATATTTTGCGCGAACAATTTAATCGCAGTACAGATAGTTATGAACGTTCTGTTTTATTTCTTTATCTAAACCGTCACTGCTATAACGGCTTGTGCCGCTATAACTTACGTGGTGAATTCAATGTGCCTTTTGGCCGTTATAAACGGCCTTATTTTCCAGAACAAGAAATTTTATTCTTTGCTAAAAAGTCAAAAAAAGCTATCTTTATTTGTTCTAGTTATGAAAAGGTCTTTAACTTGGCTGAAAAAGGACATGTAATTTATTGTGATCCACCCTATGCCCCATTAAGTATAACAGCTAATTTTACAGCGTATCACACGAATAATTTTAATTTAACAGATCAACAAAATCTGGCAGAATTAGCTTCTACTTTGGCAAAAGATAAGAAGATACCTGTGCTTATATCAAACCATAATACAGAATCAACACGCCTGTGGTATTCTCAAGCCAAATTACATATTATCAATGCGCGTCGTACTATTAGCAGTAAAGCAGCAGGCCGTAAATCAGTATCAGAAATATTAGCTTTATATACTTAATAGCAAATGAGTAATAAGATTTCTATTTTTAAAAATTATACATAATGAGTATGCAATATTGTTAGTAGGATAGTGTTTGTTAACATAATATTAATAACATTACCCACATGTGAATCAATACTGCCTAATTGTAGGAGACCATGATGAAAGAATTTTTGATTGCCCCTTCAATCCTTTCTGCTGACTTTGCTCGCTTAGGTGAGGATACAGCCAATGTTTTAGCCTCCGGTGCAGACATTGTTCATTTTGATGTCATGGATAATCATTATGTGCCAAACTTAACTATTGGACCAATGGTTTGTAAAGCATTAAGAGATTATGGGATTACAGCCCCTATTGATGTTCATTTAATGGTTAAACCTGTTGATAGAATTATCCCTGATTTTGCTGAAGCAGGTGCAAGTTATATTACGTTCCACCCAGAAGCATCTGAGCACATTGACCGTACTTTACAATTAATAAAATCGGTTGGTTGCAAAGCCGGTTTGGCTATTAATCCAGCAACATCATTAAGCTGTCTTGATTATATTATGGATAAATTGGATATTATTTTATTAATGTCAGTTAATCCCGGCTTTGGTGGGCAATCATTCATTCCCTCAACATTAGACAAACTTAGAGATGTTAGGCAACGTATAGACCAAAGTGGGCAAAATATTCATCTAGAAGTGGATGGTGGTATAAAAGTCGATAATATTGCTAAAATAGCAAAAGCTGGAGCGAATATGTTTGTTGCAGGCTCAGCAATATTTGGCCAGTCTAATTATGAAGAAGTTATCAATCAAATGAGACAAGAATTAGCCAAAATAACACCATAATTACAGCGAAATAACTTTTACTTTGTATTTTAATAGTATATTCATATAGACAAATGAGTCCACCAACGCATTAACAATATAATGATAAAAGCTCTACTTGTTCTATACCGCTTAATTAATCAATATAATGTTGTTATTTAACTTAATCTTTCGCCAAGATAAATACTCATTATTCTATTAGATAATCAATTGTTTATTATCATCAAAAATGATATTAAACAATACGATACAGTAAGTTAACGTAAATTAAATACGCCTTATAGAATGAATACAATAAGATGATATTCTATTTTCTTATGATAAGCACAACTTAGCTGATTAATTGCTAACTAACATTTAAACACTCTATTGGTTAGTGACATGGTTAGGAAAACTATTTCAATATTAGAAGATTAATAGTTTGATGAAATCAATCTATTTTCAACAAGTTTTTTAATTAGTAATTATCATAATATACAACAATAGTGATACGATAAAAACTGTACACTTTGCCATCGTTAGTTTAAGTTATATAAATACATTTATGGTAAAAAATGCTTCCCATAGTCACTCTGATTATTTGTTAGCTAATGATTGTAGAATATTAGCTATTTTTGGATTAAGCCCAACCATAATATATTCAATTAAAAGAAGTAGGAATAACAAAAATGAGCAAACCCATTGTATTTAGTGGTGTACAACCTTCTGGCGAATTAACTATTGGTAACTATATGGGTGCTTTACGTCAATGGGTTCAAATGCAGGATAATTATGATTGTATTTATTGTATTGTTGATATGCATGCAATTACAGTCAGACAAGATCCTAAAAAATTGCATAATGCGACCTTGAATACCTTAGCACTTTATTTAGCCTGTGGTATTGATCCAGAAAAAAGCACTATCTTTGTCCAATCTCATGTACCAGAGCATGCAGAACTTAGTTGGTTATTAAATTGTTATACTTATTTTGGCGAACTAAGTAGAATGACTCAATTTAAAGATAAATCATCACGTTATGCCGAAAATATTAATGCGGGTCTTTTTAATTACCCAGTCTTAATGGCTGCTGATATTCTGTTGTATCAAACTGATTTTGTTCCAGTAGGAGAAGATCAGAAACAACATCTGGAATTAAGCCGTGACATTGCTCAACGTGTTAATGCACTTTATGGTGATCTGTTTAAAGTACCTGAACCTTATATTCCTAAATCAGGTGCAAGAGTTATGTCATTATTAGATCCATCGAAAAAAATGTCTAAATCTGATGAAAATCGAAATAATATTATTGAGTTACTTGAAGATCCCAAATTAGTGGCGAAAAAAATCAAGCGAGCAGTAACCGATTCAGATGAACCACCAGTAGTGCGCTATGATATTGCTAATAAACCAGGTGTATCAAATTTACTTGATATTTTATCTGCATCATCAAACAAATCAATTGAAGTACTTGAAGAAGAGTTTAGCGGTAAAATGTATGGCCATCTAAAAAATGCCGTAGCCGAATCATTATCGACTATGCTTAGTGCGCTTCAAGCACGCTATCATCACTATCGAAATGATGAAGCATTATTACAAAAAATAATGGATGAAGGTGCTGAAAAAGCACGTACTCGCGCCAGAAAAACACTACGCCAAATTCAGCAAGCGATTGGGTTTGTGGTACGTAATTAATTTCGATCAGGTTTATTAAGTTACATATAAGCAATAACATTGCTACTAACATTAATCGATAAATAACAAGGATAGCTATGATAAAACGAATTTTATTTGTTACTTCAGTAATATTATCTTTTATCGTCTTATCGTCTAATTCTATTGCAAAGCAATCTAATCCTAATGTTCTCTTAGAAACAACATTAGGAAATATTATTATTGAATTAGATACAAAAAATGCACCTATAACCACCAAAAATTTTTTGAATTATGTTAATAGTGGTTTTTACGATAATATTATTTTTCATCGAGTTATACCTGGATTTGTGATTCAAGGTGGTGGCTTTACTAAAAATATGGTGCAAAAATCGACTGAAGCCCCTATAAAAAATGAAGCAAATAATGGTTTGGCTAATCATCGTGGGACTTTATCAATGGCTAGATCAAGTTTGCCAGATAGTGCGACGAGCCAGTTTTTTATCAATTTAAAAGATAACGATAATCTTAACTTTTCTGCTCAAAATCCTGGTTACGCTGTTTTTGGTAAAGTTATTGAGGGTATGGATGTAGTAGATAAAATAGCCAAAGTTGTTACTGTTTCTTACGGCATGCATCAAGATGTACCTGCAACATCAATTGTAATTAAAAAAGCACGCGAAATTAAATAAGTTACTCATATCTAAAATTGTATTTTGGCCAGAGCATTCTGGCCTTTTTATTTATAACTTAAATTTGTCATAGCGTTAGTCTATCAAGAATATTTTTTACCATAAAGCAATTACAAATTGTCAAAAACAGACCAAAACAATTGAGTTTTTATTCAATTTTTATGATTATTATTTCATGTAGAGCAAACGGTAAGCAAAAATAACGGAGGAAGTTATGGCTGACGAATATGAAATAAATCGGCATCTGTTTGATCACGTCATTTTGCCAGTATATACACCTGCAGATTTTATTCCTGTTAAAGCCTTGGGAAGTAAAGTTTGGGATCAACAAAATAAAGACTATATCGATTTTGCTGGTGGAATTGCAGTTATGGCATTAGGACACTGCCATCCTAAGCTTGTTGAAGCATTAAGGCAGCAAAGTGAAAAACTTTGGCACATTGGTAATCTCTTTACAAATGAGCCTGCTTTGCGCCTGGCCACAAAAATTATTAATGCAACTTTTGCAGAATGTGTTTTCTTTGCTAATTCAGGTGCTGAAGCTAATGAAGCGGCATTAAAACTTGCTCGTCGTTATGCAATTACTCAGTTTTCGCCTTATAAAACTAAAATTATTTCCTTTTATAATGCCTTCCATGGTCGAACCTTATTCACTGTATCAGTGGGTGGACAAGCAAAATACTCAGATGGTTTTGGACCAAAACCGGCTGATATTGTACACGTTCCTTTTAATAATTTGGGCGCTGTACGTGCAGTTATAGATGATCATACTTGTGCTGTTATTGCTGAACCGATACAAGGCGAAGGTGGTGTTATTCCTGCGACTGACGAATTCATAAAAGGTTTACGGCAACTGTGTTCCCATTACAATGCATTACTTATTTTTGATGAAATACAAACAGGCATGGGAAGAACAGGAAAATTATTCGCATATATGCATTATGATGTTAAGCCAGATATAGTCACTTCAGCTAAAGGTATTGGTGGTGGATTTCCTATAAGTGCAATGTTAACAACACATTCTATTGGTCACGTATTGACACCGGGAAGTCATGGAACAACCTATGGGGGAAACCCATTAGCTTGCGCAGTTGCAGAAACGGCATTTGACTTAATTAATCATCCAAATTTGTTATCAGGTGTCGAGCGACGTCACAAACTATTTATCGAATGTATTGATAAAATAAATAAACAGGTTAATATCTTTGATAGCCCACGAGGGATGGGACTGCTTATTGGATTACCTTTAAAACCTATATACAAAAATATTACCCAACGTATTTTACAGAATGCAGTGCAAGAGGGGTTATTATTACTTAATGCAGGTAACGATATTATTAGATTTGCACCTTCATTAATTATTACAATGGAAGAAATACAACTGGGAATGAATCGATTATTAAAAGCAATAATAAAAGCAATTTCAAATCAATAATCTTTTGAGATAATAAAATTTATCTTAGGTTGTATATAGGATATGACAACTAAAGAGGTTTTATTATCTCATTCTTTTGTGAAAAATTATTTTTTATTATAGTCAATAAATAAAATACTATTTTATTAATAAAAATATTTATCACAAAACAATTAACAATATATATCATGCAGCTTATAATTGTTATATATTATTACAATTTAATTATTATTTATAAACCTTTTACAAAGTTAATTAAAAATTATTTATATAAAATAATTATGATTAACACTAATTTTAGTTTAACTAATAATATGCTAAAATAATATCTATTATCCACCGAATAAATGACCATGTTATTAATAATAAAATGAAATCATATAAATGATATTTTATTAATTATTTAAAATAAAGATAATTGATTAATTAGCAATTATAAATAACTCAATAATGCTAATATTTATAAAAATATATATAAATCATATTTTACTTTAATAAATAATAATATTATTAAAATATGAATAATTAAATCAGTTACTATTTTATATTAACTATTTTTTATTAATATAAAAATATCTATAACTTCTTAAATCTATTATATAGCTTAAAACTCAATTAGCTAATTTAAAAGACAGCAAATAACGATAATTCAATGAAATGATATTAACTTGTAGGTAACTAAAAAAACCATCTCATTCCCTACACCCTGATTTATACTGTTAATATTTAATAGTCTTATTAGATGTCAAAAGTATATTTAATATCTTTATAGATAATAGCAGTAATATAATCAATGACCTATCTAAATCTGCATAATTAAAAAACAGTAAAGCACCACCAATATAATATCTAGCTTTCTTCTGGTGGTGATCTACAAATTATCCTAGCTATAACGCTTTTTAACTAGAAATAGGCCATTTTTTATAAAATAAATTCATCAATGTTATTAACGTGTACCAAAAACAACAATTGTTTTGCCATGGGCTGAGATTAACCGTTGATCTTCAAGCATTTTAAGGATACGACCGACTGTTTCTCTTGAACAACCGACAATTTGCCCAATTTCCTGACGAGTAATTTTAATTTGCATACCATCCGGATGAGTCATTGCATCAGGTTGTTTGGCTAAATTTAGCAATGTTTGAGCAATACGACCAGTAACATCAAGAAAAGCTAAGTTGCCAACCTTTTCTGACGTTACCTGCAACCGTCTTGCCATTTGTGAAGATAAACGCATCAGAATATCTGGGTTAACCTGAATTAACTGTTTAAATTTTTTGTATGATATCTCTGCAACTTCACATGCGGTTTTAGCTCTTACCCATGCGCTTCTTTCTTGCCCCTCTTCAAATAAGCCAAGTTCACCAATAAAATCACCTTGATTAAGATAAGATAGGATCATTTCTTTACCTTCTTCATCTTTAATCAATACCGCCACGGAGCCTTTTACAATATAGTAAAGCGTTTCCGCTTTTTCTCCCTGATGGATTAAAGTACTTTTTGATGGATATTTATGGATATGGCAGTGGGACAAAAACCATTCTAGCGTTGGATCTGTTTGAATTTTGCCAAGAACCATTCGCAATCATCCTCTATTATTTGTCATTATTCTATGGTTGTTTAAGCTTTTAAAAATATTCTTATTATTTACTCAAATAATATTATTTTACTAATACATTTAGTAATAAATATCGAATCAATTCATTTCAGTTATTTTTAATCATATTAAATTAACATAAAAACAAATTTCTCGTTATTGTTTTAACATAACACAACAAAATTGTCTTCCACTCTATCATGCTATATTTCTTTCAATCTGCATAGCTGCGATTCAGATCTAGTTATTTTCACGCAAAAAATGTTCTTTCTGCATAATATTAACACTACCATGCAGTTCTGACCAAACAATAACCAATTTACCTCCTTTTATTTGCTCTAAAATCTCTTCCACTTTATTGGCTAGCGGAATTTCTTTTTCACCATAATCAGTTCCTTCTCTCAACACAAACGATTCAATAATATTTATTAATGTATCAGGTTCAATTTGTTGCCAGGGTATAATCATTTCTTGTATCCAAATAATAAGTTAACCATTGAGGAATGCGTTGTTCTAACCACATTTGTGTGGTTAATCCCTTACCAGCAACAAATCCTACATGGCCACCATAGTCAGTAAGTTGATAAGTTATCGACGATGATAATTGATCTCGTGTCGGGATCACCTCTGGGGCCATGAATGGATCATCTTTTGCATGAATTACTAATAATGGTTTAGTAATTTTCTTGAGTTTATATAGTGCACTACACTGCTGATAATAATCATCGGCATTACAAAAATGGTGTATCGGTGCCGTAATTAAATTGTCAAATTCACGGATCCATTTAATGCGTTGTAAGCGTTCCATACTAATAGGCAAGCTATCTGGATATCGTTGCAATTTTCTTATTGCGTTCGCTTTCAATGCTTGTAATAAATAAGCGTGATAAAATCGTGAAAAACCTTGTTCAAGTCTATAAGAACAGGGTTGTAACATAAATGGGGCCGAAACAATGACAGCCGCAGTTAGTTTTGCATGTTCTCGCTGTTCAGCTAAATAACATGCTAGCATATTCCCACCGAGAGAAAAACCAGCGGCCATTATAGGCACATTACCCAAATAATTTTCAAGCCACTGCAAAATATAGCTGATATCAGCAGTATCGCCAGCATAATAAATACGCTTACTTTTATTCGGTTCACCACTACACCCACGACAATGCATAACAACACTTAACCAACCTAATTGTTTAACAGCTTGCATTAATCCATGGATATAGGGGCTAAAAAAGTTACCCTCCATACCATGAAATAATACTAAACAAGGTCGGTTCTTAACTTGCTTAGGATGCTCACTCCAAGCTAAATCTAAAAAATCATTATCAGGTAAAATTATTCTTTGCCAACTAGGATGAAATGCTGACGTCCTACGAATAATCCGAGGTAAAAGCGTCTGTAAATGTGGATTAAGTAACCTGTTATGAGGTATAAATTTATTATTATTCATATTGTCTACTTAATGATGTAAATTTACGCAGATAATATTATATCATTCAAAGTAATTATTATATGGCTGACTAATAGATAAGGAATATATAAAAAATGACATTTAGTTGGTTTCTGTCAATGTTAGGTTTTATATGGATTACGGCAATAACACCAGGTCCTAATAATCTTCTACTTACTACCTCAGGCGCAAACTTTGGGTTTTTCCGCTCATTAGTTGTTATTGTTGGTATTGTTATTGGTATGCAAACAGTTGTTTGGTTAAGTATTGCTGGCATTGGTGGATTGATTTTGACTTTTCCAATAATTCATAACACGTTAAAACTCCTAGGCAGTTTATATATGTTATGGATTGCTTGGAAGATTGCTACATCGGATTATCAGCAATGCCAAACAGACACTGTTGATAATCAACCCGTATCCTGGTATCAAGCAGGATTACTTCAGCTTCTCAATCCTAAAGCGTGGTTAATGGGATTAGGTGCTGTAGCTACTTACAATTTACCGGCCCCATATTACCTCTCTTCTAGCTTATTAATTTCACTAGTTATTTTTATTGTTAATATTATTGCTGGTTTGATTTGGTTAACCTTTGGTTCGATAATAGGACATTTATTATGCCGAAAAAAGACATGGTGTATTTTTAATGGTTTAATGGGGCTATTAACTGCTTTATGTGCTTTATTAATTTGGTTATAAATAGTATCTAACAATATTTTATTCACTTAAATCTATTACGCCTATAATATTTGCGTAAAAATGCTGCTTTGATACTATTAATGGGTTAATTCTTCATCCTTAAATTCAGTTAATTTAAGCATGCTAGATAAATTTTTCCTAATAAAAAATCTGCTATGCTTTATCTAAATACGCAATCACTTAATAGTTACTGATTAGCTTTTTTATCTTGAGAAACAAGCAATCGAAGGAGTTATTAAATTTACACTTGTAAAAACATTTAATCGTGTAAAAAAATTTTGATATTCAAATACTATTTACTTGTTCCCAAAATAAGAATCTTTAGTAGAAAAGATATTATCTTATTCATTTGTTTCATCATTTAGCAAGTTAATTTTTCTAATTGTTTTAATAGTAATTGGATATCATTTTATTTCTTTCGAATTATATAAGAGAATATTTATCTTCCTAAAAAATAAATTTTCTTATTTTTAATATATAACGATTTAATGTAACAGATTGATTATTTAAAAGAGCATTAATACTTTTATCAAATATTACATCAAGATTGCATACTATTTTTAATTCTAGCTATGATTGATTTATCTATTTTATGTTTGTTTATATTTTTATTGTTAAGTCGAGTATTATAGTAATATTATTTTACATTAATTTTAAAAAATTATTACTTAGCACTTTTGTTTTTTTATAGTTTATACATAAAATTTAACAAATTAATATTAAATAAATGCATTAAATGATAATTTAATGCATTTATTTAACACAATTTCTTTGATATTACTTAATTAATAACTAATTAATTTTATCTTACTAAAATAGATAGGTATGAATTAATTCATCTTTAAATGAAATAAATAAAGAATCAATTATAATGTATTTTTCGTAATGGTAACATTAAGCAATAAAAATTACTTTTTAGAAGAACATAATATCACAATAATCATAACTAATTAAATAATGCTAAAGCAACTTAATCTGCTTTAGCATTTACTTATAAAAGTTGCGTTAAATGCTATTTATTAGTTGAATAGTTGAATAGTTTTATCAAGTTTATCATGAAGATCAAACCATTCTAATTCCATTTCTTCTTTTTTATGTTTTAATAAAACTTGTTGCTCGAGTAAATCGGTTAATTCTTTTTTGTAGGCCGCCTCATATAAATGATTAGTTGCTAATTTAGTCTCAATATCATTAAGTTGTTGTTCAAGGGCCATCATCTGCTGTTCACATTTTTCTAATTGTTTGCGTAAGGGTTGTGTTTGCATGCGTAAATCAGCTTCACGACGCTTTTTATCCTTTTTATTTTCTGCAGGTTCATGGTTAACTTCTTCAACAACTTTAGATACGCTACCAGATCGTTGCTTTTGTTGTTCTGTAAGCCAATGCTGATAATCCGTTAAATCACCCTCAAAAGGGGCAACTTGTCCATTATGAACTAAATAAAATTCATCGGTCGTGGCACGTAATAGATGTCGATCATGAGAAACCAAAATAAGCGCCCCTTCAAAATCTAATAATGCATCTGTTAATGCTTGACGCATATCTAAATCTAAATGGTTGGTCGGTTCATCCAGTAATAATAAATTTGGGCGCTGCCAGACAATTAAGGCAAGTACTAAACGTGCTTTCTCACCACCTGAAAAATATTCTGTTATTTCATTAACTTTATCACCCCGAAAACCAAACCCACCAAGAAAATTACGCAGTACTTGTTCTTTTTCTTGTGGAGCTAATGACATCATATGCCAAAGAGGAGTCTGATCCGCACGTAAATATTCCAATTGGTGCTGAGCAAAATATCCAAGTTTTATCTCTTTAGCTAAGCTTACTTCACCTTGCAGCGGAGCCAATGTTCCCGCTAATAATTTGACTAATGTTGATTTACCTGCCCCATTTTTTCCTAATAAGCCAATTCTTGAACCAGGTACTAAATTTAATTTAATTTTATTTAAAATTAATTTATCAGCATAGCCAACACTAACATTATTTAACTTTAATAATGGGCTAGGTAGGCTATCAGGCTTTCTAAAATTAAAGTGAAAAGGATTATCCACATGTGCAGAAGCAATCATTTCCATTCTTTCTAGCATTTTAATACGACTTTGAGCTTGTCTAGCTTTGCTTGCTTTTGCACGAAAACGATCAATATAGCTTTGCAAATGGGCAACTCTGGCTTGCTGTTGTTGATAAAGTGATTGTTGTTGAGCTAACTTTGCTGCTCGTTGTCGCTCAAACGAGGAATAATTACCGCTATATTCAAATAATTGCTGCTGTTCAATATGTAATACTTTATTAATAATCGGATCAAGAAAATCACGATCATGGGAAATTAATATCAGAGTACCCGTAAAAGATTGTAGCCATTTTTCTAACCAAATAACTGCATCTAAATCAAGGTGATTTGTTGGTTCATCAAGTAATAATAAATCCGCGCGACAAATAAGTGCTTGGGCTAAATTAAGGCGCATTCTCCAACCCCCCGAAAAATTACGTACGGGTTGTTGTAATTGCTGCTGCGTAAAACCGAGACCATCAAGTAAAGCCGCTGCTCGCGCCTGAATATCCCATGCCTGAATAACATCAAGTTTGCTATGTAATATGCCTATTTCATTACCATCATTACGTTCATAGGCCAAACTCAATTGCTGTTCTATTTGGCGAAACTCACGATCACCATCAATAACATATTCAATTGCGGGTATATCTGATGCAGGAGTTTCCTGATTAACCCAAGCCATAACCCAATTAGGTGGTATAGTCACATTTCCTGCATCAGCGTCTAGCTCCCCTTTTAATAAGGAAAATAGCGTTGATTTACCACAACCATTTTTTCCGACTAATCCAACTTTTTGACCAGGGTTAATTGTTGCACTGCTATTATCTAACAGAACACGAACACCTCGACGAACTTGTAACGAAGAAAATATAATCATAAAACAGACTTGTTTAATATTAATTGGATAAAACTGTCAATAATAAAAACTATATTGAATGTGTTTCCAATAGCGTTGCGATTAAATAAGGAAAATAATCTATTGGCCATTAGATTGAGTATAAAACAATTAGCTCGATTGGCTATAGTAACTGAATTCAGTCTAATTAGCGAATAACCTTATTATATCTTACGTTGAAACTAACTTTATTATTAGCTATATAATTTTACGTTCGATTAATATAGATAATTATTTAAGATAATCATATTCATTATTACACAAACAGTATTTTAAGTTACAATGCCATGCATTGCATTCCAACTGTGGGAGATATCATGAAAGTTGCAAAAGACATTGTAGTCGCTCTAGCGTACCAAGTACGCACAGAAGATGGCGTATTAGTTGATGAAACACCAGCTAGTGCACCTTTAGAATATATACATGGCCATGGTTCCTTAATTAGTGGTTTAGAAAAAGCGTTAGAAAATCGGACTCAAGGTGACAGTTTTGATGTCCATATTACTTCTGAAGAGGCTTATGGTAATTACGATGATCGCCTAGTGCAACGCGTCCCTAAAGATGTGTTTATGGGAACCGATGACTTACAAGTTGGTATGCGTTTTTTAGCGGAAACAGATCAAGGCCCTGTACCTGTCGAAATAACCGAAGTTGGCGATGATTATGTTGTCGTTGATGGTAATCATATGTTGGCAGGTCAAAACCTTAATTTTCATGTTGAAATAATATCATTACGTGATGCTACTGCTGAAGAGTTAGAACATGGTCATATCCATGGTGCACATGAACACAGTTGTTGTGGTGGACATGATGATTGCTGTAGTGGTGATCATGATGCTCATGATCATGGCGGATGTGGTGGTAAAGGTGGTTGTGGTTGTAATCACTAATTATTTGCTTGATTTAAAACAAAAACCCGATACTTTTATCGGGTTTTTGTCTATTTAATGTATTATTGTGCACTTTATTGTTTTCTCTTTTTTCTATTAATAGTGTGGAGGCGGTGTTTCCTCTGCCTGACTAGCAAGCATAGATGGTTGTGCCGCTTTTAGCTTTTCGCTAAGTAGACGGACACGTTCTTGCAACCATTGGATTTGTTTTTGTTGATCTATAATTGACTGATTTAATTGTTCAATAGTTAAATCTTGGAACGCCTGACGACTCTCTAAAATAGCAATTTGTTCATTTATTTTACGGATATCTGTTTGATTCATAACTATTTATTACCTTTTTTAACGTAACCCTAAGTAATTTAGATACATATAGACATAAAAACTAAAACAAACAAAATTATATGCTATTATTTATGATATATATGGATGAAAATTCTTGTTTTATAAATAATATACTTATTAATACAAAACAGCCTATGATAGTCATTGTCATCTTTCTTAAAGAACGGTTATAGTATGCGAGTTAAATTTAAACAATGTACATATGATTGTGATCTGAACAATGGAGAACTAAATGCGCTTACCTTTTAAAATAACATTTTTAGCCGCTGTAATGGCGCTAACAACTCATACCGTATTTGCGGACACATCAACATTTAAAAATGATGATGATAAAACAATCTATGCTTTTGGTGCTTCTTTTGCAAAGAACTTTGAACAATTTTTTACAAAACAAGATGAACTTAAAATCAAAGTCGATAATAATCAATTAATTGCAGGCATCCAGGATTCTTTAAATGGTAAAAGCAAATTATCTGAAGAAGAGATTCAAAGTACATTACAAAACTTTCAGATAAAATTAAGCGAAATTCAACGCGTTAAAATGGAAAAAGAAGAAAAAATACGCGCTGAACAAGCAAAAAAGAACGCTAAAGCTGGTGATGAATACCGTGCGAAATTCGCTCAAGAAAAAGGCGTAGTTAAAACTAAATCAGGTTTGCTATACCGCATTGATAAAAAAGGTCAAGGAGACAATGCAAAAGCCTCTGATACCGTTGTAGTCAACTATAAAGGCTCTTTAATTGACGGTACTGTCTTTGATAGTTCTTATAAAAAGAATACACCAGTGACTTTCCCATTAGAAGCTGTTATTGAAGGTTGGAAAGAAGGTTTAACTCATCTGAACAAGGGTGGTAAAATGACATTAGTCATTCCACCAGAATTAGCTTATGGTGAACAAACTGTAGGTACAATTCCAAGTAATTCAACATTGATTTTTGAAGTTGAGTTATTAGATCTCAATCCGCCAGCAGAAAAAGCAACTGATGCAGATAAAACTGAAAATACTGCAAATGAAAAGGCTACTGAGTCTAAAGATGCTGCAACAAGCAAAGATGCTGCCAAATAATAAAAATTTTGTTGTTTAAAATAAATTAGCATAAGCTGACTTATATTTCCCCCTGTTCATAGCAATATGTACAGGGGGTATTTTTCTAACATAGTGAATATAGGTAAAATATCTTATTCATTCTTAAGAAAATCACTTATCCAAATAAATCAATAATAAATAAATTACGGGCGATGCCATCTACCTTAGTATTTTGCATAATAATACTAATGTTAAAATTCAGCTTAATTTATACTAAGTAGTGGTTTATCAGCAGGAGGAAGAATGTCGGACTTTAGTAGTATTAATGACCATTATTCAGTTGAAGAAAATTCCTTTACTGACACTGATTATGAAATACTTAATTCATATCACCATGTGGTTGATGGCTTAGCAGCACTTATTGGACCGCATTGTGAAATTGTTCTGCACTCGCTAGAAAATCTCCAATACTCTGCTATTTATATAGCCCATGGTGAACATACAGGTCGGAAAGTTGGTTCACCAATTACCGATTTAGCATTGCGTATGCTGCATGATATGACTAATGCGCATAGCCCGGTTTCTAAAGTCTATTTTACTAATGCGAAAAGCGGCGCACTAATGAAATCCGTTACTATCGCAATCAGAAATAAACAAAATCGAACAATTGGTCTACTTTGTATTAACATAAATCTCGATATTCCATTCTCTCAAATCGTACAGACCTTTATCCCACCCGAAGAAAATGAAGCAGCTTCAGCTGTTAATTTTGCATCTTCAGTTGATGAACTAGTTGCTCAAGCACTAGAATTTAGCATTGAAGAAGTGAGTGCCGATCGCAACGTGTCAAATAATAATAAAAATCGACAGATTGTACTTAATCTTTATGAAAAGGGTATTTTCGATATTAAAGATGCAGTTAATCAAGTTGCTGAACGATTAGATATATCTAAACATACCGTTTATCTTTATATTCGGCAGTTTAAAAACGGTGATTTCATAGGAAATAATTTGTGAGTTTACGTTATACTCTTTTAATAACGGGTGCTGCTTATGGCACTCAACACGCGTCGAGTGCGTATTTATTTGCCAAAGCTGTTTTAGCTAAAGGGCATTCCATTACTTGTCTCTTTTTTTATCAAGAAGGGGTGAATAATGCTAATCGCTTCATTTCACCTGCAAATGATGAACATTATCTACTGCACGATTGGCGAATCTTATCCGAGCACTATAATATTCCATTATACGTTTGTATTTCTGCAGCTTTACGTCGTGGCATTACGAATGGTCAGGAAACAAATAAAGCACCAGTCAACTCAAATCTTGATCCGTGTTTTCAGTTAAGCGGTCTGAGTGAAATGGCGCAAGCAATGTTAAATAGTGATCGCATTATTCAATTTTAAGCAAATAGCATATTTATTAGTAGAAAAAAACGTTACCTTATGAAAAAAATAGCGTTCTTATTTACCCAAGCTCCTCATGGTACCGCTAATGGTCGCGAAGGTCTTGACATGTTGTTGGCTAGTTCAGCTTATCATGACAATATTAGTGTCTACTTTTTATCTGATGGAGTATTTCAGCTTTTACCTGATCAAGCACCAGAACATATTTTATCAAGAAATTATATCACTACATTTGGCGTACTTGCTCTATATGATATAGAACAGTGTTATATCTGCGCAGAATCATTAGAAGAGAGAGGGTTAACCAATCAGGATACATGGATAATTGATGCTGACATTATTTCACTAACGACATTACAACAACAGTTAACATATGCTGATATTGTACTGACCTTTTAGTAGAGAAAATAGATTATGCTTTATACCTTATTCAATACCCCTTCCCACATGGATACTTCTACATTATTGGCGATGTTAACTGAAAAAGACGCCGTTTTATTACTTCAAGATGGTGTGATCAGCGCAATTAAACATACCCATTTTTTAAATCAACTTATATCTAGCCCTGCAAAAATTTTTGCTTTGCAAGAAGACATTCTTGCTCGTGGTTTAATTAATCTTATTGATGACAATGTTATTTTAATTGATTATGCAGGATTTGTTGACTTAACCGAAGAACAATCAAAACAGATAGTTTGGTAAGATACTTTTACATAAAATATAATTATTTATTACTTTATAATAAAAAACATTTCAGTATTAACAGAATTATCTTGCTGTTATGTAATATCATTTATCGCTTAATAAGCGCCCTCTTTAGTTAATTTATTTCCTACTATCTTGTCAAAATAGAGGCAATCCTACTAATTTATTCTAAACTTACATCTATCCCATTTATCTAATTTTTATGTTCTTTTGCTACTATCTGGCCTCTTAATTTATGTATAAATTATTTTCCTTCGGATTATTGTGTCTATTTATTAGTACAATACCTTTTGCAGCTGAACCTGTATCAACAAATTCAAGCACAAACATAACAACAATACCCGATACCTCACCAACAATTGATACCGATGAGGTGTTGTTAAAACAACAGCGGCAGTTGGATGAAATAAGAACAGCCATTACGTCTATTGGTAGTAATTCACAACTAACTGACTTAAACAGTAAAGCAACAAACTTAAGTGGTTCAATTGACGGTTTATTGACTGAATTATTAAAAAGCCAAACGCAGCTTGATTCCCAATTGGCTGTTATTGGTACAACAGCTGAAGATGCAACGGAAACAGAAACATTAGAAGTTACGCAAAAACGTAACACATTAACAAAGAAAAAAGATGAACTAAATAAGCAAATTGAACAGGCCAAAAAGATAAAAGAACACGCTGATAACTTGTCAACACAACTTGTTAGTTTACGACGTAATTCATTAAAAACACAGTTAGCATTGAATTCTGGTAGTATACTGACTCCAAGATTTTGGTCCCCATTATTTACCCCCGAAGCAAAAGATAAATATCATCTTGAACATTTAAAAAATGATATAATGATAATGTGGACGCATGCATGGCAACCCCCTTGGCTTACTCCCTCTTTATGGATGCTCTCTTTAGCATTAATTTTTAGTACATTAGGTTATAATCTATTGAACCGCTTTACAGTATGGATTGGTATTTGCGTTCTACCAAGAAGCCATCTACGTCGTAGTTTTCTTGCTGTCACAAAAGTTATAGTTTTGTGTCTCGTTACAACAATAAGTATTAAATTACTTTTTACTATTTTTAGCCAACAAATCGCTCCTTCATCGGCTGTGAATGAAATTATTACTGAACTGTTTAAATTAATTATTTTTTGTTCATTTATTATTGCGATTAGTAAAGCACTTCTCTCTACAGACTTTCCATCCTGGCGTTTATCCAATATCTCTGATCCCGTTGCCCAGGCAATGAAACCTTTTCCGATGATCATAGCTAGTTTAGTATTTATTCTAGGAACGTTAGAAATTATAAATAGTGCTGTTAGCTCAACAATTTCAACCACAATAATATTTAGTGCATTGACCTCACTTCTTATTTCTTCTATCACCCTAACGATTATTTGGCACAGTAATAAAAAACGTCGGCTACTCTTACCAAATAATGATATACAGGAAAAACGCCAGACTCGCTTATTAACCTTAATTCAATTTACCATTGTTGGTGGATGTATAACTATTTTAATTGCACTAGTTACAGGTTATATTTCATTAGCACATTTTTTAACTTATCAACTTCTATGGGCAAGTGTTGTGCTGTCAATGCTTTATTTACTCCTGAATTTTGCCGTAGATATCAGCGAAGCTATTTTCCTTCCTACCAATATTACTGGCGAACGTTTAGAACAGATGCTCACTTTAGATGATCGTCGCATGATACAAGCAAATACAATTGTTACCGCAATAAGTAAAATCATTTTGGTATTATTAGCCTTAACTGCATTATTAAATGGAACATTTGGTTCATCCACACCTTTAGAGCTTTTGCATAATGCTACACAGGTATGGGGTATACCGGTAAAAGAACATTTAAATTTAATGCCAGGCCGACTTTTTAATACTATTTTGGTTGTTGCCATTGGGTTATATCTATTAAAAACAGTAAGGCGCTGGCTAGAATATGATTTTTTACCAAAAACCACGATGGATATAGGGATTCAAGCGTCATTAGTTACATTATTTAGCAATATTGGTTACGTAATTATTATTTTAATGGCTTTAGCTACATTGGGGATAGAGTGGAATAGTTTAACCTGGATTGTAAGTGCTCTTTCCGTTGGTATTGGTTTTGGCTTACAAGAAATCGTTAAAAATTTTATTTCTGGCTTAATTTTATTAACTGAACGCCCTGTTAAAGTGGGTGATTTAGTAAGTATTAGCGGTATCGAAGGTGATATACGTCGAATCAACGTCAGAGCTACAGAAATTCAACTGAGTGATCGTTCTACAGTTATTGTACCCAATTCACAATTAATTTCCCAAAATGTTCGCAATGTTACAATGAATAATGCTTTAGGTGTGGTTACTATAGAGTTAAAATGCCCATTAGAATTAGATCCTGACCAAATTAGTCAATTGTTATTAAATATTTACAAAACAAATACGGTTATTTTGACCACTCCTGTTCCTACTATCGTTTTTAAACAAATTGATCCTGACGGTGTCATTGTTAATGTTACCGGGTTTGTTAAAAGTCCAAGACTCGTCAGCAATTGTAAAAGTGATGTTATTTATCAAGTTCTTAAACAATTACATACAGAAAAGCTATCAATTAAAAAAATTGGCGATATTCAAATACATTTTGATTAATTAAAAAATGTATAATAACGAGCAGCTAATGATTTCTTTTAGGTAGAGACAAATACATTATGCTATTTATGATAAAATCAACCTATCTAAATTTCTGTCAAAAAAGCTGTTTTTTAGGCCTATACAAAAGTGTTATGAATAATGTTGCAATTATTAGCAAGGATAAAGTCATGCCCATACTATCCAAAAAAAGACACTATATTAAACTTGAACCATTTAATATGTCGTTTTATCAATTCTAAATAATATCTATTAACGAAAAAATGATAAATCTATCTCATTGATAATGATCAACTAAATTATACTAGGCAATAGCCACATAGACTTTATGTAATCCTATGCTCATTAAATTAAATTTAACACGTATTAACGTACTTATATGTGTATATTTCTTGACTATTTTCTTATTCAGCAATAAAATTTCGGGTCCCTTAATGTAACTATATTAAGGGGAATCGATTTATCACATGTTTACGAAATAAACCAGGAGCTATATTTAATGGCAACAATTAATCAGCTGGTACGTAATCCACGTGTTCGGAAAGTTGTAAAAAGCAATGTTCCAGCGTTGGAAGCTTGCCCGCAAAAACGTGGCGTATGTACTCGTGTATATACTACTACGCCTAAAAAACCAAACTCTGCAATGCGTAAAGTATGCCGTGTTCGTTTAACTAACGGTTTTGAAGTTACCTCTTATATCGGTGGTGAAGGTCATAATTTACAAGAACACTCCGTAATTTTAATCCGCGGTGGACGTGTAAAAGATTTACCAGGTGTTCGTTATCATACCGTTCGTGGGGCGCTTGACTGTTCTGGTGTTAAAGACCGTAAGCAAGCTCGTTCAAAATACGGTGTGAAAAAGCCTAAATCTTAATGGATCTCCGTTAAGTAAGGCCAAACTTTATTTATATTTAACATCAAAAAAACTCATCGAGTTTTGGAGAACCCTGAATTAACAACGGAGTATTCCTATGCCACGTCGTCGTGTAATTGGTCAGCGTAAAATTCTGCCAGATCCTAAATTCGGATCTGAGTTACTGGCCAAATTTGTTAATATTCTGATGGTAGATGGTAAAAAATCTATTGCAGAAAGTATTGTTTATAGTGCGCTGGACACATTAGCTCAGCGTTCAGGAAAAGAGCAACTTGAAGCATTTGAAGCTGCTCTTGAAAATGTAAGACCAACTGTTGAGGTTAAATCTCGTCGTGTTGGTGGTTCAACTTATCAAGTACCGGTTGACGTTCGTCCCGTTCGTCGTAACGCACTTGCCATGCGCTGGATTATAGAAGCTGCTCGTAAACGTGGTGATAAATCAATGGCTTTGCGCCTGGCGAATGAACTATCTGATGCAGCTGACAATAAAGGTTCTGCTGTTAAGAAACGTGAAGATGTTCACCGTATGGCTGAAGCTAACAGGGCGTTCGCTCATTATCGTTGGTAGTTTTGCCCGGTAAGCTAACAACTCATGCGTATCGATTACAAAAAATTGTCGCATGAGTTCAATCTGAACGTCTTAGTAATAGAGGTAAAAAATGGCTCGTATAACCCCCATTGAGCGCTACCGTAATATTGGTATCAGTGCTCATATCGACGCTGGTAAAACAACTACAACAGAACGCATTCTGTTTTATACCGGTGTCAACCATAAAATTGGTGAGGTTCATGATGGTGCTGCTACCATGGACTGGATGGCACAAGAGCAAGAGCGTGGTATTACCATCACGTCTGCAGCAACAACGTGCTTCTGGTCAGGAATGGGAAATCAGTTTGATTCACATCGTATCAATATTATTGATACTCCGGGACACGTTGACTTTACTATCGAAGTAGAACGTTCAATGCGTGTTCTAGACGGTGCAGTAATGGTTTACTGTGCTGTTGGTGGTGTTCAACCACAATCTGAAACCGTGTGGCGTCAGGCTAACAAATATAAAGTTCCTCGTATTGCGTTTGTTAATAAAATGGACCGTATGGGTGCTAACTTCTTACGTGTAGTTGATCAAATTAAAACACGTTTAGCGGCAAACCCTGTTCCAATTCAATTAGCAATCGGTGCAGAAGAAAAATTCACTGGTGTTATTGACCTGGTGAAAATGAAAGCAATCAACTGGAATGAAGAAGACAAAGGTGTAACTTTCGAATATGAAGATATTCCAGCAGATATGCAAGAGCTTGCTGAAGAGTGGCACAACCATTTAGTTGAAGCTGCCGCTGAAGCATCTGAAGAGTTAATGGAAAAATACCTTGGTGGTGAGGAGTTAACCGAAGATGAAATTAAAGCAAGCTTACGTCAACGTGTATTAAATAACGAAATTATCTTAGTTACATGTGGTTCAGCCTTTAAAAATAAAGGTGTACAAGCCATGTTAGATGCAGTTATTGAATATTTGCCAGCGCCAACTGATGTACCTGCTATTAATGGTGTATTGACTGATGGTGAAACACACGCTGAACGTCACTCTGATGACAAAGAACCTTTTTCAGCTTTAGCGTTTAAAATTGCTACCGACCCCTTTGTTGGTAACTTAACTTTCTTCCGCGTTTATTCTGGTGTGGTCAACTCTGGCGATACTGTACTAAACTCAGTAAAAGATAAGCGCGAACGTTTTGGTCGTATCGTACAGATGCATGCTAACAAGCGTGAAGAAATTAAAGAAGTTCGTGCAGGCGATATTGCTGCTGCGATTGGTTTAAAAGATGTTACCACGGGTGATAGTTTGTGTGATATGAATGCACCTATTATCCTGGAACGCATGGAATTCCCTGAACCTGTTATTTCAGTTGCTGTTGAACCAAAAACAAAAGCTGACCAAGAAAAAATGGGATTAGCACTCGGTCGTCTGGCACAAGAAGATCCATCATTCCGTGTATCAACGGATGAAGAGTCAGGTCAAACGATTATCGCAGGTATGGGTGAATTGCATCTGGAAATCATCGTTGACCGTATGCGTCGTGAGTTCAATGTTGAAGCAAATGTCGGAAAACCACAAGTTGCTTATCGCGAAACAATTCGCACAACAGTTGAACAAGAAGGTAAGTTCGTTCGTCAATCAGGTGGTCGTGGTCAATTCGGTCATTGTTGGTTACGTATTGAACCAATGGAGCCAGGCGGTAAAGGTTATGAATTCCTGAATGAAATTGTTGGTGGTGTTATTCCTAAAGAATACATCCCTGCAGTTGATAAGGGTGTTCAAGAACAGTTGAAAAATGGTGTGCTTGCAGGTTACCCGATCGTAGACGTTCGTGTTGCGGTATACGATGGTTCTTACCATGATGTCGACTCATCAGAAATGGCATTTAAAATTGCAGCTTCTATGGCCTTCAAAGAAGGTTTTATGAAAGCAAAACCAGTTTTACTTGAACCAATCATGAAAGTAGAAGTGGAAACGCCTGAAGATTACATGGGTGATGTTATTGGTGACTTAAATCGTCGTCGTGGCATTATCGAAGGAATGGAAGACACTTCAACAGGTAAAACTGTTCGAGCTCAAGTTCCTCTGTCTGAAATGTTTGGTTATGCAACTGACCTGCGTTCACAGACTCAAGGTCGTGCTTCATACTCAATGGAGTTCTTGAAGTACAACGAAGCGCCAACTAATGTTGCGCAGGCAGTAATTGAAGCGCGTAAAGCGAAATAATTTAAATAGTAAGAGTTTAACTCTCCACGCTGAAGACAGATGGAGAGTATCACTAAGGAATATTAGGCCATGTCTAAAGAAAAATTTGAACGTACAAAACCGCACGTTAACGTCGGAACTATCG
>CALYQQ010000017.1 GCA_945288535.1 uncultured Enterobacterales bacterium | reverse complement strand
ACATGAGGTATGTTATTATCAATGAATCAATGAATCAATGAATCAATGAATCAATCATACCGTCGTAACAAACAAAAATAACTATTTACCAATACTTCTCTAGATATATTTATATAATAATTTGACTATTTATAATAGAACTAACTATTCAACTAAATAGAATAATTCTTATTAATGGATACTAGGTAAATATATTCTGTTGATTATTTATTTATAACTAATTGATTAATGAAGGTAAAATGTTGACATGGTCACATTTTTTTTATTTTAGTAGTGTTAATTTATCATTCATATAACATTATATGGATAAATTTTATGCTAAATCATTGGTTAAAACCACAGAATGTTTTTATTTGTGATCAAGTTATTGACTGGAAAGCAGCAATAGAATTATGTGCAAAACCATTACTTGAAGATGGAAGTATAAATACTAATTATATTTCTACAATATATTCCTTGCATGAAAATATTGGCCCTTATTATGTTTTAGCGCCAGGTATTGCTATGCCTCATGCAAGACCTGAAAATGGTGTTAATAAAATGGCATTATCTTTATTAGTTGTAAAAGAAGGGGTTGTGTTTCATTCTGATGAAAATGATCCAATCAAGCTAATTGTTCTGCTTGCAGCTGAAAATAATGATAGTCATATTAATTTAATTTCACACCTTGCTGAACTTTTTTCAAATGAACAGGATATTGAAATGATTATTTCAGCGAATACCGTTGAAGAAATTAATAATATAATCAATAAATATTAATAATATAATTTCTTAATAAATGAGGGAATAACTATGAAAATAATGGCTGTATGTGGTTCTGGTTTAGGAAGTAGTTTTATGATGGAAATGAATATTAAAAAAGTCATTAATAAATTAAATATAATTGCTGAAGTTGCTCATGCTGATTTAGCCTCTGTGACTGAACAAGATGCAGATATTTTTATTATGGCTAAAGATATTGCAACAAGTTCCAGTATTCCAGCAAATAAATTAATTATCATTAATAATTTAATAAATATCGGAGAACTAGAAGAAAAAATTAAAGATTATTTTAAAGATAATAATGAAATTAAATAATAGAAAATAGTTCAACATTAGGAGGACTATAATGCTGGATATATTGACTAATTTTATTGTGGATATTTTGAAAGTACCTGCAATTCTTGTAGGTATTATTGCCATGCTCGGTTTATTCGCCCAAAAAAAAGCAGGTTCAGATATTATTAAAGGAACAATTAAAACTATTTTAGGTTTTATTGTGCTTAGTGGGGGTGCCTCTGTTTTAATTAGTTCGTTAAATCCATTGGGCTTAATGTTTGAAAATGCGTTTCATTTGCATGGTATTATTCCTAATAATGAAGCTATTGTCTCTGTCGGTATGAAAAAATATGGTTCGTCTACCGCGTTGATTATGGCATTTGGTATGGTTGCAAATATTATTGTGGCGCGTTTTACTCGTCTAAAATATATTTTTCTTACAGGCCATCATACCTTTTATATGGCATGTATGATTAGTATTATTTTAACAGTTGTTGGCTTCTCAGGTGGGCAATTGATCTTCACCGGCGCCTTAACATTAGGATTAATTATGGCCATATTTCCTGCTATTGCCCAACATCAAATGCGGCGAATTACAGGAAATGATGATGTTGCATTTGGTCATTTTAGTACCTTAAGCTATGTTCTATCGGGCTGGATTGCTTCATGTGTTGGCAAGAACTCACCGTCAACAGAACAAATGAATTTACCTAAAAATTTAAGTTTTTTACGTGATAGTTCTATTTCGATTTCACTTACTATGATGGTTATTTATATAATTTTAGCTTTATGTGCAGGACAATCTTATATAGAAACAAATCTAAGTAATGGTGAAAACTATTTAGTATTTTCGATTATTATGGCAATTACATTTGCTGCGGGCGTATTTATTATTTTACAGGGCGTTCGGCTTATTTTAGCGGAAATCATTCCTGCATTTGTTGGTTTTTCTGAAAAGATCGCCCCTAATGCAAAACCTGCACTTGATTGTCCAGTCGTTTTTCCTTATGCACCCAATGCAGTTCTTATTGGTTTTTTGTTTAGTTTTTTAGGTGGATTATTTGGCCTATTTATTTTAGGAAAAGTATCACCCGTGCTAATTTTGCCTGGTGTCGTTCCTCATTTTTTTACAGGTGCCACGGCGGGTGTATTTGGTAATGCTATGGGGGGGCGGCGGGGTGCAATATGTGGATCATTTGTTAATGGCTTATTAATAACTTTTTTACCCGCAATTTTACTACCGAAACTAGGCGAAGTAGGACTGGAAAACACGACTTTTTCTGATGCCGATTTCGCTGCGGTAGGTATTTTATTAAGTGATATGACCTATTTGTGTTCAACTAACGCAATTACGCTAATACTTTCTGCACTATTTATTTTATTGGTAGCTTACAACTATATTGCAAACAAACCAACTAAATCATATAAAGAAGAGGGATAAGGTAAGTACAAAATATAACGTAAATACAGTTAGGCATGTTAGCTATATATTACAAATAGATCTGGCGTAATTGTATAAGAATTGTGCCATAATAAAATAGCTAACATAGCCTAACTTGTCGATTAATTATTATATGCGTTATATCTTGACTTTCCGTTGCATCTATTTATAAATAAAAAAATTTTAGGAAGTTAAATCCTTTTAATGAGTTTTCATATCTACGATGTCTCTTAAAGAGTATATTTACACGAGTGGAGCTTATTCATAGCGGTATTAGCATCTTGCGTTACAAGTAAGCCTGTAATACGTACCGCATCATCAATAATATCATTTATTACAGTATTTTCTGCTAATGTTGGTTTACCTAAAACGTACCCTGTCACTTTACTTTTATCACCTGGATGACCAATACCAATACGTAATCGATAGTAATTGGCATTATTACCTAATTTATTAGTAATATCTTTTAAGCCATTATGACCACCATTACCACCACCAAACTTGATGCGAGCGATACCCGGTGCTAAATCTAATTCATCATGTGCAACAAGTATGTGTTCTGGGGTAATTTGATAAAAATGTGCTAAGGCAACAACGGCCTTACCACTTAGATTCATAAATGTCGTTGGTACTAGTAGTCGAACATCTCGCCCATCAATCGATATTTGGCTGGTATAACCAAAAAATTTACTTTCTTGTTTAAGTTGTTGATTGTAATATTCAGCTAACGCATTCACATACCAGGCACCCGCATTATGCCGTGTAGCTGCATACTCTGCGCCAGGATTTGCTAGACCAACAATTAATTTAATTTTCGTCACACTTACCTCTTTTTTCTTATCTTCTTTTATTGATTAGAAGACTAATTCTTTTATCGTCAATTTACTATTTTATCCATGAAACTAAGCTATAGCAAAGTGAGTCGATCTATTCTTACACAAACAATGTATTAAGCGTTACAGCGAGAAGAGGGTACTTGTATAGTGTAACTAAAAAATAAACAAAAATTGATATTTGTGACGATTAGCAATTTATACACATTTTATAGGGCTATACTTAAATAAAAGCTATGTTAACAAACATGTTTACTCTATTAAATTAAAGGGGGAAGTATGAAACATAAAGTTAACGCAAAAATTGGTAATGGTCTGATGGGGATTGGGATGGTTATGATGATGCTTGGATTCTGTTTTTCTATTCTTAGCTATTCGTCGGAATTGGGACTCTCAAATCTACATGCACAAAGCGCTATTGTTGCAATATTTTTAGGCGCCTTTATTTGGTTAGTTGGTGTGCGTTTCAGTGGTACAGAGCGAATCGTTGATAAATATTGGGCTATCCGTCGCGTTGAACAATATAAAAAACAACATCGCCAGTTAGGCAGTAGGATCATTGATAGATAATGATTGGCTGTAATGTAACATTACATCAAAACTAACGAGAGGAGGGAAGTATTTTTTCATCGTATAAGACTATTAGTCATTATTATTTACGATTAAAGAAAATGCATAAACGCTAATCGATCCCAAAAAAGTATAATTTAAAAAAGAATTATATATAATGATATGAGTGGTGAATAGATTAATAATAAAAATATCTATTTAATAAAAGCAATATGAAAAAGAAGTGCGAAATACAAGTAGATGAAGTATTTATCATCAAATGAATAACAACATAATAATAGAGAAAACGATTGTTTTATCCCCACTCATTCTAATTTTATTCTGGTAACATATAAAAAATAATATCTAATTGACATCTTCTTTATGCTTAACTAGCTCAAACAGTCAACTATAGCTATTTTCTTATATTTTCTTTACAAAGTAGGTTAATAGTTTTATTTATTCAGAAAAAATATTTTATATAGATATAGATATAGATATAGATATAGATATAGATAATACCAATTTCGTTAAAAATTTTACAAAAATTCATCTACATTAATATAAAAATACTGTGGGTATTTATAGCATTGAGTCGTACAAAATAAGTGACCTCATTAAAATGACTGATAAAAAAGTGGCCTAGGATACAATAAATAATATTAATATTATCATTTAATAATTGTAGTTGATAGATTAAAAAGGATTTTAGGTAATATTGGGCATCTATTTAAACTAATAAAAACTACCGTATCTAACAAGATAAACGGTAGTTAAAATGGATAGAATAGTGTCAGCTAATAATTAGTATACGTTATTCTAATTTATCAATGGTCAAACATTGCAGAAATAGATTCTTCATTACTAATACGACGAATAGCTTCAGCTAACATACCCGATAATGTAAGTGATCGAACTTTGTTCAATGCTTTAAATTCATTACTTAATGGGATAGTATCACAGACAACAACTTCATCAAGGAATGAATTTTTGATATTTTCTAGTGCGTTCCCAGAGAATATAGGATGAGTTGCGTAAGCAAAGACACGTTTTGCACCACGTTCTTTTAATGCTTCAGCCGCTTTACATAGCGTCCCACCTGTATCGATCATATCATCAACTAACACACAATCACGATCTGCAACATCACCAATGATATGCATCACTTGAGAAACATTGGCGCGTGGTCGCCGTTTGTCAATAATAGCCATATCTGTATCGTTGAGTAATTTTGCAATAGCTCGCGCACGAACAACGCCACCAATATCTGGTGATACTACAACTGGACTTTCTAGATCTTTTTGCAACATATCTTCAAGTAAGATAGGGCTACCAAACACGTTGTCTACAGGTACATCAAAGAACCCTTGTATCTGTTCGGCGTGCAGATCAACCGTTAATACACGATCAACACCAACACTTGATAAGAAATCAGCTACAACTTTAGCTGTGATAGGTACACGCGACGAACGAACACGTCTATCCTGACGAGCATAACCAAAATAAGGGATCACAGCAGTAATGCGTCCAGCAGATGCACGACGCAGTGCATCAATCATAACCAATAGTTCCATTAGATTATCATTGGTTGGCGCACAGGTTGATTGAATAATAAAAATATCGCCGCCACGTACATTTTCATTAATTTGCACGCTAACTTCACCGTCACTAAAACGGCCAACGGCTGCTTTACCCAAAGTGGTATAGAGACGATTTGCTACACGTTGTGCTAATTCAGGTGTAGCATTACCGGTAAAAAGCTTCATGTCAGGCACGAAAGAGACCTCAGGCTTGGATTCTGGTAGATTGAATTAACATCATTTTCAATTTGATAATGATCGTTAACATTACAATAGTTTGTTTTTCCGCTATAAATAATCATCACAAAAATTAAATAATTACTTATGACTAAAATCAGTTTACATTCCTAAAAACACGCATCAGTGGAGACGTATTTACACCACGGGCCACAAAGCCGTGCGATCCTTTAGGAATATGGTTTAGCACCTGACGGGCAGCATGCTCTGTATCGAATTCAGCAAATACACAAGCACCTGTTCCGGTCAAACGTGCAGAACTATATTTTAACAGCCTGTAAATAAGCTGTTCAACCTTTGCATAACGTTTTTGGACAATAAATTGGCAATCATTTGCAAAAGGCATGGCTAGTCTATCATTTAGTGTCAGTTTAGGTGAATCTCTTTTTAGTTCAGGATCACTAAATATTTTGGCAGTAGAGACATTAATGCCAGGATGAACAACTAAATACCACTTTTCAGGTGGATTTACTGGCGTCAGTTTTTCACCTATACCTTGTGCATAAGCCGAATGGCCAAAAATAAAAACGGGTACATCTGCGCCAAGTCTCACGCCTAATACCATCAACTCCTCCTCAGTTAAACCGCATTGCCAAATGTGATTTAATGCCACAAGTACCGTTGCTGCGTTAGACGATCCACCGCCAAGCCCCCCCCCCATTGGTAAAATTTTTTTTACCGTGATATCAATGCCAAGTTGACAATTTGTCATAGTTTGTAACAACTTTGCAGCCCGAACAATGAGGTTATCTTGTTCAGCGATGCCGGGAATAGGAGTAAGTAAGCGAATTTGTTGATCTTGCCTTAAATGAAATGTCAAAATGTCACTATAATCAAGAAATTGAAATAACGTCTCTAATTCATGATATCCATCTGAACGACGATTATTAATATATAAAAATAAATTTAATTTTGCTGGTGAAGGCCATTGAGTCATTATTTTAAATCCCAGGTATCAATTTTTAATTTTATTTTTTGATTCCCCTGTATTATTTCGATTTCTTTTGGTAATTGCGGTGAAAATTTGGTGTGATAGCTTTTATAATTAACCAACCATTCATTATTGCCACGGTTTAATATTACTTGTTTTAAACGATATTGTTCGTCAAGAATATAACGGCTATTATCACCGGGTAAACCAAGCAACCATAAACGCATTTGTTTTAAAGGAATAGTTAATTTTGTTAACTGATAAAGAAGCTGTTCTGCGTCATTATTAACAAATTCGTTGCCTTTATCGTTAGTAATTTTGACCCAATCAGGCAGAACTGTCATTTCTAATATTTTGTTACCAAAAGGCGTGGTTAATAATAAATTATAGTTGTTAACATTAAATTCTTGCCATAAAACACGTGCACTGGCACTCTTTTGTTGAGATATGTAGCCAAAGGATCCTTTAATCTGATAGTGAAGAATTTTAGTTAATTGTTGTTTATTTTTTTGCCATTGTACAGATGCCTCAGCCGTTTTCTGATCAATGTCATTGCCTATAATTGTTGGAACTGATGGGCAGCCTACTAATAATAAAATACAACAAGCTAGGGCACTATTACGAAGAAAAGATAGATAACGCATTAATATTCTCATAAAATAATTTAACAGGCAGTTATAATCTATAAAAAGCTATCCATATTACACTATAATAAACGGTTTCATGGAATTATTTTATTGATAACTGATAAACAATTATACTATATAACAATACAAAATAATTAATATTATTCATCAACGTTAATCTAAATATAGTATTAAGCATAATGTGTAGTTAGATAAGGCGTTTATAACATATAATATAAAACGTCAACAGGCCAATTTTTTTAATTTATAAATAGCAATGTCATGAGTCTATTTGTGTTAGGTATTAATCATAAAACTGCGCCTGTTTCGCTAAGGGAGAAGGTCGCTTTTACCCCAGAACATCTTGATAATGCGCTGTTACAGTTATCAGAACAGCCATTTGTTTTAGGTTCTGTTATTTTGTCAACATGTAATCGTACTGAACTATATATTTCTACAACGAATGGAAACAAAATTAAACAAAAATTAACTGAATGGTTATGTCATTATCATCGATTAAATTTAGATGAGTTAAGTTATCATATTTATTGTTATGAAAATCAGGAAATGGTAAAACATTTAGTATCCGTCGCTTGTGGATTAGATTCCCTTATTTTGGGCGAACCACAAATTTTAGGGCAAGTTAAACAAGCATTTTCTCGAGCATTACGATGCCAGACAATATCATCTGATCTTAATTATTTATTTCAACGTTGCTTTGCCACAGCAAAAAAGGTAAGAACAGAAACCGAAATTGGCTCATCAGCAGTATCTGTAGCTTTTGCTGCTTGTATGTTAGCACGTCAAATTTTTGAATCTATGTCGAGATTAACAGTAATGTTGATTGGTGCTGGTGAAATGATTGAATTGGTTGCACGTTATTTGAATAACCATCAGGTTAAACGTATTATTATTGCCAATCGAAGTATAGAACGCGCACAACAATTGGCGGAAACGATACAAGCTGAAGCTATTTGTTTATCTGAGCTAAATAAATATTTACATGAAGCAGATATCATATTTAGTTCGACAGCGAGTTGTCTACCCATATTAGACAAAGGGGTTGTTGCGCATTCTGCAAAATTGCGGCATTACCAACCTATGCTATTTATCGATATTGCCGTTCCCAGAGATATCGCAGCTGATGTGGCAACGATCTCCGGTTGTTATTTGTATAGCATAGATGATCTACGCGCTATTGTTGAACAAAATATAGCGCAACGTCAGATCGCTGCACAACAGGCTCAAATTATTATTCGGCAGGAAGTTAACGAATTTATGTCGCGTTTACAAGCCCAAGGGGCTGCAGATACTATTTGTACTTATCGACAACAAGCGGAATTTATTCGTGATGATTTGGTTAAAAAAGCATTAAAATCTCTCGAACATCAGGGTAATGTAGAGCAAGTGATCGAAACTTTAGCTTATAAATTAACCAATCGACTTATTCATGCACCAACAAAATCCTTGCATAAAACTGCACAGACAGGAGAATGGCAAAAATTACAATTTTTACGGTCATGTCTTGGATTAGATAAGAATTAACTCATCCTATATAAAATTAAGGTTAAGTGATAGATGAAACCTTCTATTATTGCAAAATTAGAATCATTACAAGAACGTTATGAAGAACTCCAGGTGTTACTAGGTGACGCGACAATAATTAGTGATCAAACTAAGTTTAGAGCATTATCTAAAGAATTTTCTCAACTTGGTGATGTTGTTGGTTGTTTTGGTCGCTGGAACCAAATCCAGGAAGATATTGAGACAGCACAAATAATGCTAAATGATCCTGAAATGAAGGAACTTGCGCGAGACGAACTAAAAATTGCAAAAGAGCAGTCAGACCAACTTGAACAAGAGTTGCAGTTATTATTATTACCTAAAGATCCTGATGATGAACGCGCCTGTTATCTTGAAATTCGTGCGGGAACGGGTGGTGATGAGGCGGCTATTTTTTCAGGTGATCTTTTCCGTATGTATAGCCGTTATGCAGAAAGTCGCCGTTGGCGCATTGAAATCATGAACGCTAATGAAGGTGAGCATGGTGGCTATAAAGAGATTATTACGAAAATTAGTGGTGAAGGTGCCTACGGTCGATTAAAGTTTGAGTCTGGTGGACATAGAGTACAACGTGTGCCTGAAACAGAATCACAAGGTCGTATTCATACGTCAGCGTGTACTGTGGCCGTTATGCCAGAAGTTCCTGAGACGGAAGTTTCAGAGATAAATCAGGCGGATTTACGTATTGATACATTTCGTTCATCTGGTGCGGGTGGTCAGCACGTTAATACTACGGATTCAGCCATTCGTATTACACATTTACCTACAGGTATTGTGGTTGAATGTCAGGATGAACGTTCTCAGCATAAAAACAAAATAAAAGCATTATCTGTATTAGCGGCGCGAATTAAAGCTATTGAAACGCAAAAACGTCAGCAAGAGGAAGCATCGACTCGCCGTAACTTATTAGGTAGTGGCGATCGTTCTGATAGAAATAGAACTTATAATTTTCCTCAAGGACGAGTAACAGATCATCGAATTAATTTAACACTTTATCGCCTTGATGAAGTAATGGAAGGTAAACTAGATGTGTTAATCGATCCGTTAATTAATGAGTTTCAAGCTGATCAACTTACTGCCTTATCGGAACAGGACGCATGACATTACAACAATGGATGCATTCTGCTGTTAATCGCTTATTGCTTAACAGCACTTATGCTAATTCGCCAAAATGTGATGCTGAAGTTATTTTGCAATTTGTTACAGGTAAATCTAGAGCCTATATAATGGCGTTTGGTGAAACAGCATTAACTCATGCACAACAGGAAAAGTTAGAATCGTTGTTACAAAGACGATTAAAAGGTGAACCTGTTGCTTATCTTGTTGGTGAGCGTGAGTTTTGGTCATTACCATTACTGGTATCACCTGTTACATTAATTCCACGGCCTGATACGGAATGTTTAGTTGAGTTAGCGTTAAGCCTGATGCCAAAAACGGCTTGTCGAGTCGCTGATTTAGGTACGGGGACAGGAGCAATCGCATTAGCCATGGCGAGTGAGCGATCGGATTGTCAAGTTATAGGAGTAGATTATTATCCTAAAGCCGTTGAATTAGCGAAACAAAATGCCGAAAAATTAAAGATCCATAATGTTACTTTTATAGAAAGTCATTGGTTTAGTGCACTAGAAAAACAACTATTTACTATTATTGTCAGTAATCCCCCTTATATTGACGCAAATGATCCGCATTTGCGTCAAGGAGATATTCGATTTGAACCCCTTAGTGCATTAGTTGCAAATGAAAAAGGGTTGTCTGATATTCGTCATATTATTTCTTTGGCACCTCAGTATATAATTACTGGTGGTTGGTTATTAATAGAACATGGCTGGCAACAAGCTAAAGATGTTCAGGCGTTATTTAGCCAGACAGGTTATACTAATATAAAAACATACAAAGATTACGCAGGAAATAATCGTGTGACACTAGGGCAATATTATCATGATTAATTATATGTGATGGAATGAGAATAACGTTATTATTTCTATTCACGCGCTACATATAATTATTTGTTTACATACTATATGCTAGGTTAACTCGTTTGTTTGGTAATGATAAAGCGTGGATGAAGCGTATTGCTAGAGGATAATATTACGCATATCTAATTAATATATTATAACGACTAACGCTTACTTTAAAAAAAGAGTAATGCTTATGGTTTTTTTTGTTTTGTTCTACGCATAGCCGATTTCTTTTATGCATTTTTTGTTATAATACATTATTTATTAAATAATTGCAGATTATTATAACAATTGAGCATGTTACCCTAAATCGATATTTAACTTGTTCTCAGTGCATATATTTGGAAGAATTATAACATGTTATTAACATTCGATAAGTTTAATGAATTATCATTGGATGAATGTTTTTTTATTTTTGCTGACAGAGTCAGATCCGATTTTCCCCAGCAATGGACTAAAAAAACATTAGCTGATTTAATTGATAATGCAGTAAAGCAAATTCCGCAAAGTTTATCTATTGAACAACGGTTTGAGAAATTAGTTTATTTATTTTATCAGGAATGGGGATTTCAATGTTGTAGTGGTAAATATCGCCTTTCTGATGCTATTTGGTTAGATCGTGTGTTACTTGATCGTAAAGGTACGGCAAGTATGCTAGCATTTTTACTCATCAAGTTAGCGAATGTTTTAAATATTCCAGTCAAGCCCATTATCTTCCTATCTCAATTACTAATTAAAATAGAATGGGGTACGGGAAACGTGTGGGGAATTAATCCACAAACTGGTGAATATTTATCTTGGGAAATGCTGGATAGATGGGCTAAAGGTTATCTGGGCATAGCGGCTAAAATTAATGAGAAATCGTTTGCTTCGGTTGATAATGCATTGTTATTGTTTCGGCTGATAGGAGCATTAAAAACAGCTTATTTGCAAGAAAATAGGCCAGAAGATGCCTTAAAAATTAGTGAGATTATGCTGGAATTGATCCCGGATGATCCTTATGAAATTCGTGATCGTGGCTTGATTTATGTACAATTGCAGTGTGAAAAAGCAGCGTTATCTGATTTACATTATTTTATTGAAAAATGTCCGGAAGATCCTGGTATTGAATTAGTAAAGTTACATATCAACTCAATTACTGATAGTCATGTCGTACTACATTAACAAAGGTAGTAACATTAATGGCCTCATACATGGTAAAGATCGGTAGCTTAATCTTATTTATATTGATTAATTATTTGCGTTAGGGTATTAGCATGAAGCAGAAAGTTGTAAAAATCGGTAATATACGTGTTGCCAATGACCTACCATTTGTTCTTTTTGGTGGTATGAATGTGCTTGAATCCCGCGATCTAGCGATGTCGATTTGTGAGCATTATGTAAATGTAACAGAAAAATTAGCCATTCCCTATGTTTTTAAAGCGTCATTTGATAAAGCAAATCGTTCTTCAGTTTTTTCTTATCGCGGACCGGGTATTGATGAAGGCTTAAAAATTTTTGAAGAGTTAAAGAAAACATTTGATGTCAAGATTATTACAGATATACATGAACCTCATCAGGCTAAACCTGTCGCAGAAGTTGTTGATGTTATTCAGTTACCTGCATTTTTAGCTCGTCAAACGGATTTAGTCTTTTCTATGGCGAAAACCAACGCTGTCATTAATATTAAAAAGCCACAATTCGTTAGCCCAGGGCAAATGAAAAATATCGTAGATAAATTCATTGAGGCAGGTAACGATCAGCTAATTTTATGTGAGCGAGGAAGTAACTTTGGTTACGATAATTTAGTTGTTGATATGCTCGGTTTTGGTGTTATGAAAAAAACCACTGAGGGGTGCCCTGTTATTTTTGACGTTACCCATTCTTTACAGTGTCGTGATGCATTAGGCGAAGCATCTGGAGGGCGACGTGCGCAAGTCACTGAACTAGCAAAAGCGGGGATGGCATTATCGCTTGCGGGACTATTTATTGAAGCTCATCCTGACCCAAATAATGCGCGTTGTGATGGTCCTTCAGCATTGCCATTAGACAAATTAGAAGCCTTTCTTAGTCAAATTAAAGCACTTGATGAATTAATGAAGAGCCAACCAGAGATTGATACTTCTAACTAAGATCAAAGTCTATAAGGCGATCTTTATAACAAGTAGTTAATTATTGACTACTTGTTATGTTTCAAACAAGATGTATCGAAATATGTCGTATCATGTAGACGATTTTCATGTTCTCAATTGTAATACATGTACGCTTTTTATCGTTAAACTAAACTTGTTAGCATCTTTTATGTGTAGCACGTTACCTTTTTAGCTCGTCAAATGTATTTTTTTATAGAAAATGAATGAAATAAATCGTTTCATTTATCCAGTAAGTAAACGGTAAAAATTTCCAACCGTTATATACTCTTAAAATACATTTATTATCTATGATGTTTATTAAGAGGATAAACCATGTATAAAAAAATTATTTCTTTATTATTTGCTATGATGATGCTGTTGTCTTTGGCGGGATGTAATACATTCAAAGGGGTTGGTAAAGATGTTCAGTCGGGTGGTGAAGCCATTACGACGGGTGCAACAAGAGTAAGTGATTCTCTTTAGCCGTAGTATATATAAACGAATAATAACGCGTATTTTGGCTTATTCAGAGTAATTTTGTTAATTGCTCTGTTTTCTTTATTCCTATAATGTATATGTGATTATATAAGAATAGAGAACCAACTTATAGTATTGTCTTATCTTAAGTAAATGGGTAGAAATATTGATAATTTCTATATCTGCCATCGCTATTTTTTTGGAAAGTAGTTTGAATAAATGACAGAGAAATATTTACGGGTAAACAGCAAGAGTGTTTTATTATATAGCTAAATAACGTATTCAGTTTATTTGACTTTATTAATATCACCATTATTGACTATCACTCGGCAATTTTAAGTCGAGTGATAGTCAATATTAGTATAGAGTGCTTCCTTGCAGTTATATTATGTATTGTTTCTCTATAGACTATTAATTAATCATTTACTTTTCCTGTTGTTAACTTAAATGCCTCGGCGAGGGTAGAACAAAAGATTAATCGTTTCTCAATAGGAATGACCTTTGCTCTCGCAAGCGTCTTAAGTGGTTGGTAAGTAATATCCGTAATATAAAGTGTTTTTCCTTCAGGTAAATATTGAACAAAGTGTTGAAAAGCACTTAATCCTCCAGCATCGAGTACAGGTACAGCATCCCATTGTAAAATAATAGTTTGATAATTATCGATACGAGAATAAATATCAGAAAATATACGTTCAGCGGCAGCAAAAAATAGAGGTCCATTAATACGTAATATAAGCATATTATCGTGGACAGCTGGGATTTCGCTGAGTTTAGTCATTCTAGCAATACGACGCATAAATAATAATGATGCCAATACAATACCTACGGTAATAGCAATAACCATATCAAAGAGGACAGTAAGTAACATACAAAGTAGCATGACAATAATATCATCTTTTGGCGCATATTTTATTATGCTAACAACCCGTGGGGCAGCACTCATATTCCAGGCGACAATGAGGAGTAAAGCGGCCATAGCAGCAAGCGGTAATAATGATAATAATGGGGAGAAACATAATAAAATAAATAACACGACTAAAGAATGTATGATTGCTGCAACTGGTGAAGAAGCCCCTGCGTTAACATTAGCCGTTGAACGAGCAATTGCAGCTGTTGCCGTAATCCCGCCAAAAAAAGGAGCGATCAGATTACCTAACCCTTGACTAATCAATTCATTATTTGATTGATGTTTTTTATGTGTCATTTCGTCAATAACGACGGCACATAATAAGGATTCGATTGCACCTAATATACTCATTGAAAAGGCAATAGGTAATAATTTTGATAAGGTTTGCCAATTCCAACTAACAATTTGACCTGAGGCATTAGGAAGCTGCCATGGTAATTGAAATTGCGGTAAGATAGGTGGGATGCCTTGGCCTATAGTACCATCCGCTAATTGAAAAGTAAAACGTGATCCAATAGTTGTGACATCTTGATTACATTGATTAACAAGATACATAACCAGACAGCCTGTAATTAAAGCAGGTAAATGCGCAGGAAAATTGAGACGTAAACGTGGCCAATAAATTAAGACTAATAAGGTAGAAATGCCAACAAGTGTATCTCCTACATTTAATGTAGGCATAGATTCAAATAAAACATTTAACTTTCCTAAATAACTTTCTGGCATTTCGCTGACGGTTAACCCAAAAAAGTCTTTTATTTGCATGGTAGCAATGGTAATTGCAATACCAGAGGTAAATCCTAAAGTCACCGATAATGGAATGTATTCAATTAATCGGCCAAAACGTGCTACCCCCATTAAAATAAGAAATAGTCCTGATAATAGTGTCGCCATTAACAACCCACTAAGACCCAATTGCGTAGAAACAGGATAGAGGATCACAACAAAGGCTGCGGTTGGGCCGGAGACGCTGTAACGAGAACCACCAGTTAAAGCAATTATGGTTCCTGCTATAATAGCGGTATATAAGCCATATTGAGGGGCAACCCCACTGGCAATAGCTAATGCCATCGCTAGTGGGATAGCAATAATACCAACAGTAATACCTGCTATTATATCTTTGATAAAGCGACTTGAAGTATAAGGTTCACGCCAACACGCATCCATAAGCGCACTGCATAACCGTATTCCATTTGGGCCAAATAATTTCATTAGTATTTATACCCTTTAATAAGTAAGAAGTGATAAGAGGAGTTAATAGATGGTATGCAAAATACGCTTTCTCACAAGGAATACAAGAGATAAGTATTTTTTATTTTATAGAACAATAAAGCAATAAAGAATAATCCATTATCATAAGTTTAATTAGACTATTTTAATATCAACATATTAATACTTGATAGATGATGGCAAGTCAGCTGAAAAACAATATAATTCGAATAATGAGCATGTTTTTTTCATGTAATCAAGCAGTTAAAATAATCAAAAGCAGTGTAAAACGCGATATAAATTAAGCAGAAAAAGAGAGCATAAAAATAATGAACAATCTATTTTCAATACGATCTAGTGTTTCTATGTTAGAATAACGAAGTTATCAGTGTTCGATAATAAGCTACGACTTTACAAGCGTACTACAATAATTTTCTTAACTGGGCTAGTGTGTATTGTTTAAATGAATTTGTCACACATGTTTACGACAGGCAGTCCTTAATGTAATTTAGGTGTTCACTTTTTTTACTATCCATATGGTTATAATGAAAAACAATAGAATCAGAAAAAAAGAATTAATATATCATTGATAATAAATCATATACAGCAATGCTATTAAGTAGACATAATAATCATCTTTCCGTATTGGTATAATGTGGTCCCTAATATATCCATTCTAAAAGCGGATCTCAGTAATTTTTCATCTACTTTTTGTTGATATATAAAGACCTATGTGACACTAACTATAGATATTATGTAATATTTTTTCATCACATGCCTACCTGATAATACCTATCATTAAATGAAGTTTATCTATAACATAATATGAGTAAGTGCTGAAGTAATTGCATAATTATGCAATTACATGTTTAACAATAAGTTGGTATAAATCAGCTTATTATTTCGTATTGAAGACGATTTATGTTCGCGTAATACAGATAAATAAAGTAATAATTTTTGACAAACCAGGTGGTTTTTTGTTGTAATTATATCATTTTTAATGATTTTTTTTATTTTTTCATGATTTATCGCATGTTAATCTGTTTAAAATAAATTGAATCAGAAATAGCAAAGTCTATTGACAAAAGTAGCCTCATGTTTGATAACGTATAAATAGTATTGCATGATTATGAAGATGTTTATGTACTTAGAAAAAATTATTTCTCAAAACGTTTTATTTTATTTATTAGGTGAAAGTGCTGTTGTTCTTGAACTTAGTACACCGGCCTCATTGGCATTGCAACAGCGTATCTGGGGATTGGCAGATTATTTACGTCATCATTCAAAGGTAAAAGAAGTTGTACCAGGAATGAATAATTTAACTGTATTATTGGAGGAACCACAACAATCAACATCAGCTGTAATTGATTGGCTAAGAGAAATGTGGGATAAAAGTGACGCATTAGTTCCTGAAGCAAGAAATATTGATATTCCTGTTTATTACGGTGGAGAACAGGGACCGGATCTTAATGACGTTGCAGACTATCATAGTATGACAGCAAAACAAGTCGTGGAGTGTCATAGCTCAGCCAACTATGTGGTTTACTTTCTTGGTTTTCAACCTGGATTTGCTTATATGGGCGGTATGCCTGAACAACTCGATACGCCACGTCGTGCAGATCCGCGTATTGCAGTCGCTGCAGGCTCAGTGGGTATTGGTGGGAGTCAAACGGGAATTTATCCACTTGAAACGCCTGGAGGGTGGCAAATTATTGGAAAAACACCTCTAAAACTGTTTGATCCTAACGCAATGTCACCTACCTTATTGCATCCTGGTGATAACGTCCGTTTTATACCTGTGAAGGAGGGTGTATGTTAGAAATTATTCGTGCAGGTATGATGACATCAGTGCAAGATTTAGGACGTGAAGGTTTTCGTCGACTGGGCATAAGTAAAGGTGGCGCATTAGATGTGCCGTCAATGCAAATAGCAAATATGCTTGTAGGTAATCAGCCAAATGCAGCTGTATTAGAAATCACCTTTGGTCAATGCCAATTTCGTTTTTGGCAAGATGGCTGGCTGGCGTTAACTGGTGCTGATTGCGATGCGATGTTAGATGAACAGGTTGTTTGGTCCGGTTGGCGAACCAACGTTAAAGCTGGCCAACAATTAACATTGAATATGCCCAAACGTGGCATGCGTACTTATCTAGCTATTGCAGGTGGTATTGCAGTCAACGAGGTATTAGGTTCGCGAGCCACAGATTTAAAAGCAGGCTTTGGTGGCATGGAGGGGCGCTTACTCAAAGATGGTGACATGTTACCAATAAATCAGCCTACATGGGATTTTTCTTCTTCTGCAGGGGTGCAATTACTCCCATTTAGTAATCGTATTCGTGCGTTAGCAGGCCCAGAATATAATGAATTTTCCTCAGAATCACAGGCATCTTTTTGGCAGCACGCCTGGCAATTAACACCACAAAGTAATCGAATGGGATTTAGATTGCATGGCACGGCACTTACGCGACAGGTACAACGTGAAATGTGCTCGCATGGATTGATCCCAGGGACGATTCAGGTTCCACATAATGGCCAACCGATAGTATTAATGGCTGATGCCCAAACTACAGGCGGATACCCACGTATAGCATGTGTAATTGAAGCGGATCTTTATCAATTAGCACAAATACGGTTAGGTGAAAAGGTTCATTTTGTGCATTGTACACTTGCTGAAGCACGGCGAGCAAAATTAGCTCAACAGCTAGCCATTCAAAAAATTAAATGGGGACTTGATGAAAATAGATCTAAATGCTGATTTAGGAGAAGGTTGTATTCATGATGAGGCATTATTACAACTTGTGAGCTCGGCAAATATTGCCTGTGGTTTTCACGCAGGCGATGCAGTAACGATGCATAAGGCTGTCCGTTGGGCGATAAAATATGGTGTTGCCATAGGTGCCCATCCAGGATTTCTTGATCGAGAAAATTTTGGTCGTAAGGCAATGGATTTGCCTCCGGAAACGATATATAGCCAAATGCTTTATCAATTGGGGGCACTTAATGCTATTGTTCGCAGTGAAGGTGCCACAATGAGACATGTTAAGCCCCATGGAATGTTATATAATCAAGCGGCAAAAGATCGTCAATTGGCTGGCGCGATCGCGCAAGCTGTATATGATTTTAATCCGACACTCTATCTTATGGGACTCTCTGGGAGCCAATTAATCTTGGAAGCCGAACGAATTGGCTTAAAAACCATTAATGAAGTATTTGCTGATCGACGATATCAGTCTGATGGTTCTTTAGTGCCACGCCATGAAGCCAATGCTCTAATTGATAGTGAAGAGGATGCGTTACAACAGACATTAAATATGATAAAACAACAACATGTATATAGTATTGAACAGCATTTTGTGCCAGTGAAAGCTGAAACAGTTTGCCTACATGGCGATAGTCAACATGCGTTAGCATTTGCTCAATTATTGCGTAGTCAGCTTGAACAACAGGGTATTGTTATTACATCTGAATAACCAAATGTCTTATTAAGTAACTACAGCTGTTGCTTGAATCAAGTCAGGCAACTTAACTTGTTTTATTACAACAGTCGATATAATCTGACGCAATTAATAATAAAACACTTTTTTATTGCTTTCCCGTCAATCATATCGGGTAAATATCTTAGATTACGTTCTGATTAAGCAATGAAAATCCACTGTATATTAAGTGGTGCTATTGCTTTGCCTAATTATTCAGACAGGAGACACATATGAGTGGAGAAGAAATTATTAACCTATGGCCGCTAATTGGTCTGTTAGTTATCATATGCGGGTTTTTGGTCAAAATTAATCCTGTATTAGTGGCAATTGTTTCCGGATTAATTACAGGGATTGCCGCTAATATGCCGATAAGTCATATTTTAGCGGAATTAGGTTCCGGATTTTTAAATACGCGCAATTTAGCATTGATCCTATTGCTACCTTTAGCCGTCATTGGCATGCTAGAACGCCATGGATTAAAAGAACATGCACAAGCTTGGATCAGCCGTATTCAAACTGTAACAGTGGGACGATTATTAATTATTTATTTATTTATTCGGGAGATCACTGCAGCCATAGGGCTGACAAGTTTAGGAGGACACCCACAAATGGTAAGACCTTTACTCGCTCCAATGGCTGAGGGCGCGATGGAAAATCGTTATGGCTCACTACCTGACACTATACGCTATCGTTTACGAGCTATGTCTGCATCATCTGATAATGTTGGTCTATTTTTTGGTGAGGATGTTTTTGTTGCATTCGGCGCTATTATTTTTATGCATAATTTTATGTTGCAGTCAGCTAATATCCACACAGAACCCTTACATATTGCTTTTTGGGGAATACCGACGGCAGTATGTGCTTTCTTAATCCATAGTTATCGCTTATACAGTATGGACAAGCGTTTAAATAAAGAATTGTCTGAATTAAATAAGCAAGTAATGCAAACAAAGAGGAATAATTGATGTTGTTTAAGCAAGAATATCTCTATTGGTTAGCAGGGATTATTTTGTTTGTCGTCTCTTTTATGTCTTTTAAAGATAAGGCGAATCCACGGAGATTAACAACAGGCCTCTTTTGGGGAATGTACGGGTTTATCTTTTTTATTGGAGACTGGACCCTTCATTTGGTGCAATGCATCACAACGGCATCGTCAGAACTCGTTAGCTCAACTATCAATATGATTGTAGGTAGTGTTGTTATTGTTATGGGATTAATCGCGGGATTTGGCGGTGTTAAATTAGGTAAATATTCTCAACTGAGTGAAGAAAAACGTAAGCAAAGCGCTAAAAAACTGGGTAATAGATTATTTATTCCAGCATTGATTATTCCCATTATCACAGTAATTGGTGTGATCATTTTTAAAAATGCTACTGTGGCGCAATGGATGTTTGGAGAAGGAAATCATTCGACATTGGTTACGTTATTTTCGATGACAATAGGTTGTTTGCTAGGGTGGGGGATCACACTAAAAATAACGCAGGATAGCCCGTTACAATCGATACAGGAATCACGACGTTTACTTGATTCTATTGGTTGGGCATTTATTTTACCACAAATTTTAGCTACTCTCGGTTTATTGTTTACAAAAGCAGGTGTTGGTGAGGGTATCGCTTATCTAACCAATCATTATGTTGCCGTTAATCATAAATTTATTGCCGTGGCTTTATATGCCGGCGGAATGGCACTGTTAACGATGCTCATGGGAAATGCTTTTGCGGCTTTTCCAATAGTGACAGCAGGTATCGGTATTCCTGTTTTAATTATGCAACATGGGGGGAATCCGGCAGTAATGGCGGCAATTGGTATGTTTTCAGGGTATTGTGGAACACTAATGACACCAATGGCTGCAAATTATAATATTGTTCCGGCGGCATTGCTTGACTTACCAGATAAAAACGCGGTTATTAAAGTACAAATCCCGACAGGAATTGCACTTTTAGTTGTTAATATCTTCCTAATGTATTTTTTAATGTTTTTATAATTAACATTTTATTAAGTCTACATAAAACCATGTTTGCTTAAGCAACATGGTTTTATTGTATAATGATAGCTTTACTCTAGATATCACATTTGTATGTGTTTCTTATTTTATTATTATTGTGAGCCATGCTAGTAAAGTGATCATGTTAAGATCAGTATAATGCTGTCATTGTTTGGCTTAAACACAAACTATCATAGATTGTATCTGGTCAGTTTAGCAAATATTTTAATGTATTTAGCACCACAACATTGATTAACAGATGCTTTAATGCAATTAAAAACGTAGTCGATAGCCAGCATTAATTTGATGATGGTTAAAACGATTACCTTCAGATCGCTGTAAATCAATATAGAGTGTATTTCGCTTATAGATTTCAGTATGCATACCGATAGCTAAGATATACCATGTTCCAGTAAATTTTTGACGATGGCGACGATCATTAAAAGTAAAATCGGTTTTCGCACTCATTTCATTAAGATAGGAAAATGTAATGTAGCCATATGTTGGCGTCACACGATTTTCTTTATGATAACCTAACGTTATAGAAAGTTTACCTAAGGTTGAGAGATAGTCATCAACAGCTATTTTTAATCCATTGGAAGCGCGATAAGAGGAGGGATCATTATAAGCAATATTAAACTGTGCTTGTGGTTCAAAATAAAATCCGTCTATTCTGGCGATAGATGTATAATCATAAAAATGAATTTGTTTACCTATACTCATTGCACCTACTACACCACGTGTATGTACTTTACCATTAACTTTATTACCAAGAGAATCATCAACTTGATAATGATGTGTCATTTGAGTATATTTCGTTAATATATCAATATAAATCTGATTATTAAATAATAATGTATCATAAAAACCAAAATGCCAGTTTCTTAGTGAACCCTCCCCAAGTTTATAATATAGATCGGCAGTGGAAAGACCAGCAAGCGTACCGATATATTGTACATTATTCGTTTGGTGAACTTGTTTATCGGCACCCAATTGAAAACCACGATATTTTAAACGAGACTCTTCTAACATAGGGGATGCATCAAAGGCATTTATTCCTCCAGCGAAGCTATGAAACCAAATATCGCCTTGATAATGTTTGTTATTATGCAACTGACCAAACCGTTGCAAATTTGTTTGCGTTTCAGCATAGGTAAGCAAATATCCAGCGTTAATAGAATTTACGGTAGCGCGTACAGTTGTTGATGGTTTTTTATGGGAAGAGAGTGCCCAATAATGGCAACCACGATTATTGTGACACTCAGAAGCGGATCGTGTTATTTTCTTTAAATTATAAATATAGCCACCAAATTCAGCACCATTTGCCATGAGAAAGGTGCCATCACTGGCAATATCATCTGAGCGAATTAACACAATATTATCAGCATCTCCCTGATAATTAGCTTGATTTGGCATGGTTATAACATAATTGCCATTTAGGTGTTCGGTAACATATAAAAAATCTTTAAATGTTGTTGTTTCATCAATGGCGGAGAGATCTTTATTAGCATTATCTAAATCAGCATTCATCCATATATTACCCCTACCATTAAGTGAGTTTACTGTGAGTTTATTAAATATATTAGATTGTGATGATGTGTTATAACCTACATGATGTTGGCTAAGATAGATGTTAACCTGATCTTGAATATCCAACAATGAAAGTGCTGAATCACGAGTCATTAACCACGTAGCTTGATCACGTAAGCTTAAATTTAGTAAACTATGCGCGTTATAGTTGGCGCTACCAATTAAATGTGCGTTTTCTGCCATAGTCATTTTAATAGTGGCATGATTAGCGATTAAATCACTTAGCATTGTTGAATCAGAGGTCGCATGAAGATCAATTAATGCATTATCATTAGCGACAATTTGTCCAATAAAGCGATAACGACCAGGGTTATTTGATACCAACGTGGTATTATGGCCTCTAAGATAAAAGGCATAAGTTTCCTTATTATCAGTGGCAAATGAATAAACGTCTAGATCGCCTTCTAGATTAAGTGTCGTTGCCAAACGGTATTGATTCTCAGGCACTAATTGGTAATTTTCAATATTCATATAAACACCATAAGCCTGCTGATACCCTCGGCTGGTTATTGCGACATTATTTGCTAATGTCGTATTAATTATTGCCAAGCGTTTCATTTCCAGAGCGTCTATAGGTATTAATGTCGCTTCGTTATTTATATATAATCCATAACTCTTACCATGCTCAGATTGACTAACAAGCTGATTAGACTCACCAATTTTTGCAGAGATCGAAGATGTTCCTTGATATTCATATTCCGAAGTTTTAGGCAGGATATAGCTTTTATTTATTAATTGAACAGCATAGCTGGTTTGTTGTAAAGTACGCACATCTATTTGATTTTTCTCACCAAGTTCAAGTATAACCTCACTAGATACCTGATCACCAAATCGGTCCGAAATGCTTTCTTTATTATTAAAATCATCTATGAGTAGTATACCAATAGCTTGCTGCTTGGCATCAACATTAATTTTTACATTTTGCTGAGTCGTTATTTGTGATAAATAACTGTTTTTACTAATGCTAAAATCAAGACCAGCAATATCATTACCATAATACATTTGAGCATTACCAAATGCGATACCTGCCGCACTTCCTTGTATTGCATTAGCTTCAATTTGGGTATTTTCACCAATATGTAAGATTGATTTTTGTCTTATATTTTGCAATCTTGGAAATGGAGAACTAAGAATAGAGGTTGATTCTTTGTAGTTAAGTAGTGTTTTACTTTGAATAGCAATGGCATCATTTGCTATGGATGTTGCCCTTATGATAGCGTTATTTCCTATGACCAAATTAGATGCCGCAGGATGATGCATTGTTCTATTCATAACTGGAATAGATTTTAAAGTATCAATTTGATTATTTATATTAATTCCTGTTGCTTGTGCAAATGCGTCGGCAGTAATCCTACTTTTTTCGCCTATCATTATTACATTATCTGTACTAATATCGCTATAAATAATTGCGGGTTGCGTATCGGGCAAATTTTCATTAAATTGAACCAGCGTAAATATATCGAGTGCTGTGGCTTTTCCTTGCTGATTTTTAACTGATAATTGGTTATTTGTGCCTAACGTCAGTAATTGTCCAAAACCAATATTAGCTTCAATCTCTTTCGAACGATAAAATTGAAAACTTAATCCAGCTTGAATTCCTATTGCCTGTCCCTGTTGTGCATAACTATTTATTTTGGTGTTATTTGGCAGAATGACTTCGACATGATTTAATGTAGTATCAATTTGTTGTTCATCACCTAAATTTAATTGAGGAACAAGTTGAATGGCGAAAGTTTGATTATTTGGTTCATGAGAATTATTAGTTATATATATTTCTTTAGCTTGCATCAAGGAATAGGTATATAACTTTTTTTTAAATAGATCTTCAGGTTTTATTGGATTAATATAAATAGCGGATATATTTTGGCCATCTTTAGCTATATTAATTTTATCACTTTGAGTATCAAGAAAAGATTGCCAATTATCTTCATTGATGGGTTCATTAAAAGTAGAAGCTAAAGTAGTCATCGGATAAATATAAAAAAAACTAAGAAGTACATAATATTTAAAATAAGATAGAAGTAATAAAAAAGGATAACTTCTATTTTTTTTCATAAATTCCCCCTGTAGTTTATATTATGTATGACTATTTTAGTTAAGAAATACCTTTTACTAAAATATAGCTTGTTAATACATGAAATTATAAATGGCATATTAGAATAATATCAGTTAATAAACAGAGTGAATTAGATAATTATTATACGTCTTACGTTTAAGTATAGTATTAAAAAAAAGTTTTGTTAAATAGTCATGTTATTAATCTGTTACGTAAATAAATGCGATGAGAAAGATGACATATCAAATATAATCTTATTAAAAACCACATAATAAAATTAATTCTTATATGGAAGTTAGTTTATAATAACATGGTAAATAACAAATATTTTATAATTATCTTGATTATTTGTTAAATCTATATTTTTGTTTCAATTGAGGATTAAGTATTTTATTATAAATAAAATTATGTTGTAATTAACTTATAATTAAAAAATATGTTATTTAATAAATTATTTTGATAAAAAAATAAAAATTAGTATATTATTATTTAATTAAATATATAAAATGAAACATTAATATGCTAAACGATGTTAACTATTGCAACATTTTATTAAAATATATTATTTTACTTTTCTGATCTATCTTGTTTTGTTAATCAGACTATAAAATTCGTTATTTTTTTTATCTTGATTTAATCTTATTATTAATAGACTTTTTGATCCTTATTAATAAAAAGGTAATAGAATGGAATATCTTGTCACTGGCAATGAGATACAACACTATGATAAAGCGACTACTGAATTGGGTATTCCTTCGTTGGTTTTAATGGAGCGAGCTGCATTAGCGGCATATCAATGGTTATTGACAATTAAGCTTGATTTGAGTCGCGTTCTCATCGTATGTGGCAGCGGAAATAATGGCGGAGATGGATTTGCATTAGCGCGATTATTATATCAATCAGACATAGATGTTACCGTTTTATTTGCCGGACAAGTTGACGCTTGTACGGACGAAACGATGCAACAATGGAATATAGTTAAAAAACTCGCTATTCCTGTTTATCCCACGACAGATATTTGTCAGTATACTGTCATTATTGATGCAGTGTTCGGTACGGGATTAACGCGTGATATTGGAGGTAAACTTGCTACATTAATCAATAAAATTAACCATAGTGGCATTCCTGTTTTAGCATTAGATATACCTTCCGGTATTCATGCAGAATCAGGTCAAATTATGGGTGTTGCGATTAAATCTTCCTATACACTCTGTTTTGGTTTTAAAAAAGTAGGATGTATTCTTTATCCTGGTGCCGATTACGTAGGTCAGCTTGATGTAGCGGATATCGGTATTCATCGTCAAGCCGTGGTTGATTTGCCACCTACCTACTTTAGTTATACAAAAAAGGATCTCGCATTATTACCCGAACGACGAAAAAACTCGCATAAAGGCAGTTATGGTCATGTTTTGGTTATTGCAGGAAGTGAGAATATGTCGGGTGCAGCTTTTTTTTCAGCTAAAGCGGCATTGTCTAGTGGGGCTGGTATTGTCAAAATTTATAGTCCGGTTGCCAATCGTATTATTTTACAAAGTCAATTACCTGAGGCCATTTTTGTTGCGTATGATCCCCTTGCTTTAGATAAGGTAGCGTTACAACAACAAATTGCGAAGGCTACTGTTATTGTCATCGGCCCAGGATTAAATCAATCCTCTCATTCCCATGCTCTCTTAACAATAGTATTAACACATACAAAAGTTCCCTTAATTATTGATGCAGATGCACTTAATTTAATCGCTGCGTCGCCACGATTACTTAATTTATCTCATCGTGATTGGATTATGACACCACATCCAGGTGAGATGGCAAGGTTAATTAATAAAAGTGTAAAAGATATTACAATGCAATTAGTTAGGAACGCAGATAACTTTGCTCGACAACATAACATTATTTGTGTGCTTAAAGATAGTCGTACTATTGTAAGTGATGGTAAAAATATGATTTATATAAATCAATCTGGTTGCCAAGCGATGGCAAAAGGGGGATCAGGCGACACTTTAACGGGTGTTATCGCCGCTCTAATCGCACAAGGTTTATCATCTATATCAGCCACAAGGCTAGCTGTTTATATACATGGTTTAGCAGGAGAACATGCGTCAACCGTTAAAGGTAATTATGGTGTATTAGCGAGTGATATTATTGATGCACTCTCTTATGTTATGAACAAAGCAACCTAAATGGTTCATCTTGATAATTAAGAAACCTAATGCATAGGTACTAAGGTACAGTTAATCATAAGAGTATATATCAAATAGCGAGCTTAGGATATATGCCAGGGCCAATAGGTAATCCTAATGTATACCAGATTATCACTAGAGCTAGCCAACAGATAAAGTAAATCATTGGATATGGCATAATTAATGAATAATAGGTTCCTAATTTAGCATCTGGTCGATAACGTTGTAAAAAACTGAGGAATATAGGAATAAAAGGTGATACAGGAGCAAGAGGGATCACAGCCGAGTCAGCAATGCGAAAAATAAGTTGTGCAAATGCTGGATGGTAGCCCAGCAAGATAAACATGGGAACGAAAATAGGTGACAAAATCGACCAAATAGCAGAACCACTTGCAATAAACATACATAAAAAAGCAGATAAAAAAATCAATGCAATAAAGGCAGTCATACCTGTTAAGGATAAAGTTTGTAGATATTGCGTCAGTCCGACGGCAATAAATTTCCCCATGTTACTCCAGTTAAAAAACGCCACAAATTGAGATAATGGGAATACCATAACAATAAATTCAGCCATCGTTTTCATAGGCTCAGTCAGTAAACGGGGAATATCTGATTGTGATCGAATTTGCCCGGTAATGTAACCATAAGGTAAAGAAACTACGACAAAGAAAAGAATAATTAATGGTACAATTCCTTTAATAAATGGGGAAGGTATTAATGTTCCCTGAATAGGATCGCGTAATATACCATGTTGTGGAACGGTCATCATTGCTATAACGATAATAAACATTAGGGCGGCAATACCACTTGCTTTTAGTCCACGATTTTCTTCTGCAGTGATTTCTTGTAGTGTATTATCTTTATTGCCTTGATACATACCTAAATGGGGTTCAATGATCTTGTCGGTGATTACCGCTCCAACAAAAGTAAGTAATATGACGGAGCAAGACATAAAATACCAATTATCAATGACACTTACACTTAAATGAGGATTAATGATTTTGCTCGCCTCGCTACTAATACCAGAAAGTAAGACATCGGTAGTAACAATCAATATATTAGCAGTAAAACCAGAACCAACACCCGCAATAGCAGCTAATAACCCGGCGATGGGATGACGCCCTACAGCCATGAAAATTAATGCGCCCAGTGGTGGCATAATGATCAGGGCTGCATCAGATGAAATATGACTAAAAAAAGCGATAAATAAGACAGTATAACTGGCGTAACGCGCTTTAACTTTAGTCGCCATTTTGTACATTAAGGTTTGTAATAAGCCGACGCGTTCGGCCAAACCCACACCTAATACTAACGCCAAAATAGCCCCCAGTGGTGTAAATCCACTGAAATTTTTCAGCATATTAGGTAAAATCCATTGAATACCCTCCCGACTAAGCAAATTTTTTATATAAATTATTTCACTATTTATTGGATTTTTTACCGTAATATTTAACCAGGAAATAACCGCAGTGGTCAGCATCAACAGAACAATAAGATAAATAAATAAAAGAAATGGATGAGGAATTTTATTACCAATTCGTTCAATAATTCGCAAAAAACTGTCTGCGTTGGTATTTGCTTGAGTCGTATTATTCATTATATTACCTTTTATCAGTTCTTATGCCGCACTAATGTCATTTTATAATGCACGCTATTCAGTTGAGAAATGCGATTAACTAATAGGTGATGGGGTAATGTCATCTGGAATAGGGCAAATATAGCGATGTTTGCGCCGATAATTCTTAAACTCTTGCTGACATTCTGCCACTTGTGCCGGTTCAGTCAACAACGAGAGGGCAGTTAATGCTAATACTCGGCTAGCCAAATGTAGTCCTTTGTGTGCGATAGAGGTTCGACCTTGAGAAACTAATTGCCAGGTGTGTAAGGGTGTACCGATAGCAAAGCAAGGGCTGTAACATTGTGCAGTAGGAACGACCCAACTGACATCACCTACATCTGTAGAACCAAACATCAGTTCGTTTGATTCGCAATAAGGTGCTACTCGTTCTGTGAGTATTTGATCAGCAATCTCTTCTGCATAACGCCGTCCAGCATCCCCAGCCGTTCTAGCAATATTGTCTAGTGCATTTTCCAATTCATTTGGTGTAATTGTTTCGCGGATAGCCTGCGCAAATTGATAATCTTTTTTGCTCCATTGTGGCGTACCCAACGCACAAATAAATGTGTACATGATACGTTCGAGTGTCCGATTAGGTACGTAATTGGAACAAGCCTTAATAAAATTTATTTTAAGGTCTGTTTCTGTCATTAAAGCAGCGCCTTCAGCAATTTTTATGATGCGCTGATAAATTTGTTGTGCTTGAGCAAGTTGTGGCGCTCTTACTAAATAGAGTATTTCTGATTCTGCTTGCACAACATTGGGTGACATGCCACCGGAATTAGTAATCGCATAATGAACTCGTGCATCAGAAATAATATGTTCATTTAAAAAATTGGTCCCCACTGTCATTAATGTAACCGCATCAAGAGCACTTCGGCCGAGATGGGGTGAATTAGCTGCGTGAGCAGCTACACCTTTAAAATGAAATGCCGTTTGAATATTGGCTAGTGTTGGATTGTTGAACATACCACTAAAGGCTTCTGGATGCCATGTTAATGCAACGTCAACATCATCAAATACACCCGCTCTAACCATAAAGGTTTTTCCGGAGCCCCCTTCTTCGCCTGGACAACCATAAAATCGAATTGTGCCAGAAATAGCATATTGTTCCATCAGGGTTTTAACTGCTAGCACGCTTGCAAGGGCTGCAGTGCCAAGAATATTATGTCCGCAGCCATGACCATTGCCATTTTCATTAATTGGTTGCTTATATGCGCATCCGGCTTGTTGACTTAAACCTGCTAAGGCGTCATATTCGCCCAATATTGCAATGACAGGTGATCCTGAACCATAACTTGCAATAAATGCTGTTTCAATATTGGCTACCCCACGTTCCAGATGAAAATTTGCTTTTTCAAGTGTATCCGCTAATAAGTTAGCAGAAAAATATTCATTAAAACGTGTTTCTGGGTGATCCCAGATCGTATCACTTAATGTAGAAAATGTTTCAATGTGACTATCTATATATTCATTAACATGATGAATCAGGTCATCATGAGTTAGTTTATTCTTTTGCATTGCTTACCCTCTACGCTTAGCCAGACTAGAATGGAAAAGTGTTGCCGATGGTCAGCAAAGAACCCATTGAGCATGCGTATTATTGTTATAAGTTGTTAGCGTATATATTTGCTATTGATTAAAAGTGTATTTTATTGACCTCTAATTGATAGGTAAAAAATAATGAATAGAATATTATTTTATTTAATAGCTGGTTTGTATGTTTAACGATAAATACTAGCCTTACAAATAGAATCTAACTGCAAATAAGCAAAATGGCTAATCTGTATTTATGATTAAAAATATATGCAGACTAACTAAATCGAAAAGCTTAGCCGCGTAGGATCACTTTATTATCATGAATAGCATAAGGTTTCCAGAAGAATTAATTATATAGCCTAACAAAGGATACAGTATTTTATTGATTAGTAAGACTATTTAATATAATTAATTTTAATAAGTGGCATATTTACTAAACCTATAGGGGAAATGTTGTAGATTATGGTTGGGCTACTATATATCTTATTTCTACTATTTTATTCATTAAACGATAACAAATAACAACGAATAAAAATATCGGATATGGTGCATCGATGATATCATATGACTAAAAGTTAAACAAAACATCAGTGATTAAGGATCATGCTATGTCAACTATGATGGAAATAAGTCAAGTCAAGATTGGGCATTCAGATGTTTCGTTTTTTCCTATTGGTGTAGGCGCTAATGCTGTTGGTGGTCATAATCTTTACCCAAATTTGGATGAAAATAACGGAAAAGCTTTAATTCGCGCAGCAATAAGAAAAGGTGTCCAACTTTTAGATACAGCATTTATTTATGGTAATGGTCGTTCAGAAACGCTTATTGGTGAAGTTATTAAAGAGTTTAATCGGTATGATGTTGTTATTGCAACTAAAGCGGCGCATCGCTATGTTAATAATCAAATTGTGCTAGATAATTCTCCTTCTTTTTTAAAAACATCAGTGGATGATGCACTGAAAAGACTACAAACAGACTACATCGATATTTTTTATATTCATTTTCCTGATAATCATACGGCTAAAGATGAAGCCGTAGCTGCACTACAAGAATTGAAACAAATGGGTAAAATTAGAGCAATTGGTGTTTCAAATTTTTCATTAGCTCAATTACAGCAAGCCAATAAACAAGGTTGGGTTGATGTAGTACAGGATGAATATAATCTCCTTCATCGTCAAAATGAACATCAGCTATTTCCTTATTGTGTTGAACAAGGTATCTCATTTATCCCTTATTTTCCTTTAGCATCTGGATTATTAACCGGTAAATATCATGCTGATGTTACCTTTCCTAAAGGTGATTTGCGTAATGAACAAGCCAATTTTAAAGGACAAAAATTAAATGCTACTTTGATAAAAGTAGCTAAATTATTAGATATTGCTAAAAAGTATCATGTTGAAATCACCCATATTGTTCTTGCCTGGTATTTAACACGTCCTGAAATAACAGCACTTATTCCTGGTGCTAAAACCGCTAATCAGGTAGAAGATAATTTACGCACGCTTTCTTTTCGATTGAGTGAAAATGATATTAACTTTATTGATCAATTGTTTAGATAATTATTTCGTCATTCATAATATAGTTAACTTATCTGAATGTTGCATAAATAGCGTTCAGACAACGATTTAGTCTGGTTACTATTATCAGTAGGATATTTTGTATTTACTCCCTATAAGACCTATAGCTAGAGTTGTGATTTGTTATGTTAACTGTTTGACAAAATAATGGTTAATTGCAGTGCTGAAAAAGAGCGAGGAATACTATTCAAGTAGCATGATATCTCACTGGTAATAAAGCTATTATTATCATTGCAGCGACTATTTTTTATAGTGTACTTTAGCAAAAGATATCATATTATCGTTATCAAAATAAAGTTGAACGGTGGGTTAATGATTAACAAGAATCGATATCATTAAAAGGACATTTTTAATATCTCAATAGAACTAAACACGTTTCCGTTGTGCCAATACCTATTTAATTATGTTTAATTAAAGTGATTATTTCAAAAGCCATGGGCTAAGTTATAGATTAATGATTATTAAACCTAATATAGACTTAGTTTATTCATTCTGCTTTATGATAAACTAGCTGCGGCAATTAATTGTTAATACGATTTTATTACGCTAAATTACTTAATAAATAAACCTTGAGACTATGTCATGAAGCATACTGTTGAAATTATGATCTCAGAACAAGAGATCAAAGAACGAGTTACTGCATTAGCAACTGAAATAAATCAACGCTATAAAGGTTGTGAAGATCAGTTAGTTTTAGTCGGATTATTACGTGGTTCGTTTATTTTTATGGCCGATCTCTCTCGAGCACTTAAGGTGAGTCATGAAGTTGATTTTATGACAGTATCTAGTTATGGCAGTAATATGCACAGTAGTCGTGATGTTAAAATATTAAAAGATCTTGATGAAGATATTGTTGGTAAACATGTGCTGATTGTTGAAGATATTATAGATACCGGTCATACATTGAGTAAAGTAAAAGAAATTTTACAATTACGCAACCCAGCGTCATTATCTATTTGTACTTTACTCGATAAACCGTCACGTCGGGAGGCCGATGTCACTGTTGAATATATTGGTTTTTCAATCCCTGATGAGTTTGTTGTTGGTTTTGGTATCGATTATGCACAACGTTATCGCTATCTGCCTTATATAGGACAAGTCATCATATTAGATGAGTAAAAAAGTCATTATGCCACTAACGCTCTATAAGATATGAAACTGTAGAGCGCATTACTAATATACGTAGTACTTAGGCAAACAATCTCATTATTACCATGAATGCTATACATTTATAGTGTATTAACTAATATCCGCCTCTTGCAAACAAGTTTCTTGTTTTAAGAGCAAAGAAATGGATTTGCGATACTGAAGTTCAAGCGATTCACGGCTATTTGCGCTTATTTCAAGATCATGTATTTTGCCATCACTCATACCATATACCCAACCGTGAACTTTAATATCTTGACCACGTTTCCAGGCAGACTGCAAAATTGTTGAGTGACCGAGATTATAAACCTGTTCAATTACGTTGATTTCACTTAACACATCAGCTCTTTTTTCAGGAGGTAATTCACCAAGAAGAGCACTATGCTTAAACCAGAGATCGCGAATATGAAGTAACCAATTATTAATGAGGCCAAGTTCTGGATTTTGCATAGCAGCAGTAATGCCACCACAATGGTAATGGCCACAAATAATAATGTGCTCAACTTCTAAAACATCAACCGCATATTGCACAACGGATAAACAATTTAAATCAGTATGTATAACAAGATTTGCTACATTACGGTGAACGAAAAGGTCGCCAGGATCAAGGCAGGTTAATTGTTCTGCAGGTACCCGACTGTCAGAACAGCCAATCCAAAGAAAACGAGGTTTTTGTGTTTTTGCCATGCGCTTAAAAAAACCTGCATCTTCTTCATTTATCCTTTTAGACCAGTCGTGATTACGTTGAAGTAAATCCTCAATATTTTTCATTATCTAAATAGCCTGTAATCAGTGACAATAATATAATATAAGCAATTTTATCATAAATTGATTTATTGAATGCTTACCTGCTTTTCAGCCCACCTTATCATAATGGTTAAAAGCTCAACAAATACTTTTTGAGTTATTAAGCAAAAATGCAAAAAAAAAGTAATTATTGATAAATATGAGTTATTTATTATTAAATTGCGATTTATATCTATTGAATAGTTTATAACTCGTTTGTCAGCAGGAAGATTATTACAAAATAATTATAACCTACAATGTAATCTAATATGTTAAATTGCATGGCGTGTAATTAAAACGCTTTTCATAACAATAATGAGGTAGTGAATTATCCATGACGGCAAATGCTCTTGAATTAGTTAATCTTACAAAACAATATGCAGGCGGTATTCAGGCACTCAAAGGAATTAATTTAACTGTTGCTGCAGGTGATTTTTATGCGTTACTCGGCCCGAATGGCGCAGGAAAATCGACTACGATCGGCATTATCAGTTCACTCGTAAATAAAACATCAGGTAAAGTATCTGTATTTGGCTATGACATTGATAAAGATGTCGTTAATGCAAAACGCCAGCTTGGGTTAGTTCCTCAAGAGTTTAATTTCAATCCATTTGAAACAGTGTTACAAATTGTGGTAAATCAAGCTGGCTATTATGGCGTTGCACGTCATCAAGCAATCGTGCGTGCTGAACGTTATTTAACGCAATTGGAATTATGGGATAAACGGAATGTTAGTGCGCGTATGCTTTCAGGTGGGATGAAAAGACGATTAATGATTGCAAGGGCATTAATGCATTCACCTAAACTGTTAATTCTTGATGAACCAACGGCTGGCGTTGATATCGAATTAAGGCGTTCAATGTGGCACTTTCTCAAAGAATTAAATCAACAAGGTACGACTATTATATTGACAACGCATTATCTCGAAGAGGCCGAAATGCTTTGCCGGAATATAGGCATTATTCAACACGGGGAATTAATTGAAAATACTTCAATGAAATTATTATTAGCAAAGTTACAGTCTGAGACTTTTATTTTTGATATAGAGCAACCGGCAAATGAAACAAAAATCGTGCTAGAAGGTTATCAATATCATCAAATTGACTCGACAACCTTAGAAGTAAGTGTTAATCGTCTGCAAGGGTTGAATGCTATTTTTTCACAATTAAATCAACAGAATATCAATGTTCTTAGTATGCGAAATAAAGCAAATCGATTAGAAGAATTATTTGTTAGTTTAGTTAACAGTCATCAGGAGTCATAACAATGGCAAAACTATTTTGGATTGCATTACGCAGTATCTGGGCAAAAGAAACCAATCGTTTTCTCAGAATTTGGATGCAAACATTATTACCTCCTGTGATAACAATGTCTCTTTACTTTGTTATTTTTGGCAATTTAATTGGTTCTCGAATTGGTAATATGGGAGGATTTAGTTATATTCAATTTATTGTACCGGGCTTAATTATGATGTCGGTAATTACCAATTCTTACTCCAATGTAGCGTCATCCTTTTTTAGTGCTAAGTTTCAGCGCAATATTGAAGAATTACTCGTTGCACCTGTGCCAACACATATTATTATTTTAGGTTATGTCGGTGGAGGAGTAGCGCGCGGGATCCTTGTAGGTTTTTTAGTCACAATGGTATCGCTATTTTTTGTTACTATTCAGGCACATTCCTGGTGCATTGTTATCATAACGTTACTCATGACATCAATTCTTTTTTCTTTAGCTGGTTTATTAAATGCGCTTTTTGCGAATAGCTTTGATGATGTGAGTATCATTCCTACCTTTGTTCTTACGCCGTTAACTTATTTAGGTGGTGTATTTTATTCACTAAATTTACTCCCTGCTTTTTGGCAGGCGGCTTCACACTTAAACCCTATTGTATATATGATTAGTGGATTTCGTTATGGTTTCCTGGGAATTAGCGATGTTCCTGTTCATACAACGTTTACAGTGTTATTTTTCTTTATCGTGGTGTTTTACCTCTTATCTTGGTACTTAATTAGTCGCGGTAAAGGGTTACGTAGTTGAGTCAATTAATTACGTAACATAAAATACCGTTTTACATTTATTTTGTACTGATTAATAAAAAATAACTCACTTATCTTATCGTAAAAGAAATAAAGTGGGTTATTTTATAGTAAAATAAAAACAAACTATTGTCCGTAATGAAAAGCACATTTTATATGTATAAAAATAATAAAATTACTGCTTAATAATCATTAAAAAACGTACTTTAACGTGCGGATAATTAAATTACTACTCCGCTTTTGCAGGGTAGCAACTCAAAATAGATCATGTTATCCAGCATAATATATTTAATATGATTATTGTGTTATCTATAAGAGCGGTTTTTATAAACGATAAATCCTTGCGAAGAATGTGGTATTATAATTAGAAATAACCTCTTATTATGCTCCTATTTATCTCGACCTATCTTATTTTAGTAACACTGTATCCTTTGACCGAAGCGTTGATTCTGACGTTGTGATTGAAGTAGTTCGATAAAAACCTATTGATTTAAAAAATAAATGCCTCTTGGTTTATCATTATCTTAATATTTAGGCATTAAAAAATGATATCACTCTCATCATAGACGTGGATTGGATCTGGAAAGCGAAGTATATTTCCAAAGAAATATCATACGCAATGACGAACAACAGTGCTGATTATTAATTGCGAGATGCTCTATGTTGGCGATGAGATAATGGATAAGTTCATATTGGTATTATCAGGACTAATTTAACGGAAGATTACCTTCAATTTATTCATCATATGAATTACGAGACTAAAATGAGAAGATATCTCATTAAATTAGCGTACTGTTGGCATTATTATTGTTTTATTAATAAAAAGAATTAGCACAGCATTATTTGAGTTAATCGGTATTTTTATAAAACGTATCTCAAAAAACATCCTCTACCAATACGTTAATTGATTTTTATTAACTCGGTCTAACCAAGTTTTTAGTGCTGTACCATCAGGTAAAATAAGCTGAGGAGCAATTTCTGCCAATGGATAAAGCATAAATTCGCGATTTTTCATATCATAATGTGGTATGGTTAATCGTTCGGTATTAATGACTTCTGAACCAAATAACAAAATATCTAAATCTAATGTGCGAGGTCCCCAGCGTTCTGCTTTACGCTGACGTCCATGAGATTGTTCAATTTTTTGCGTTTCATTTAATAATTGCTCTGGAAATAATGTTGTTTCCAGAGCAACAACAGCATTGAGATAATCAGGCTGATCTTTCGGTCCTAATGGTTTACTCCGATAGAAGCGAGAATGACAAAGTAGTCGGCTATCAGGAATAGCCGATAAAGCATCTAACGCTGAGTTAACTTGATGGAGTGGGGAGGCTAGATTACTGCCAATTGCAATATAAGTCAGCGTCATTATTTTATGTTACTATCGGAATGGGTATAAAAACGTTTTTTCATCTGACGAGATTTACGATGACGATGATGGCGATTATGTTTACTTGCTACCTCTGTTATCAATGCTTTCTGTTGATCATGATTAGCTTTTTGAAAGTTATCCCACCATTGCGTGATTCGGGCTAATTCACCCCCTTCAATTTCAGCACGTAAACTAAGTAAATCAAATCCCGCACGGAATTTTGGATGCTCAAGTAAGCGGTATGCACGGCGTCCATCCCGTTTCAATAATCTTGACTGAAGTTGCCAAATCTCGCGCATGACAGTTGTGATCCGTTTAGGGATTGCTAAACGCAGACATGCTTCATCTAAAACATCATTCATTGCCAGTAAAAATGCATCGTTATAAGACAATCCTCCTTCTTGTGCCAGTTTTTCCGCTTGCTCTAGTAAAGGATGCCATAGCATGCTCGCAAATAAGAAGGCAGGATTAACACGTTTTTGTTGCGTAATACGTTGATCGGTATTTTTTAATATATTTACAAGCAAATACTCCATATTGCTATCGCTTTCCGGTGTGAAATAACGACTAATAATAGGGAGTAATTGTTCAAAAAGATGATATTTTCGTAATAATTGATAAGATTGATATCCCTGACCACTCTGTAATAATTTAAGTGTTTCTTCAAATAGGCGCGGGGCAGGTATACTTTGCAAAAGCTCAGCAAGCCGACGAATAGGCTCTTCTGTTTGAGGATCCAGTGTCATATTAAGCTTAGCGACAAAACGCACAGCACGTAACATCCGAACCGGATCTTCACGGTAGCGTTTTTCCGCATCACCGATAAGTCGAATAATACCATTTTGTAAATCATGTAAACCATCAGTATAGTCACGTACTGAAAAATCAGCGCTATTATAATAAAGACTGTTTATAGTGAAATCACGGCGTAATGCATCTTGTTCAATGGTACCATATACGTTATCTCGTAATAATAAACCTTTATTGGATTGCTGTGACTGATTTTTATCATGATCATCACTATGCTCACCACGAAATGTTGCCACTTCAATGATTTCTTTACCAAAAATAATATGCGCTAAGCGGAAACGGCGTCCAACTAAACGACAATTGCGAAATAATCGACGAATTTGCTCTGGTGTTGCATTCGTGACAATGTCAAAATCTTTTGGTTTTAAACCTAATAACAAATCACGTACGCCACCACCGACTAAATACGCGTCATATCCCGAACGTTGCAAACGATAAAGTACTTTTAATGCACTATCACTGATATTTTTGCGCGAGATGATATGTTTATCTCTAGGGATAATGGTAATATTTTTCAGTTGCTGTTCAGATTTTATATTTTTGCGCTTTGTTTTAAAAACTTTACGATACAAATGTGCAATATGGGTAAAAATAATACACCTCTTAATATAATTTATTTTATTTTAGTCAATGTACCAACTTCATTGATAGATAAATATATTGCATTGTTACAGCAGTGTAGGATCCTTTCTTTATCATAGCTTAATTTTACTCATTTTGATAACTACTAATCAATCCTTGTCATCTCTTATAGTCCCATTTATTCGGTTGATTAATTGTTATAATCAAATTAGCTTATCCAATTATATTAAATATTGCTAATTTATGTACATAATTTAGCAGAAAAGCACGTTAATAAGGAAGTCACTTATAGTAATCAATGAGTTATATAGCATGGAAATAGTATCTTTCATTGAATAGTTATGCTCTCAAACAGTGTCGATACATTACTGTATTAAACATGATAATAGTTATTCACAAATAGATGAATATCACAAATTGTGTTTAACGATTATCTTTGTAAAGAACACCCTTATACCATATTTATGATATTTTGTGACAACAGCACATAAGAATCGATAAAGTTTAAAAATAGCGTTTATTTTACTCACTATAACTCTCCTTTTTCTCTGTTATCACTGGTCATAGGCATAAGAATACGATTAACTTATCAGTAAATGAATAAATAGCATTGTTTCAGTCTAATAGTCTTGTTAATGGTAATCAATTAAGCCGTGTGATAAAACATTATACACACTATTACAATCTCGAGTCATATATTATAGATTAACTTAAATCTTTACCGTTATATGGGTAATCTTGTGTCCTAGGCAGTATGTGTAATCGACTAACAACCCGAGCACATAAAGTGAATTTTTTATGATCAATTGCGTGGATATAATAAGATCATCTATAGTACTAATGTATTTTTCTTTAAACACTTTTATCTAAAGGGTCGTTGTATTGCTGTAATGATTATTACAAAATAAAAATAGTTAATGAATAAAGCTACAACGTACGTCATACCATGCAATTAAACCATGTTAATTGAATAATTTTTGTGAGTACATCATATTAATAAAAAAGCTAACACATGATAACAAATAAGCCGTGTAAAATGACTCAAAGGAAATATTACACGGCATTTATGCTAGTTAACGGTGGTACATTATTTATTAATTTTTTGTATTATTAGTTGATAATCGCTATCCAGCCATCTGTTTTTCACGAATTTCCGCCAACGTTTTACAATCAATACATAAATCAGCCGTAGGACGTGCTTCAAGACGACGAATACCAATCTCTATTCCACATGATTCACAAAAACCAAAGTCTTCACTTTCAATTTTTTGTAAAGTACGTTCAATTTTTTTAATAAGTTTTCGTTCCCGATCTCTATTGCGTAATTCAAGGCTAAACTCTTCTTCCTGTGTTGCCCGATCTGCCGGATCCGGGAAGTTAGCTGCTTCGTCTTGCATATGAGAAACTGTTCTATCAACCTCTGTCCTCAACTGGTTTCGCCAGGCTTCAAGTATTAACCTGAAATGCTCCAGTTGCTTAGGGTTCATATACTCTTCACCAGCTTTCACCTGGTAAGGTTCAACCCCAGCAATGGCGAGAATGCTTAAGGAAGTCGCTTTACTTTTTTTACCTTCCTGCATGATGCTTCTCCTGTTTAACATAAATGTTAATTCCTCTGATGAAGAAATTTAGGGCGCTATAAATAACAGATGTGCACACGAATGGCAATGATTCTTACAAATCGTTGTGTAAAAGAAATAAAAATGGTCAGTATTCATACATTTTTGTTCTAAGTAAAATAGCTTGCGCTATTACACGATAAGTATTTTTATACCAGTTCGGAATAAACTATCTTTATTCGTTTATAACTACCAATTAAATAAAAAATTAATAAAATATGTGTCCATTAAAGTATAAACTTTCTAAAATATCAATAAATTCATATAAGAACACAAGATCTGGTGAATTATTGTACATTTTTGATAAATATTATTATGCTGTAATATAACCTCATCTTTTTCCTATCGCTGATAGGAGAAAAAAAATGTGTAGCAATAACGCTTACCTTATAAAGGGTAACGAATGGCAAATTTGTATCGTTTGAGTGGAGATTATCGTTTTATAACAAATCACTTCAATACCTATTTCTAATGCTTTTTCTAACAATAGTGCATAGATTATATCAATATGTTCTGCTATAGAAATATGCTGAATGTTACTATGTAAAACAACAAAACAAAGTACGGCTCGATAACCTTGTTGTCTCATATAGTTAAGTTCTCTAAATGTTTATATCCGCGTTCTGTAATGCTATCAGGAAAATACCCTTTATCCTTTTCTGCAAGTGTGACTGATTTTACTTCAATAAAACAAGCCGAGCGACTGTCATCTTCCAGAACCAAATCAACTTGACTCTTTTCTTACCCATAACAGACATCTGAACAGATCTGCTGATAACCACATAATTCGCTAATAATATTTTTTCTATAGCTTCTTTAACTAAATAATTAGCTATATGAGTATTGACACAAATCATATCACCATATGATGTTTATGTAGTTTGCCAACTATAAGGGTATTTTCGTTTTTGATTGCTAGATAGCGAAAACCAAATAGTATCATCAGGTATCGCACAGCCAGTTATAGCACTATATTGGCGCAATGGAGTGTTATAATTGAGCCGTCTTGCATAATAGCATCAGCTAAAAAACGCTTATAACGCCTAAGCAATTGAGCAAGTTGTAACGATGATTCGAATTGAATAATTTATCTCACCTTATTGATTATACAAGAATAAAATAAATCCCTGTGATGTTATTGGAAAAGAAGTAGCATTGTAGTAGAACGAAATTTTTTGTCACTATAACTAATAAATAATTAACCTATAGTATTAAAAGTTATGGAAAATCCTGGCTATATAATTTTATTTGAAATATAAGTTAAACTATGTCTTATTATTATTGAAATAGTTATTGTAAATAAGGCTGCCTTATTAGAAAAACGTAGTCGGATATGAGGTATTGGAGTGTCGCATTGAGTCTACCTATTGTAGAGGTATTAACAACCCTTACAGTTGGATTACTACATCATAATCAATTACTGCTATTAGCCCCGCCAGGTGCAGGTAAATCGACATGGTTACCTTTGCAATTGCTTAAATTACCTTGGATAACGGGTAAAATTCGGTTAGTCACTCAACGTATTAGTCGAGCATCTATGACACAACGTGCAGGGCGTGCAGGTCGTATTATGCCAGGTGTTTGTTGGCATCTGTTAACAAAAGAACAGGCGGAACGTTCAGTTGCGCAGCGTGAACCGGAAATAACCTATAGTGATCTATCTGGATGCTACTTCAATTTATTATTATAGGGATGTCATGACATTACCCAATTATCATGGCTAACAATACCACCAAAAGCTGCATTACAAGCAGCTAAACAGTTATTGCATTTATTAGGTGCAATTGATAACCAAGGACAATTAACCTTAGCAGGAAAAAAAATGGCTCGTTTTGGGACAGAACCAAGATTAGCCGCTATGTTATTATATGGACAAAAGAAAGGCGCTATTGCCTTTAATACTGCAGCACGACTTGTAGCAATACTTGAACACCCTCCCCATTATACGGGGAATAGTGATATTTTTATTTTGTTTAACCAACCCAATAAAGCGTGGTTACATCGCGCTGAGCAATTACGTCAGCGAGAGCATATTGAAAAAACGATTGTTGATTCTAGTTTATTATCTATATTATTAGCCGTCGCTTTTCCTGATCGTATTGCCGCTAAACGTAATATCACTAATCGTTATCTTTTAGCTAACGGTAGTGGTGTCGAGTTAGATCAGCGAGATAGCTTGTATGGTACATCTTATTTAATTGTTACTCATTTATTGCAACCAAGTAATGCTTTACAACCCCGTATTTTATTAGCCATAGCCTGTGAACCAGCATTAATAATTGACCATTTCCCGACATTGTTATCTGATGTAATGACCATTCAATGGTTAGAAAAACCAGGTACATTGCGTTCCGTTCGTCGTAAGCAAATTGGTCACATTGTATTAAATGAACAAACTGTTAATAAACCGTCACAAGATGAGTTTCGTCAAGCACTAATGGGATGGTTACGTCAACAAGGGATCGGACAATTAGACTGGACGACTAGTGCCAGTCAATTATGCACACGTTTGATATGTGCAAAGCAATGGTTTACAGAGTTTGACTGGCCATCAGTAGATGAAGATGCGTTATTAGCTCATTTAGATGTATGGTTATTGCCTGATTTAGATAATATTCAAGATATAAAATCATTAAAACAGATTAATATTACCAATGCATTAAAGCGCTTAATGAATTGGCAGCAGATACAACAACTTGATCGTTGGTTACCAACACATTATCGTTTACCGACAGGCAATCAAGTACCAATTAATTACCATACTGAACAGCCCCCTATGATTTCTGCACGTATACAAGAATTGTTTGGTGAACAAGAGAATCCAAAAATTGCGCAAGATAAAATAACGGTCATTATTGAGTTGTTGTCACCTGCGAATAGGGTATTACACATTACAAGTGATTTAGCTAATTTTTGGCAAAGGAGTTATCGTGACGTTCAAAAAGAAATGAAAGGGCGTTATCCTAAACATTTTTAGCCTGACGATCCTCAAAACAGTTTGCCAACACGTAAAACTAAAAAATACAGTCTTAACTAAAAATCTGACTTTATAATAAAGTTATTAATATATTATAACACATTAGCTTTTACATGCGTTCACGCATACTAATGACGTGTATATACTAAGTAATAGCAGTTATGAAATTATTATGTATTAAGGCCTGACAAAGTGAAACGAAAAGTTATTCGATACTATCTGTGTATGGGTATAGATAATAATGATGGTTTTTAGCTATCTTTTATTATTTTAAGTATACTGATGAGTAGCATTGAATCTTATTCTAAATTATTTGTTCATGATGTATGGAGAGATAACATATGGGAGTGATATCCAGAGGAATTCATGGCGCGTAAAGCAAAATCTAAGTTTAGTTTTAAACCCTTTTATTTTTTTATAATTAAATTAGGGATTGTTTTATTTGCCATTTTGTCATTGTACTGTATTTATCTTGACTCCAAGATTAAACAACGAATTGATGGGCAGGTATGGGAACTTCCTGCAGCTATGTACGGGCGAATGATTAATCTTGAACCAGGTATGCTCTATTCACAAAAAGAGATAACTGTTTTACTAAATGCGACACAATACCGTAAAGTACTCGTTCCTAGACGCGCAGGAGAATATGCTATTCAAGGTAATTCAATAGAACTGATTCGTCGTTCGTTTGATTTTCCGGATAAACATGAAGGTGAAATTCACGCCAAATTAATTTTTAGTAATGATCGACTAGTACGTATTATTAACATGGCAAATCAGCGTGAGTTTGGTTTTTTTCGCCTTGATCCTAAACTCATTACTATGTTGCAATCGCCTAACGGAGAACAACGTTTATTTATTGGAATAAATAAATTTCCCAATAGTTTGATTAAAGCATTATTAGCAACAGAAGATCGTCATTTTTTTCAGCATGATGGTATTAATTTATTTGCGATCGCGCGTGCATTTAGGGCTAACCTTCAGGCAGGACAAACTGTTCAGGGTGGCAGTACGTTGACCCAACAACTCGTCAAAAACTTATTTCTTACAAATGAACGTTCTTTTACGCGAAAGGCTAGGGAAGCACTTATGGCATTAGTGATGGACTACCATTATAGCAAAGAACGTATATTAGAACTTTATCTTAACGAAGTTTATCTTGGGCAAAATGGTAAAGGTGGTAGGGGAGGCGAACAGATTAGGGGATTTCCGTTTGCGAGCATTCATTATTTTGGGCGGCCAGTTAATGAATTGACGTTAGCACAGCAAGCAATGCTAGTAGGTATGGTAAAAGGTGCTTCGCTATATAATCCCTGGCGTAATCCTGAGCTTGTTACGGAAAGACGTAATTTAGTATTACGTTTATTGTATGAACAACAAGACATTAGTCATGATCAGTATCTATTAGCGATTAGTCAACCGCTCGGTTTACGTGATCTTAAGACCATCATTACGCCACAACCTGCATTTATACAACAAGTCCTTAAAGAATTATATGATGTTCTAGGTGAACAAGTGAAAAACTTATCGGGTGTTAAGATTTTCACTACGTTAGATCCTGTATCACAAAAAGAAGCAGAAAATGCCGTTGAATTAGAAGTCAGTAAGTTAAGACAACAATATAAAATTCCTGAACTGGAAGGTGCAATGGTTATTGTTGACCGATTTAGTGGTGAAATACGGGCCATTGTTGGTGGCTCACAGCCACAATATGCGGGTTTCAATCGTGCATTATATGGCCGTCGACCAATAGGATCTTTAGCAAAACCACCGATCTACTTGGCTGCATTAAGTAAGCCAGAACAATATCAACTTAATTCATGGTTACCTGATGAACCATTAACAATTACACTATCAAATAAAACCAATTGGCAACCACGCAATTATGATCGTAGATTTCGTGGTCGTGTGATGCTTATTGATGCATTAACAAATTCACTAAATATTCCAACAGTGAATTTAGGATTAGATGTTGGTCTCGATGAAATAAAAAAGATTATGATCCGTTTAGGGGTAGATAGTCAATATATCCAGAAAGTGCCTGCAATGTTACTCGGTTCAACAAGCCTTACGCCATTTGAATTAGCACAAGTATATCAAACAATTGCTAGTGGTGGTCATCGCGCTACTTTATCAGCATTACGCTCAATTATTGCTGAGAATGGGCAAGTACTTTATGAAAGCTTCCCTAAATCACAGCTGGTAGTATCACCACAAGCCAGTTATCAGATCCTTTATTCAATGCAGCAAGTGGTGGTACGCGGAACAGCCCATTCTTTGCAAAACAGATTCAGTCAATATAATTTAGCAGCTAAGACGGGGACAACAAATGATTTACGCGATAGTTGGTTTGTCGGTATTGATGGTAAAGAAGTAACAATTGCTTGGACTGGACGTGATGATAATGAGCCTACGCGTTTAACAGGTTCGCAAGGCGCATTACAACTTTTCAGGCATTATATAGAAAATCAATCCCTTCTACCTTTAAATTTAGTTCCACCAGAAGGTATCAATATGATGGCACTTGATAGTGAGGGAAATTTTTTCTGTGGTCAAGCTAAACGGAATTTGCCTGCAATGATCAGTGATCCTGATGCTTTTTGTGCAATGCAAATGCATAATGTTAATACGACATCAACACCAGAGCCCGTTGAAGATACGCCAGAGTGGGTTGTTGAAATGTTTGGCAATGAACGATAATTTTTATTCATGTTTTTATAAAAGGATATTGAATTATCTGTAGCATGAAGAAAAAATAAATAGAATCTATTTTTACTATTAACATGCGTTTGAGCTTAATGATTTATTTATCTATGTATAAAAACAGACTACTTTTTAATTAAAATAAGATCCTCTTATAAATGATCATCTTTTATTTTCAGCATAAAATTATTAATATAAAAATAAGCTAGTATATTATATGGTCATTATAATTACTATAATAGACTGAAGAGTAACTAAGTTATAATACAAAAAATAATCTAGCCTTATGTGAAGTAAATAATGAAATATATCATTAATTTATTGATCTTTAATAAAATCAATTGATATATTCATTGAATGGCTATACGTATGATTAGCATTTCTGTAACTAATGAACATCATTTAGTATTTATATAAATAAACGAATTAATCATCGAGTAAGTTAAGGTACTTGTGTAAAGAATTCATTGTTACGTTCTTCTATAAAAGTAAAGTCTTGACATAAGGTTTGATCAAAATCTTTTAATTTCTGTTTCTTTTTCCGCCACTCCTGATTAGCAATAGCCTTAAGGTTCCTATAATTTTTGAATAAATCCATATTTTTAATACTACTACCAATTAAAGAAAAGAAAGTATCTTTAACTATTTTTTCCCCATTAGATCGTAATAAATTATATTCATTGTGATTAAATTTTGTCGTATTATTTTTTGTAGAAATACTTTTATGAAATAATATGATTAATTTATCAAAAAGAGCATTTAATTCATTAGATAAATAGGTATTACTTTCTAGACGGTTTGCAATAACAGAGTCAAAATGGTTTTTTAAATCAATTAGATGTCCATTAGCTTCTTTTTCTAATTGAGGTAACCGAGTACGTAAATAAGATTGATATTTTTGTGCCATCACCTGATCTTTTGACGAAAGTTTCGCTAAATGATTACCATTAACCCATATTTGTCCGTTCGGATAAATAATTATATTTTTATCCTGTTGAGTGATCAACACTGTTTGTGGTGTGACGGTAATATCATAACTAGGATTCACTGGGCATATAAACTTAGGTTTACTCTGTACAAAAAACGACGTCATACTTAATAAACTGAGTAAAATAATCGGCAAAATATTGCGCATGCGAGTTGTGTCCTTTATAACTTTAATTATGAATTCATTATTGGAATTAGTTATTAATAAAAAGTTCCCTTTATATTGTAAATTATAGAAGAACTTATATAACAATTCATTACATTATTAGTGAAAATTAACTATAATAAAAAATGCTAATTGTTTAATCTATACGAATTTTATTATTATTAATAATGACAAATAGAAATTATCTTTAGGGCTTTTTAAAATTAGAGTTATTTTATTATCGTTATCAATAAAAACAGTAAATTATACTTTATTTCATTTTTATTGTAGATTATCTATTGTATAACAAGGAGTATTTAGCGTATCTTATTTTAGAATAATGTCATTAATTAAATAAATCATTATTATCTTTTCAGACTTATATTTTTGTTACTAATTGAAAACAGATAAATAGCTCAATAAACACACATTTTTTATTAATAATAACGCTGCTCATATCTGAATATATTCATTCTATAACGTCATTTATTTATGTCATTTAGTAATGTTTAGTTTGCTTGAGGTAATATGAAGACAATACATAAAAGTGCTTTTGGGTTTATTGAAACAAAAGGATTAATTAGTGCTATTGAAGCTGCAAATATAATGTTACAAACAGCTAATGTGACCTTAGTGGGGTATAAACATAGTGGATCTGGTATTGTTACTGTCATTATTTGCGGTGATATTGGTTCAGTCAAAGAAGCAACTGATGCAGGTGCTGTCGCTGCTGCTACCTTAGGAAAAGTAACATCAGTGCATGTTATTCCCCGTTTGCATGCCGATCTTGAAAAGCATTTATTAGAAGGGTTGCAAAATGGTATCTGAGCAACTCGTCGATCAACTTATGGCAAAAGTACTTGCTTCTTTACAAGAACAATCATTAGAAAAAGAGAAAAACAGTATTGCTTCATCATTAAGAGAATGTCCAACGTCTCTTCAGTCACTCTTCTTATCTAATGAAAGTATGCCTACTATTGTTAATGCTTCTTCGCATCATAGTATAGGTTTAATGATTCCTCGCGTTAGTCCACATCTTTTGTCTTTTATCACATCTAATAATAATGAGCAATCAATAGGAATTATTAGTTCTACACAGCATATTTTTGGCCACCTTATGGCAGTTGATCAGGGTATTAGACATGCAAACTGCCATTTATTACATTTTTCTCAACCAAAAGATCCATTTAGCCAGATAGGCTATGCAGCTTTGACAATATTAGCCTCTAATAACTTATCTGAACTTGAAAATGTTATACAACATATTCTCACTGACATAACACAACGATCAAAAACAACGTATTATTTTGATGTTGGGTATATGGAGTGGCAATATTGCAGTATGGCAGGTGAGTTACTAAAAAAACAGTATCAAATACCAACAAATGCAGCTTGCGCTATAATTAATGTTGCGCCAGCAGCACTTGCTTTATTTCTATTTAATCAGCTTACTAACTTATATCCCGTTACGATTAATCATTGTGATTTGCCTTTAAATCATCACCATTCAATTAATTCAGGTAAGTTAGTTATTAGTGGTGGAATTAATGAAATTCGTTATGCGATGGATTATATTCGACAACAAGGGGCGTTAATACGTGGGCATTTGTTCGTATCAGAAACATAATAAGTAATGTTATAACATAATTATCTTTTGATTTTAGGTAAAAATATGTTGTTTAGGACAAAAAGAAGAGCTATTCATGACAATTAATGAAAAACTTTTAAAAGAATTAATTAAGTCAGTACTTGATGATATGCCCAATGAGTTAGCAGTACTCTCTGCTAATATAAAAGAACAACAGTCCGAATTATCATTATCCTGTGTAAACTATAATGAGAACAATAAAATCATAAAAAAAGATAATATTGCAGCCGTTAAGCATAATAAAATAATGCCTTCTGCATTATCTACACCTATTAAAGATAACTATTTAAAAAATGACTTAATTTATAAAGGAATGGCACAATATGTTAATAATAAAAATGAAATTATTATTGCTGTGAGTCCTGCATTTGCCAGTCAAATAAAACATTCTCTATTTGGTATTCCACATCGTCAAATTTTAAAAGAACTTATTCTGGGCCTTGAATTACAAAAAATAGATTACCGGCTTGTTCGTGTTTGTGATCATGTTAATTTATTATCGATTGCTAATAAAGCTCGAAATTTAAGTGGTTCTGGATCAGTGATTACCATACAATCCACTGGTTCAATACTACTTCATTTACAGCGACCAAATGAATATAGTGTAATAGAAATATTTGCAGATATAGCTTTAATGATACCACTGCGTTTTCGCCAAATAGGTAATCATGCCGCACAATATCTCACTCGGCAATGTAGTGAACCACTTTATTTTACATCGAACCACTACACTAGCATACCTTATCAACAAGAATTAATGCGATTTTATCAAGCAGAACAAAATGCTTTAATTGAAGGTGAAGACCCTTATGAATTATCCTTTAGGAAAAACTATGAGGATGACATTGCAAATAATAGCCAATATAACATTTGAATTTTTATAGTTTATTTAGGTAGAACTATACTTAAAAGATAATAAATACAAATTCTTTTATGGCTCCTAAAATTGATTAAGCAAATATTCGCAATTATAAATGGATGATAAAAATATAAATAATATGTTGTCTAAGGTGACACAGAAAATCATAGAACGGCTTCATCAACGACAACAAACCACATTACATATTGCTCAGTCACAATTAATAATGGTGACAGATTCATCTTGGCTTATATATGGTCATATGCAACTCATTGTTTCAACCGTGGATTTTTTATCAAAACTTTGTTTGGCTGATATTAGCGATCCTGCGGTAAATGCTTTCTATCAAGCATTATCATTTGCGGTTGAAGTAACGCTAGTTACTGATATAAATAAGTTAGAACAACTACCTTATAATTTACTCAGTCAATTGCCTGTAAAATTTAAAGATCATGCGGGTAAGATACTATTTTTCTTTACCGACCCATTACTTTCTTATCATAAATGTTGTACATTACAGGGTGATTATTTATTAATAACGAATGATACAATAATCACCCCATTAGCAATGGATGTATTAAAGCAAAATAATATTACTATTATCAGGTTATCAAATCGATAAAACTATTTGTAATAATTTTAAATTTCTTCATATTTTGAATTGTTATTTAGATAGATTTATCGCACATTATATCAAGTAATTAATTATTATAATTATTTCATATAAAACGTAATGCATAATTTAACTATTTACCTACAGTTGAATTTATCTTTTGATAATACTAAGACAACATAAGGTAAAGTAATATTCTTATTAAGAAAAATAAAATAAAAATTTAGGTAATATTATAGCGAAAGTTAATTTTATTAGTATTATGTAGTGATTAGAAAAACAGGATTAATTATGTTAAATGAAGTCATTCAATCAGAACATGCGATTAGACAAACTCATTCTAGTCGATGTATTACGTTAGCGCACATTATTGCCAGACCAGATCGTGAAACCTATAAAAAATTAGGTCTTAATGAAGATGAACAATCACTTGGTATTATTAATATAATACCTGCTGAAGCGGCTATTATAGCAAGTGATCTCGCAATTAAGTCAGGGGTTATTTCTGTAGATTTTGTTGATAGAAATAGTGGTACCGTCATTGTAAGCGGTGACTTATCCTCTATTAATTATGCTTTTCAAAATGTGGTAAAAATAATGAAAGATAACTTGCATTTTGATGTATGTTTGGTAAGTCGTAGCTAATAAATAAAACCATCATGGTAATAAAAAAGCAAATCAAAAAATAGTTATTATTTGATTACTATTCTAAAAATAGAATTAAGTTATTTGCTAATATGTTATTTATTTTAACAAACTACGGTATTTTATAGCACAATAACAAGAATTTTATATAAATGATAATAAAAATTATTTATATAGATATAATGCTATAAAAGCTATTATTTATTAGACTTAGACAAAGTATTATTGTTATAGAACATAAACTAAAAACCGAGAACAATCCGTTCTTGGTTTTTAGTTATTATGTAAATTTAAATTTATTAAAGTTTGGAGAAGCTATATCTTGCGGCATCAATCGTATGTTGGATATCATCACGGGTATGCGCAAGCGACATAAAGCCTGCTTCAAAAGCAGAAGGGGCAAAATAAATACCTTGTTCTAGCATTAAATGAAAGAAACGTTTAAATCGTTCAATATCACATTGCATCACATCATGATAATGATTTACCTGTTTGGCGTCTGTAAAAAAGAGTCCAAACATTCCTCCGACTTGATTAGTTACCAACGGAATATTTTTTTCTAATGCAACTTGTTGTAAGCCAGTTGTTAATTCAGTTGTTAATGCATTAAGCTTTTGATACGAGCTAACATCGGTTAATTGAGTTAGACAAGCATAACCCGCTGCCATAGCGATAGGATTTCCAGATAATGTACCCGCTTGATAAATAGGACCTTCAGGCGCAAGTTTATCCATAATCTCTTTACGACCACCAAAGGCACCAACAGGCATTCCGCCACCAATAATTTTTCCTAAACAAGTTAAATCCGGGGTAACCTGGTAATAAGATTGCGCGCCACCTAAAGCAACACGAAACCCTGTCATAACTTCATCAATAATAAGTAAAGCACCATATTGATCGCATAAGTGACGTAATCCTTGTAAAAACCCCTCCATTGGAGGAATACAATTCATGTTACCCGCAACAGGTTCCACAATAATACACGCTATTTGTTCAGGATATTGTTCAAATGTCGTTTTAACGGAGTTTAAATCGTTATAAGCGCAAGTTAGTGTATGCTTAGCGAAATCAGCAGGAACACCAGGAGAGTTGGGTTGACCAAACGTTAATGCACCTGAACCAGCTTTCACTAATAGGCAATCAGCATGGCCATGATAACATCCTTCAAATTTAATAATTTTATCACGCCCGGTAAAGCCTCTAGCAAGACGTATGGCACTCATCGTAGCTTCTGTGCCAGAATTGACCATGCGGACCTTATCTATAGAAGGTATTAATTCAACAATAAGATTGGCAATTTTTACTTCTATTTCTGTTGGGGCACCAAAACTTAAACCATTTTCAATAGCCTCTATTACCGCCTTTTTTATTTTATTATCATTGTGGCCTAGGATCATCGGTCCCCATGATCCCACATAATCAATATATCTATTACCATCAACATCATAAAGGTAAGCACCATCCGCGCGCTCAATAAATACAGGTGTTCCACCCACACCAGAAAAGGCTCTTACAGGAGAGTTAACGCCGCCAGGGATCGTATTTTGAGCTTGCTTATATAGGTGTTGTGAATGATTCATAATTAATTCCTGATCCAAAGTAATACCCTTATGCTTAATCTGTTAGTCATGCAAATAACTAGTGTAATATAAATGAATATCATAATGATGATAAACACATATTTAAAATGATCATTAAATAAAAAATAATAACCTCATCAAGTAATAGCATTTATAAATAGTAAATAATGATGTTAATCATCATGTTATAACTTATACATTATTACTATAGAGGTTATCTCGGAGAGTACTATCCAAGACTTGAATGTGTTAGTCAGGTATTAGATAATGCTAATTATTATAAGGATATTTAATTAACTGTTCTTGCTACCCAAAGTACGTAATTTGGCTTTAGTCGCGTTAACAGGCACTTCTAATATGCTGGAACGGTTTATAGTTTATTATTTTGGTATTATCGATAATTTTTATATGATATATAAGTAATTAACTTATCATATAATCATTATTTTTCATTGGAGCACATTATGAGTGACATATTGCCTTTACAATTTACCGATGCTGCGGCTAATAAAGTGAAGGCGTTAATTGCTGATGAAGAGAATCCTAATTTAATGCTACGTGTCTATATTACAGGTGGTGGATGTAGCGGTTTTCAGTATGGTTTTACATTTGATGAAAAAATAAATGAAGGTGATACACGTATTGAAAAGCATGGAGTTTCTTTAGTGGTTGATCCTATGAGTTTACAGTATTTAATCGGTGGAACCGTTGATTATACGGAAGGATTAGAAGGTTCTCGGTTTATCGTGAATAATCCTAATGCTAAAAATACATGTGGTTGTGGTTCTTCGTTTAGTATTTAGTTGTCATAACCGACAGTTTTGATAGTTTCTTCGTTAAATTTATTTACTGTCGGTTATTTATTAATAAATTAGCGCTGATGATTGGATAGCGAGTGGTTGTTATCTGAATTAAGTGTAAATGCCGGTAGCCTAAGATCCCAGCGTATTGCTACTAGGCGAATAACTAATGTAATAGCCATACCAATTAGCATTGCTTTTTCTAATGGCACCCCCCAATAATAATGGCTAATTGCATGTACTGCTCCACCGATAATACAGGCTGTGGCATATATTTCGGTACATAAAATCAAAGGGATCTGCCGGGCCAGCATGTCGCGAATAATGCCACCACCAATGCCGGTTAATACCCCCATACAAACGGCAACTAACGCACCAGTATGACAAGCAAATGCTTTATTTATTCCAATACCAACAAATACCGCCAAACCGATTGCATCTAATACAGGTAATATCCAGCTAGGCAATCTTTTTGGTTGTCGGACAAAAATGATTGTTGCAACACACGTTAACAATGCGACGACTAAATCAGTAGGATCCTTTATCCAAAATACAGGGCCATTATTTAATGCCATATCGCGAAATGTTCCCCCACCAATGGCAGTAACAACACCGAGTACAAGTACGCCAAATACATCCATACGTAGTTTACCAGCTAATAAAACACCTGATATAGCGAATACTATAGTGCCTAATATATCAAGCCAAAAAACATACATTACTTAGACTCCATAATATGAGGAAAAGTTAATTCTAATTGTTGACAGAGAGTCTCTGCAGCTAAAATAATTCGTGGACCACTTCGATACAACCAGTCTTCAGGAATAGTAATAACAGGTATTTTAATGAGTGGTTGCCAAAATGCTTGAATATGAGCCACATGAGACAGTGTACCACCAATAATAATTGCTTGAGGATGACGATCAACTACTTGTTCTCGGCTTACTTGTGGCCAAGCAACTGAACTCGTACTAAAAATATTTTCTGCACCACATAATTGTAAAATTTCATTTTGTAATGTAGCTGCCGACGCAACAATAATAGGTTGATTACTTACTTGTAACATAACTTTTATCGGTGTTGACGAATGATAGCGTTGGCGCAATTTTGAAGCCTGGCGTAGCAATTGTTGTGCTGACGTTTTCGCATAATCAGCGTTATCGGCATATTGACCTAACATCATAATCTCATTTGCAATATCATTAATGGATAATGGATTAGAATAAAAAATAGGAATACCTAAATTCGCTAGTTGATCAAGAATACGTTGTGGATTACTACCGCGCCAGGCCAATATCAGATCAGGTTTTAATGCAATAACTTTTTCCAAGTTAATGCCTTGCCAGGATGCAACTTTTTCAAGATTTTTTGCTTCTTCTGGATAATTAGACCATGCACTTGCTGCAACTAATTTATTACCTAATCCCGCGGCGTAAGCTAATTCTGTCGTATGGGGTGCAAGACTGATAATACGATCTGCAGCATGTAGTGAAACTCCACTGCAACTACATAATACTAAAAAAATGCAAAAAACCTTATATAAATGCATAGTCCATTATACCAACGCTTTAACCATTGCTGAAACCATCAATGATGATTGCTTTGCTGCAATCGGTAAAAATTCATCAAAACTAATATGAGATTGTTTGTCAGCAACATCTGAAATAGCTCTAACAACAACAAATGGAATAGTAAATTTATGACAGGTATGCGCAATAGCGGCTGCTTCCATTTCCACAGCAGCAACATCAGGAAAATTTTTTTGAATAGTAGCTAATGGTTGCGCACCATTGATAAACGCATCACCACTACAAATTAATCCACGTGCTGCGTTTAAGTTTAATTGCTTGATACAACATTCAGCAATATTGACTAAATGTTCATCAGACGAAAAACGGGCGGGACAGCCGGGTAACTGACCATATTGGTAACCAAAAGCAGTTACATCTACATCGTGATAACAGACTTCTTGTGAGACAACAATATCACCAACATTGAGCGAAGAGGCTAATCCTCCTGCTGAGCCTGTATTGATAATATAGGTTGGTTTGACTTTATTAATTAAAAGTGTCGTGCCGATAGCTGCCGCAACTTTACCAATACCTGATTGTAATAATGCAATTTTAGCACCGTGGAGTTTACCTGTATATATTTTACACGCTGCCAGCTCATAACAACGGCGATAGGTCATTTGACTGCGCAATAAAGTAATTTCTTCTTCCATCGCGCCAATAATTGCTATTTTCATTATGCGTCTCACTGTATTATGTAAATTAAAAAGTAGGCATTACTAAGTTTACCATGCTCATGTAGTAAAGGTAATGAGAATTAAATTGTAAGTTAGTTACAATTACAGATAATAAAATATTGCTGATGGTATTTTAAGTTATTCTAATTGGCTATTTGCCATAACAATTAATAAATTAGAAACTATATTGCTGAAGGTTATTTCTAAATGGAGTGAAACCTATGTCTGAAATTGATTTTAGTAAAAGGATGTCAGTTAAACGTCAATTTGGGGGGAATAATAGTCAATTTAAAAATGAATACGATATTATTCGTTATTTTGAAAGCGATCGAGGTCGCATTCTTAATTCTGCACCAGTGCGTAGATTGCAGCAAAAAACACAAGTTTTTCCTTTAGAACGAAATTCAGCTGTGCGCAGTCGTCTGACACACTCAATGGAAGTACAACAAGTTGGCCGCTATATAGCGAAAGAAATTCTCAATAAGCTAGATGAAAATGACTTATTAACCACTTACCATTTAAGTCAATATAAAGTACCTTTTGAAAGCTTAGTTGAAATGGCTTGTTTAATGCATGATATTGGTAATCCTCCTTTTGGCCATTTTGGTGAAGCCGCTATAAATGATTGGTTTAGACAGCATTTGGCAGAAGGGCATTCGCATCAGAGTAAAATAAAAGCTTATTTTGACAAAATAGCGGTGAATCAATCATTAAAGCAGAAAATTATGACAGATTTATGTCATTTTGAAGGAAATGCCCAAGGTATTCGTCTTATTAATACTTTACAAAAGCTCAATTTAACCTATGCACAAACGGCATGTATTCTTAAATATACACGACCTGCTTATATGACATATGAGGACGTATTAAATAATAAAACATTAATTGATTATAATTATTTGATGAAAAAGCCAGGTTATTATTTAGCAGAGGAAGCATTTATTACAGAATTGTGGTCAACGTTAGAAATGGCACCTTATAGCCGACACCCATTAACCTATATTATGGAAGCTGCTGACGATATATCTTATTGCTTGGCAGATTTAGAAGATGCCGTAGAAAAATCCATTTTAAATGTTGAAAGCCTTTATGCTGCACTTCTCTCAGCATGGAAAAAATTACATGGTCCATTAACAGGGAAAGATCTTTTTAGTTACACGGTTGATAAAGCATATAAAAAAGCGACAGATAAAAAATATAGTTATCGTAGCCAAAATAATATTTTTTTTATGAACATACGTACAAATACCGTCCAAGCGATGGTTAATTATTGTACTCAACGTTTCATCGATAATTTACCAGCCATCTTTCAAGGTAATTTCAATCAACCACTTATTATTGAAGGATCTCAAAATAAGATAGCAGAGACAAATTTACTGGCCATTTATAAGCGTATAGCTATTGAGTATGTCTTCAAATATGAAGAAGTAGAATTGCGAGAAATACAAGGGTATAAGATATTATCGGGACTATTAGATAACTATCACTCTTTACTCTGTATTCCTTTAAATGATTTTGAAGAATTAATTGAACAAGATTATCATAAAAAATATCTTATTGAAACGCGGCTTTTTCACAAATTACCGCCTAAACACCGCCATGCTTATTGTGAAGTAATGAGTGAGATAAAGAAAAAAACATCGATGACCGATGATCTCCCATTATGGGAGTTTTATTATCGTTGTCGCTTAATAGTCGATTATATCAGTGGTATGACAGATCATTATGCATTTGATGAATATCAAAAATTGAATGCAATTATTTTATAATGACTGTAAATAATGTAGTAACTACTTATTCATTGAATACATTTTTTAATTTCGAGCTTTTTTAGTTTTGATGAACAAGAGGAGGGAGCTCACAAAGAGGAAAACATAGGTCTATTATTTTTTAATTTAAACAAAAACAATAATTTTTTTTGATCGTGACATTTAAATTAACTATCTTCGTTATAAATAGATTAACTAGTATAAGGATATGTCATAACTACAGGCATTTATAATGCATCTAGCTAATATCTTTGATATAGAGAAGAAAATACAGACAAAAAAACCGTATTAAATAATATGGTTTTTTTACTTTCTGAGAGAAATATAACATCCTAGAAAAAGATATTGGTGGGTCGTGAAGGAATCGAACCTTCGACAAACGGATTAAAAGTCCGCTGCTCTACCGACTGAGCTAACGACCCATGTGTTTGGTGGGTGATACCGGGTTCGAACCAGTGACCCCCTCCTTGTAAGGGAGGTGCTCTCCCAACTGAGCTAATCACCCAACACATAATCTTCTTATTCCCGCAAAAGGTGTATTAACTGAGTACATAATAATTTGGTGGGTGATACCGGGTTCGAACCAGTGACCCCCTCCTTGTAAGGGAGGTGCTCTCCCAACTGAGCTAATCACCCATTATTATTACACTATTGTTAACACTTGGTGGGTGATACCGGGTTCGAACCAGTGACCCCCTCCTTGTAAGGGAGGTGCTCTCCCAACTGAGCTAATCACCCCTCTTGCGTGTGGGGGGCATTATAGGGGACGAGACGCAAGAGTCAATTGTTTTTTTTTATTTTTTGATTGGTTGCCTTAAATTTAAGCAATATGGTTGTTTTAGAATAAGATATCTTTATTAGCCACTATTCTATAAAGAGTAATAATTGTGGATTTGCTAGCTAACCGATAGAATATAGACCGATTAAAAAATTTTGTTTAATCGAGCATGAGCAGCGTAGGCATTAAAGATAATTTAAGTTTACCTATAAATTAGGCCTTAATTAACTACAAAGTAGCGTTGAGTTGTTTAGGCTTTGACTCTATTTATTTCCATCAAATAAAGCGATGAATGAGATCATATATGAAAATTAAAACACGTTTTGCGCCTAGCCCCACAGGTTATTTGCATGTTGGTGGTGCTCGCACTGCATTGTATTCCTGGCTGTTTACACGTCATTATGATGGTGACTTTGTGCTACGCATCGAAGATACAGATTTAGAACGCTCAACCAAAGAAGCTATTGATGCTATTATGGAAGGGATGAGCTGGTTGTCATTAAATTGGGATGAAGGTCCTTATTTTCAGACTAAGCGTTTTGATCGTTATAATGCTGTGATTGATGAAATGCTAGAGAAGGGAACAGCTTATCGATGCTACTGCTCTAAAGAGCGTCTGGAAGAGCTACGTGAACAACAGATGGCAAAGGGTGAAAAACCACGTTATGACGGAAAATGTCGTGATTGTAATACACATTATGATGTAACAGAACCGCACGTTGTTCGTTTTCGTAATCCACAAGAAGGCTCTGTGGTATTCGATGATCGTATTCGAGGGCCTATTGAAATTAGTAATGATGAATTAGATGACTTAATTATTCGCCGTACCGATGGCTCACCAACCTATAATTTTTGTGTTGTTGTTGATGATTGGGATATGGAAATAACCCATGTGATCCGTGGTGAAGACCATATCAATAATACACCTCGTCAAATAAATATCCTTAAAGCGTTAGGCGCACCTATTCCAGAATATGCTCATGTATCGATGATCCTTGGTGACGATGGTAAAAAATTGTCAAAACGCCACGGTGCAGTGAGTGTTATGCAGTATCGTGATGATGGCTATCTTCCAGAGGCATTGCTAAACTATCTGGTTCGTTTAGGTTGGTCACATGGTGACCAAGAGATCTTTACTCGTGAAGAAATGGTAGAGTTTTTTAGTCTGGATGCTATTAGTAAATCAGCAAGCGCGTTTAATACAGAAAAATTACTATGGTTAAATCACCATTATATAAACACTTTGCCACCTGAGTATGTTGCAGTACATTTGTCTTGGCATATTCATGAACAAGGATTCAATACACGTAATGGACCACAATTAGTAGAGATCGTCAAATTATTGGCGGAACGTTGTAAGACATTAAAAGAAATGGCACTAGCTTGTCGTTATTTCTATGAAGATTTTTCTAGCTACGATGAAGATGCAGCAAAAAAACATCTGCGTCCTATTGCTCGCCAACCGCTTGAAACCGTTCTTGAGAAGTTATCGCAATTAACCGATTGGTCGATAGCTGCTATTCATAAAGCTATTCAAGATACAGCAGATCAACTTAGCGTTGGCATGGGGAAGGTCGGCATGCCTTTAAGGGTTGCTGTTACAGGTATGGGGCAATCACCTTCAGTTGATGCGACAATTCATGCTATTGGTCGGACAAGAACATTAAGCCGTATTCAACAAGCACTTCATTATATTTCTCAACGAGAAGCCAATATAAACCAATAGTGTTGTTCATCAATGCAAGAACCCGAATTTATACTATAAAATTCGGGTTTCTTATTACTATTTTCCGTTATTCTCGTTCTAATGCATGAATAGGCTCTAATTTGGCAGCACGTCTCGCAGGGAAGAAACCAAAAACAATACCGATCCCTGTTGAACAAATAAAGGCAGCAATAATCGAAAGCCAGGAATAAATCATACTGAAGTTCGTAGAAAAAATAGCAAATAACCAACCGACAACGAATGAAAGAAAAATACCTAATATGCCACCAATGAGGCAGACTAAGATTGCTTCAATTAAAAATTGTTGCATAATATCATTAGAGCGAGCACCGACAGCCATACGAACACCAATTTCACGTGTACGTTCTGTCACTGAGACCAACATAATATTCATTACGCCTATTCCACCAACGACTAGTGAAATTAAAGCAATCATTGAAACAAGTAACGCCATGGTGGCCGTTGTGCTTTCAATCGTTTGGCGAATAGTATCAGTATTAAATATAAAAAAATCTTTAGTTCGATGGCGTTGAGTCAATAAATGTTCAATGCCTTGTTCAGCTACCAGCATATCAATATCATCTTTGATACGTACTGTAATATTTCTCAAATAAGTTTGGCCTAACATTTTACTTAATGCAGTAGTGTAGGGGATCCAAACATTTAAATTTTCACTACGTCCAAAACTCGATTGTTTATCTTCAACGACACCAATTACCTTGGCCGGTAAATTTCCCAGTAAAATAATTTTTCCTAATGGATTGGTATCATCACCAAATAATTGTTGGCGGGTTTGCTCATCAATCACGGCCTCTTGTGCTAGATTAGCAACACTTTGCTTATTAAATGCCATTCCTATCGATAGGGTATAATTTCTAACATCAAAAAATTGTTCACCTACACCATTTACCGATCCTGTATAAGATTTATTGCCCACACGTAATATTTTACTGCTGCTAACTGAAGGTGTGACACTATGCACGTAATTTTGTTGACGAATAGCATCCACATCACTTGGACGTAGCGTTTTTATCGAAGCGGCTTTCCTATCACCAAATTTCTCACCAGGAAACACTTCTAAGGTACTTGTTCCCATCGCACTAATATCATTAAGAATTTTTTGTCTGGAACCTTGTCCTAATGCGACTACTGAAACAACAGAGGCAATACCAATAATAATACCTAACATAGTTAAAAAAGTACGTAAGCGCTGAGTGGACATAGCTAATAAAGCCATTTTAAAAGCATCAGTAAAACGATCTAATAATGTATGCCAGTTATTAATTGTTTTGGTATGTACCATAGTCTTGGTAGCATGAGAAGCCTGGGCATGCGTATCATGCGTCTTTTGTTGGCAGCGATCAGCGATAATAACACCATCACTAATTTCTATAATTCGTTCTGCATATTCTGCAATTTGCATATCATGAGTAACAATAATAACGGTATGCCCTTGTGCATGCAATTTCTTCAATATTGCTAAGACATCTTGTCCACTCTGTTTGTCTAATGCCCCTGTTGGTTCATCAGCAAGTATAATTTGCCCGCCATTCATTAGTGCTCTGGCAATACTAACACGTTGCTGTTGCCCACCGGATAGCTGATTTGGTCGATAATTAATACGCTTACCTAAGCCGAGTTGCTCTAATAACATTTTCGCTCGTTGATAACGTGTATGTTTATCTATACCCGCATAGATCGCCGGAATTTCAACATTAGCCCTGGCAGTTAAACCATTAAGTAAGTGATAGCGCTGAAAGATAAAACCAAGATGTTCACGGCGTAATTCAGCAAGTTCATCGGCTGAAAGCTTATGAGTAGAACGGCCCGCTATTTTATATATTCCACTGCTCGGTTTATCCAGGCAACCTAAAATATTCATTAATGTTGATTTGCCCGACCCAGAGGCACCGACAATAGCGACCATTTCACCACGATTAATCGTTAAATTAATTTTTTTTAATACAGTAATAGTGCTTTCACCGGCAGGAAATTGCCTAACAATATCACGAAGTTCTAATAACGGCAGACTCATATTACATCCTCATTCTTATGCCGCGATTATTTGCTGTAGTGGATCGTCCACTCATTGAACTGATGATAACGCGTTCGCCTTCGCCTAAACCAGAGAGGATTTCAGCATTAACATTATCATTAATACCTACAGTCACTTTACGTTTTTCTATTTGACCATTATCCTTTACGACCTGAATTGTAGCTTTATTATCCTTTAATAAAAGTAACGCTGTGGCTGGAACAAGAAGCGTATCTTTACTCTCTTTTAGCATAATATACACTTGTGTTGTCATAGATATACGAAATTTACCATCGCTATTGGGTACATCGAATAACCCATTATAGTAAATTGCACTGGTTGTACTTAAGCTAGAGGTAGATTTACTACTACTATAATCACTAGGTACTGGTTCTATTTTACGTAATTTACCATAGTAACGTGTATTCGCGTCGTCAAGAATAGTAAAATAAACGGGCATGCCAACAGATACTTTAGTTACATCTGCTTCAGAAATTTGAGCTTTAATAGTGACAGTATCAAGTTGAGCAACTTGCACAATCGTGGGCGCACTTTGTACCGCATTAACAGTTTGGCCTTCTTCAACATCTGTACTAACAACAATCCCTTCAATAGGTGCGGTTATTTTGGTATAGCCTAAGTTTAAGTTAGCCGTATCAACAGATATTTGTGCTTTAATTATTTGTGCATTTAATGCTTCAATATCTGCTTTGGTAGAGTCAAGATTCGCTTTCGCTTTATCATAATCTGCTTTTGCACCTGCTTTTTGGGCGAATAAACTCTCTTGTCTGTCATATTCAGCTTGATTATAGTGCAGCATCGCAATTTTAGATGCGCGCTGAGCCTCAAGATTATTTAAATTTGCTTTAGCTTCTTTTAAATTATTTTGTTGTGTCAAATCATCGATATCGGCGATAAGTTGGCCTTTTGTGACTCTATCACCTAATTTAACATGAAGGGCTTTAATCTGACCGGAAACCTGGGCACCGACATTAACTAATTTAGATGCTTCGACGCTACCATCGGCTAAAACGGCCTGTTCTAGATTACCCTTAGTTGCAACCGCTGTAATGTATTGTACTTTTTCTTTGTTAGGCCAAAATGCCGTTTTAACAAAAAGTGCAATAACAGAGAGAATAAGTATAACAAAAAAAATAATAAGTTTAGATTTTAGACGCTTATGCATATGAATAGGTAATATATTAAAATAAGTATTATGAATGCATTAAGCATAGCGATAATTTGCTATAGAGAAAGAGAATTTACAATGATTTAACTTTCTAATCTTGTATAAAAACGTCATTTACGCAAAAGTTATTAAAAAACTTTTATGTGTTTTGTTATAAAAAATAACCAATAAAAAAACCAGATATCGCTATCTGGTTTTTAGGTAAGACGTACGCGTTATCTTTTTACACGGATAACAGGTGTTTCTCCGACAACAACGGTTCCACTCAGCTTGACCAGCTCTTTCATTTCATCTGGATTAGAGATAATAACAGGTGTTAATACAGAACGCGCTTTTTCTTCTAATATAGGGAGATCGAATTCAATAACAGTGTCGCCAACCTTAACTTTTTGGCCTTCTTCAGCGATGCGTTTGAATCCTTCACCTTTTAATTCAACAGTATCTATACCAAAGTGAACAAACAGCTCGATACCTGTATCAGACTCAATTGAAAAAGCGTGATTAGTTTCAAAAATTTTACCAATTACACCATCAACTGGGGCAACCATTTTGTTACCAGCAGGTTTAATGGCAATACCATCACCTACAATTTTTTCTGCAAATACGACATCTGGTACATCTTCAATATTGACTATTTCTCCAGAAATAGGTGCTATGATATCGATATATCCAGAATCTTTCTGATCATCAGAAACAAGTTGTTTTAATTTGTCGAATAAACCCATGATTTTCTCCTAATGCAGTTAGTTAATCAGTACTCTTAACAACGAATTAGCACAATGTTTTTTCTTTAATAAACGTATTAACAACGTCCATAACTTGTTGTGCTGTTGGTTGAGCAAGAGCCTGTTCAGCTAACGCTTGTGTATCCTTAAAGTTAGTATTACGGATAATTTTCTTAATCCGTGGGATCGAAATAGCACTCATACTAAATTCATCTAATCCCATTCCTAACAATAATAAGGTTGCTCTTTCATCACCGGCTAATTCACCACACATACCAGTCCATTTACCTTCTTTATGAGAAGCGTCAATAACTTGTTTTATTAGCGCTAATACAGCAGGTGACATAGGATTGTAAAGGTGAGAAATAAGTTCATTTCCACGGTCTACAGCTAAAGTATATTGTGTTAAATCATTAGTGCCAATACTGAAGAAATCAACTTCTTTAGCCAAATGTTGGGCAATAACTGCGGCAGCAGGTGTTTCAACCATTACGCCAACTTCGATATTTTCATCGTAAGCTTTGCCTTCTTCTTTTAATTGGCTCTTTAATATTGCTATTTCTTGTTTCAGTAAACGAATTTCTTCCACTGAAATAATCATCGGGAACATAATGCGTAATTTACCAAAAGCCGATGCACGCAAAATAGCACGTAATTGTGCATGCAAAATTTCTTTACGATCAAGCGAGATCCGAATAGCACGCCATCCTAAGAATGGGTTTTCTTCTTTTGGTAAATCCATATACGGTAGATCTTTATCACCACCAATATCCATTGTCCGGACTATGACGGCCTGCGTGCCCATAGCTTCTGCAACGGCTTTATAAGCTTTAAATTGTTCTTCTTCGCTTGGAAAAGCATCTCGATCCATAAAGAGAAATTCTGTGCGATAAAGTCCCACACCTTCTGCACCATTACGTTCAGCGCCAGCTACATCACGAATTGTGCCAATGTTAGCGCAAACTTCAACTTGGTGACCATCCAATGTAATAGCGGGGAGATCTTTTAACTTAGCTAATTCATTTTTTTCGTTAATAAATTCAACTTGAATTTTTTTCTGTTCGTCAATAATGTCGTTTGAAGGATTAACGTAAATTTTGTTATTAACACCATCAAGTATAACGAAATCACCATTCTTGATTTCTTGCGTCGCATTTGTAGTACCTACAATAGCAGGTAACTCTAAAGAACGAGCCATAATTGAGGTATGCGATGTCCGGCCGCCAATATCTGTAATGAAACCAAGAACTTTATCGAGATTAAGTTGTGCTGTTTCTGATGGGGTCAGATCTGTAGCAATTAAAATCGACTCTTCACTAATAGCACTTAAATCAACAATGTGCATGTTTAAAATATTCTTTAAAAGACGTTTTCCGATATCGCGAATATCAGCAGCACGTTCTTTTAAATACTCATCATCAAGGCTTTCTAGTTCAAGAGCCTGGGCTTCAAATACAGCTTGAATAGCTGCATCAGCAGTTTCTAACTTGGTTTGAATACGGCTTTCAATTTCTTGTTCCAAGTCTTCATCTTCAAGTAGCATAATATGCCCTTCGAAGATAGCGGCTTTTTCTTCGCCAAGCGTATCCCGGGCTTTGGCCATGATCGCATGCAACTGCTCGCTTGCTTCATTACGAGCTTTCTTGAAACGATCAACTTCATAAGGAACTTCTTCCTTAGAAATTTTTTTACTGTTGATAATGATAGGGTCATCTTTTAGCAACAATGCTTTGCCAAATGCAATACCTGGCGATACTAAGATACCTGAAATCATAAACCTACTTTCCTTTTAATTGCTAAAATTGATAATTTGGAAAATTATTCCAGTTCAGGTAATAGTTTTGTTAAATACTCAACGGCTTGTTCTTCGTCTTCACCTTCGGCGCTAATGGTTATAACAGCTCCTTTAGCTAAACCAAGGGTTTGTAATTTAAACAGGCTTTTAGCACTAGCACTTTTACCTTCTGAAGTAGTTACCGTAATTTCTGAAGAAAATGCTTTTGCTTCTTTTACGAACTGGGCTGCTGGGCGCGTATGCAGGCCGTTAGGGGCAGTAATAGTTATTTCTTTCTGAAACATAGATCCTCCAACAATACAAAAATAACATTCTTTATTTCAATTGTGATAATTAATGGCTAGACTGTGATCATAACCTAAAATAATATTTCATATAATAACAATATCTAAAAATTTATCCGATATTGTCTGTCGCCCATACCGCAGAATCCAATAATTAAATACGGTATAGGTAGTATAAACAGATTTAGTTAGCGCATCAAAGAATTCTTGGCTCAATTAGACACTATCACTATAGGAAAATTCCCTTTATTAAATAGCGTATAAAAATATCATGAATACGATACCCTTTTACGGTATAAACTGATGCAATTATTAATTTAGCGTATTACTTTTATATTATTTTGTTTAATAATCGCTATCAATAACACCAACGAGCGGTCAAAAAGTAATCAACTTATATTATTGTTAATCCGATAAAACTGCATAGTTATACTGAATAGTAGTAAGAATAGCAACTATTTGAGAAACAATTGAATGCGTTAGCCTAGGCCATGTTTATATTTTGGATTGATGATTAAACTCTTTTTTACTAGGAAAACTTATATATAACGCTGCGAAAGTATAGTTACCTTAATACAACGGACCTAATTTAGGTAGGAACTAAAGCCAACAGATCGTTTGATAATAAATAGTATTTAATCGATTAACACGATATAAATAAACATAACTATTCAATTAAGATTCAAGTTTTACGTCTTATCACATTGCCTTTAAACAATTAGCTTGTTTTTCAGCTTAATTTAATTTTGGCAAGATATTTGCGAAGCCTATCAGTATCATTGCTATTTTTTACTTCTTTTGAAGTAGAAAAAGTTTACATCTTGCTTTAGATAAATTTACGTTGTAAATACGTAGTTATTATTATCTACAATCGAGATTTATCAAATAATCAATAGATTGTTTTCATTTAAATAAGAAGAATCATTTTTAGTTATATATGAGGCAAGGCAGTAATGACTGTTTAATGTCTTGTTTAATAATACGTTTTGTAATCGTACCTAAAGCCTTTACGCATATCTCCGCCAAGACGGTCAGTCGCTTCCTGATAGTTGGCATAGGCTTTTTCAACACTGGGATGGGCAGTAAACTGATCAAACCAGGCTGAACCGCAGAAGGCTTTAAACCCTGTCATTAAAACACCAGTTAACTTAGATTCACTAGTTGTTTCAACGTCCAATGGCGCCATAATTTTCTTCTGAGTGACGCAAAATTTTTTGTACAGATCGTAAATCACTTCGCCATTCGCATCTAAAATACGACCTTGTAACGCACCAACGCGTTGGAATTCACGAGTGACTTCCAAACTGGTTTTCATTTTTCCAGTTTATTGTTGATGACCTGCGCCTGATAGTCAGTTTTAACACTGTCGCCGAACGGCTTAAAATTTTGTAAATCACGAAGCATAACTGGTCAGACGCTGCTAAATGCGTTGTTTCAACGATACGGTACTTACGTTTATTATTTTTAGTCGGCGCGGGATCATCATTACGGCTGATATTAGACACCAGAAATAATCGACCATTACGACTTTCGATAATAATAGACGTGGTCGTAACGCCTTCTTCTTCAAAAATGCCAGTTCACCGGCTCTGGTTGGTGCAACAGGCAGTTTATTAATCACACCGGTTAAGGTCGATGTGATAAATAAGTCTTCTAAATTCATTTTAATATTCTGCTTAAAAAAAGTAGTTGGTTTAGCAATACTACGAGTAATAGGCATAAATCCTTTTTGTAGATCGGTTTTGCCATTTGACAATCAGCGCAAATCACCCCCGAATGTTTGAGACACTTTTTCTACATAAAGGCCAACAGCTTTAGCAAAGGCCTTGCCTTCGTTGATTAAAGACAATTCGCTATCAGTTAACACTCTATGGTCTGTAACTGCGTTAATCTAAGCCATATTAAAATTGCTCCCGGGCAACAATGTCTCATGCTTCTTATTTACTTAATGCAGTAGCGTTTTGTGCATCGATAATGTCTTCTGGCCATTCCAGTCCTAAAATTACCACAGGCACACCACGGACAATAACTGCTACTGGGTGTTCACCTTCGGTGCTATCTATTTTATGCGCCAGTACGGCAACTGATTTTTTTTACCGTCCCAGTTCCCGCAGGATCAATCAGTTGATATTGGCCGGAGACTTTCGCCAGTACTGTACCAATTTCATATTGCTTACCTGTGGTAATTGTCACGTGATCTTTTGTCCAGTCAGGTTTGACTTCAACAAGCAACACATCACTAAGCGCTTTGGGTTCGGTATAAGTTATCATTATGCTTAAACTCCTATTTCTAGCGGCTAGCTCGACGTTCAGCATCAGTTAGTAACGGGTTAACAGTGGTTGTTTTGGGTGTTGTACCTTTTTTAGCAACCTCACCAAAGTCAACTACATTTGATAATGATTTAATGAGTGCTTCCAACGTGGAGAGTAGTGCTTTACTTTTACCGCCTTCACTAAAATCTAACTTACTGGAATCGTGTTTTTTACCTACGGCTTTCATCATGGCTCGGACTGCCGGACGGTAACGTGGTGCAACTTTACAGCGAAGCATTTCGGCGAAGTTGGCGCTGACCGTTTCATCTTCTTTTTCTTCCGCCTGAATCTGTAACTCTTCATTTTCCTCTTTTAATCGCTGATTTTCTTCAGAGAAAGCTACCAACTGAGCGGCGACTTTAGGTAGGATTTTTTCAGCGTTGGCATCTTCGGGTAAGTCGGTTTTTGCTGTTTCCGGCGCAGCTTCTTTTGCCGCTTCCTGAATAGCGTCTGCACCTTTTTCAGTAATGATTTCTGCCGCTTTATCCTCACTCAATTTTTTTCAAAAAAGCAAGTAGGCGATTAAGCAGGCCTTTATCTTTGATATTGGCATCAGCCATAGTTATATCCTCGATAGTTTCATTGAAACTCAAAATACCTTTGCCGCTGTCCGCAAACTCCACCGCTTTTAATTTCTTTACCGCAGGCGGTATAGCACCCAAAAATCCCACATATCAGCAATAGCGATTTAACTTGATACCGTATATGTTGTTGGTAAAGCATGTCGAGTATGACTACTTATTTTGTGGCTCATTTTTAAATAAGCTAAACAATGCCATACTAAACGTCATAGCAAGATTATATTAATTTTCACAAATTGCTGTTAGCAGACCGAGTAAATAGAATAAGAGAACCACAAAACTTCTTCATTATTATTAAGCCACCAATATTTCTTATATTTAGCTAACAAAAGTCTAATAAAAAGTACTAATATTGCGTTTTCACTTATACACATATCTAAAATTATCTTATAGATCATGCCATTGCATGGTGAAGGTTTGATCGGTTTGCTTAAAAAAATCACAAATAGATTAAAAAAGAAACGGTTGAGCGGGAAAATAAAAATTATTGCTTGCGCGAATAATATTAATCTCTATAATGCGCAACCACTGACCGGGACAACCGGAAAGAAGTAAAGGAAAGCGAAA
>CALYQQ010000016.1 GCA_945288535.1 uncultured Enterobacterales bacterium | reverse complement strand
CTGTTTGACCATCAGCCAAAGGATTTGGTGTAAATGACCAATGCCCTTGTTCATCTGCTGTAGTAGTATTGATAACTTTCCCTTGCTCATCCGTTAGAGTAACAGTAGAACCAGGCTCGCTTGTACCTTGTAAACTCGTAGCATTATTACTTTCTATCTGCGGTGCGTCTGGCGCAACCGTATCAGTAATACCAGTTGAAGTTTCATTGCTGATGTTGCCAGCTTTATCCGTAGCGGTTAGCTTACCTACCTGACCATTGTTTAATGGATTTGGTTTAAATACCCAATGACCATTTTCATCTGTGACAGTAGTGCTAATGACCTTGCCTTGTTCATCAGTAAGGGTAATGGTTGAACCAGGTTCATCTTTACCTGTTAATCCATTGCTATTATTATTGATGATGTCTGGCGCATCAGGTGCAATAGTATCAGCTATACCCGTAGAAATTTCGGCACTGATATTTCCTGCCGCATCAGTAGCGGTAAGTTTACCACTTTGTCCATTAGCCAGTGGATTGGGGAAAAATGACCAATATCCATCTTGATCTGCTACCGTCGTAGCAATGACATTTCCACCTTTATTACTGATATCTCGCGTAATACCAGTATTATCATCATCTATTAAAGTAATCGTCGCACCTGGCTGGCTAGTTCCTTTAAGACCTGCCGCATTATTACTTTCAACTTGTGGGGCATCAGGCAGAGTAACATGGCTAGTACCTGTTGACGTTTCACTACTGGTGTTACCTGCCGCATCGGTTGCTGTTAATTTACCTATTTGACCATCTGATAATGGATTTGGCTCGAAATGCCAGTGACCGTTACTATCTGTTATAGTACCTTCTTTACTTCCATCTGGTAATTGTAATATAACTGTACTTCCTGGTTCAGCTGTTCCTTCTAAACCATTTGCATTGTTTGAAGTAATTAACGGCGCATCAGGGGCTATTGTATCTGCAATACCCGTAGTAACGGCATCGCTGGTATTACCCGAGCTATCACTGGCTGTAACACTTCCTTGTTGACCATTTTCTAATCTATTTGGCTTAAATCCCCATTGGCCTGTTGCATCTGTCATAACGGTATCAAGAATAGTGCCGTTATTATCCCTTAGTGTAATAGTCGTTCCCGGAATTGCTGTACCCGTTAATCCATTAGCATTATTAGTGAGAATGATCGGTGAATTGATTTTTATAGGTTCATTAATAATTGAATCAGAACTAGAGTTTTTTTGAGTTGCTATTGCTATTCCAGCACCTGTAGCCGCAGCAAGTCCACCTACGATAGCCCATGGTGACCATGTAGACATTCCACCACCTGATGGCGAATTGACAATAAATGAATCTATCGTATCTAATGAGGCTACGTTTGAACTACTACCTGGCTGTTCAACCCACCATAAAGCACTACTTTCGGCTTGCTGTTCATCAATAACTAATTCACTAGCAAGAGAATCATAATTAACAAAGAAATCTTTAATTATAATTACTTCACCAGATTTCATTTTAATGACCAGTGCATCGCCCTGTTTTTCTATTGCCTGGATGTCAGATCGATTGGTCTGGATAACTACGACTTTCGCTCCCTGTAATTTGATATTGCTCAATGCAGTTGTAGACTTTTCACCAGTTTTTCTATCAAAAACAGATATTAATTCCATAAATCAATTCTCTATAAAATAATAATCATATACAAGAATGCTGTATAACATCCCTGCATTTCGAATACTTAGGTCATGAACGAGTCGAGAAAAAAAGTTAAGCTGATAAATTACAGTTATAAATAAAACGATAAAGAAATAAGCTTTACTACGTAACTACGTACTAAATAGAAAATAATAATGATGCTATAGATGCGTTTCAGTTATTTTCAAAACACCATCTAGAAATTAAATTTATAGTTTTAACATAATACATTATGTCAATAATTCAATGTGATGTATGTGTACGCATTAAAATAAGATTATTGCTATATGGAAAGTACTATTAAGAATATAGTTATTAATATCCTTATGTTAATAGGAGGGAAGTAATTAACTAGTATCAAAAATAAATTACAACTTATTACGTTTTGTTTTTTTTTGTTACATATATAAGACTAAAAGCATTTATTTTTATAAAATTAAAGTAAATATTAATATTCGTTATTATTAATGTAGGTATTTAGTAAAGTAATTAGAAAAATAATGATTAACAAATCAGTAAAAACGGACTCGTTAATCATTAACATTGAAATAATATTAATTAAATGAAGTGCGCAGTCGCTTAATTATATAAGATAATGCTAAAAATCCTATCCAGATTGGAATAAGAAGTGCTGATACATAAAGACCTGGCGTCATTAACATTAACACCAAAATGCCAATTAGAAATATCAAACAAAAATAGTTAGACCAAGGATAAAACCAAGTTCTGAAATAAGGTATTACGCCCTGTTTATTTTTGGCTTTGCGAAATTTAATATGAGTATAGCTAATAAAAAACCAGTTTAAGACTAGGGTAGATACAACTAGTGACATTAAAATTTCCAATGCACTTTCAGGCAACCAATAATTTAAACCAATACAAACAACAGTTGCTAGCGCCGATGCGATAATCGCTTTAACAGGAACTCCTCGCTTAACGACTTCACCAAAACATTTTGGCGCATTACCTTGACGAGCAAGACCATATAACATTCTACTAGTACAATAAGCTGCACTGTTATAAGCGGATAATAAAGCCGTAAATACGACGAAATTCAGAACATTCGCAACTAAAGCTCCATTAATATTTTGGAAAAGTAATACAAAGGGACTGACATTTTCTTTTGGAATAATACGTGTCCAAGGAAAAAGACATAAAAGTATCGTAATAGCACCAAGATAAAATATTAAAATACGATAAATAACTTGATTGGTTGCTTTAGGGATACTTTTCCGTGGATCATGAGATTCAGCGGCGGTTATACCGATTAGTTCTAATCCACCAAAGGAAAACATAAGAAGTGTCATTGACATAACCAATGCTTTTATGCCATTGGGAAAGAATCCGCCATATTGCCAAAGATTAGTGATAGAGGCTTCAGCTCCTCCTTTACCACTCAATAATAAATAAAGCCCATAAACGATTATTCCAACAATAGTTAATACTTTAATCATTGAAAAAACAAATTCTGCTTCGCCATAAAATTTTACTGCTGTTAAATTTATTGCAAAAACAAATAAGAATATAGCAGTAATGTAAATCCAACTTTGGACTGGCCACCAATATTGCAGTGCTTGTGCACATGCAGTTAACTCTGTCATGCCCACTAAAATATAAAGTATCCAATAATTCCAACCGGAACAGTAACCGGCAAAATTTCCCCAATAGCGATGGGCAAAATGGCTAAATGAACCTGCCATTGGTTCCTCTACAACCATTTCTGCTAACTGGCGCATAATGAAAAATGCAACCATACCGGCTATCATATAGCCAAGCAAGATAGAGGGGCCTGTCTGATGAATAATTTTTGAGATCCCATAAAATAGACCAGTTCCTACAGCGCCACCGAGAGCAATAAGTTGTATATGACGATTAGTTAAGCCTGGCTTCAGGTCATGTTCCTGATGTTCTGTTCCCATAAGTAATACCTTAACACGCTATACATACGCATACATTAGTATGCAAATAGACGCGTAAATTTGATGTTGGAAAAAAATTTAAATTTTTATGCCCACATTTTTTGATAGTGTGGTAAGAAAAATACTAACGAATAATAAGCAAATAATATGTAAGTACAAGTTTTTTATCTCATAACAGCAAGATAGTGCACTATTTGTACAATCTGTGTTATTTATAGTGGAAATATTTTTTTACAACATCATCATGAATACTATTCGTTTTTCACTACACTTAACATGTTATCTAACACATTGGTTATTAATATTTTTTTAGTTTTTAGAAATAAAGTGACTCACTTATAGCGGATATGTTATCATTATGTTAAATTAGCATTAAAAAAATATTGCATAGTGATATAGAGAAAAAGGAAGTCATTTAAGTTTGTCTTAGCGTTAAACATATCACTACTTAGTACAGTACTTGAAGTAGCTTATTGCAATTTGAACAGTCATTAGCATTGTTTTATCCAACTTTAAATTATATAAGTTATTTAGGATGTAAAATGGTGTTAAAAGGAAAATTTTATTTAAATCAATGTGTATTTCATCTTATTTTTTCTTGGATAAATATAGTGTTGCATACGTACTACCCATATTATTGTAATTATGTTTCTTCTATAATTGTTAATGCGACACATCATTTCTTATCTAAAAAAATTTATTGCTGGGAAAATTTCTATTTTTATTTATGTTATTCATTAAAAATAGATATACACAGGAATTACTATGCCCCCTTCTACTAAAAAAATAACTTCCATTAATAAAGTCAATAAAAAATATCAAAATTATTTATTTTCAACTTATCAATTGGCTTATTTTTTTATTAATCGAAATTATTCTATAGAGTTATTAGACATTATTATTCTTATCGGTTATAACAAGTTAGAGCAATACAAATATCTATTATACAATACCAAATTTAATGAATTTAGTTACATGGCTTTATATAACTATAAAATAAGTAATAGATTATACTATTACTTAACAATAAAATTAGTTAAATTACACTATTTAACATATACCCTTTATTTATTTACATTACTACGTATTATGTTAACTAATTTGATTGAATACGCTATTTTTGTTAGAAAATTATTTTTCTTTAGAAAAATAGCATTATTATCCTCAAATGAATTAAAAATAACTTGATAATATCGTTTTATTTATTTTAGCACTTATTCTAGCTAAGTAATGTTGACATTGGTACTAAATATAATTGTTTTAGACAATCGCTTTGATTGATTATAACTATAGCTATATGACAACGAATAACTGTTATCATAACATGCAGATAAAAGCCCAATCTATAATGAAAAGTGATAACAATTTTATGGTGAGTTTCCAAACCTTTAATCCTGATATTCAGGGGGAAAATAAGTTACCGGAAGCTTTTACAAGAGTAATTAACAGAAATGATAAGGAATACTATCATGTCCGACACGCTAAATCATGATGTGGATCCAGCTGAAACCAATGATTGGCTAGACGCTATTGATTCGATAATTCGTGAAGAAGGTATTGAACGTGCGCAATTTATTATTGACAAGTTAATGGAGAAAGCACGTAAAGATGGCGTTAGTGTTGCTGCTGGCTTAAATCATGATTATGTGAATACGATTAAATCTGGCGATGAGCCTGAATATCCAGGTAACCTTGAATTAGAACGACGTATCCGTACTGCCATCCGTTGGAATTCAATTATGATCGTGCTGCGCGCCTCAAAAAAAGATCTTGATTTAGGCGGACATATGGCATCTTTCCAGTCAGCGGCGACGATTTATGAAGTTTGTGCAAATCACTTCTTTCGGGCACGTAATGAGCATGATGGCGGTGATCTTATTTTTTATCAAGGTCATATCTCACCTGGTATCTATGCCAGAGCATTTGTTGAAGGCCGTTTAACAGAAGAACAATTAAACAACTTCCGTCAAGAAGTCCATGGCCATGGACTGCCTTCCTATCCTCATCCTAAATTATTACCTGATTTCTGGCAGTTTCCAACTGTTTCAATGGGATTAGGACCAATAAGTGCTATTTATCATGCTCGTTTTCTAAAATATTTACATAACCGTAAGTTGAAAGATACAACACAACAAACTGTTTATGCCTTTCTTGGTGATGGTGAGATGGATGAACCAGAATCAAAAGGTGCTATTACCGTTGCGGCACGTGAAAAATTAGATAACCTCGTCTTTATTATTAACTGTAATTTGCAAAGACTCGATGGTCCTGTTTGGGGCAATGGTAAAATTATTAATGAATTAGAAGGTATCTTTGCAGGCGCTGGCTGGAATGTCATTAAAGTTATTTGGGGAAGTGATTGGGATGCCTTATTCCGTAAAGACACTTCTGGCAAATTAATTCAGTTAATGAATGAAACTTTAGATGGTGATTTCCAACGATTTACTTCAAAAGATGGTGCCTATATGCGCGAGCATTTTTTTGGCAAATATCCTGAAACCGCAGCATTAGTTCAAGACATGAGCGATGAGCAAATTTTTGCATTACATCGTGGTGGCCATGATCCGAAAAAAGTTTTTGCGGCATTGAAAAAAGCCCAAGAAACAACAGGTGTCCCTTCAGTTTTATTGGTGCAAACCATTAAAGGCTATGGTATGGGTGATGCCGCAGAAGGTAAGAATAATGCTCACCAAGTCAAAAAAATGGATGCAAATGGTATTCGCCATTTCCGTGATCGCTTTAATGTTCCCGTCGCTGATAGTGAATTGGAGAAATTACCATATATCACTTTTGATCCTAATTCAGAAGAATATAAGTATCTGCATGAACGTCGCCAGGCATTAAAAGGCTATGTTCCTAGCCGTTTAAGAGATTTTACTGAACAACTTGACATCCCGACATTAGATGATTTTTCATCGCTATTGCACGAGCAAACAAAAGAAATCTCAACCACTATAGCCTTTGTTCGCTGTTTAAATGTCATGCTCAAGAACAAGTCAGTAGGGCCTAGATTGGTACCTATTCTGGCTGATGAAGCACGTACATTCGGTATGGAGGGGTTATTCCGTCAAATTGGTATTTATAACGCCGCCGGCCAATTATATACACCACAAGATCGTGAGCAAGTTGCTTATTATAAAGAAGAACAAAACGGTCAAATCCTACAAGAAGGTATTAATGAGCTTGGTGCAGGTGCATCATGGTTAGCTGCTGCGACCTCTTACAGCACCAATAATCTTCCTATGATCCCATTCTATATTTACTATTCAATGTTTGGTTTTCAACGTATCGGAGATTTATGTTGGGCTGCAGGTGATCAACAAGCGCGTGGCTTCTTGATCGGAGGAACATCTGGCCGTACAACATTGAATGGTGAAGGCTTACAACATGAAGATGGTCATAGTCATATTCAATCGCTAGTTATTCCTAACTGTGTTTCATATGATCCCGCTTACTGTTATGAAGTAGCAGTAATCATCCAAGACGGTTTGGAGAGAATGTATGGTAAGCATCGTGAGAACGTATTCTACTATATTACGACGCTTAATGAAAACTACAGTATGCCAGCAATGCCAGAAGGTGCTGAAGAAGGTATTCGTAAAGGAATCTATAAATTAGAAAGTTTACCGGGTCAAAAAGGGAAAGTTCAGTTACTTGGTTCTGGCGCAATTTTACGTCATGTTCGTGAGGCCGCTGAAATCTTATCTAAAGAGTATGATATTGCGAGCGATGTTTACAGTGTAACATCCTTTACCGAATTAGCTCGTGATGGTCAAGATTGTGAACGTTGGAATATGTTACATCCACTTGAGCAAGCCCGTGTACCCTATATTGCGCAAGTAATGAATGATGCACCAGCAGTTGCGTCTACTGACTATATGAAATTATTTGCTGAGCAAGTACGTAATTATGTTCCAGCTAACCAATTCAGAGTTTTGGGGACAGATGGTTTTGGTCGTTCAGATAGTCGTGAAAATCTACGTCATCACTTTGAGATTGATGCGTCTTATGTTGTTATTGCTGCTTTAGGTGAATTAGCGAAAACGGGTAAATTGGATACAAACGTCGTTGCTGATGCGATTAGCAAATTTAATATTGATGCCAACAAAGTTAATCCTCGTCTGGCTTAAGGGGTAATTAAGGGGTAATATAGATGACTATTGAAATTAATGTTCCTGATATTGGGGCCGATGAGGTTGAAGTTACTGAAATTCTTGTAAAAGTAGGGGATAAGATTGAAGTTGATCAATCACTTATCACAGTAGAAGGTGATAAGGCGTCAATGGAAGTCCCCTCTCCACAAGCTGGTACTGTAAAAGAAATTAAAGTAAAAATAGGTGATAAAGTAAGTACTGGTTCGCTTATTATGTATTTTGATGTTGAGAATGTATCTGTCCCGGAGATGCAAGCAGCAATAGCAGATGAGGGAAAAACAAGTAATACTCCGGCAAATACTGCAGGACAACCCACTCTACAACAAGTTATGGTACCTGATATTGGCGGTGATGAAGTTGAAGTCACAGAAATATTAGTCAAAGTAGGTGAAGATATTAAGGCAGATCAGTCAATGATTACTGTTGAAGGTGATAAGGCATCAATGGAAGTGCCGGCACCTTTTGCAGGTAAAGTGGCTGAAATCAAAATTGCAGTTGGTGATAAAGTCTCTACTGGTTCACTAATTATGATACTTGAAACAACGCAACAAGTAGAAAGTTCAACAACAACTGACGCATCGCCACGTCAGGATATTCCTATTGAAGCTAAAGTTGAAACAACTATTCCAACAAAGCCAGCAGCGGATGAAGAGACTAATGTTGATGCGAGTAATCATAACACGTTTACTGAGAACGAAGCTTATGTTCATGCTACACCGGTTGTTCGTCGTTTAGCGCGTGAGTTTGGTGTTAATTTAAGTAAGGTGAAAGGTACTGGACGTAAAGGCCGTATTTTACGTGAAGATGTACAAAACTTTGTTAAAACATTAATTAACCAAGTCGAATCTGGTACGATAAGTGCTAATGCATCAAGTGCGTTCTCTGGTCTTTTACCTTGGCCAAAAGTTGATTTTAGTAAATTTGGTACTATTGAAGAAGTTGAATTAGGACGTATTCAAAAAATATCCGGTGCTAACTTACATCGCAATTGGGTTATGATCCCACATGTTACGCAGTTTGATGAAGCTGATATAACTGAATTAGAAGCTTTTAGAAAACAGCAAAACAGTGATGCGGAAAAACAAAAACTCAATGTAAAAATTACACCCCTGGTATTTATTGCTAAAGCAGTTGCCAAAGCACTTGAAGCCTACCCTCGTTTTAATAGCTCGTTATCCGAAGACGGGCAAAGATTAACATTGAAAAAATATATTAATATTGGTGTGGCAGTCGATACGCCAAATGGTTTAGTTGTACCGGTTTTACGTGATGTTAATAAAAAAGGCATTATTGAATTGTCCCGTGAATTAGGTGAAATATCACAAAAAGCACGTGCGGGCAAACTGACATCGTCAGATATGCAAGGAGGATGTTTTACTATTTCAAGTCTTGGTGGTATTGGTGGAACCTCATTTACACCGATTGTGAATGCGCCTGAAGTGGCTATTCTTGGTGTATCAAGATCGTCAATGAAACCTGTATGGAATGGTAAAGAATTTACGCCAAAGTTAATGTTACCATTAGCATTATCGTATGATCATCGTGTTATTGACGGTGCTGATGGAGCACGTTTTATTACTTATATCAATCAGGTGTTATCTGACATTCGTCGCCTAGTAATGTAACTTTTGTCTAAGATAATAAATCTGAAACACTAGATAAGAAACGCATTTAATCAGCGTATGTAGCATAGCAAAATAACCGTTATTAAACGATGATAATATAATAACACTATACGCTGTAAACAAATCATTCCGAATTTGTACTTCCGGTTATATGATGGATGAATTAACCAAATCAATAACCGGAAAATGATTTTAGAGGTCATGATGAGTACTGAAATTAAAACTCAGGTAGTAGTGATTGGTGGTGGACCCGCCGGCTATTCAGCAGCATTTCGTTGTGCTGATCTTGGATTAGAGACGGTTATAGTAGAACGATTCAATACCCTTGGTGGCGTTTGCTTAAATGTTGGGTGTATTCCATCAAAAGCTTTATTACATGTAGCCAAAGTTATCGATGAAGCAAAAGCTCTAGCAAAACATGGTATTGTTTTTGGTGAACCTAAAACAGATATTAGCAAGATTGTTGTTTGGAAAGAGAAAGTTATCCATCAACTTACGGGTGGACTAGCTGCTATGGCAAAAATGCGTAAAGTTAAAATAGTAAATGGTGTAGGGAAATTTGTTGATCCTAACACCATTAGTGTTGAAGGGAGTGAGGGTACTACGCTCATCAAATTTCAGAATGCAATTATTGCTGCAGGTTCTAGGCCGGTACAGTTGCCCTTTATACCTCACGAAGATCCCCGCGTTTGGGATTCAACAGATGCACTTGATTTAAAAACAGTACCCGAACGGTTACTCATTATGGGCGGTGGTATTATCGGTCTTGAAATGGGAACAGTATATCATGCACTAGGTTCACAAATTGATGTTGTCGAAATGGCAGATCAATTGATCCCCGCAGCAGATAAAGATGTAGTAAAAACGTTCACAAATCAAATTAAAAACAAATTTAATTTAATGCTACAAACAAAGGTTACTGCAGTCGAGGCCAGAGAGGACGGTATTTATGTTTCAATGGAAGGTAAAAATATACCTGTAGAGCCTCAACGTTATGATGCTGTGCTAGTTGCCATTGGTCGTACACCAAACGGCAAAACACTTGACGCTGAAAAAGCAGGTATCAACGTCGATGAACGTGGTTTTATACGTGTTGATAAGCAATTAAGAACAAATGTATCACATATTTTTGCTATTGGTGATATTGTTGGCCAACCTATGCTCGCGCATAAAGGAGTTCATGAAGGCCATGTGGCTGCAGAAGTTATTTCTGGTAAAAAACATTATTTTGATCCGAAAGTAATCCCTTCTATTGCATATACTGAACCTGAAGTTGCTTGGGTTGGAATGACAGAAAAGGAAGCAAAAGAACAAAATCTTAATTACGAAGTCTCTATCTTTCCCTGGTCTGCATCTGGCCGAGCAATTGCATCGGATTGTTCAGAAGGGATAACCAAATTAATTTTTGATAAAGATACCAATCGTATTTTAGGTGGTGCTATCGTCGGAAGTAATGGTGGTGAATTGCTAGGAGAAATTGGTCTAGCAATTGAAATGGGATGTGATGCAGAAGATATTGCTTTAACTATTCATGCTCACCCGACATTACATGAATCTGTTGGTTTAGCAGCTGAGATTTTTGAAGGTAGTATTACTGATTTACCTAATATGAAAGCACACAAAAAATAATTTAACCTATTATTTTTATATGTTAATTTTTATTGCGACCATCAGTTGGTCGCATTTTTATTTGTGTAACGTGATATATTAATCAATAGTTAATTGATTCATTACAATATGAATTGATAGTACTGTTTTATTGGTCTCGTTATTAAATAAATATTTATAGGAGAATTGATTAGTTAGTTAATACAACGCATTGATATACTTTATTAAACATAACGTATTATTACAAAGATGATATATGACTTTGTAAACATTTTGCTACCACTATAAAACAATTTCGTTAACATATTACATAATACTTTTAACATATTTTTATTTATTATCACTATTTGCAGCGATATCATTGAATAAATAGTAATTACCATTTACTTCATAACTTAGTTATTACCTAACTTTTCAATAGATGCCAAAGGAGCCATTATTAACTTAGTAGATTCCATAAAAAGTAATAATTGCATTAATTTATTACAAATCAAATGGTTATATAATTTCCTTTGTGTAATATCTGTATCAAAATTAGCCATAATAACTTAATTAAATTTAGTAAAAAATAATTATTTTATCGTTTGTCCGTTATAAAATAGCAAGAACACATAAAATTAATTTTTTATTAATGTTATTATATAAAATAATATTCTTTTATTTAAATAAAATGCAAATAAATTGTTTAATAAAAATTAAATAAATATTATTTAATTGTAAAAATAACAGCTAATTATATTGAGATAAGATCACTATTTATATATAAATGAATTTTATTTAGAAGTATTGGTTTCAATATGATTTGATACGTTGCATCTTGACTAATTTTATAAAGAAAAAATAACAAATAACAATTTAATTCATACTCGTTGAATAACAACGTGTCTTGAAGTAGTGGTATTTCAAAAATAAAGGAGTCTGCAATGTTAGATAATTACCGTGCACATATTGCTGAACGGCAAGCTCTCGGTATCCCACCCAAACCATTAGATGCTCAACAGACCCAATCACTTATTGAGTTATTTAATTGCCCTCCCACAGGCGAAGAATCATTTATCATTAAGTTACTTACTGAACATGTTCCACCTGGCGTTGATGATGCAGCAAAGGTAAAAGCACAATTTCTTGCTAATATTGCACAAGGTGTCACGGTATCATCTTTACTTTCACCAGAAAAAGCCATTGAGTTATTGGGCACAATGCAAGGTGGCTATAATATTCAACCCCTCATTAAGGCTTTAGATAATAAAAAATTAGCCCCCATTGCTGCACATGCTCTCTCTTTTACATTACTTATATTTGATAATTTTAAAGATATCGAGTACAAAGCAAAAGAAGGTAATCAATTTGCCCAACGTGTTTTGCAATCTTGGGCTAATGCTGAATGGTTTACTCAACGCGCTCCACTAGCTGAAAAAATAACCTTGACTGTATTTAAAGTCACAGGTGAAACCAATACAGATGATCTGTCACCCGCACCTGAAGCTTGGTCGCGCCCAGATATCCCTCTTCATGCATTAGCAATGTTAAAAAATCCTCGTGATGGCATTGAACCGGATCAACCAGGTATCATGGGACCTTTAAACCAAATTAAACGCTTGAAAACAAAAGGCTATCCTTTAGTTTATGTAGGTGATGTTGTCGGTACCGGTTCATCACGTAAATCAGCAACTAATTCAGTATTATGGTATATGGGCCAGCCTATTCCTTTTATTCCCAATAAACATGCTGGTGGCATGGTCTTAGCTGGTAAAATCGCCCCTATTTTTTTTAATACGATGGAAGATTCTGGGGCATTACCTATAGAAATGGATGTTAGCGCACTAAATATGGGCGATATTATTGATGTTTATCCGTATAAAGGTGAAATACGTGACCATCAGACTAATACATTACTAGCATCTTTTACATTAAAAACAGATGTATTACTTGATGAAGTTCAAGCGGGAGGACGTATTCCTTTAATAATAGGTCGAGATTTAACGACTAAAGCGCGTATTTCCTTAGGTTTACCTGCTAGCACTCTTTTTCGCCAGCCAAAATTAATAAAAGAAAGTGATAAAGGCTATACATTGGCTCAAAAAATTGTCGGCAAAGCGTGTAATTTACCCGGGGTACGACCTGGACAATATTGTGAACCAAAAATGACATCAGTAGGTTCACAAGATACAACTGGTACTATGACACGTGATGAGTTAAAAGATCTTGCTTGTCTGACATTCTCGGCTGATTTAATGATGCAATCTTTCTGCCACACGTCTGCTTATCCAAAGCTTGTAGATATAAAAATGCATCAACAGTTACCTGAGTTTATTTCTAGTCGAGGGGGGATTGCCTTACGTCCAGGTGACGGTATTATTCATTCATGGCTGAATCGAATGCTTATTCCTGATACAATGGGAACCGCAGGCGATTCACACACCCGATTTCCGATTGGGTTATCATTCCCTGCTGGTTCTGGTTTGGTCGCTTTTGCAGCGGCAACAGGCATTATGCCACTTGATATGCCAGAATCCGTTCTTGTTCGCTTTAAAGGAGAAATGCAACCAGGCATTACCTTACGAGATTTGGTTCATGCTATTCCCTATTATGCTATTCAACAAGGTTTGTTGACAGTCGATAAAAAAGGTAAAAAAAATATATTTTCTGGACGTATTCTCGAAATCCAAGGGCTGCCATTTTTAAAAGTAGAACAAGCCTTTGAATTGGCTGATGCTTCAGCTGAACGCTCAGCCGCTGCATGTACAATTCAATTAGATAAGGCACCTATTATTGAATATATTACATCAAATATTATCTTACTCAAATGGATGATTTCTGAAGGTTATCAAAACGCAGCAACCTTAGTGCGTCGTATTGATACCATGGAACAATGGCTGAAAAACCCGGAATTATTGCGTGCTGATGAAGATGCTGAATATGCGGCAGTTATCGAGATTGATTTATCACAGCTAAAGGAACCTATTTTATGTGCGCCAAATGATCCAGATGACGCACGATTACTATCAGAGGTAGCCGGAGATAAAGTTGACGAAGTGTTTATTGGCTCTTGTATGACAAATATTGGTCATTTTCGTGCTGCTGGTAAATTACTTGAACAACATAAAGGTATAACAGCCAGTCGTTTATGGATTGCGCCACCAACAAAAATGGATGCAAAACAACTAATTGAAGAAGGTTATTATAGTACGTATTGTCAAGGTGGGGTTCGCATAGAACAGCCGGGGTGTTCTTTATGTATGGGAAATCAGGCTCGCATTGGTGAAGGTACTACCGCTGTTTCGACTTCTACTCGCAATTTTCCGAATCGATTAGGTACAAATACGCGCGTATATTTAGCTTCAGCTGAACTTGCCGCCGTCAGTGCATTGTTAGGTAAATTACCAGAACCTCAACAGTATCTTGAATATATTAGTAATATTAATCGGTCTAATCAGGATACTTATCGTTATCTTAATTTCGATAAGATTAAATATTACACTGACAAAGCAAATAGCATTAATATTAAAGAAATTACCCAATAGATAAGCCTACATTATCTCCATTATATAGTGTTATTAAGAATAAAAAACCTTATTTTTGAGGTTTTTTATTCTATTTTTACATAATTCTATTTAAGCTATACTGGTAGCAAGTCATGATTACTTCCATGTCATAATAGGCTTTACATTTAGCGAAGCCGTATTGTTATTATAGAAGATTCTGCTTTTCGTTATAATATATAAATTGGAGTATATGCTATGGATTATGAATTTAATCAAGATAGTTATGGTGAAATTACCATTAATTTTTCTCTGGGGCATGAAGCTATAGGTTATTGGCTCTATGAAGAAATTAAGGATGATCTCGTTAAAATTGCTTTATTAAAAAGTATCGCCAATGAAAAAATGAAACAGCATTCCCTGGAATATTATCAATTCAATGGTCGACAATATCATTTACGTTTAAATAGCGATGAAGTAATTATACAGCTGAAATCCTTCGCTAATCCAGATATTTCTCTTGAGCAAGGCATGCACTATGACGATAATGACAAAGAAGCATGTTGTGGTACAACTGATTTTATGACAATGCTAGAGCACTATTCACTTTTCCTTTCTGAAGGCAAAATATAAATAGTAGATACTCCATAGTAGTCATAAATATTATTTGTATTATCTATTTGTATAAATCAACTGAATAAGTTGTTAATAACAATATCAGGATCAGTTATGAGTTATGTGGTTGCATTAACGGGAGGTATCGGCAGTGGTAAAACAACGATTGCTAATATGTTTGCTCAGTTAGCGGTTCCCATTATTGATGCAGATGAAATTTCCCGGCAAATAGTTCAACCTGGTACACCGGCCCTATCGGCAATAGTTGCACATTTTGGTCAGCAGATACTTCATGAAGATGGTTCTCTTAATCGTAAAAAACTTCGTCGATACATTTTTAATGATGATGTTGAAAAGCAGTGGTTAAATCAACTACTACATCCATTAATAGCACAACAAACAAACGTATTATTAAACAACGTCACGACACCTTATGCACTTTGGGTTATTCCCTTACTTATTGAAAATCACTTGATGAATCAAGCTGATCGAATTTTGGTAGTTGATGTTCCTATTGATGTACAAGTAGAAAGAACAATATTACGTGATAATATTTCTCGCCAACTTGCATTACAAATAATAAATGCGCAAGTTAGTCGAGAACAACGACTCATATACGCTGATGATATCATTAATAATAGTGGCAATTCAGAGAATGTATTGCGTCAGGTAGAGTTACTCCATCGACATTATTTACAATTAGCAATAATAACAAAATAAAACCTCTCTTTTTCTTCGTAATAAGGCTGTCCATATTCATCGATGATGATATAACAAATATAAGCGATCGCATTCTATTGTGAATTAAGGCGCAACCGTTTATTTTTATTATAAATAATAAATGTATACCATCATACAGATACCTTATTTTATGAAGAAATATGTTATAATAATATGTTATTTAATTATACGTTAAATAGAGATGATGTTATGTCAAAAAAAATTATAGTTTCTTGTCCAATATGTCATAAACAAATTATTTGGGAAGAAAAAAGCCTTTATCGCCCATTTTGTAGTAAACGATGTCAATTAGTTGATCTCGGCGAATGGGCTAGCGAAGAAAATCGTATAGCAAGTCATGCTAATATTGCCGATAATGAAAACTGGAGTGAGTTTACTCAAGATTAATCAATGCGATAAGTCACATTTTGCAGTTGATATTTTCAGATTGCAATAATGCAATTATTTGTTGATTTGTATCAGGAAATTGATAATCATTGAGTTTATCTATAGCAACCCATTGACCATTTTGACCTTCTCGACCATAAGGGTCACCTTGCCATTTTTTTACTAAATAAAAATGTAAAAGTAGTCGTTTCCCACTATAACAATAATCTGCACTTCTGAGTAATATTGCAGAATTTACCTGAATACCGATTTCTTCCTGTAATTCACGAAATAATGCTTGTTCTACATTTTCACCCGTTTCAAGTTTACCACCAGGAAATTCCCAATATCCAGCCAAATGTGAACTTGCTTTTCGTTGAGTAATAAAAATACCTCTTTTCGAATCAGTGATAATACCAACTGCTATTTCCTGTGTTTTCATTATTTCCCCTACTATTTAACACTCTCTGTCAAATGCATACTACGACAGACTAAAGGCGACCTAAGCCGCCTTTAAGTATATAACATAACTTATTTAATTAGTTATATAATCATTTATTGAATTAAACGCCCGTGACATTGTTTATATTTTTTGCCTGAACCACAAGGACACAATTCGTTACGACCAATTTTACGCATAGTCCTAACAACAGTACCGCCAGTATCTTGCTTATCCGCAAGCATATTTTCGGCCTCAGTATGACTTAAAGTTTGTTGTCGTGCGAGTTTTTCAGCTTCTAATCTGCGTTGTTGTTCAATGGCTTCAACTTCTTCTGGCATACGTACCTGAACTTTGCTTAAAATTGCAATAACTTCATATTTAAGCGATTCCAGCATAGATGAAAACATAGAAAAAGATTCACGTTTGTACTCTTGCTTTGGATCCTTTTGTGCATAACCACGAAGATGAATACCTTGACGCAAATAATCCATTGCAGCTAAATGTTCTTTCCACATTGAATCTAATGTCTGTAGCATCACCATTTTTTCAAAACTACGTAACGATTCACTTCCTATGATTTCTTCTTTAGCTTTATATGCATCGATAGCCGCAGCTAAAATACGCTCACGTAATGTTTCTTCATAAAGGTTAGGTTCTTTTTCTAACCATTCAGCAATAGGTAAATCTAATAAAAAATCGTCAGATAATCGTTGTTGTAATCCAGGTACATCCCATAATTCTTCTAAAGACTGCGGCGGTATATAACTATTAATAACACTATTGAGTACATCGCTTCTAATATTAGTAATGGTATCGCTAATATCATCAACATCTAATAACTCATTACGTTGTGTATAAATCGCACGGCGTTGATCATTAGCAACATCATCAAATTCAAGTAACTGCTTACGAATGTCAAAATTGCGTGTTTCAACTTTACGTTGTGCATTGGCAATCGCTTTTGTTACCCATGGATGTTCAATCGCCTCCCCCTCTTTCATTCCTAAAGAACGCATCATTTTAGTTACGCGCTCAGAGGTAAATATACGCATTAAAGGATCTTCAAATGATAGATAAAAACGTGACATACCAGGATCACCTTGTCGACCCGAACGCCCTCTTAACTGATTATCAATTCGACGAGATTCATGACGTTCAGTACCAATTATATATAAACCGCCGGCTTCAATTACTTCATCATGACGTTTTTGCCATTCAGCTTGTATCTCAGCGATTTTAGTTTCATCAGGTTCTCCTAAACGAGCAACTTCCGTTTGCCAACTTCCGCCTAACACAATATCTGTACCACGACCCGCCATATTTGTTGCAATAGTTACTGCACCTTTTCGACCTGCATCAGCAATAATATCCGCTTCCATTGCATGGAATTTTGCATTTAAAACATTATGAGCAATACCGGCGCGTTTTAATTCACGTGATACTAATTCCGATTTTTCAATAGAAATCGTTCCGATAAGAATAGGTTGGCCTTTAGCAGAATGTACTTTAACATCTTCAATTATCGCAGCTAACTTATCTTTTTCCGTCATATAGACCATATCAGGCATATCTTTACGGATCATTGGTCTATTCGTAGGAATAACTATCGTATCGAGATGATAAATTTGTCTAAATTCGAATGCTTCTGTATCTGCAGTCCCCGTCATTCCTGCTAATTTTTCATATAACCTAAAATAATTCTGGAATGTAATTGACGCTAATGTTTGGTTTTCATTCTGAATTTTAACACCTTCTTTAGCTTCTACAGCTTGATGTAGACCGTCTGACCAACGACGGCCTTCCATTGTGCGTCCAGTATGTTCATCAACAATAATGACTTCATTATTTTTAACAATATAGTCAACATCACGGGTAAATAAACTATGCGCGCGTAATGCTGCCATAACATGATGCATTAGCGAAATATTCGTTGGCGAATAAAGAGACTCTCCTTCCTGCATTAATCCAGCATTAACTAATAGTTGTTCAACAAGCTCTAAACCTCGTTCTGTCAGATGGGCTTGCTTTGCTTTTTCATCAACATAAAAGTGACCTTCACCCGTAAAAGTATCTGAATCTTCTTTTTCCTGACGTTGTAACTTGTTGATTAATTTATCTACACGTATATAACGATCTGAACTATCTTCTGCTGGACCGGAAATAATTAATGGTGTACGCGCTTCATCAATTAAAATAGAATCAACTTCATCTACTAAGGCGTAATGTAATTTACGTTGTACACGCTCTTCTGCGCTAAATGCCATGTTGTCACGCAAATAGTCAAAACCGAATTCGTTATTCGTACCGTATGTGATATCTGCATTATAGGCATTACGTTTTTCGGCCGGTGTCATATTTGGTAAATTAATACCTACCGTCATACCAAGAAACTCAAAGAGTGGTCGATTATTTTCAGCATCACGTTGTGCTAAATAATCATTTACAGTAACAACATGCACACCATGCCCACTCAAACCATTCAAATAAGCTGGTAATGTAGCCGTTAATGTTTTACCCTCTCCTGTACGCATTTCTGCAATATTACGACCATTAAGTACCATTCCACCAATAAGCTGAACATCAAAATGGCGCATTTTAAAAACACGTTTACTCGCTTCACGTACAACGGCAAACGCTTCGGAAAGTAAAGAGTCAACTGTTGCACCATCTTTTAAGCGCTGACGAAATTCATCTGTTTTAGCTTTTAGCTCTTGATCTGATAATGCTTCCATTACCGATTCTAATTTATTGATTTCTACAACAGATTTGCGTAATTGCTTGAGAATACGTTGATTACGGCTACCAAAAATTTTTGTCATTAAAGCGTTTAGCATAAATTTTCTTATCTCTTTAATTTTGCAAAGAAAGGCATGTTGCAATCTTAATACACCATGCTGTTTATTATTTTAATATAAAAGGTTAGCATTGGTTTAATGAAAGCGGACCTGCCCTTATTCCCCCAGTATGGGCTAACAATATGCCAATATTCAAATGTGGTAATTTAGTAGGTTGTTTTCTATGATAGTAAAGCTGCATAGGTAAATCATAGAAAATGATAGAATCACTTAATAAAACGGCCAAATGAGATAATAGATCCCAATAATACTGTGTAGAACTATGTTTTATTAAGTCTTTATCGGGCGGGATTGAAAATGATTTATCAAAAGATAAATAAAAAGCAAATTGTTTAATCAAACGGCGTATTGCGTGACTCTGCCAAGAGTTCAATTTTTGAGCTGAATGACCAGAGGGTGAACTTACTAACAAAATACTTGATGCAAGACGACGAGTTAAAGTATGCTCAAAAGAATTAACGCTTAACAGAGTTGATGATACAATGCGCTGAATAAATGGTTTTTCCAGATTAGTGGCTATTCCCATATAGGCAGCTACTACACCTAGTAAAAGAGGTGGCCAGAAGTAACATCTGCTTATTTTTCGCCAACGGTTAATAATATCCATTTTACTTTTTCATTATTGGAAATTTATTATGAGAGATAGTCATCCTCAACTGCCCGATCAAATCCTAGATGGAATCTCCTTTTTACAGAATATTCAGAGACATGCTATCTTTATAGCAAAATTGAATCGCACAGTAAAAGGACTTCTTCCAGCACAACTGCATCCTTATTGTCGCGTTGCCAATTATCGTAATTGTATTTTAATCCTTGAGACAACAAATGCCAATTGGTTAATGCGTTTGCGTTATGAACAAACACGTTTGTTATCCACACTCCGAACAACCATATTACCTTCGCTTGCTTCAATTACTATAAAAGTTAATCCTTCTCTTGCAATTAATACAGAAAAAAATACGCTATCCAAGGAGAGTAATAATATAATACATTATCCAAAAATTCATCGAAAACTCAGTGTTAAAAGTGCCGAATATTTAACTCAACTAGCACAAAATTGTCCTGATGAACTACGTAAAAGACTAGAACGGCTGGCAGCTTTGGCTCAAAAATAACCATAACTACCAACCGTTTCAAATAGTTTCAATAATCTATAAAGACTGTTATTAAGCTAGTACAATTGACGGTGCTTTAAAAGCTAAAGGTATATCTCGCTCATTTTCAAAAGTAACGTACTGCCATGCAGTCTGATCTGCTAATACAGCTCTTAATAATTGGTTGTTAAGCGCATGACCTGATTTATATGCTGTAAAGGCACCAATAATATTGTGGCCGCTCATGAACAAATCACCAATAGCATCTAACATTTTATGACGGACAAACTCATCATTATAACGTAAACCATCATCATTAAGTACACGATAGTCATCAACAACAATAGCACAATCCATGCTGCCACCTAAACAAAGTCCTTTTGCTTGTAAATATTCGATGTCACGCATGAAACCAAATGTTCTTGCTCGACTAATTTGATTAACAAAAGCTTCTGCTGAAAAGTTCAGCTTATATCGTTGTGAACTTGCATCAATTGCAGGATGATTAAAATCAATCGTAAAATCTAAACTAAATCCATTATAGGGTTTTAATTCCGCCCATTTATCCCCGTCTTCAACACGAACCGTTTTAGTAATAGAGACAAATTTTTTAGCCACACTGAGTTCTTCAATACCTGCATCAAGGAGCAACCATACAAATGGACTTGCACTACCGTCCATGATCGGTATTTCTGGTGCATCAACTTCGATAATCAAATTATCAATACCTAATCCGGCTAGAGCAGCATTAATATGTTCGACCGTCGATATTCTTACATTTTGCTCGTTTACCAAACAAGTGCAAAGCATCGTATCTCTGACCGCGTTTACATCAGCTGGAAAATCAACAGGTGGATTTAAGTCAGTACGACGATAGATGATCCCTGTATTTGCGACAGCTGGTCGCATAGTCAGCGTAACTTTACGTCCGGTGTGAAGTCCGACGCCTGTTGCACTCACTATTTTTTTAAGGGTTCTTTGTTTAATCATCATTTCTTCTCGCTATATGACATTTATTCCATGTTGGCTTATCATCTAAAGCCTTATTATGAATTTACTTTATCCGTCATTAAGATTAACATAAAAAATCTTAAAAAGAAATTATTCTCAATTAATCTGCTTGCCTGCGCAAAAATGACGGAATGTCAACAAATTCATTATCCTTAGATATAGAATCATCGTGATCGTTCACTACTTTTGCTGTTACAACTTTATGTTCGCGTTGAATAGGTAGGGGTGAAACACCTGGCGTATAACGGTTTTCTATAATTTTATGTGTTTGACCAGCAGCTTTTCCTGTTACAAGTGTAATTTCAGGGCGTTTATCCATACCTATACCTGTAGCCACAACGGTAACACGTAATTCATCACTCATTTCAGCATCTAATGAAGTACCAATAACAACCGTTGCATTATCAGATGCAAATGCTCTTACTGTATTACCTACTGTTTCGAACTCAGCTAAACTTAAATCATAGCCAGCGGTAATATTTACTAGAACACCGCGCGCACCAGATAAATCTATATCTTCAAGCAATGGACTAGAAATAGCAATTTCAGCAGCTTCTTCAGCACGATTATCACCTCGACCTACACCAGATCCCATCATTGCGTAGCCCATTTCAGACATAACAGTACGTACATCAGCAAAATCGACATTAACCAGGCCTGGTAAAGTGATTAGATCTGCAATTCCTTGCACTGCACCTTTTAATACATCATTTGCCGCACCAAACGCATCAAGTAACGAAATACCACGCCCAAGCACTTTTAATAATTTGTCATTAGGAATAGTAATAAGTGAATCAACATGTTTGGACAATTCAACAATGCCTTGTTCAGCAAAAGACATTCTTTTTTTGCCTTCAAAATTAAATGGCTTCGTTACTACTGCTACCGTGAGTATACCCAATTCTTTTGCAATAGAAGCAACAACAGGTGCTGCCCCCGTTCCTGTTCCACCACCCATACCAGCAGCAATAAATACCATATCGGCGCCATCAATAGCCGCACGAATTGCATCACGATCTTCTTCTGCTGAATTACGACCCACTTCTGGATTAGCCCCAGCACCTAATCCTTTCGTAATGTTACTACCTATTTGAATAGTCTGGCTAGCAGCTGATTTTCTTAATGCTTGTGCATCAGTGTTTACCACGTAAAATTCAACACCTTCTATGTGTTCACGTACCATATGATCAACAGCATTTCCGCCGCCGCCGCCAACACCAATGACTTTAATTACCGCATCGTTGGTAAATTCCATAGGTTCAAACATGATATCTCCCCGCTTATACCGCGTATGATAGTACCTTATTTATATAGTGACTGTTTTTAGACTTAATTTTGCTATATTAAAATTCTTTGCGAAACCAACTATTAATTTTTTTAAACCAATTTCCTACCGAACGATGCTTTTCAACATCACCATCGCCCATAAGATGTGAGAGCTTGCCATAATGTAATAATCCAACTGCGGTTGAATAATAAGGTTCTTGTGCATAATCGGTAAGACCTGTAATATTTAAAGGTTTACCTATGCGAACTTGTGTATGAAAAACCCTTTGAGCACACTCAACTAATCCTGACATTTGAGATGCGCCCCCCGTTAAAACAACACCTGCTGCTAAATGGTGCTTAACACCAGTTAAACGTAAATGTTCCTGAACGGCTAAAATTTCATCATTAACTAAATTAAATAGTTCATTATAACGTGGTTCAATGACATCAGCCAATGTTTGACGCTGTAAACTCCTTGGAGGTCGACCACCTATACTTGGTACTTCTACCGTTTCATCTTTAGCAACTAAAGCACCCAAAGCACATCCATAACGAACTTTTATTGCTTCTGCATCTATTGGTGGCGTACCAAACGCGTACGAAATGTCACTGGTAACTACGTTACCTGCATATGGGATAACCCTTGAATGCCGCAGCGCCCCTCCGGTATATATAGTAATATCCATTGTACCACCGCCAATATCAATTACACATACACCAAGTTCTTTTTCGTCTTCTGTTAATACCGCATAGCTTGCTGCTAATCCAGCAAAAATAGGTTGATCAACTTTAAGACTACAACGCTCTACTGCCTTAATAATATTTTTCGCCATATCATTATGGCAAGTAATTAGATGCACTTTAGCTTGCATTCTAACACCGGATAAACCAACAGGATTTTTTATGCCATCTTGATAATCAATTGCATATTCTTGTGGAATAACATGCAGAATTCTATGTTCTTCACGAATGCGAACAGACTTTGCCGTATGAACGACATTTTCTACATCATCAGCAGTCACTTCTTCTTCTGAAATGGGCACCATACCAATTTCATTCTGACAGCTGATATGTTTACCTGATAATGCCAAATAAACAGAAGAAATTTTACAATCCGCCATTAATTCAGCCTGATCAACAGCACGTTGTACACTTTTAACTACCGATTCAAGATCATTTACCCCACCTTTATCCATACCTCTGGAAGGGCAACTACCGACACCAATAATATTTATCATGCTATCAGGCAATACTTCGCCAACTAATACAGCAACTTTGGCCGTACCAATTTCTAGTCCTACTACAAGTTTTCTATCTGCTGATTTAGTCATAGTTATAAGCCTGAATGCATTTTGTCCATAAAAAAAAACATTCGTTAAAAACTGTTTATTTTATAAATAATGTAACTGTAATACTATTTTATACTCTGAGACGAAAAACTCACTGCTGCCCCAGTCCCATAACGAAGATCGATGTAATTAATATTAGGTTGTTCATTAGTTTGTTGCAACAATGTAGAATATATTGTAACAAATCTTCCTAGTCTTAGCATTCTATCACGTCTACCTAACTCTAATCTAATACCATTAGTTAATAATATTTGCCACGCATAACGATCATTTAAAACAATTGATTTAATTTCAAAACCATATTTAGCAAGAAATAGTTTCATTTCATTAAATCCATTTAATAAAATTTTCTCACTACCTTTTCCTCCAAATAAATGTGGATAGGATTTATCTTCTATTCGTGACATGGGTACCTGAAAAATATGACCTTCTGGATCTAATAGTTCAGAGGTATTATAAAACGCATAAGGCTTAAATTCTGTCACATGAATTTTTAACATATCAGGCCATTGTTTCCGAACGCTAATTTGTCTAATCCACGGTAAATTCGCCATAATATGCTGTTGAATTTCATCAACGTTTTGAGTAATAAAGGTTTTCGGTTCACCCAAAGACATAATGACTTCGCGGATATCATCATCTCGTGTTAATTGGCGATCACCGCTAATCACCAATAACGATAAAGGTAAATGATCGGCGTCATCCATCCACCGCGTAATCGTCCAACCCCCAATAGCTATGACCGCTAATACCGCTATCAAAAAAAATAAACCCAATAAATTACTAATTCTATATTTATTATCTTTATTGTATCCTTGTTCCGATATATTGCGTGACGCTTGTGTCATAGAATTAATCTGCTAATGATAAAATTTTCATAACTAACTGCGAAAAACTCAATCCAGCTTGCTTTGCTGCCATTGGAACTAAACTGTGATTGGTCATGCCTGGTGCAGTATTAGCTTCAAGTAAGTAAAAATCACCCACTTCATCTTGCATTAAATCTATTCGTCCCCATCCCCGACACTCAAGTGCATGATAGGCTTGCATAGCAAGCTTACCAATATAATACTCTTGAGTTTCATCTAAACCACTTGGACAAAAATATTGTGTATCATCAGACAAATATTTTGCATTGTAATCATAAAATGTTGCCGCAGGTTTAATACGAACAGAAGGTAGGAGATTATCACCGACTATCGCAATAGTAAATTCCGCACCAGATAGCCATTTTTCAATGAGTACTGTATCATCATATTGAAAAGCAACATTTAGTGCAGGTAGTAACTCTTTGATACACGTTACTTTACTCATTCCCACACTGGAACCTTCTTTACTCGGCTTTACAATTAACGGCAAACCTATTTGCTGAATAATATCTTCACTATTAATTGTACTATATTTATTGCTGGTGATAACAATAAATGGCGCAATAGGCAGTCCCAATGCTTGCCAAACTAATTTAGTCCGAAATTTATCCATTGAGAGTGCTGACGCTAAAACACCACTCCCAGTATAAGGCATTCCCATAAGCTCTAATGTACCCTGCAATGTACCATCCTCGCCTCCTCTGCCATGCAGTGCAATAAAAACTTTAGTAAAACCATCTTCTTTTAATTGACTAAGTGGATATTCTGTAGGATCAATAGGATAAGCATCAACACCTTCTTCACATAAACTCGCTAAAACAGCGGCACCTGACTTTAATGAAACGTCGCGTTCTGCTGAAGAACCACCTAAAAGAACAGCAACTTTTTCAGACATAATGCTCTCCATTTTTATTTTGTACTTTTAATTTATTATCGGCCAATTGTCGGGCTATTTTTCCAATATTACCGGCACCTTGTGTTAACAATAAGTCATTATCTCGTAAAACTTCATCAAGCATTTGTGGTAACATATCTATGTCTGTAACAAGAATAGGATCTACTTTTCCTCGACTACGCAATGTACGGCAAAGCGAACGGCTATCCGCACCGGGAATTGCAGTTTCGCCTGCGGCATAAACATCCAGCATAAATAAAACATCAACTTGAGATAACACCTGTACAAAATCATCATATAAGTCACGTGTTCGTGTATAACGATGTGGTTGAAAAATCATCACCAATCGGCGATCATGCCAACCATTCCGTGCCGCCTGGATCGTTGCAGCAACTTCACTTGGATGATGGCCATAGTCATCAATAAACATAATTTGTCTATTGTTGGATAATTGAAAATTACCCATAAAATCAAAACGACGCCCTGTCCCCTGAAAACCAGCCAATGCATGACAGATAGCTTCATCACAAATACCTTCATCAGTAGCAACTGCTATCGCTGCTGCTGCATTTAATGCGTTATGTTGCCCAGGTGCATTTAATAGAACATGTAACGTCGGTTTATTTTTTCTTATTATTTGGAATGAACCTTGCGCCACAATTTGTTTGTAATGTTCAATCCTAACATCAGCATCTTTACTAAATCCATAAGTTGTAATTTTTCTACCAATTTGAGGAATAATATTACGAATAACATCATCATCAATGCATAAAACTGCATGACCATAAAAAGGTAAATTATGTAAAAATTCGATAAATACTTTTTTTAGCTTTTCAAAATCGCCTTGATAAGTATCCATATGATCGGCTTCAATGTTAGTGACTACAGCGACCATAGGTTGCAAATGGAGAAACGAAGCATCACTTTCATCTGCTTCTGCAATAAAGTGATTACTTCGACCTAAGCGAGCATGAGTTCCAGCTGATTTAACCAAGCCCCCATTAACAAAGGTGGGATCCAATCCAGCTTCAGCATAAATATTGGCAATCATTGCTGTAGTCGTCGTTTTACCATGCGTTCCTGCAATAGCAATACCATGACGAAAACGCATTAACTCTGCCAACATTTCTGCTCGTCTAATTACAGGGATGCGCGCTTCACGTGCAGCTATAATTTCTGGATTATCACTCGCAATCGCCGTTGATACAACCACTACGCTTGCATTTTCAATATTTTTCGCATCATGATTAGAGTAGATGGTCGCCCCTAATGCCTTTAATTGTTGTGTTACTGTATTGGCTGCCAAATCTGACCCACTAATTTGATATCCCTCATTAGCCAAAACTTCAGCAATGCCTCCCATTCCTGCACCGCCAATACCGACGAAATGAATATGTGTAACCCTACGCATAGCATGCTCTATGGAATAGATTTTCATTATTGAACTGCGTTCTTCTTGCATTTCCACTCTATTTTGCCTGTTCTCTTTTTTCTGAAACATCAATAATCACAGATGCGACTCTTTCTGTTGCATCTATAATGGCTTTTGCTTTAGCTTTTTCAGCCATGTCAATTAAACTAACCCGATCTAATTTTTTAATTATTTGGACTAATCCATTAATAGTTAAAGTAGGTTGTTCAATAATAATAGCAGCACCTGCCTGTACAATTGGATAAGCATTCCAGTATTGTTGACGATCTTTATGCATAAATGGAATAAAAATAGCAGCTAAGCCCGCTGCGGTTAATTCACTTACAGTCAATGCACCAGAACGACAAATAACAAGATCAGCCCATTGATAAGCTAATGAAATATCGTCAATAAATTCAGTTACTTTATAGTCAACAACGCCAAGTTCCTGATAATGCTGTTCAACGTTTGCCACTGCCCCTTTACCAACCTGGTGCCATACCGTGGCCTGCTCTCCTAACTGCGCAATAACAGCGGGTAGGGTTTGATTTAAAATGCGAGCCCCTTGACTTCCCCCCATCACTAAAATATGTAATGGTCCGTGCCGAGAAGTTAAACGTTGTTTTGGTGCTGGTAGGGTTAAGACATCATTTCTCACCGGATTTCCAACAATATCCGCCTTTTTAAATGCACCAGGAAATGCCTGTAATACACGAGTGGCAATACAAGATAGAGCTTTATTTGTCAGGCCGGCAACGCCATTTTGTTCATGTACTATCACAGGAATACCGCATAGCCATGCTGCTAAACCACCTGGTCCTGATACATATCCTCCCATACCAAGCACAACATCAGGTTGATATTGTTTTAAAATTTTTCTAGCCTGAAGTGTTGCTTTAATAATTTTATAGGGCGACATAAACAACGCTTTTAGCCCTTTACCTTTTAGGCCTGAAATAGAAATAAAATCAATTTCAATACCATGCTTAGGTACTAAATCTGCTTCCATTCGATCGGATGTTCCAAGCCAACGAACCTGCCAGCCAATCTCTATTAAGCGATGCGCCACAGCAAGTGCTGGAAAAACATGCCCTCCTGTACCACCAGCCATAACCATTAAGCGCTTTTGCTTCATTTTTTACTCCATATATGTGCTTGAATCATTGTTAGACGGGTTTCAAAATCAATTCGTAATAAAATAGCAACCGCCATAAAAACAACAATCATGCTTGAACCACCATAACTAAGTAAAGGAAAAGTAAGTCCTTTCGTAGGTAAAATACCTGAAGCAGCCCCTACATTTACCAATGTTTGAAAGCTAAACCAGATACCAATAGCACAAGCCAAAAAACCAGAAAAGCGATGCTTTAACTTTAATGCTTTATATCCAATCAACATTGCTCGAAAAGCGATAAAGAATATCATTAAAAGAAGAATAACAACACCAACATAACCTAATTCTTCCGCTATAATTGCAAATATAAAATCCGTATGAGCTTCCGGCAGAAATTGTTGTTTTTGAATTGAATTTCCTAGTCCCTCACCGAATATACCTCCCCGGCCAAAAGCAATAAGCGACTGAGCTAATTGATAACCTGAACCAAAAGGGTCTTTCCACGGATCCATAAATGAAATTACCCGTTTTATTCGGTATTCCTCTGTAATTATAAGAACAATTACCGCCAATCCACCCATACTGATTATCGCTAAAAACTGCCAAAGTTTAGCGCCGGCGAGAAAAAGTAAACCTAGTGTTGTAACAAAAAGAACAATAACTGTACCAAAGTCAGGTTGTAATAATAGCAAAATAGCTAAAATTAGCATGACTCCCATTGGTTTACAAAAGCCCCATATATTATTCCTAACTTCATCGACTTTTCTGACTAAATAACTTGCCAAATAGATAAATAAAGTCAATTTTGCTAATTCAGCAGGTTGAATGTTAATAACACCAGCCCCAATCCAACGCGTTGCACCATTAATCGTTTTCCCAATTAACAATACCATTGCTAGCATAATAATAGAAAAGATTAAGATGACGGGACTGAATTGTTGCCATTTTGCCATTGGAATTTGTAAAACTACAATAGCGCATAGTATTGAAATACATAGATAAGCTAAATCACGTTTAGCATAATAAAAAGGATCACTGTTTGCCGTAATAGATGCAGATACCACCATAACAAATCCCGTTAGTGTAACGGCAATAATCATACTTAATAAGACACGATCATAAAGTAACGTAGTTGAGTGAGTTAATAGTGTTCGTTTTGAAAAATAATCTAAAAGTCGAGATAAAACCATTAACCAAATTCCTTAGCTAATAGGCTAAATTGTTCACCTCGTTGCTCATAATTGCGAAATTGATCCAAACTGGCACATGCAGGCGATAGAAGAACGATATCGCCTGTGCTGACATTCTTAGCGATTAATTCCATAGCTTGTTGCATTGTTTCAGTAATCGTTGCCTGAGAAGGAGATAATGCTGCTAATTGCTGAGCATCTCGACCAAAACAATATAGTCGAATATTGTTTTGCCTGACATAAGGTATAAGTGGCGAAAAATCCGCTGCTTTACCATCACCACCCAATAACAAATAAAGTAGACCTGAACATGTTAATCCCTTTAATGCGGCCTCAGTACTACCGACATTTGTTGCTTTAGAATCATTTATCCATTTTACACCATTATGCTCATGGATTAACTGACAACGATGAGGTAACCCTTTAAATTGTTTTAGTGTGTGTAAACTAGCTTGTCGAGGAATATCTACTGCATCAGCCAGTGCCAAAGCTGCTAGTGCATTTAAGTAGTTATGTGATCCAGTAATCGCTAATTCATCACAGCATACGAGCCGTGATGAATCTATGGCTAACCAATACTGTTCATTATGAGACACTATATGATATTTACCTTTATTCGTTAGCGAAAAGCTCACGGTATCTTCGCAAGATTTAATTAAGGGAAATGTTAAAGGATCTTCTGCATTATAAATACAGTATTGTGCATTTTGATAAATTCGTTGTTTTACATGTTGATATTGCATCAATCCCAAAGGATAACGATCCATATGGTCTTCTGTCACATTGAGTATCGTAGCTGCTTTTGCTTTTAACGATGACGTAGTTTCCAGCTGAAAACTGGATAATTCTAGAATATAAAGCTCTGCATTTTGTTGCAATAAATCGAGTGCCGGGACACCAATATTACCGCCAATAGCAACATTTATCTCCGCTGCTTTTGCCATCTCACCCACTAATGTTGTTACTGTTGTTTTGCCATTCGAGCCCGTAATAGCAACAATAGGGACACGAGCCTCACGACAAAATAGTTCAATATCACCAACAATTTCTATACCCACACGCTGCGCTAATTGTAATTGCGGATGAGAAAGAGCTATACCTGGGCTTATCACGATTAAATTGGCTGCTAATAACCACTCCTCATTCCAAAAGCCCAAGCAACGTTCTACTTGTATCGGTAATTTGTCTATACCTGGGGGTGTTATCCGTGTATCGATAACTTTGGGAGTAATCCCCTTTAACATAAAGTAATTGACGCAGGACAATCCAGTTGCACCAAGGCCAATAATAACAACTTGTTTATCCTGATACTGATTCATATTAACGAACCTTCAATGTGACTAACGCCAAAAGAACTAACATTAATGAAATGATCCAAAAACGGACGATCACACGAGGTTCTGGCCATCCTTTTAACTCATAATGATGATGAATAGGTGCCATACGGAAAATACGTTGTCCACGTAATTTAAACGAGCCAACTTGTAAAATCACAGATAATGTTTCCATCACAAAAACACCCCCCATGATAATTAACAGAAATTCTTGTCTAAGTAGTACGGCAATAATGCCTAATGCACCACCTAACGCTAATGAACCAACATCGCCCATAAAAACCTGTGCAGGATAAGTGTTAAACCATAAAAAACCTAAGCCTGCACCGGCAATAGAGGTACATACTACGACGAGCTCACTAGCGTTAGAAACATACGGAATATGCAAATAATGTGCATAGTTTACATTGCCCGTTACCCAAGCAATTAATGCCATACCGGCAGCGACAAAAACTGTTGGCATAATAGCTAAGCCGTCTAGGCCATCAGTAAAATTCACTGCATTACTTGTACCAACAACAACTAAATAAGTTAATAAAATATAATACAATCCCAGTTGAGGCATTATATCTTTAAAAAAAGGAACGACTAATTGCGTAGCTACAGTATCTTTACCATAACTATACATGACAAAGGCAACCACTAAAGCAATAACGGATTGCCAGAAATACTTCCAACGTGCAATAAGACCCTTGGTATCTTTACGAATAACTTTACGATAATCATCAATAAAGCCAATCACACCATAACTCAATAAGACAAACAATACACACCATACGTACGGATTATCAAGTCTCGTCCAAAGCAAAACAGATATCGTAATTGAAGCTAAAATCATTACCCCACCCATGGTCGGGGTACCGCGTTTGCTAAAATGTGACTGGGGACCATCGTCTCTTACTACCTGACCAATTTGTAATTTTTGCAAATAACTGATCACTTTGGGTCCGATCCAAAGACAAATAATTAAAGCGGTTAACAAACTGATAATAGAACGAAATGTCAAATATGAAAAAACATTAAATACTGTAAAATATTTGACAAGATGTTCGGCAAACCAAACTAGCATTATTTACTCTCCTTCAACCCAAGTATGATCTGTTCCATGCCAGCACTACGAGAGCCTTTAATTAAAATTATTATATTTTTGTGTTCTAATAGCAAAATTTGTAATAGTGCTATTACATCTGCTTTATTGGCTACATGTTGACCTTTTTGGCTTTCTTTGCTGATGAAATAACTTAACTTTCCTACACTGATCACTTTATCTATGCTGGAGCTGCGCAATAGCTCACCTATCTGACGATGACATGCTTCAGCGTATTCACCTAATTCCCCCATATCACCCACCACCATAACCCGGTATCCAGGCATATCATTCAACACATCAATAGCAGCCGCCATCGAACCGACATTAGCATTATAGCTATCATCCAATAAATATTTACCTGGAGCTAACTGAATTGGATATAAACGACCTTTAACAGGTGTAACTAATGCTAAACCTTGTTGAATAATATCTAGAGGTGCCCCTACCGACATGGCTAACGCGCTTGCAGCGAGTGCATTAGATACAGCATGTAAACCCGCTAAAGGTAATGAAATGGCTACTTCACCTTGTGGTGAATGTAATGTAAAATCCGTTTTAGTTGGAAATACCCGAATATTACTGGCATAAAACTCTACATCAGTCGTACTATGAACAGAAAAACGCCAAATCCGTTTATCTATTAATTTATCTTGCCACAGATCAAAATCATGGCAATCTTGATTAATAATAGCAGTGCCACCTATTTTCAAATGATCGAAAATTTCACCTTTAGCTTGTACAACACCCACCAGGCTACCAAATCCTTCCAGATGAGCAGCAGCAAAATTATTAACTAATGCAACTTCTGGCTTTACTAACTCTGACGTATATGCTATTTCACCAATATGATTTGCACCTTGTTCTATTACTGCAAACTTATGATCTTGCGTTAATCGTAACAACGTTAGAGGTACACCAATGTCATTATTATAATTTCCTGCGGTATATAATACCGAACCACATAACTGTAAGATTGTTGCGGTCATTTCTTTAACGGATGTTTTTCCAGACGAGCCAGTCAAGGCGATCACGCGAGTTGGCACTTGTTCTCTAAGCCAACCGGCTAGTCTACCCAGAGCAAGGCGTGTATCCTCTACAACAATTTGTATGATAGGAAATGGTAAAACTCTATTAACGACTATCGCTTTAGCACCACGATCTATTGCTTGTTTGGCAAAATCATGTCCATCAAAATGTTCTCCCTTGATTGCAATAAACAGACTTTCTGAGTTAACTGTTCTACTATCAATGGTTATATCAGAAATCGTCTGCTGAGAAGAACAGCCATCAACCATTATTAATTGTCCTGATACAATGGTGGTTAATGTTGTTAAGGATACAGTTATCATAGTGCCACTCCATACAGCTGGGCAACAGTTGTTCTATCTGAGTACTCAAAATAGTGATCGCCAATTATTTGATAATCTTCATGACCTTTACCTGCGACCAAAATAATATCATCAACATTAGCCTGATCAACTGCATGCGCTATAGCATCTGCGCGATTATGAATCACCGTTATATCAGTTAGTTGCGTAAAACCTTGAAGAATATCATTTATAATCGCGTTAGCAGATTCATTTCGAGGATTATCATCAGTCACAATAATTTTATCTGCAAGCCTTTCTGCAATATTCGCCATCATTGGTCGTTTACCTTTATCACGCTCACCTCCACAGCCAAATATACACCATATCCGGCCTTTACTATGTAATCGGCAAGCTTGAAGTGCTTTTGCTAAAGCGTCAGGTGTGTGTGCATAATCAACAATAACGAGAGGGTTATTCATTTTAGAAAATACTTCCATACGCCCACAAACAGGTTGTAATTGATACGAAACAGCAAGTAATTCTGAAAGTGGATACCCCAATGACAATAATGTTGCTAGCCCTAAAAGGATATTACTCACATTAAACTCACCGATTAAACGGCTATTGAGTTCGCCCGTCCCCCAACTTGAATCAAATTCAATTGTTACACCATTATCATGGTATTGAACGGCGTATGCATGTAGCCACTTTGTATGATGATTAGGTAATATTTGTCTTTGTATTGTTACAGCAACGGCATCAGGAATGTTCTTTAACCACGTAAAACCAATATCATCATCAGCATTAATTATTTTTATCTTAGCAATATGATCAGTAAATAATGTTTGTTTTGCTTTTTCATAATGTTGCATATCACCATGATAATCTAAATGATCACGACTTAAATTAGTAAATACAGCGGCTGAAAAAGAGAGATTATTCACTCTATGCTGAACTAATCCATGTGATGATACCTCCATTGCAACAAAATCAGCCTGTTGCTGTTGAAACTTTGCTAAACAAGCTTGAATATCTACAGCGGATCCTGTGGTATTTTTTGTTGGAGAAATAGCATCAAGAAATCCATTACCTAGTGTTCCCATCACTGCTGCACGACGACCACACAGTTGACTCCATTGCGCTAACAGCTGTGTAATTGTCGTTTTACCATTTGTACCTGTTACCCCCACCAAAGTTAAGTAATGAGATGGTTGCTGATAGAAAATACCAGCTAATCTTGAAAGCTGACAATTAAGGTTGTTCACATAAATAATAGGAATGGTATTCCTAGTTTCAATATAACCCTGTTTATTTAGGTCATCTGCTTCAGCAATAATAGCGGCAGCACCCCGGGCAATAGCATTATCAATATAATAACGCCCATCAATTTTATGTCCTATAACCGCAATAAATAAATCCCCATCGGAAACCTTGCGGCTATCCAATTGCATGTGCTTTAACGGTATTGCTGGCACCTGAAGAGATAAAGGCGCCAGCAGTTGATCTAGATAGGTAGTTACCATCATTTACCCATAGTTAATTCTACTACATGATTTTAGTCTGTTCATTTAATCCATCAGGCTGAATATTAAGTGTACGAAGCACGCCTTCCATAACGGTACCAAATATAGGTGCAGAAACTGCCCCTCCATAAAACTGCCCTGCTTTAGGATCATCTATCACGATTACCATAGCGATCCGTGGATTACTTACTGGCGCCAAACCGGCAGTATAAGCAACATATTTATTAATATAAGCACCATTATCACCCACTTTTTTTGCTGTACCGGTTTTAACAGCAACACGATAGCCTTTTACAGCAGCTTTAGCACCACCTTCATGTGGATAAGTAACTGTTTCCATCATTTCCACTACATTTCTAACAATATTTTCTGGAAATATTCGCTCACCATAAACTGGTGGATCGACTCGCGTGATAGATAATGGCCGATAAACACCACCACTCCCTATCGTTGCATAAGCTCTCGCTAATTGTAACGGTGTAACCATTAATCCATAACCAAAAGAAAATGTTGCACGTTCGATATCCGCCCAACGCGTTTTATTAGCACTAGGAAATAATCCCCGACTTTCACCACTTAACCCGAGATCAGTTGGTCGTCCCAAACCAAAGCGACTATAAGTATCAACTAAATCAAATGGAGACATTTCTAATGCTAAACGAGATACACCAACATTACTCGATTTTTGAATAATACCACTAATAGTTAATTGCTCTCTTGGTGCTACATCTCTAATTTCTTTACCATTAATCTTATATGGACGCGTATTAATTACACTATTATTATTAACCAGACCTTTATTCAATGCTGTCATTATTACCAGTGGTTTAACAGTAGAACCTGGTTCAAAAACATCAGTAATGACACGATTACGGTAACTTGAATTTGGCGTGCCTTGTCGATTATTTGGATTAAACGAAGGACTCGAGGCCATAGCCAAAATTTCCCCTGTATAAACATCAATTAATACAACTGAACCGGATTCAGCATTATTAGTTTTTACAGCTTTATCTATTTCGTTATAAGCTAATTCTTGCAAACGTTTATCGATACTTAATGTTAAATCATGTGGTCGCTGCCCATCAACTGATGATATATCTTCAATAACGCGTCCTAATCTATTTTTCCGAACAACTCTAGCACCCGGTGTTTCTTGTAACCAGTCATCAAAACTTTTTTCTATTCCTTCAATACCCTTACCATCTATATCGGTAAAACCAAGGAGATGAGCAGTAACAGCTCCTGCTGGATAATAACGCCGTGATTCAGCCTGCCAACTGATCCCTGGCAAACTTAATTGACGAATATAATCCGCTAGCTCTGGCGTTACTTGGCGAGCAAGATAAATAAAACTACTTTTGGCTTCTGCACTTGATTTAATTTTATAAATCAATTGGTCTAATGATATATCTAGTGCGTTAGCCAACGCTTGCCCACGACCATGTTCATCTTCAAGCAGTAAAGTAAGATTTACTTGTTGAGGATTTGCACTTATTGCATATGCAGGTACACTTACAGCTAATGGTTGCCCACTTCTGTCTTTGATAATACCGCGCAAACTTGGAATAGTTTGTGTACGCAATGAACGCCGATTTCCTTCCATGATTAACTTATCTGGTTCAATAACTTGTAACCATGCAGCTCTTGTTAATAAAGCAAACATTGCAAAAAAAACACAACTGCAAAGCAATGCAAAACGCCAATAAACAAATCCTATTTGTCTGTTCGTTTTACGGCGTTTGCTTGTAATGGACTTTACAGGCTTCATCGATTTCACTAACCTTAAAGACAAACAAATTAATAGTTAGAAAATAAATATACTCAATACTTACTTATTATTTTTTTCAATAATGACGTGTTCATCATTTGACGTGATATCGCGCATCATTAATTGCTGTTTTGCTATTTCTGTTATCCGTTTATGATCACCAAGGACATATTCTTCCAGAATTAAATTTCGCCATTCTATATTCAATTTATCTTTTTCCAATGTTAACTGTTCACGTGTCCCCATCAACTGTCTTGTCATCTGGGTAGTATAAACAACCGCTACTGCTGTAGATACATTTAATAATAATAGCAACATAGGAATTTTAAAATGAGCAAACAAGTCACGACCAATTAAACTGATAAGCCGATAACGTTGATGCCCCATTAATTATCTTTCCTTTGTGCAATTCGCAGCACCGAGCTTCTTGCCCTTGGATTATGAGCAATTTCTGAATCAGATGGTTTCAGCTTGCCTAATGCAACTAATTTGCTACAACCATATTGTTTTAATTGCGCATCAGTTAATGGCAATCCTTTAGGTGGCTGAAAATTCTTACTTTGTTGCTTTATAAACTGTTTAACAATGCGATCTTCCAATGAGTGAAAGCTAATGACAACTAAACGACCTTGCGGAGCAAGAATATCTAATGCCGCTTTTAACGCATGCTCAATTTCTAGTAATTCACTATTAATATAAATTCTTATTGCCTGAAAACTTCTTGTTGCCGGATGTTTATGTTTATCCTTTTTTGGTATTGCAGACGTAATCACTTCAGCTAATTCAGCGGTGCGACTAATTATAGGACCTTCTGTATTGCGTATCTTAATTGCTTGTGCAATACGCTTAGCAAATCGCTCCTCACCGAACGTCTTTAATACCCAAGCAATTTCATCGCACTCTGTTTGAGCAAGCCATTGTGCAGCAGGTATACCTCGCGTTGGATCCATCCGCATATCAAGTGGTCCATCGCGCATAAAAGAAAAACCGCGTTCAGCATCGTCTAATTGGGGTGATGAAACACCCAAATCTAATAATAATCCATTAATCTTTCCTGTAAGCCCTAACTCCGCAATATAATTAGCTAATCCAGAAAAAGGTCCATGAATAATATTGAAACGTTTATCCTTAATGGTCTTTGCGACTGCAATTGCTTGTGGATCACGATCAATAGCAATTAATCGGCCTTTATCTCCTAATCGCTTTAAAATTAAACTTGAATGACCTCCACGGCCAAAAGTACCATCAACATAAATGCCATCAGGCTGAATATTAAGATTATTAACTGCTTCATCCAGCAGTACTGTTGTATGTTGATACTGTTCCAACGTTTTCCTCAGACCGTTATTGATTATAAAGAAAAATCAAGCAATTTTTCTGACAAAGGTGCTTGCAAAGATTGTTCTGCCGCAATATCGTCTTCGACTTGTTGATACCATACTTGTTTATCCCAAATTTCGAACTTATTTAATTGCCCGACAAACATAAGTTCCTTTGTCAAACCAGCATGTTGCCTTAATGTATGTGCAATCAGTAACCGGCCTGCATTATCCATTTGACATTCGCAAGCATGGCCAAGTAATAAACGTTGTACACGTCTCTCAACTGGGTTCATGCTGGACAGGCGAGAAAGCTTTTCTTCGATAATTTCCCATTCAGGTAAAGGGTAAAGAAGCAAACATGGTTGATGCAGGTCAATAGTACATATCATTTGCCCATTACATTCTTCAGACAATATCTCACGATAACGCGTCGGTATTGCCAGACGCCCTTTATTATCAAGATTAATTGTCATAGCACCGCGAAACATTTTTGCCTTACCTAATTTTGACTATTTTCACCACTTTTTACCACTTTTCTACACAATGATAGTTTACGTAGTGAATTAATTCATTGTCAAGATAAAGCAATAGAAGATTAAAGATTAGATTCTCATCTTTAATCAATATAAAAAAATAAATTAGATATAAATAAAAAATATAATTTTAATTAATAAGTTTTAATTAAAATTTTCATCTTGGTTATAAATAAAATTTTTTCTTCACAAATTATACTTGGCAAGAAAGTAAGATAATTACTTATAATTTCTAATTAGTTAGGTAAATTGATATATAAAATCGTATAAAGCCTACCTACTTTAGATTAATTTATTATTTACTAACATAATTATTAAACTAAAAAGAGGCTCTTCCTGACTGGAACTAAAAGAGTTTACATTTATAGAGTATATCCATAAGCAATCATATTGTTTTACCATTAAGCCATTCACGTTTGATGTTCAATTAACTTATTCAGTTAATTTTTCCAGCTTAAATCTGATACACATGATAATTATTAATGACAATTAGTATGTTTAATATACCTTATTAATTTATATGCTAAATTAATACCTCTCTATTTTTACTAAAAATGAAACGATCTATTCAGAAAATTTTATTAAGAAATACTAATAAAGAAAATCACAATACAGTAGACGTTTATTATTGCATCGATAATGAAAGTTAGTGTTAATCTAACGAGTTAATTCTGCTTTTAATAAAGCAATATTTTGATAGTTATTTTCTTATTATTAAGGTATAAACACTTCCTTTAGAGCTAATCTAACAGATTATAGTTACAGTTTATATTATTGTCGTGTTAATCTAACTTTAGATTATAAATTTTATTAACATAGTAAAATCAAAATTAGTTATTTCAAAAAAGTATTCTTAGGATAAATAATACCATTTTCAAAAATCATAAAACAGCAACAAGCTATTAATTTAATTATCGCATATCTCTCTCTTTTTCAATCATAATTATCACTGTATAAAATAATAAGCTTGATAGGCTACTCCAAAAATATCCGTACTCTATTAGAAAGAATAAAGTAAATTATTTAATCTATTGTTTGTAAACTAATTAAATTTATTCTAAATAATGGTTCCTTGTTCGATTAAATCCACCACGTAACATCAAAACTCGATTAATAGGTATTAATCCGGTTTTAATTTCATCACTTTTATGTTCCATAGAATCTAAAACTAGATTTAATAATTGTTCCGCTATAGCATAATGCCGTTGTGCCATACTTAATATTGGACACTCAAGAAAATCTAACATCTCATTATCACCAAAAGTAGCAATAATCAAATCCTTAGGCAGATGACCTATATGATATATAATACTATCTATAGCCCCACGTAATAGTGCAAAAGAGGTGATAAAAAGGGCATCAGGAAGTCCATTGTTCTTTAGCCATTGCGCAAAAAGTTTTGATGCATTTTCACGATTATAGTTATCAACATAAAGATAATTAATTTGATAGTGTGTTTCATTAAAAATGCTAGAAAATCCTTGTTCACGCAATTGACTTACTGACAATTCTGGCATTGCACCAAAATATAATACTGAGCGAAAATCTAATGATGTCAATTTTTGGGCCAATATTTTGGCATCGTTGAAATCATTACCGACTACACTAACAAAATGCTGAGGGTTAAGTGAACGATCTAATGCGATAATCGGTCGATTCTTATTTAATTTTGCTTCGTAAAAGGGATGATATCTAGATAAAGAGGGAGAAACAATCAATGCATCAACTTGGCGCTGTAATAAGTGCTCAACACAACGTATTTCGTTATCAGGTAAATCCTCTGAACATGCAATGAGCAGCTGATAACCACATTGTCTCGTCATTTGTTCTAGATGATTAGCGATACGCGTATAACTTGTATTCTCTAGATCAGGAATAACCAAGCCAATAGAAAATGTTTTACCTGCCCTTAATCCAGCTGCTACAACATTAGGTTGAAAGTTATATTCTTTCACTATAGACATTACTTTTTCAATGGTTTTATCGCTTATCCGATATAATTTAGCTTTTCCATTGATAACATAACTTGCTGTTGTTCGAGAAACACCAGCTAAACGTGCAACTTCATCAAGTTTCACACTCTTATCCTTATTATTTTTATTTGATTAACAGCAAGTTAAACTGTTTTCATCTAAAAAGTTACTATATCAAAGAACCAAATTTTACAGAAATTTTATTATACTGGCTTAATATTCAGTTAGTTTTATTTCATAAAACGATTGTTTTTAATAAATAATAATACATCGTTTTATAATAATGCAATATACAGTTACCTGAGTAAAATATTAAATCGTATTGTATAAATGAAAAACCGATATTCAATACTATTGAACATCGGCCTATATCATAAAGTTATTAATATATATTAACGCATAATTTGTTCACCACGCGACATTCCTATCACCCCGGAACGGGCAACCTCAACAATATCGGCAACTTCTTTCATCATTGATAAGAATGCATCAAGTTTTTCACTAGTTCCAGCGATTTGTACAGTATAAAGTGTCGGAGTAACATCAATAATATGACCTCGGAAAATATCTACATTTCGTTTAATTTCGTCACGCACACTATTTTTTGAGGCTGAAATTTTAATGAGCATAATTTCTCGCTCTACATGCTCATTTGCCGTTAATTCACTCACACGTAGTACATCGACCAGTTTATGTAATTGTTTTTCAATTTGCTCCAGGATTTTAGCATCACCGACTGTTTGAATAGTTATACGAGAAAGCGTAGGATCATCTGTTGGTGCTACCGTCAAACTTTCAATATTATATCCACGTTGTGAAAATAAACCAACAACACGCGATAATGCCCCAGACTCATTTTCTAATAATACTGATAAAATCCGACGCATAATCAACTCCTTTTTGTCTTACTTAACCACATATCATCCATACCACCACCTCTTATTTGCATTGGGTAGACATGTTCGTTTTCATCAACAGCAACATCAACAAATACTAAACGATTTTTTATCGTTAAAGCTTCCGCAAGCTTACTTTCAAGCTCAGTCATTGTTGTAATTGAAATACCAATATGGCCATAAGCTTGTGCTAACTTGACAAAATCAGGTAATGATTTCATATAAGATTGTGAATGCCGTCCTGCATAGATAATATCTTGCCACTGTTTAACCATACCCAAAAAACCATTATTTAAATTAAGCACTACAACAGGAATAGCATATTGCAATGCTGTAGATAATTCTTGAATATTCATTTGAATACTTCCATCGCCGGTAACGCAGACAACCGTTTCATCGGGAAGGCCATATTTAACACCTAAGGCAGCGGGCAAACCAAATCCCATCGTACCTAGTCCACCTGAATTAATCCAGCGACGTGGCTTATCAAATGGATAATATAATGCAGCAAACATTTGATGTTGACCGACATCAGAAACAATATATGCTTGTCCTTGTGTCAACTTATAAAGTGTTTCAATTACCGCTTGTGGTTTTATTTTTCCATCTTCATTTTGATAAGAAAGACATTTTTTATTACGCCAAGCCTCGATACTCTGCCACCAATCAGAATAAGGGGTATACATGCTTTTATGCTCATCAAGAGTAGCTAATATTTGTTGTAAAATTTGCCTAGCATCACCAACAATAGGAATATCCGTCTGTACAGTCTTAGATATTGATGTAGGATCAATATCAATTTGAATAACCGTTGCATGAGGACAATATTTAGTTAAATTATTTGTTGCTCTATCATCAAAACGAACACCCACTGCAAAAATAAGATCACTATTATGCATTGCCATGTTAGCCTGATATGTACCATGCATACCAAGCATACCAAGAAATTGTCTATGCGTCCCAGCGAAAGCCCCCAATCCCATTAATGAGCTTGTTACCGGGAGATGGAGTTTTTCCGCGAACTGTCGAATTTCTTGATGACATACTGAGGAAATTACACCACCACCAACAAATAATATAGGCTTTTTTGCCTTACTTAAGGCATGCAATGCTCGTTTAATTTGTCCTTTATGGCCTTGAATAGTTGGATTATAAGAACGTAATGAAATAGTATTAGGATAAGTATAGGCGGTTTTGATATCAGGATTAAGAATATCTTTAGGTAAATCAATAACAACAGGCCCTGGACGTCCTGTTGATGCAACATAAAATGCCTTTTTAATAATATGGGGTATTTCTTCACGTGTTTTTATTAAAAAACTATGCTTCACAACTGGACGAGAAATACCAATCATATCGCATTCTTGAAATGCATCATAGCCAATTAATGAGGTTGGTACCTGTCCTGAAAGGACCACTAAAGGAATAGAATCCATATATGCGGTAGCAATTCCTGTAATTGCATTTGTCGCTCCTGGACCTGATGTTACTAATACAACACCAACTTCACCTGTCGATCTCGCATAACCATCGGCCATATGCACTGCGGCTTGTTCGTGCCGTACTAAAATGTGCTCGATACCACCTACTGTATGCAGTGCATCATAGAGGTCAAGTACTGCGCCACCAGGATAACCGAATATTTGTTTAACCCCTTGATCAATCAATGAATGGACCACGGCTTCAGCACCGGATAACATCTCCATACTTTTCTCCTGCCTGTCTTATAGTTAATTGGTTATGATCATCACTACTTGTTCAATCTTATTAAGATAAAAGAACTATTTTTCAAGATAACTAAAACTAATTTACTTTTTATTAAATTAATCTAGTGTAATTAAGCATATTCAATAATTAAATACTACTGAATGTAAATATGATGATAAGATCTGATTGTAATCACCCGAAGATTATTAACATACTGATAGTTTTATTTGTCGTCTATACTGAATAAATCTTTTTTAGTTAAATTTATATAAAAAGTTTATATTATGGATATCAATTAATCTGTTACGATAAAGTTATCTAGATATTAAATGGTAAAATAATCATAATGAAATAATCTAGAGTTAAAAAGGCATCCTGATAAAGTTCTCTTTATAGAAACTAAACCAGAATGCCTAATTATATATATTATTTGCTATTTTTTAATTATTTTCTAATCTTAATCAGCATACATAGAATCGATCTCGCGACGATAATTATGCAAAATAATATTACGACGTAATTTAAGTGTGGGGGTTAATTCACCTTTTTCCATTGAAAATGCATTGGGTAATAAAGTAAAACGCTTTACTTGTTCAAAACGTGCTAACTCTTTTTGCAAGTCTTTTAGACGTTGTTCAAACATTTCGACAATTTGATTGTTTTTTAACAATTCTAATCGATCATGATATTTGACATTGATTAACTTGGCATACTCTTCCAAAGTTTCATAACACGGAACAATTAATGCTGTAACAAAATTACGGGCATCAGCAATAACAGCAACTTGCTCAATAAATCGATCGTGGCCTATAGCTCCTTCAATTTGTTGAGGTGCAATATATTTACCTGTTGACGTTTTCATCAACTCTTTAATGCGTTCAGTAATATATATATTCCCATCTGCATCAATGCTACCCGCATCTCCTGTTTTCAACCAACCATCTTGCGTAAAACTTACTGCGGTTTTTTCTGGATCATTATAGTATCCACGCGTTACGATAGGTCCACGCACTTGTATCTCATTTCCGTCACCAATACGGACTTCAACACCCGGCAACGGTTTACCGATAGAACCCGGTGTATAATAACGATCAACTTGCCAACACGATACTGTGGCACATGTTTCTGTCATACCATAACCGTAAATTATATTTACACCAATAGACAGAAAAAATGAGATAATGTTATCATCTAATTTTGCGCCTGCCGCTGGCATAAGGCGTATATTTCCACCCATTGCCTGACGAAGCTTTGATAAAATAGCTTTATCAGCAAGATTATGTAACTGTTTTAGTAACCAACTTGGTTGCTTACCATTACGATAAACAAGTAGATTACGTTGTCCACACCAAAGAGCACAATGAAACGCCATTCGACGAAGACATGTTGCCTTAGCTACTTTTGTTTGAATTGCACTATGGATTTTTTCATAAAAACGCGGAACAGAACACATTACTGTTGGCTTAACGGCCTGCATAGCTTCCTTGACGTCGCGAGTATCACATAAATAAATATTATGAGCACCACAATGCATCATATAAAAACTCCAGGCTCTCTCAAATACATGAGATAAAGGTAAGAAGCTTAATGAAACATCATGTTGATTAACACCTAATCGCTCATCATGCAAATAAAGTTGTGTCGCCATATTTGCATAATCAAGCATAACCCCTTTCGGCGTACCCGTCGTACCAGAGGTATAAATAAGGGTAAATAAATCATTAAGATCACAATACTTAATACGCGTTTTGAGCTCATCAAGTTGTCGTGAGGTAATTAATTGCTGACAAAAATTATCTAATGTCCAGGCTATATCACATTGACGTAAATCAACTTCAGAGGATAATGCAATTATATATTGAAGTTTAGGACATTGTTCTCGAAGTTTGATAGCAATATCCATTTGTTGCTGATCACCAACAAATAGTATTCTAGACTGACAATTATTAATGATGTATGCCGCCTGCCCTTCTGTACTTGTAGCATAGATGGGAACAGTGATCGCCCTAATTTGCAAAATAGCTAAATCAGTCAAAGCCCAAGAAATACTGTTATTAGCAAATATTGTAACAGGTTCTTGAATAGCTACATTTGCATCAAGTAAAGCACAACTAATTTGTTTAAGCCGTTCACCAACTTGAGACCAAGTAAGCGAGTAATATTTTTTCTTACTCCATTCGCTAAAAGCGATGCGTTCAGGATTATGACGAATCTGTGACTGAACACGTTCAATCTGATGATATTGTTTTAATTTATTGCTCATATAATACGATTTGCCTAACCAGCTTACATGTGTACGCTTAAATTTTCAAATGCAGTCTACTGATAATCTTTCATAGGTCAAATACTATTTTATCATTGATAGATTTATATGATTGATAAACAAGAGTAGGTTTATATTCAAAAATCTAGATAAATACGCCCCTTGAAACAGATGTAGTGACAGCTGAAAAGCGATATATTTAATTTTATAATTTGCATAAAACCTAAATCGAACCCTACTTACAAGATGCATAAGTAGAGAACGATTTAGCATAATATCATTATGAAATACTTTTATTCAATCGACACTGTAAGTAACTATTAACTATTTAAACAAACAACGTTTTAATAATCAAGCTTCATTATAATATCTAAAAAAAACATAAAAAAATGTGAAACAGATAACAATGTTATCACATCAATATAATCTCAATAATTCAATATTTCAATAATTATTAGCATTAAATGATAAAATATCATAATAAATGATTATACTATGAAATCATATTTATGATTTCATAGTATAATAGACTAAGCCATCTAATAAAAACAGTAAGCAAAACAGATGTTATTTAAAGAAAATAAAAGTGTTTTACATACAAAAGATTTAATTTCATTAAGATTAGATACCCCTATCATTTAATATGATGACCATATAATATTATTAATTAGCTAACATTATTAAAAAATATAAATAATAATTTTATTATTTATATTAACTGTTTTTAATAGCCACAATGAATTAACTTTATAATGATTTTATTTATTATATTATTTAACTTAATAAGGAAATAATAATGGTAACTTTTTAACCAATTACTTAATAAACATAAGTAATAGAAAGATTCATATTTATTAATATGTTAATTTTATTAAGTAATAATAGTTATTATTAATATAAAAAGAAACATAATCATTTTATATTTACTAAATAGCTTAGTATTATGATGAAAATATTGCTGGTATATTCTATAACCTATTATATTTAAAGCTCATATATACTTTTTCATCTTACTAACAAGATATAGTATTATTAAAAATAATTATCTTCGTACTAAGTTTACTCTGGAGTCAAATTTATTTAGATTGCTTTATATCATAGCTATGATGACAAGGGTTTACTTTTAGTCTCTTTTATAAATGAAGGGGATATAATAATTTATAAAATAAAAATGACAATTATTATATATATGTCATGTCAATAACAGCACGGTTATTATCTATTATTATCAACGAATTATAAATTAATAGCTTACTAATTTAATGATAATACAAGAAATTTAGTTGTATTACTTGATTCTATTGAATTTTATTCATCTAAAATATAATTTGACAAATGTTTCTTAATAGCGTAACAATTAAAGTAATCATCTTTATTGGAATAAATAGAATGTACTTAGTTATTATTTTTGATCTCCTTCTCCTCGTGATGTTAAATCGCGTGGGTAAGGTTGGTATGTGAAATAATAACGGCTTTTAATTCAATATCACATATAAAAACCCGCGAAAACGTCGCGGGTTTTTTTACTTTAAGGCCTGTGACACCCAACAATATGATTGGAGAGCATGATAATGAGTCAACAAATTGTTATTTTTGATACAACATTACGAGATGGAGAACAAGCATTACAGGCTAGCCTAAATGTTAAACAAAAGTTACAAATAGCTTTAGCGTTAGAACGATTAGGCGTTGACATTATGGAAGTCGGTTTTCCTATCTCATCACCAGGTGACTTTGAATCAGTGCAAACCATAGCACGCCGAATCAAAAATAGCCGGGTTTGTGCGTTATCCCGTTGCGTGGATAAAGATATTGATGTCGCAGCTGAGGCTTTACGTGTTAGTGAAGCTTTCCGTATTCATACTTTTTTGGCCACCTCCACATTACATATTGAAGCAAAATTAAGACGTTCATTTGATGATGTATTAGCAATGGCAATTCATGGTATAAAACGTGCTCGTAATTATACTGATGATGTAGAATTTTCTTGTGAAGATGCAGGCCGTACGCCTATTGATAACTTATGTCGTATTGTTGAAGCAGCGATCAATGCTGGTGCTACAACCATCAATATACCCGATACCGTTGGCTATACGATACCAACTCAATTTGGCAATATTATTGAAAATTTATTTCAACGTGTACCTAATATTGATAAAGCTATTATATCTGTTCATTGTCATGACGACCTAGGGATGTCTGTTGCTAATTCAATTACTGCAATACAGGCTGGTGCCCGCCAAATAGAAGGAACACTAAATGGATTAGGTGAACGTGCGGGGAATTGTGCATTAGAAGAAGTTATTATGGCCATCAAGTTACGTAAAGATATATTGAATGCCTATACCAACATTAATCATAATGAAATTTACCGAACAAGCCAATTGGTTAGCCAACTTTGCAATATGCCTATACCTGCTAATAAGGCTGTTATTGGTGGTAACGCCTTTTCACACTCATCAGGCATTCATCAAGATGGTATATTAAAAAATCGACAAACATATGAAATTTTAACACCTGAATCGATAGGCCTTAGTAAAGTACAATTAAATTTGACATCACGTTCAGGCCGTGCTGCAGTAAAAAATCGTATGCAAGAAATAGGTTATCAAGAAGATGACTATAATCTAGATGAGTTATATGAAGCTTTTTTAAAGTTAGCCGACAAGAAGGGACAAGTTTTTGATTATGATTTAGAGGCGTTACTATTTATAAGCAAGCAACAACAAGATTATGAGCATTTTACTTTAGACTATTTTAATGTTCATTCAGGAACAAGTGTAGTTGCTACAGCAACAGTTCGTCTTAAATGTGGTAACGAAATAAAATCTGATGCGGCAACAGGTAATGGTCCAGTAGATGCAGTTTACCATGCTATTAATCGCATTGCTCATTATCCAATCCAAATTATTAATTATTCTCTATCGGCCAAAGGCCAAGGTGAGAACGCTTTGGGTCAGGTGGATATTGTTGCAGAATGCGAAGGCCGTCGTTTTCATGGTATTGGCTTAGCAACAGATATTGTCGAATCTTCAGCATTGGCACTTATACATATATTAAATTTAGTCTGGCAAGCTCGCCAGGTCAAAGAAGAAAAACGCCGTTTAGCACAAGATCATGCAAAATAAATTGAGTAAATAGAGGGAAACAATATCAATGACTAACGCAGCATATAACATTGCCATTTTACCCGGTGACGGTATTGGACCTGAAGTCATGAGGCAAGCACATAAAGCAATAACTGCTCTTCGTCAACGGTTTGGCCTGCAATTAAATTGCACTGAATATGATATCGGTGGTATAGCGATAGATCGCCATAATACGCCTTTACCCGAATCAACATTGAAAGGATGCCAGAACGCAGATGCTATTTTATTGGGTTCAGTAGGTGGCCCCAAATGGGAGAATTTGCCACCAGAACAACAGCCTGAGCGAGGTGCTTTATTACCTTTGCGCAAACATTTCCAACTTTTTTGTAATTTACGTCCAGCTCATTTATATGCTACATTGGCTCATTTGTGCCCTTTGCGGCACGAGATCGCCGAAAAAGGATTCGATATTTTATGTGTCCGTGAATTAACTGGTGGTATTTATTTTGGACAGCCAAAAGGTCGCGAAGGACATGGTGCTCAAGAATACGCTTACGATACTGAAATTTATAGTCGATTTGAAATTGAACGTATTGCACGAATAGCCTTTGAGGCCGCGCGTAAACGCCGAGGTAAAGTGACATCAATTGACAAAGCTAATGTCTTGCAAAGCTCAATTTTATGGCGGCAAGTGGTTAATGAAATAAGTAAAACGTATACAGATGTCACATTAACCCATATGTATATAGATAATGCCACCATGCAGTTAATTAAAGATCCTGCGCAATTTGATGTAATACTCTGTTCGAACTTATTTGGCGATATTTTGTCTGACGAGTGCGCAATGATTACGGGTTCCTTGGGAATGTTGCCTTCAGCCAGTCTTAACGAAAAAGGTTTTGGTTTATACGAGCCTTCCGGTGGTTCAGCACCTGATATCGCTGGTAAAAATATTGCTAATCCTATCGCTCAACTATTATCTCTTGCATTATTGCTTCGTCATAGCTTAAACGCTGAAGAAGCCGCTCTAACAATAGAGCAAGCTATTATGCTTGCATTAGCTAAAGGTTATCGTACCGCCGATTTAGCAGGGGCTTCATCAGCCATTGGTACTGAAGAAATGGGCGATATCATTGCGAAATTTATTATTGAAGGTGCGTAAGAAAAATGGGTAAAACATTATATGAAAAACTGTATGACGCTCATGTTGTTTATGAAGCGACTAATGAAACACCATTATTATATATTGACCGTCATTTGCTCCATGAAGTCACTTCGCCACAAGCCTTTGATGGCCTCCGTGCTAAAAATCGTCGGCTTCGTCAGCCAAGTAAAACTTTTGCCACCATGGATCACAATACTTCTACTCGCAGTAAAGATATTAATGCGTGTGGTGAAATGGCCCGTATACAATTACAAGAATTAATTAAAAACTGTGCCGAATTTAATGTTTCTTTATACGATTTAAATCATCCCTTCCAAGGGATTGTACATGTTATCGGTCCTGAACAAGGTATTACTTTGCCTGGTATGACAATTGTTTGTGGTGACTCTCATACCGCAACACATGGTGCATTTGGCGCTTTAGCCTTTGGTATTGGTACTTCAGAAGTTGAGCATGTATTAGCGACGCAAACGTTAAAACAAGCGCGCGCGAAAACAATGAAGATTGAGGTTATAGGTAAGGTATCTGATGCTATTACTGCTAAAGATATTATATTGGCAATTATTAGTAAAATTGGTCATGCCGGTGGAACTGGACATGTCGTCGAATTTTGTGGAGAAACAATTGAAAGTCTTTCAATGGAAGGTCGTATGACCTTATGTAACATGGCCATTGAAATGGGCGCAAAAGCAGGATTAGTCGCACCTGATCAAACAACATTTGACTATTTAAAAAATCGTCAGTTCGCACCTAAAGGTGAATTATGGTTACAAGCCGTAGATTATTGGACTACCTTAAAAACCGATGCAGATGCTATTTTTGATAAAGTAGTAACATTAAATGCAGCCAATATTGCGCCACAAGTGACTTGGGGAACCAATCCTGGTCAAGTAATGGCAATTAATGAAATAATCCCTGACCCTGACTCTTTTTCCGATCCTATTGAGCGCGCATCTGCCAAAAAAGCATTAGCTTATATGCAGCTTAAACCCGGTACGAAATTAACAGACATTACTATAGATAAAGTTTTTATTGGCTCTTGTACTAATTCGCGAATCGAAGACTTACGCGCAGCAGCTGCAATTGTTAAAGGCAAGAAAGTTGCCTGTGGAGTACAAGCCATTGTTGTACCGGGCTCAGGACCCGTAAAAACACAAGCTGAAGCAGAGGGTCTAGATAAAATCTTTACAGATGCTGGTTTTGAATGGCGCTTACCCGGTTGTTCGATGTGCCTAGCGATGAATGATGATAAGTTATCTCCTGGGGAACGTTGTGCATCGACAAGTAATCGCAATTTTGAAGGTCGTCAAGGACGTGATTCACGCACTCATCTAGTTAGCCCTCCTATGGCGGCAGCTGCCGCTATTATGGGCCATTTTACAGATGTTAGAGACTTCAGTTAAAGAGATTTTTTTATGGCTAAATTTACCCAACATACAGGTATTGTTGCACCTTTAGATATAGCAAATATTGATACGGATGCAATTATTCCTAAGCAATTTTTGCAAAAAGTTACCCGTACAGGCTTTGGTCAACATTTATTTAATGATTGGCGTTTTCTTGATAATGCTGGTCAACAACCAAATCCAGATTTTATTTTAAATAAACCTCATTATCGTCATGCCAGTATTTTACTTACTCGGGAAAATTTTGGGTGTGGTTCATCGCGTGAGCATGCTCCATGGGCACTAACCGATTATGGATTTTGTGCAATTATCGCACCAAGCTACGCTGATATTTTTTATAGCAATGCATTTAATAATCAATTATTGCCTATTACATTAGGCGAAAAAGATGTAGATGCATTATTTAAACTTGTTGAACAACAAGAAGGTATTACATTTACGATTGATCTTGAAGCTCAAACCGTAACTGCAGGCACAAAAATATATACGTTTACTCTTGATCCTTTTCGCCGTCATTGTATGTTAAATGGTCTAGATAGCATCGGACTTACGTTACAACATGAAGACGCTATAAATAATTACGAAAAAAAACAATTTATCTTTTTGAAATAAGTCCATTTAATGTGTATAGGATAGAAAAATCTATCCTATACACTTACTATTCCTTATGATGAATTCACCAAAATAATCGTCAGCACGGTTTACATTTTCTAACAGCATAGGTGTTATTTTATTTATACAGATAAAAAACATATTCCTTTTATAATCTAGTAAAAATGAACGCATCACGACTTACTATAACGCTATGATTAATAGGAATTTTACTTTAAATATTTAGTTAGAATAATTTATTCTTATTTTTTTGGTATGGTTTTACTGCATTAATTCCTATTGTTTTAATGTAACATTCGTGGTCGGCAAAGTAAGTAAAAACATCCATGTCATTATATCGTATTTTTATTAAATTCAAGTGTTTTTTTGTTTTATTTATAATAACAATAGAATTATATTCTATTGTTATTATATATTTTTATTTTACATAAACCAATTTTATTGGTTTAATTATCCTTAATCTAATAAACTATTATTATAGTTATTTATTCTTTATAAATCGGTCATAGTATTTAGATGTAATTACTTTATTAATAAAATAGAAAGAAACTAGATTTTATTATGTAAGCTAAACAAGCTCACAAAATGTTTCAAAAGTTACCATTTGTTTTTCATAATTTGTTTTTATCGTTTTAAATAAATAATTTAATCTGCTAACCATCAACATTTCGATATAAGATAAGTTTTTATAATCGCTATTTTGCGCAAGAAACGCCTTAATTTGATGTTCAACTCTATTAATTTTTGATTCATTATCAGTGATTACCGCATCTTTAAGCTCAATCATCATATTTTCAATATTATTTAATTCATTCATATTTTTTCCTATTTTAACGTAAAAAATAACAATCATTGCTTTTGGCAGAAGCAACGCGAAAAAGTTCATAATAAAAATAACTTTTTTATAAAAATTTATTTTAATAGATACAGAGTATATAAATTAGTTGACATTATTAGTAATAGGCTATTAACCATCCAAAAGAAATTAGAGTAATAAACTAATAAATTAACAAAAATAAAAATTTTATATAAGTTATTATATTATCAATTTATAACTTGCAATAAGTATTCCAACTTATCATCTTATACAAAACAATAAGTTACATATAATACGGAAGTTGCATTTCCATAAATCTTGAAATAATCTTTCCGGAAGATAATAAGTTAATTATAGTTTTCATAGGAATCTATCGTATAATAGAAAAACACAACATAATATGTCGTGTCTTTCTATTATATAGATTTTTACTTTGACAGTATAATGAGTAGTATCTAAATAATTAGTTATGTAAAATTTTATTTTACAATATTAAAGATGTATTTTTTTAATAACTGATTGCCATATCTAACAGTGTTAATTTCATGATCGCTTCTATAACTATTGATGTAATACAAATAAGAATATAAATCCTACAGTTTTTATAGTTATATTCTATATAATAGTGATATATTACTTTTATTCTTTATTTTTTAGCTAAAATTAATATAATATTGTTATTGTTACTATCTATATTAAATAAAAAGTTTATAAAATAACTATTTTATATATTTTACTTTTCAATATTAATATCACCACCTTATAGTATTATTAAGAAAAGCCTTTATTAGAAGCGATTATAAATAAAAATTAATTGTATTTTTATAGTTATTCTTTATATGAGATTAAATAGACTAATAAAATAGCAGATAATTATATGCTTATACAAAAATAAAGTTAAAATTATTTATTTACCAATTTATACTATTATTAATTAATGCATTATTATTTTTACTTCTCAAGTAAAGTATCTATGATAGTAGGTATATGAATATCAGTAAATATAAGTTAAAGAAAACGAAGATATATACTGATTCTATTTAATATTATTTATACATTAATTTATATCATTTGGGAAAAATTTCTTATTTATGTATAAAAAAACTAATTGGCCCAGAGTGTTCAATCAATTATGGTGTTTATTTGTTGCCTTTATTACACTTTTCGGTGGTGGATGTTTACTTTACCAGCAAACACTAATTAGTCTTTATTATTTTCTTTTTTCTCTTATACTTGCTATAGCTCTATATTTAGCGACTAAAACAGCACCTCAAGACGATCGTTGGTTAGGATTAATACAGTTTTTTTCCGCAATAAACCTTTACTCTTTATTATGGAGTATTCATAAAAATCTTAATACGCAGCCTGTTGATGGCTTATTACTAAAAATTGACATGTGGCTAGACTATTACTTACCAATTAATCTATTAATGATAGATAACTATTGGTTGTCTGAATTTTTTAGTTTTTGCTATTTAGCTTATTATATCATATTATTTTCTTGCATCACTTATTATGGTGGACAAAGTAGTAATATTAGAACAAAATGCTTTTTTCATGGATTAATGCTACTTTATTTTAGTGGCGTTATTCTTCATATAGCGTTACCTGCCATTGGTCCTTTACATGCTTTTTCTATACAATTTTCATCTACTTTACCTAAAGGGAAAATTACGTCATTTTTAATCACATTAATCAATTATTTTGATATCGGTTTGACAGCATTTCCAGCTATGCCTTGCGCTATTACCTTCTATCTATTAGGTTATTTTTTTATTTTTCATAAATATAACATTACGTTATTTCTGTTAATTTTCTTTATTTTACTTTGTCTTTCCTGTACATTCCTTCACTTTTTTTATATGCTAAGTATCTTTGTTGGTATTTTACAGGCTACTTTCGTTCTGCTTTATTTATGTAAAATACTGGGTAATATGTATAGTTAATTAAAGAGGAAATAAAATCATATAACTATTTTATTAGAAATAATTAAAATAATCGTATGTTAATTTTTTATAAATTTATAAGTATCATTATATTATTTTAATAAAATGTACTTACACATATAAATATTTCATAACAAATATTACTTTTAAAAAATATGGTTGTTATTTTGGCTATCAGTTTTAATTTATCTATTTAAAATATAAAATTATTGACAATAAAAATAATAATCCTGAATAAGCCCATATTTATGTAAAAATAGCTAAGAGCATTAATATAGTTTTATGTAGTTAGAATAAAAATTTTATATAGTAAATAGGAATAACTATGTGTAGTGAATATGAGAAAATGATTTCTGGTGAATTATATGATATTAATGATAAAGAATTAACCATGCTAAGATTAAAAGCACAACAATTCTGTACTCTTTTTAATGCCACTGCGCCAGATGATCAAAATGAAAGAAATACTTTACTACGCCAAATGTTAGGACGTACTCGTTATTCATTTAATATTGCATCTCCTTTTACCTGCCATTACGGATTTAATATTTTTTTAGGTGACCATTTTCAGGCTCATAATAATTGTACACTTGTAGATAATGCCCCTATCGTGTTCGGTGATCATGTTATTTTAGCTAATAATGTTGCATTATACACAGTTGATTATCCAACCAATCCCTATTTACGTGCAAAAGGTATAGAACATGCATCTCCTATTACATTAGGAAATCATGTATGTGTTGGCGCAAATAGCGTTATTTTACCAGGTATTACATTGGGAAATAATGTTATTGTAGGTGCTGGATCTGTTGTAACAAAATCATTTCCTGACAATGTTGCCATTGCAGGAAATCCTGCACAAATATTATATTCCATTTCAGTCGAAGCTAAATCTAATATTTCCTCCATACCATCCGTCTCTTCTACCCAGTTAGAAGAGGTTATTTTACAAGCGACTCCTGAAGAGGCGATAAAATTAAAACTCTATTAAGTAGAGATAGTGATTTTTACCAGCACATTGATAATATTTTTAGATAAGATAAGAAAAGTATGCGCTAAAAGGTTAAAAATAAGTAATTTATAGGTATTATTATAATATAATACTATTAAACGTTTTTATTTAGACTGAATTTTATCACATGACCCTTTCTATACTATTTTACATTTAATTTATTGTAACAAGGATAAATTAAGCACAGTAATTTCTAATATATTATTTATAGCCGAATGATGATCCTGTTCTTCAATCAGTCTTTCATACTTTGTTAAAGTCGTATCTGTTTGAAAGAAAGTAAATATAAATCAAAAAGTTGAAAACTGGCTAGCCGACAAAATTAGAATAACTTATTACTAGTAAAACAATATATTTTATTTAAAATAGCCTTTGACTTTTGTTTGGCGGAAACTATCCACCAAACATTTATATAATTACTTAGTTATATTAATGATAAAAAAGTAAAATATATCAAAAAACTACTGTATTTAGCTATTACAGCCTAACTATTTGATAAATAAATACATTATTTTTACTCGGGATAACCTTTTGGATTTTGTGATTGCCAGCGCCAAACATCATTTGCCATATCATATAAACTACGTGTTGTTTGCCAGTGTAATTCACGCTTTGCTTTAGAGGGATCAGCCCAATAGCTCGCTAAATCTCCCGCACGGCGTGGTGCAAATTGCCAATTAATTTTTTTGCCACTTGCTTGTTCAAAAGCCCTAATGACATCTAGAACACTATTTCCCTGACCAGAGCCAAGATTATAAATGCGTAGTCCAGCAGATTGTTGCTCCATTGATTTTAATGCAGCTAAATGACCTTCCGCCAGATCGACAACATGAATATAATCTCGTATACATGTACCATCAGGTGTTGCATAGTCATTACCAAATATAGATAATGTTGGTCGCAATCCAACTGCAACTTGCGCAATATATGGCATAAGATTATTAGGAACACCTTGAGGATCTTCGCCTATCAACCCAGAAGGATGAGCACCAACAGGATTAAAATAACGTAATAAGGTAATAGACCATTCTTTTTCGGCATGAGCTAAATCAGATAAACAACGTTCAATCATCAGTTTACTATAACCATAAGGATTACTCGGTTCACTGACTGGCATATCTTCATGATAAGGAATCGTAGGTTGTTCACCATACACAGTTGCTGATGAACTAAAAATAAAATGTTTAACATTTGCATCACGCATAGCTTGTGCCAATACTAAGGCACCATAAACATTAGCATCATAATATTCTAATGGTTTAAAAACAGATTCTCCAACAGCTTTTAAACCAGCAAAATGAATTACCGCTTTAATATTATGCTGGAGGAATATTTTATTTAGTAGAAGGCGATCTCTAACATCACCATAATAAAATTGTGGTAATACACCAGTGATATCTTTTATGCGTGTTAATACACTTGCTTTACTATTACACAAATTATCCAAAATGATAGGCGTATACTTCGAGTTTATGAGCTCAACACAAGTATGACTACCAATATACCCACATCCACCGGTTACCAAAACAGTCATTCAACTCTCCTGATTAATTAAACTTAGTCGTCTAAAAATGCTTATCTTTTAATTTTTAATAATTTTTTAATCAGATTCACCCATTTTTATTGATAAGAAATTAACCACTTTCCACAAAAAAATAAAACCGAACAAAAATATACTTATCTATAACACTGTAAATTTTTATCATCGAAATGTCATATCTATCCTATAAAAATAAACTTAGCTGATAAGAGATTCTATATCGTTCTAGTCATCGCTACTATAACAATATGATGCTATCACCAATTGCCAATTAAAATCTAGTAACTATTTATCATCTGTCTAATTGACATTACTCTTATGCAACCACCTGCTTACCATTTTATCTCACTAAGATTTATTATGGACTTCTTCACTGATAGTCATCATTATCAAATGCAATTAAGAAAGATGAAAGTAAGCAATTTTAATAAAAAAAGTATATTTTCATATTTGAATGAGACAACAGCTTTAGTAAACTATAAATAAATCGTTAATAATATATATCTAATTTAGCAGTATTATTTATTATAAGAATAAATAATCATCTAATATTTTCAAAAATGAAGAAATCTATATTATAAAAAATAATAATATTTATATTTTTTTCAAATTAATGTAAAACTTATATTTATTAGTTATTTTATATAAAAAACAAAAAATAGCATGTTAAATTAATCCAATACAATTATATTTATAATAATAAATATTTTGTTTACTTATATAAATATATTAATTAGTAAAATAGCATATATAATTTTATTACAATAAAAACTGGCCATTAATTATATAGTAAAGTTTTTCTTTGTCACATTGATATAGAAATCACATTTATTATAGAACATCAATCTATGCCTTTAAATAACATTCAACGTTAAAACCCTGTTCACGCATTGCAGCTAGTCGATACCGTAAAGCGCGCGTTGTTATGCCTAAATATTGTGCTGTTCTTGCTTTATTACCTTGATGATACTCAAGTAAATCAATAATATATTGATATTCAGCCTGGCGTCCCTTTTGCTGTAATACTTTATTTGTTTTATTTATTTTCATCGAGATGGATTGGTATTCTTTAGTACTCGAAGTAATTGGTAATGTATCTTTTGCTATATCAATATTAAGATCGCTTTCATGTATTATATTACCATTACTCATAATAATACCCCGCTGGATCACATTCTCTAATTCACGAACATTTCCAGGCCATGAATAAGATTGTAAAAACTGTTTGGCCATTTCAGACAATACGCATGAACGTTTTGTAAATGCATTATATTTTTTAATAAAATATTCTGTTAATGGTAATATATCTTCTTTTCTATCTCTTAATGGTGCAACCTGAATAGGAATAACCGATAATCGATAAAATAAATCACTACGAAAATTACCTTTTATTACTTCTTTACTTAAATCTTTATTAGTTGCTGTAATTAAGCGTATATTAAGTACTATCTTTTTATTACTTCCTAAACGTTCAATTTCCTGTTCTTGTAAAACACGTAATAATTTAGCCTGTAACAACAATGGCATTTCTGCAATTTCATCCAGCAATAATGTACCACCATTGGCTAACTCAAATTTTCCTTGTACTGCAGATACTGCCCCTGTAAAAGCGCCTTTTTCATACCCAAATAACATAGCTTCTAACATATTATCTGGAATAGCTGCGCAATTTACAGCGATATAAGGTGCTGCTTGACTAAAAGAATGCCGATGAATATATTTTGCTACACATTCTTTTCCTGTTCCAGTTTCTCCTGTAATGAGTACAGGAACATTGTAATCGGCTACTCGACGCGCGAGGGCTAATACATTAATACTAGAAGGTGCACTTGCAACAAAAGTAACATCGTTTACCACCTGATTCGGTTGTAAATTCATTATGAATTTCCCCGTAAAATCTTATTGTTTAACCTATTAATTTTTTAATTAACGACTAATTTATTTAAATGTATAGTTAAATAAGTAACAATATTATTATAGTTATTATAAAAATAAATAAACGATATTATAATATTATGAATTATCTTTTTTTATTTTATACAGCTTATTATTAAAAGATAGCTAACCAAACAAGTATATTTAAACAAGCCAAATTACAGCATAAAATAATACTATTTGCTTTATTCGTATATAAAAAGAAATAGACCAATAAGTAAAAAACATAATGAATAGGAATTACTTTACCTATTCGATAATATAATTTATAAAAAATTATTAAAAAAAAAGTCAATTATAATTAATATAGTAATTATTTAAAAAATGATTGCGGTTTTTACTAAAATAATAATATTATTAAATCATATGAAAATAACATATAATCTATTTCATTTAGATAATATGCAAATAATTTAATAAGATTCATAAGAATAGTATGACTATTTTATAGATCATAATAATACAATATATAAACAAATGTAATAATGAAAAAACAATACACCAAGGTAAAAAAGCTATTTATTGTAATGCCAAAAAATAATAATTAAAAACAACCTATTATCTATTGAATATCACTAATTAATTATAACGATGTAGCACTACTAATAATGCTACATGCTTATGCTAAGCTAACTTAATGATGATCACGAGTCACCGCTAATGCTGAAAAAGATTGAGATACGGGCATCAGCTCAATACGATTTATATTAATATGCTTAGGTTGCATAGCGATCCAAAAAACAATTTCTGCAATATCATTGGGTAACAGTGGTTGGGTATTTTTATACACGCTTGCCGCTTTGGCTTGATCACCTTTAAAGCGTACAGTCGAAAATTCAGTGCCACCACATAAACCAGGTTCAATATCTGTGACTCTAACACGCGTGCCAGCTAAATCAGAACGTAAATTAAGACTAAATTGCTTAACAAATGCTTTAGTTGCACCATAAACATTCCCACCTGGGTATGGATAAGTGCCTGCAATTGATCCTAAATTAATAATGTGCCCATTTTTCCTTTTCACCATCCCAGGTAAAATAGTATGAGTTACCGAAACTAGTCCTGTAATATTTGTGTCAATCATCATTTGCCAATCGTTAAAATTAGCCTCTTGAGCAGGTTCAAGGCCTAAGGCTAAACCAGCATTATTTACTAATACCTCTACATCACTAAATTCTGCAGGAAGTGATTGAATTGCAGCCTGTACAGCAAATCGATCGCAAATATCTAATTGAATCGGATGAAAATGTGCCCCAAATTCTTTTTTTAACATAGTCAGTCGCTCAATTCTTCGAGCGACACCAATAACATTATGCTCATTTTCTATAAATTTTTTTACAATTGCCTTACCAAATCCGGCAGAAGCACCGGTCACAAAAACATTCATTATGTTACTCCTTTTTGTGTTAAATCGTAGCGATATAGCCAACCTGAGCTATTCTTTTATCGGATTACGAAAATTAACTTAACATTACCCTAACAAAATTATCCAAAAAAGAGTAGATAACGCTTTAATCTAGATCCTCATTACAACCTATACCTTACGGACAAACAAAAATAATATCAATGAAATAACATTAAAGACTAATGCAAATAAATAAACAAAATGATGTTCCACATAATTAGCTAAACATCCTTGCATCATACCCGCTAAAATAACACTGATAGATGTACTATTAGTAAATAAAGTTGTAGCTTCTCCTGGACGATTTGGCAAAAGATCTTGAAAATACAACATGCCAATCCCAGCAATAATACCAATAAAAGCTGCATTAAATAATTGCAGTAATACAAGTGCTAGCGTTGAATGAAACAAAAATAGACCTATATAAAAGCAACAGCCCATGGTAATTGCAAAAATCATCATCGCCCATTTACTAATTTTTTTAATCAAGAAGCCAGCCAAAATCATAATGGGTATTTCTAAACCAGCCGCAATTCCCATTAAATATCCAGCTAAATCTTCATCTAATCCAAGTTCATGTACAGTATAAATTGGCATATCAATAAGATACATCATATTACAACTCCACATTAGTACTGAAGAGACAAATAGCAACATTATATTTTTATCTGTAAGACTTGCCAGTGAAGATCCTGCTTTAATGGTAGTTACATCGGTTCGGGGCTGAGAGGGTAAAAAGAACTTTATCATGACTAAAGAAAAGATAAATACACCTGCCGCTGTTAAATACATAATTTTAAAGCCGAAATGACTCGCAAGATAAAAAGATACCGGTGGACCAATAACCCAAGCAAGAGATAATTGCGCTCGCATAATAGAACTGAAAATGACTACATTTTTAGCCGAATTATCTGCATATTCACGCGCTAATGCAAACAATTGAGGCATAATACAGCTAGTAAAGGCAGCTAATAATACTCCCAACGAGATCAACACTATATAATGACGAACGTAAGCAAACAAAATGGCATTTGCCACAGACATAATGCAACAAAATAAAATTAAATATCGTCGATCTCCTTTTCTATCTGAATACAATGCCATTATAAAACTAACACAACATGCAACTAATGCATTGATGGCATAAAACAAACCGACATAGAAAGGCGTTTGATGAACTTCATTTGTTAAGAATCTACTCAGTGTTGGTGATTGTAATGCACTTGCAATACCAACTAAAAAGGTAACAAATAAAAAGATTAGAAAAACAATATTAATGCTTCTTTTTGCGGTTTTGAATATATTCATAGTGATCCATTGTCAGAACACAAAGTTAATGTAATAAAAATATACCTTATATTTTATATTGTTATATTATAATAGTAATAAAAAAAGATACTTCCTATATCTTATATACAACGCTACATCATTATAAAAATAATGACGAAAACCATTATCAATATTTTTTTGTTATTTTAAATTGATGCCATATTTTATCGCCTATTTAAACTAAAAATTCATATTATTTAACATATTGTATAAATATCTTTTCCTGAACCGATAGAAATATTACAATATTATTGTTCTCAACGGGGTGCCATTATATGCTGAGAATTGTTATCAACGATGTACTGATAACAATACCCGTCGAACCTGATCCGGCTAATACCTGCGAAGGGATTTGAGAGTGTATATTTGTACTTAGATAGACTAATGAAGCTTTTATTTTATTAGTAGCTATCTGAATAATTCTTCAAAGTTCCTTTGCCTCGATTAATTTGAGGTTCAATGTGTTCAAACATATCTTATTAATATTATTACTTTTTATTAGTCATACACTGACAGCAAAACCAGTACTTACTATTTATACAACAAGTTCGTTTGCTGCTGACTGGGGACCTGGCCCTGCAATCAAAAAGAGCTTCGAACAACAATGCCAATGTAATGTCAATATTCTAGGTATAGAGGATGGTGCAACACTACTAAATCGACTTAGAATTGAAGGTACAAGAACTAAAGCGGATATTATTTTGGGCTTAGATAATAATTTGCTAGCAACTGCACAAAAAACCAACTTATTCCGTGAACATCATAGTGATCTTTCAGCCTTAACCTTGCCTAAAAAATGGGAAAATCCCTATTTTGTTCCTTACGATTATGGTTATTTTTCTTTTATTTATAATAAAGAAAATTTAACCTCCCCACCTACCAGTATGAAAGATATGGTAGAGAATCAAAAACTAAAAATTATTTATCAAGATCCGCGTACTAGTTCTGTTGGACTTGGTCTATTATTGTGGATAGAAAAAATCTACGGCACACAAAGTTCATTAGCATGGCAAACATTAGCAAAACATACTGTTACTGTAACAAAAGGTTGGAGTGAAGCTTACGGCCTGTTTTTAAAAGGAGAAGCTGATCTCGTATTAAGTTATACGACCTCGCCAGCTTACCATTTAATCGATGAAAAGGATGATCGTTACCAGGCTGCAAAATTTAATGAAGGCCATTATTTGCAAATCGAAACTGCGGGCATTGTAAAATCGAGTCAACAACCTAAACTTGCTGATCAATTTATTCGTTTCATGTTAACACCTGAGTTTCAACGCCATATCGCTACCAAAAATTGGATGTATCCCGTCATTGATGTGTCATTGCCAATACAATTCAATCAACTCATTAGGGTAGATACACCGCTTGAATTTAGTTCAGAAAAAATTGCTCAACAACGACGTAATTGGATTAAAGTATGGCAAAACGCAGCTCATTAGTTCGTTTTTTGGCTGTTTGGCCAGGGATCGTAGTTGCGTTATTCTGCATAGGGTTGGCAATAGTATCATTGACCACATTAATTATATTTTCTTCGCCAGAAGTAAATATTGATAGATGGTTGTATGACTTCTTCGCTGATCCCTATCTATGGCGTGTCATTAGATTTACCTTTTTACAGGCCATCTTATCTGTATGTTGTTCAATACTTCCCGCAATTTTTGTGGCATTAGCGTTGTATCATCATGACTTTATTGGTAAAGCATTTTTATTACGTTTATGTAATATGACACTTGTGTTACCTGTACTGATCGCTATATTTGGTTTATTAACGCTATATGGCCAGCAAGGCTGGATAGCGCAGATATGCCACTGGCTAGGTATTCAATATACGTTTAATATTTATGGATTGCATGGTATTTTAATTGCACATGTTTTCTTCAATTTACCTTTAGCCTGCCGCTTGTTTTTACAAATCCTTGAAGCCATTCCTAGCGAACAACAAAAAATCGCCGCACAACTTGGCTTTACTCATTGGCAACGTTTTAAATTTATTGAATGGCCTGCCTTACAACGTCAAGTGTTACCAACAGGCGCGCTTATTTTTATGCTATGTTTTGCGAGTTTTACTGTCGTATTATCACTTGGCGGTGGCCCCAGTAATTCAACCCTTGAATTAGCAATTTATGAAGCATTGCGCTATGATTTTGATCCAAAACAAGCAGCTTTACTTAGTTTATTACAACTGACTTTTTGTCTTATCATCGTCAGCATAAGCCAACGTTTTAGTCGATGGTTACCTATCGAACAACGAGTTGAACAACATTGGCGTCCTTCATTAACAGGATTTTGGTTATATTTTATTGATTATTTTAGTATTATTATTGCACTAATATTATTATTACCGCCATTAATTGCCATTATTGTTAATGGGATTAATTCAACCTTATCGACTGTTTTTACCGATAAACTATTATGGCAAGCTATAGGTACGTCATTGATTATTTCTGTTAGTGCTGGATTACTAACATTATTATTAACATTTTTATTGTTATGGAGTTGTCGCCAACTCTATTTTGATGGCTATCGAAAACTATCAAACCTATTAAGTTCTTGTAGTTTATTAATATTAGCTATCCCCACCATTGTATTAACAAGTGGTTGTTTTATTTTATTTATTAATACAGTGGGATTACCTAAATCCCCTTTTCTATTACTTATTATCATAAATGCATTAATGGCCCTACCTTATAGTATGAAATTACTCGCAAACCCTATGTATGTCATTTATGAACGTTATAATTATCTTATCCAATCATTAGCAATACCGTTATTTAGTCGAATTAAATTAGTAGAGCTCACTGCATTACAACAACCTATTCGACAAGCACTTGCTTTTTCATGTGTTTTATCAATGGGTGATTTATCTGTGATTACTTTATTCGGTAACGATAGCTTTTTTACCTTACCTTATTATTTATATGGTCAATTAAGTGCTTATCGTAGTAATAATGCTGCTGTATCTGCGTTTATTATGTTACTTCTTTGTTTACTCATTTTCACTTTTATAGAAAAATCATTCATTAAGCATGATAAAACTAAATAATGTTACTTATGCCAACGGCATTCAAAATTTCCACTTTTCTTTTATGATAGAAAAAGGAGAACGTATAGCCATTCTTGGCAGAAGTGGTACTGGAAAAAGTACACTTCTTAACCTTATTGCTGGATTTATTTATCCTCAACAAGGAACAATCGAATTAAACCATATTGATTACACGCAACAGCCACCGGCTAAACGCCCCATCTCGATGTTATTTCAAGAAAATAACTTATTTTCTCATCTTACAGTTGAACAAAATATTAGTTTAGGCATTAATCCAACCTTAAAACTAACCAAAGAAGAGTGCCAACAAAGAGATAAAATCGCAGAGCGTGTGGGTTTATTAGATTTACAAAACCGTATGCCATCTCAACTTTCTGGCGGACAAAAGCAACGTGTTGCTTTAGCAAGATGTCTATTACGTAAACAACCTATTCTTTTATTAGATGAACCTTTTTCAGCCCTTGATGACGTGTTACGCCAGGAAATGTTGCAACTTGTCAAGCAAATATGTCAAGAACATATAATTACATTACTGATGGTCTCCCATAACCGTCAAGATGCATTAGCTATTGCATCACGTACATTAATTATTAAAAATGGGAAACTTGCATATGATGGTGAGTTAAAATAACAATGTAACAATTGAATAAAAGTGATCTGACTGAATCACAAAATAATCATGAATAATATTGATATGTGAGCATAACGTTCTATTATTATTTTACTGATAATGTATTAGGACGTCTCAAATGATACTCATTTATTCAAAGTACCACTTTTTAGGTCACTTTTATATGAAACAGTGTTTGAGCTATATTTGCCTGATAATCTTTTCTCTAATGATAACTACAGCTTATGCCACAATCAACAGCTGTAACCAACATCGCTTTATTCTTAAAGGAAAAATTGCTCAATCTATCTCATTTGATCATAGTAACCGAACATTAGGCTTACAATCTGCATTAACTGAACTTGAAAATAATTGTCCTGCAGGAAAGATTATCAGCGATATTGAAACAACATTAGCCCATCTTCAACAAGAGATGGAACAAAAGCAAGAAAGTTTAACTCTTACTGAAACAGAGTTATCTTTTGAGTTACAAAAAGAAGGGAATAACATTGAACAACTCGCTTCTAAACTAGAAAAAGATAAAATGACGCTTTTAGATTTACAAGATAAAATCGAAATATTTGAAGCTGAATTAGAAGGATTACGTTTACAACCAACTGATTAACTCATCTTTTATATTGATTTTAAAAGGAAAAAAGATATGGTTAATCATGTTAAGATAAAAATGGGTCATGATTATCTTAGTTCCTACGCTAAAAGACTACGTTTCACAATGTGACAAACATCTGTATTTTCTAGATAAATAACATTTCTATTCATTTAATTAGGTGAAGTGATTTTTATTTATTGCTAAAAAACAATAAAATATACCTATAGAGAGGTTTCTATTAACGTAAATTTGTTAACACTACTTTAGATTAATTAACAATATACAGTAAAATAGTTCGATTTTTTCACTCATTTTAAATTTTAAGTTAAGTTGATATATTATTATGCCATTTGCTCTTGGACAACGTTGGATTAGCGATACAGAAAACAATTTAGGTTTAGGTACTGTTGTCGCACTAGATCATCGAACAGTAACACTGCTTTTTTCAGTGGTTAATGAAACACGACTCTACGCGCGCAATGATGCGCCTGTGACACGCGTGATGTTTAATCCGGGTGATACAATCACTTCGCATGAGGGTTGGCAATTACTTATTACAGAAATTGCTGAAAAAGAAGGATTACTTAATTATATAGGACAACGCTGTGATACCAATGAAGATGGCGTTATTCTACCAGAAATTCGTCTTGACGCCAATATCAGCTTTACCCGTCCACAAGATCGGTTGTTTGCTGGTTTAATCGATCGAATGGATCGTTTTGCTTTGCGTTATCGAGCATGGAAATACCAAAGTGAACAACTAAAAATGCCTTGGAGTGGATTACGTGGTATTCGTGCAAGCCTTATTCCCCACCAATTACATATCGCACAAGATGTAGCTAATCGCTATGCGCCACGTGTTTTGTTAGCAGACGAAGTTGGCCTCGGTAAAACAATCGAAGCCGGTATGATCATTCATAAACAATTACTAACAGGAAGTGCTAGCAGAATACTTATTATTGTCCCTGAAACATTACAACATCAATGGTTAGTTGAAATGCTGCGGAAGTTTAATCTTCACTTTTCACTCTTTGATGATGAACGTTATGCTGAGACAATCCTTGATAGCGATAACCCATTTGAAACAGAACAGTTAATTATTTGTTCTTTAAATTTTGTTTATCGTAACAGACAACGGCTTGAACTACTCTGTGACGCCCAATGGGATATGATCGTCGTTGATGAAGCGCATCATTTGCAATGGAGTGAAACAGAATCAAGTCGAGCTTACCGTGCAATTGAACAGTTGGCTGAATGCGTACCATCAGTCTTATTGCTTACAGCAACTCCTGAACAATTAGGTCAAGAGAGTCATTTTGCTCGCTTGCGCTTACTTGATCCTGATCGCTTTCATGATTATCAAGAATTTATTAATGAACAACAACAATACCGCCCTATCGCCGATGCCGTAACAATATTACTGTCGGGTGAAAAGCTTGATAATACCGCACTTACATTATTAAGTAATATGATTAACGATCAAGACATTAATCCATTGCTTCAATTAGCTAATAGTAATGACGAAAAAGCATCTAATGCGCGTCAACAATTAATTTCGTTATTAATGGATCGTCATGGAACTAGTCGTGTTCTTTTTCGTAATAGCCGGCAAGGGGTAAAAGGCTTCCCGCAACGGCACTTGCACAAAATTAAATTAACGATGCCTGAACAATATAAAACAGCATTAAAGGTTAATTTAATTCTAAATAGTAGGCTTAATGCTGAACAACGGGCACAAAATATCCTTTATCCTGAAAAGATCTATCAAGATCTAGAAGGTAAAGAAGCAAACTGGATGGTATTTGATCCACGTGTAACTTGGTTAATTGAGTATATAAAACAACATCGTGATAAAAAAATTCTGGTTATTTGTTCGCAAGCCTCAACCACACTCAGTTTAGAAAGTCACCTACGTGAACGTGAAGCTATTTTGTGTGCCATGTTTCATGAAGGTATGACTTTACTCGAACGAGATAAAGCCGCAGCCTGGTTTGCAAATCAAGAGGAAGGTGCACAAGTTCTATTATGTTCTGAAATTGGTTCAGAAGGGCGTAATTTCCAATTTGCTCATCACCTTGTTATGTTCGATTTGCCATTCAATCCTGACTTATTAGAGCAACGTATTGGCCGTCTTGATAGAATTGGACAACAGCATGATATTCAGTTATTTGTTCCCTATATTGAAGAGAGCACACAAGCTATTTTGCTTCGTTGGTATCATGAAGGATTAGATGCATTTGAAAATACATGCCCGACGGGACGCGCTATTTATGATCAACTAAACCCACAATTAATAAATTATTTAGCTAATCCTACTGAATCTGACGGTATTGATGAATTTATTCAACATACACATCAATTGCATTTAGATCTTAAAAAACAACTTGATGCAGGACGTGATCGTTTATTAGAAATTTATTCTAATGGGGGCGAGCAGGCGCAACAGTTAGCCAACACGATTGCTAATCAAGATGGCAACCCCGAACTTATCAATTTTGCCATTAATTTATTCGATATAATTGGTATTAATCAGGAAGATCATAGTCATAATATTCTTATTTTAACCCCGTCTGATCATATGCTTATACCAGATTTTCCTGGATTACCGCAAGAAGGTTGTCTAGTGACATTTGATCGTGATATAGCTCTTTCTCGTGAAGATATTGAATTCCTAAGCTGGGAACATCCTATTATTCGTAATGGTTTAGATCTTATTTTATCTGGTGATAGTGGTCGCTGCAGCGTATCATTATTAAAAAATAAATCTTTACCTGTTGGAACATTATTGCTCGAATTAATTTATATTGTTGAAGCACAAGGGCCAAAAGATCTACAACTCAATCGTTTCTTACCTTCGACCCCCATACGGTTGCTATTAGATCGTAAAGGTAATAATTTAGCAGATAAAGTAAAATTTGAGACATTTAATCAACAATTGTCAGCGATTAGTCGTCATATTGCGAGTAAAATGGTAAATACTGTACAACCTGACATCCATGCAATGTTACTCAGTGGCGAACAATTAATTTGTCAATTAGCTGAATCCCTAATTAATCAGGCCAAGCAGTATGCGCAAGATAATCTCAATGCTGAATTAGCACGTCTAGAGGCATTAAAATTAATTAATCCTAATATTCGTGAAGATGAAATCGAGTGGCAACAAAAACATCGTGATGATGTCCTTGCTACATTGCAACAAGCCAATTGGCGACTTGATTCATTACGCTTGGTTGTTGTTTCACATCAATAACTTTTCTCTAAAGGTAGCTTTGTATAAAGCAATGCTACCTTAATCGAGTCTATTATGATAAAAAATTATAATCCCCCTATGGAGCCTTGGCTTTATATCTTATACCAAGATGAACATATTCTAGTTATTAATAAACCAAGCGGTTTATTATCTGTGCCAGGAAGATTACCTGAACACCATGATAGTATTATGTCACGTATTCAACAACGCTATCCACAAGCCGAATCTGTTCATAGATTGGATATGGCAACAAGTGGCGTTATGGTCGTTGCACTTAATAAGGCAGCAGAACGAGAATTAAAACGTCAATTTCGCGAACGACTAACAAAAAAAGTTTATATTGCGCGTATTTGGGGGCATCCTGAATCAGATGAAGGTTTAATTGATTTACCCTTAATATGTGACTGGCCTAATCGCCCAAAACAAAAAGTCTGTTTTGATGTAGGAAAAAGCGCACAAACAGAATATCAAGTATTAAGTCGTGATCCTGATAACAGCAGTCGCATTAAACTTATGCCCATTACAGGACGTTCACACCAATTACGTGTTCATATGCAAGCATTAGGCCATCCTATTTTAGGCGATCGCTTTTATGCTAATGAACAGGCTATTACTATGGCGAATAGGTTACAGCTGCATGCACAAACGTTAACATTACTCCATCCCTTTTTTATGAATAGCATGACATTTCATTGTAAAGAAGATTTTTAATAATTAAGGTAATGTGAAATAATTGTTAATTATTATAGATAATGCATTGATATTATTAACTATTATCAATGCATTTACCTAAAATTACGATGCCGTTTAATAATATCATAAGCTTTCTGAACATCCTGAGATTTACTTGTTGCTAGCTCAAGCATCTCGACGGGTAATCCCTTAGCCCTTAACTTATCTGGATGATATTGTAACATGAGTTTACGGTAAGCACGTTTAATAGTTGCAGGATCATCACTATGTTTAACATTTAACAACTTGTATGCATTATTAAGCAAAGTATGATTAATCGAATTTAGTTCATCATTAGTTTGTTTATATTGATGATGAGCACGGAAGGCCGTTTGACTTTCTACCATTGCAATATAATAGTCTAATTGCTGACGTTCAATATGAAATTCATCCGCAATAATATATAAAATCTGACGACTATTAGAATGTAAATTACCATCGGAAAATGCAATTTCAACTTGCGTTTCTAAAAAAAATTGCAGTAAATCTCTATGGTGGCCAATTAGCGCGTTAAGCTGGCGTAAATGTAAACGTAAAGGATAATCAGCATTTTTTCCTTGACGAAATGCTCGTTGCGCTTCGAGACGAGATTTATCATCAAGTGCCATCTTATTCATTAATTGTGTGGCGATTTGGATATTTGTTTCAGTAACCCTTCCTTTAGATTTACTAAGATACCCCATGACCTGAAATGTGGTATAAAAAAATATATATTTTTGCTCTGTATTTATTTTTTTTCCTGCAAGTAAAGTACTATATTTGTTTTTATCAAATAGATAACCTAAAAAAAAACCAAATAAAGCACCAAATATATTTTTAGATATCATTCCACCTAAAATCAATCCAATACATGATCCAAGTAACTGCATGTTTTCTCCAAACGATATTATTCTTAAAATCCTTATGTTGTTTTGTTAAAAGAGTCTATCTAAGCATATTTGGGTTATTGTCTTTCTATTTCTACACTAAATACATTTAGCCACTATGCATGCCCATGAGTGTATAATAGTTCACACTGACTGTGATTGAGCCAAATAATAGATTATCATATTTGTAAACGATCTTACCTTTTTAGCAAATTAGATTTTCAGACTATCCGAGATCTAACAATCATGGTATAACAACCCTTTTACATTTAATATAATAATAGACACAAAATAACTATATTAATTAAGATACATTTTTCAGCTAATAAAGCTAATAA
>CALYQQ010000015.1 GCA_945288535.1 uncultured Enterobacterales bacterium | reverse complement strand
GTTAGTTAGTTAGTTAGTTAGTTAGTTAGTTAGTTAGTTAGTTAGTTAGTTAGTTTATTTTGCATATAAAGCTAAATCTACATAAATAATATATTATTGTATGATTTACTTTCTATACACTATTCTATATATAATAGAATGGCTGACATTATATATTATCTCAATAAAGGATTATTTTAATAATATGAACAACTATCTTTCACGTTATTTTTTTATTTTTGTACTATTTACGATACCTTTCTCTATTTTCGCTAATCAATTGACTTCAAATCCTGTTGATCTTTCATTAAAAAAGACTGAAATAACGAATACAATAAATTATCCAGCAACATTTCTTTGGAAAATAGAAAAGACTGGTAAGCCTGTTTCTTATTTATTAGGCACTGTACATTTAGGTAAAGATGGCTCTCATTTACCTGATAGAGTTATTAATATTTTATCACAAACAAATTCCTTGATGACCGAAGTCGATCTCATGCCAAATGATAACGAAATGTTAGCATTAGCCTCGTCATTTATTGAAACAGACGAGCACATAACGTTGTCATCAAAATTGGGAAAAGATAATTTTGAAAAATTAGCAAAATCTGTTAATGATAAAATACCTAAAATCGTATTAGATCGTATGAAACCTTGGGTAGCATTATCACTTATTATGTATTCTATACCTGATGGTTATTCAGATAAATACGGTATAGATGAATTATTAGCCAACAAAGCAATTGAAATAAATAAAAAATATCTTGCTTTAGAAATGCATAAAGATGCCCTTGACCTATTTTCGTCTATACCTGAAGATAAAGTTAAATCTATGATTACGGTCATGCTTAGTTTACAAAAAGAATTACAAGCGGAATCTTTAAAAATTCTTAATTTCTATCAAAATAATCAAGTCAATGAGCTTGTCGCATTGGTTAATAATCACGAAGAGTTATTGCATTTTACGCCCAAAGAAGATGTCGCTTTTTGGCAAAAATGGCTTAATAATGATGTTTTGCTAAACCGTAATAAGAAATGGTTACCCTTAATTAAACAACAAATTAATAAAGAATCGACTTTAGTCGCTGTGGGTGCCGCACATATTTTCGGTAAATATGGCCTAATTGAGTCATTACAATCAGACGGATATCAGATAACGCCTGTAATGCCATAATATGATTTTATGTTGATATTAATTGCCACATTTTAACTGAAATACCATGAATTTTTGTGGCAATATATCTTTGATAACATTATCTTTTCATTAATACTATTTATTAATAGTAGTGATAAATATTAAATAGTATTTCATACTAAGCTTATTTCGTATAATAATGAAATGAAATTAATTTAGTATATTTCACTAAAATAATAAGTAACTATTATACAGCAGCTTCTTATTCTAAAATTATTTAGATATAATAGTTAATTATTTTAGGTTAAAATTATTTATAATAAAGTATAATAAGCATACATTTCTTCTTATATAGCAGCAACAGGCTATATTTCTTTTACCAAGATGCTAATTGAATTAAGTAAATAATCATATTGCTTGAATAACATACATCATATAAATGATCTTAAATTCTATTTATGATCATGTCTATACTCGTTGCCAGACAAAAAATAGATATCTTCCTTGATGTCTCGTTAATTGAGTGATACTGCTGATCGAGTTAAGATAAAGTGATATTGAATATCTTTATTAACAATCAATAATGATTAAGCATGAGGGTTTTTATCCTTTGTATAACCTTGTTTGATATAAGAAAGCGCCTGTTCAACCACCCGAACATCTGCTCCTGATTTATGTGCATTTTCACTAAGATAGCGGCGCCATTGACGTGCACCAGGTATCCCTTGAAATAATCCTAATATATGTCTTGTCATGTGGCCAAGATACACGCCTTGCCGCAATTGTTGTTCTATATAAGGATAAAAAGATTCGATAATATTGATACTATGTTGAATCATGTCATTATCGGTATCAATTATGCTCGACATAAATAACTGTTGATCAACCTGGGCTAATATAGCGGGATGATGGTACGCTTGTCGCCCCATCATGACACCATCAACATGTTGTAAATGTTGCTTTGCCTCGCTAAGTGATGTGATACCACCATTAATAGCAATGGTTAAGTGTGGAAACTCTTTTTTAATTTGCCATACCCGAGAATAATCAAGAGGTGGAATATCACGATTTTCTTTTGGGCTTAAACCTGATAACCATGCTTTCCGTGCATGAATAATAAAGGTGTCGCATCCCCCATCTTCACTTACGATTTGAATGAAATCTCTAAGAAAGTGATAACTGTCTAAATCATCAATGCCTAATCGAGTTTTTACAGTAATTGGGATCGATACTGCATCACGCATAGCTTTGACACAATCTGCTACCAAGTATGGCTCCGCCATCAAGCATGCGCCAAATTTACCATTTTGAACCCGATCAGACGGGCAACCCACATTTAAATTAATTTCGTCATAATATCGTTGTTCTGCTTGTTTAGCACAACTAGCTAAGGCTTGAGGATCGCTTCCACCTAATTGTAGCGCTAAAGGATGTTCATCCTGATGAAAACCTAAATAATCTCCTTTACCAAATAATATAGCACCAGTTGTCACCATTTCAGTATATAATAGCGTATTTTTAGTCAATAATCGATGGAAATATCGGCAATGACGATCTGTCCAATCTAGCATTGGCGCAATAGCAAACCGATTTAATGGATAAGATGTTGGGGATTTTATATTCATAATTTATCAACTAAATAATCGGAAATAAATATAACCCTACTGTATAAAAGATAACGTTACTCTTGTTTTACTATATAGGGGTTAACTAATCGTTATTATACGCTAACTATGTGAAATATCTGCTAAATTTATAATCACCAATGAATACTATTCGTCAATATTATTCAAAAAATAGCCGCTAGTCGCGTTAAATGAGCGATCTTATACTATACAACAAAAGCATTAATTAATAAGTAATATATTTTTTAACTACGATTGTTTACTGATGTGTAATATTAATATTTACTAATTATTATAAATAGATATGATCTAAGAAATGCATATTATAAAATATGCTTATTATATATTTCATTACTTACTTATCAATAATAACAAGTTGATAGATAATACGACGATAAAAATAAGGTAAGTATGTGCATTAAGTTAACTAGTAAACTAGCTATTTGTTACCAAAATAATATATTAAAGAAATCTGTACTAAAAACAGACAACATCTTAATTTATTAAATAATACAGAGAAAAGATATAACAACCCTTAAGCTACAAAGATAACAAATGCTTATTACTATATGGCATAAAAAATAATTTATTTGAGTACAGTATTGAGAGGATAAAATAATTTTTAACATAAATAAACTGATGTAATGTCAAAAAATGTAAATCTATTCACCTATTAAAATAAGCTAAGTTTCAGATCAAATCATATTTCTCGGCTTTGATTATTTTTTATATTTGATTGATAGTATTATTCTAATATTATCTTTTATTGTTACTATTTAAGATAAGGCAACAAGACTTAACCATAATGCATAGTGAACAAACCAATAGTGAAAGAATGTAAATCTATCGCATAAGAAAAACGCATTATAGTACTAATAAGAAATTTATCCTTCATAAATGACACGTAAATTATTATGAAGGATTATGATCCAATCATATATTTATTATTACAATACAATTAATCTGGAATACGTAATACTTGTCCTGGATATATTTTATCTGGATTTGTTAACATCGGTTTATTTGCATCAAAAATTTTATTATATTGGTTGGCATTACCGTACATTGCTTTTGCGATACTACTTAATGTATCACCTGATTTAACGGTATAGTAACGACCTTCCCGTTGTGGTGATTGTGGTGATTGCTGTAATTGTGGTGATTGCTGTAATTGCGGTGATTGCTGTTCTGTTGCATTATTTGTAATACTAACTTGGTTATCTATATCACTAATCCCCATTACATTACCTAATGCAACACCAACTTTTTCTTTTATTTCTTGACTGGGTACTTCGCCTGAAATAGTCACTTTACCATTATTAACGTTAATATTAACACCTGAAGTACCTGGTAAGTCTAGCTTCTTTAAATAATCCTGTAGTTTTTGCTGTTGCTCTTGTGAATGTTCTTTTCCTTCAGCTGCTTTTGGATCCCACAGCTTTTCACCAACTTCTTTAATAAAACTTAAAATACTCATAACCCTTCCTCTTCATTTGCTTAATATGTATAGTTACTATTTTAGTATAAATAGTTTGCTCTACTCAGTTACTACAATATAAATACTCTATTTTTACTTGTTTAGTTGTAATAATATATGTGTTCTCTGGTGATACTTATATAAAATAAGGAAGTCATCATCGTTAACTTTAATATTAGCTAACGCACTAAAAAATCTGCTTAACACATGATGATATAAATGTGCTTAATAAAGTAATAGATAAGTGCTCATGCCGTTTTCAGTCAGAACAAAGATTAGGTCATTGATAATTTAGTCAAATCAATAAAAACCGTTATAAATCGAATGACCATCGAATTTTAGATATTCGTCATCATCAATACGAAAAGAAAGTTTTTGATGCTAGATTGAGCAAGTGTGATATCGACCCTAATTGATTAATATTTATACCAATAATAGCCAACTATAGAAACACATTTGCTAAAACTTGTACTACTTACACTTGATGCCATACTTATATCCACTGCTGTTTTTCTTTCTTGTGATAACATCATTGCTGCTCATTATTGTTAATGATGCAGATTATTTTCGTGATCTTGATAACGGTAATCCTGATTTATACGCTGCCATTAAACATAGTTATTATATTATTCTACCTAAAATATTAGCTATCGATTTATACGGTATAAAAAATCAATAGGGTACGATCAAAATAAAAATGTTAAAGATGCTATTATAAAAAGCCTAAATTCGCTAAAAGGCAATTAATTTAATTGCCTTTATGAAAGAATTGTATTGAAATCTCTTATCTGATTAGACAAATATAATCGATCTTATTATATTATTTAGCTAAATTTATATCGAAAACGTCAATATTATCTAAACCACCATAAATATCGTACCATGGCAACACCCCGCAACTTAAAATCTCATTAAGATCTTCGACATTTTTACGGCCGGTCGTATCTAACCATTGTAATAATCCTTCTCGGCGATCACGTGCATAGGCAGCTACACCTTCAAACCAGGTAGCTCTACCACCAAGAATACCACTAAATTTAGCTCCCGCTTGAATAGCAAAACGCAGTTCTTGATGAAATAATTCAGTTGGTACACCTGCACTTAAATAGATAAAAGGACGAGTTGCAACATCGCTAGCTTGTTTAAAATAATCAGTAGCTTGTTGCTGAGAATAAATGACTTGCTTGTCTGCTGGGGTATATCCCTCAACATAGTTAAATAAAACAGGAATCTCTACTTTTAATATATCAATATGATATTTATCTTTAGTAAATTCTTGAATAGTTTGAATTACTTTTTGTGGTTTAATCCTAGCAAACTCCGCACTTTTATCATTCGTAATAATATTATCATAAACAATAGGTTCAACAAATATAGGTATATCTACTGCTCTTGCTTCATCACCAAGTCGTTCAAGAAAAGCATGTTTTTTATCAAGAATATCTTGTGGATCCTGAGGGTTATAATAAACGAGAACTTTAGCGGCATCAGCACCTTTTGCCATTAATCGTTGTATAGATTCTTCTGCTAGTATTTCTGGCAAACGTCCTGGCGTATTCACATCATAACCAGTTTTTTCATAAGACATAATTAAACCAGCATTAGGTGATTTACTTGCTATACCTTTAAAACCTAGCTCTTCATCCAACAAAATGGCACTCACGTATTTAGTTAACTCTTGAGAAACTAATTCTTTAAATTCATAAGCCATATCAATATGATAATGTTCTTCACCTACTGCGGTTTTTAGCATTTTTTCCATTGATCCCCGCTGATCAATAGCTAATGCTGCAATAACTCCATTTTGATTTGACAACTTTTGAAGCTTGTCAAATTTACCTCTAGAAATTCTTTTCTTACTCATTGGTATATCTCCGTATAACAAATAGGTGTATAGCCATAATACCGTTTTGAACTTATCACATTGCTGACATCATATTATGCCGATAATTGGCTATATACAATAATTTATTATTCAGATTAATCAAAGTCTATTTAAAGCGTTTGAAGAGATAAAAAAGTAAACAGATTGCTATAAAAAGCTATTTTATGTAACTATAGAACATTATATTTATAATAACCATTAACTAGATAATACATTATTATTCAATATGTTAAAAATTTTTATTTTTTTATTAATTTGATATTTATAATAAATTCATAAAGATAACGATTTATAAATCCACCCTATTGACAGTTCTCTATGCGAGAATTATTATTCAAAATATAAACATATTTATACAAAGAGAACTGCCATGTTTAACCATATTATTTGCCGTACACCATGTAAAGCACTTGTTAATGGAATTACTTCTGCCAATATAGGAAAACCTGATTACCAAAAAGCACTAGAACAACATAATGCTTATATTCGCGCATTACAAACATGTAACGTTGATATCACTATTTTACCACCTAAGGAAGATTTTCCAGACTCAGTCTTTGTTGAAGATACCGCATTATGTACTCAGTTCTGCGCTATTATTACTCGTCCAGGTGCAGAAAGCCGTCGTCAGGAAATACAATATATTGAAAAAACAATTCAGCGTTTTTACCCAGATAATATGGAATATATTTCAGCACCAGGTACCGTAGATGCAGGCGATATTATGATGGTAGGTTCACATTATTATATTGGGCTTTCTGCCAGAACTAATCAATATGGCGCCGAACAAGTTATTGCACTATTAAAGAAATATGGATTAACCGCATCTATTGTCAGTTTAGAAAAAGTTTTACATTTAAAAACTGGTTTATCTTATCTAGAAAATAATAATTTACTTGCCGCTGGTGAATTTATCCATAAACCTGAATTTTCCCATTTAAATATTATTGAAATTGCTGACAATGAGGCTTATGCCGCCAATTGTATTTGGGTGAATGACAGAGTAATCATGCCGACAGGCTACCCTAATACAAAAGAAAAAATTGCTACCCTCGGTTATGAGATCATTGAAGTTGACACGTCAGAGTTTAGAAAAATTGATGGCGGACTAAGTTGTATGTCGCTTCGATTCTAACTATGTTAATTAAATTTATTTCCAAACAGATAACATGATAGCGTAACGTTTATTCACTTAATAGGCATGTATGAAAATAGCAGATAATAAATTAGGATTGCTTTCATTAACCATGTTAGTGATTGGTGGTATTATCGGTAGTGGTATATTTAGTTTACCGCAAAATATGGCTGAGGGTGCCGGCGCTGGTGCAATACTTATTGCCTGGATAATCACCTTTGTCGGGATGTTATCACTCACTCGAGCATTTCAATATTTGTCACTTCGTTTAAACCATATTAAAGATGGCCTTTACGGCTATGTTCGTGAAGGTTTCGGTGATTATATTGGTTTTAATGCTGCTTGGGGTTATTGGCTCTCGGCCTTAATGTCATGTGGCAGTTATCTCGTAATTTTATTTAGTGCATTAGGATCATTTTCACTATTTTCTTTCTTTGGCGAAGGAACTACCTTCCTTGCCTTCATTGGTGGATTAATCACACTATGGTTATTACATGCCCTTATCCTGCAAGGGATCTACTCTGCAGCTATTTTAAATAGTCTAGTGACGATTGCGAAAGTGATCCCGATTGGTTTATTTATTATCTGTATCATGTTGACATTTCATATTGACACATTTTCAGCTGATTTTTGGGGTTCACCACAATTAGGCTCTATTCTTAAACAAGTTAAATCGACTATGCTCTATACAGTATGGGTTTATTTAGGTATTGAAAGTGCGACTGTTTATGCATCGCGCGCGCGATATCCTATTGATGTTAGTCGAGCAACATTTTTAGGTTTTTTTCTAACAACAATTCTCTTAATGTGTGTATCTATTTTATCATTAGGTATTGTGCCACAATCTGTATTAGCAACAATGAAAAATCCATCAATGGCTTTAGTGATGGAGCATGCTGTTGGTCATTGGGGAGCCGTTTTTATTAATATAGGTTTAATTATTTCTGTATCTGGTGCCTTACTTTCATGGTTAATGTTAGCAGCCGAAATGTTATATCTAGCAAGTAAAGGTAAAGATCATACCCTTCCTTGTTACTTTGGTATATTAAATAGCGTGGGTACACCGACAAAAGCATTATGGTTAACGTCACTATTTATTACTGGCTTATTACTGCTTGCTTATTTAAATGAATCTGGTTATAACACTCTTATTAAGTTATCCACGTCAATGATACTTATTCCCTATCTTTTATCTGCAATTTATATGCTCAAACTTGCTTTAATAAGTAAAAATACATTAGCCATTATGATTGGCACTATTGCTACAATTTATGGTATTTGGCTAATTTATGCTGGGGGTTTAAAATATTTACTGTTATCGATGATCTTATATAGTGTTGGTTTTGGATTTTATAGTAAAGCACGCAAACAGCGAGACTTACCTCTATTTAATCATCGAGCGGAGAAAATTTATGCAATCGCCATTATCTTATTAGGTATAATTGCATTAGGTTATTTTTTTAACACATTAATTCATTAATATTTTATTACTCATGCTTAGCTACTCTATTTAATAGTATTTCATCATAAATAAACATTCATTAATGGTAAAATAATTATATTCTTATATATTGCTATAAAAAGAATGACATTATTGATCATAAACAATTCTGTATTAATAACAATTTATTAAAATACCATTATTACAACTTATTTTAATTATTATAGATTTGTCGTAGCGGATATTTATTTAACGACTTGTTGCTGACTAATGGAAAGTTTATGGCAATAATAGTGACGCAGTATTGTATCAGACAAAAAAGTTATAAGTCCTCTTGCCAACTATGTATCGAATCTTGCCCTACTAATGCTATACAACTTTATAAACGAGCGATTACCATTAATAAGGCAAATTGTATTCAATGTGGTCGCTGTGTCATTACTTGCCCAGTAAATGCGATTGAGGGTCCCCTACCAAAGCGGTACATCCAGGATTATATTCTATATAGTGATAGTTCGCATGAACCCACCATTAAAGAATTATTACTTTATTATACCATTGGTATTTCCATTATTCGTTTATCTCCTACACATTCACATTGGCTAAACACGCTTAACCAAACAAATAACATATTAAAAAAATCAACAAATACAGTTTTTACTATTGAAAATTATAGTGAACAAGACAATAAAATTTCATTAAAACGTCGTATGTTATTAGGCTTAAATTCACTAAAAACAGCAGTAACATATTATTCAATAAAAAAAGAAATACTCATTCAAGCATATTCACATTATCAATTTTTTAGTATTTCATTAGATATATCTCATTGTTCACTTTGCCAAATTTGTGAAAAATTATGTCCTAGTCACTGCTTCCAAATAACAGAGACAACATTATTTATCACTACGGCAAAGTGTATTGGTTGTTATCTTTGTCAGGATAGTTGTCCAGAACAGGTATTAACCATTAATAATTGGATAGATAAATGTAGACTAATCGTTTATCCGATCAATCAATATAATTGTCAGCAATGCCAGCAAACCTTTTCAGCACTCAAAGAATTACATATTTGCCCGGCGTGCCATTTAAGAAATACGTTGAAAATACCACAGTCTATTTCTACTTTGCAGCATAGTTTATTTAAAAATAAAACCTTATGATAATTATTAGCCTCGATACTTTCGATCAGATTAATGATACCGCTTTTAAAGCCTATGCTAAACACTATATGAATATTGAACAACGTGCTTTATCAGCTATTGGAGATTACGGTTTGTCTTTTGCCACTTCACCTGAATTAAGCCATTATAATCATAAGTTAAGGCAACAATTAAAACAGCGTTCAGTGAAATTTGCCAATAATGATAAAAGTATTTATTCTCATTGGCTTTCCGATGCCTGTAAAGCTTGTCGTACAGGTGAAGGTAGTTACACTACTTTTTTGTCACTTCAGTGCCATCGTAATTGTTATTTTTGTTTTAATCCTAACCAAGATAATTATACGCATTTTATTCAACAACGACGAGATGCTCATAATGAACTTCAACACCTGTATGATTCATCAATACCGCTAACGCATGTCGCATTAACGGGAGGTGAACCTCTTTTATATCATGGAGATAGTGTTGCTTTTTTTAAACATGCCAACAAACTATTTCCAAACATCCACTCTCGACTTTATACTGCCGGAGATCCTCTTACACATACCCTAGCTAAACAACTAAAACTCGCCGGACTTAATGAAATTCGCTTTAGTATCAAACTAGATGATCCTTTAAAACAACAAGAAAATATTCTACGTCGTATTGCAATTGCTCGCCAATATATTGATACGGTTATGGTCGAGATGCCGGTACTACCGGGAACTAAGCAACAAATGTGTGATTTATTAGTAAAACTCGATGCAATAGGCATTGATGGTATTAATTTATTAGAATTTTGTTTTCCGTTTAATAATGTGGATATCTATCGTCGACAAGGTTTTTTTTTAAAATATCCACCATATGACGTGTTTTATAACTATTGGTATGCAGGTGGATTAGCTATTGCTGAAAGCGAAAATCTTTGCCTTGAACTCATTTTGTTTGCCTTGGATAAACATCTTAAATTAGGAATACATTATTGCTCCCTTGAAAATAAACATACAGGTCAAATCTTCCAACAGAACTATGGCTATTCTGCTGACGACACCTACATGTATTCTACGCGAGACTATTTCTTAAAAACGGCAAAAGTTTTTGGTAAAAATAGAGCAGATGTTAAATCTTTTTTAAAACGACATACTCTCCCTTTTAAAGAGGATCATCTGCATGCATTTTTACAATTTCATCCTAAATATATTTCACGTTTAGTACCCTCTACCATGGAAATATGCCTTTCATCATCCGTAGTTGAACAAGAGAGTAACGGTAATTTTTTTATAAAAGAAGTACAGCTTGCAAAAACATCACCGGCGACTTTTCATTTATCTGATATTCAGGAACAATAATGACTTTATTTAACAATCACATGACAGAATATTTATTTGCTCGACAATATTGTTATGATCTATTGCGCCGCTTATTTATAGAAGAACCGTCCATAGAATTGATCACTTATTTACAACAACAAAAAGCCCTTGGGTTCTTTGCACTTATTATTAAAGAAGCATCTGTTATAGATGCAATAAAGAATATCGATGACTGGCTAGCTGCTCGCTCGTTTATTAAAGATAAGGCAGATTATGAAGACCTGCACTGGGATTTTACCCGATTATTTATTGGTCCTGAAACGCCGCCCGCCCCTCCCTGGGGTTCCGTTTATTTATCTCGTGATAAATTACTTTTTCAAAAAAGTACTCAGGAAGTAAAGGCTATTTATAATGCTAATGGATTTCGGTTAAATTCAAGCGAAAGAGAAGCGGCTGACCATATCGGTTTCGAACTCGATTTTCTCTATCATATGAGTTGCAAAAATTGTACGCTACTTAATGATAATAAATTAAACACAAAGCAATTTACCGATCTTCTTACTATTCAACGCCATTTTTTACAAACGCACTTATTATCATTTTCTGCTACCTTCTGCCGAAACATCTATAATCATGCCGACACCCTTTTTTATCGTGCTATTAGCATATTATTACAACAATTTCTAAAAAGAGATGAGACTTTTCTTTTGCAATTTAACTCCTCATAAACAATATGAATATTCTTTTATCTTTAAATGCAAAACTCATTTATAACACGATAAACCTAATAAATTGATAAACATAATATTAACTATTTTACTAAGTCAAACACTGAGGAATAGCTATGAATGAGAGCAATCGTTCAGGCCTAAGCCGACGCGCCTTTATCAAATGGTCGTCAGCGATAAGTGCTATAGCGACTTTACCTATTAGCCATGGTTTACAGGCGACAACAAGTACATCACCATCACCACAAAAAACAAAAGGCATTTGGAAACCTGTTGCATGTTGGCATAATTGTGGTGGTCGTTGTTTAAATAAAGCATTAATTGTGGATGGTGTTGTAGAACGACAAAAAACAGATGATATCTACCCGGATACCAGTGAGGCACCGCAACAACGTGGATGCCTACGTGGTCGTTCACAGCGAAAACAAATTTTTGGTGCTGATAGATTAAGGTATCCAATGAAACGGAAACATTGGGCCCCTGGAGGTGGAGATCGTTCTTTGCGAGGGCGAGATCAATGGATCCGTATTAGCTGGGACGAAGCATTAGAGCTCGTGTCAAGTGAAATAAAGCGCGTACGAAGTGAATATGGTAATGAAGCTATTTGGGCAACAGGAGGAGGTTCCCATTATAAAAATCTATTTGCGAAAGCAGGAGGGTTTGTTAGTGATTGGGGAACCATCTCTTATGGTGCCTGGAATGAAGCACCTATTTATATGGGTCTTTATGAAGGCTATTCCACCTTTGGCGTCAACGACAGACTTGATTTACGCAAATCTCAGCTTATTGTTTTATGGGGCGGTAATCCTGCCTGGAGTAGTCCTGGCAATCCAACCTGGCATTTTTTGCAAGCAAAAAAAGCAGGTGCTCGCTTTATTTCAATTGATCCAAGTTATACGGCTTCAGCTGAGTTATTTGATGCTGAATGGTTTCCAGTTAATCCTGGCTCCGATCATGCTTTAGCCTTAGCTATCATGCATACACTATTAGTGGAAGATGACCCTCATACTAATCCATTAATTGACTGGGATTTTTTAAAACGTTGTACCATTGGTTTTGACCGACACAGTATGCCGGAAGATGCTAATCCTGATGATAACTTTAAAGATTATTTGTTAGGTACATTTACAGGTGAACCAACTACACCGGAATGGGCATCTAAAATCTGCGGACTTGCGCCAGAAAAGATTCGAGAATTAGCCCGTCAAATTGGTGGAACAAACCGGGTCGCTTTATTGACTGGTTGGGCGCCAGCTCGTATTCATAATGGCGAAGGCTGGGTACATGCCTTTTCTACATTAGGATTTATGACGGGTCATATGGGCCGTCCAGGGAAAATGACTGGCGTAAATTGCCATTACGCAGCAGCAAATAATGGCACACGTTTGGTGCTTAATGGCGATACAGGACTTCCATCCTTCCGGAATCCGGTGGAATTAAGTATTAATCATAATGATCTTAATCGAGCATTATTAGAAAAACGTTTTCGCCAGCGTGGCATTGGTGATGTAGATATTAATATTCAACTCATATTTCATACTTTTGATGCTACGCTACAAACTAAGGCAAATACACTAAAAGGTATTGAAGCTTATCGCAATAATGTTGAATTTATAGTCACACCTGCCTATGTATTAACCACAAATGCAAAATATTCTGATGTTGTATTGCCTATCACAACAGAATGGGAGCGAGAAGGTTTAATTCTTAAACCAAGTAATCGTGAAGTTTTATTAGTGGCTCAGAATGTTGCTAAACCGCTCTATGAAGCCAAAAGTGATCAATGGATCGCACGTGAGTTAGCTAAACGTTTAGATTTAGATACTAATGAAATCTTTCCTATAAGCGAAAAACAACAGTTTTTTAATACATTAGCGGGTTCAACGGTAGTAACGGTCGATGGTAATGGTAAAGAACCCTTACTGACAATTACTGAACAAGATATAACTCAGTGGCAAGTAAAAGGTAAACCACAACAAGGCCGAATATCTTTACAACAATTTCTTGATGAAGGTAAATATCAAATTGAGCGTCATGAAGATGATAATTATGGCTATATTGCCTATGAAGATTTTATTCGGGATCCAGAAAACTATCCACGTCCAACCCGCAGTGGTAAGTTTGAAATTTATTGTTCGCAATTAACTGAAAAAGCAAAAGAATTTGGTTGGACTGATATTCCTCCTATTCCTAAATACACACCGAAACCACTGGGAATTGAAGACAGTTATAGTGATTGGGAAAATAATAAAAAAGGTGATTACCCCTTCCAAATTTATAATCCACACTATTTAAGACGTTCACACAGTACCTTGGATAATGTTCCTTGGTTAAGAGAAGCTTGGCCAAGTCCTGTCTATATTAATGCTACTGATGCACACAATTTGGGTATTAAGCACGGCGAAACGATCCTTGTTAGCAACAAGCTTGGTAAAATATTGCGTCCTGCTTATGTGACTGAAACCATAAAACCAGGTGTGCTTGCATTACCTCATGGAAGCTGGGTGGAGCTAGATGAAAATACAGGTATTGATAAGGCTGGTGGGGACAATACGATATCAGAACAGATCCCAACAGGATTAGGTACCTCTGGCTGGAATACCCTATTGTGTAAAGTGGAAAAATGGCAAGGTGAACCTCTGTTACCTGATGCCGCATTACCGCAACGAATTATTTTTGATGAGGCATAATAATGGAAAATCAGCAAGTTGGCTTTTATTTTAATGCGGCAACCTGTATCGGTTGTAAAACATGTGTAATTTCATGTAAAGATAAAAATGATCTGGAAGTCGGCCGTAACTTTAGGCGCGTCTATGATTTTGAAGCAGGCCATTTTCCCAAACCACGACGTTGGCACTTATCTATTAGTTGTAATCATTGTGATGAACCAGCATGTGTTAGCCACTGCCCGACAACCGCTATGCATAAACGGAAAGAAGATGGTGTTGTATTAATTGATCATAATAAATGTATTGGCTGTAAATATTGCACTTGGGCATGTCCATATGAAGCCCCCCAGTTTGACAAACAATTGGGTATGATGACGAAATGTGATACTTGTTTAGATATTCGTGAAGAAGGGGGAAATCCTGTCTGTGTCGATGCCTGCCCGTTGCGTGCGATGGAATTTGGCCTTATTAATGATCTTCGTCAAAAATATGGTAACAATGCAGATATTTATGGTTTACCCAATTCTAGTACAACAAAACCCAATTTGATTATTGGTAAAAAAGAGTAAGGAGAATAAGAGATGCATGAATGGCCATTGCTTATTTTTACGTTAGTAATACAAACCTCTATAGGTTGCCTTGCTATCAGTACACTTTGTGCCTATCGTCTATTATTTAAAATCAATAACGAATTGGCTATTACTATTATTAAAAAAAACCTGCTACTGGCATTTATACTGGGTATAATCGGCAGTATTGCTTCTATATTTCATTTAGGAAATCCATTCCATATTATTTATTCCATATTAAATATTGCTCATTCATGGATGAGCCGTGAAATATTATTTACTGGATTTTATATGGGGTTGCTCTTTCTTTCGATAGCAATTTTAGTAATAAAAAAATATGTACCGTATACCTGCCTAACTATAACTTGCCTAGTGGGTATTATTGATATTTTTGTAATGTCAAATATCTATATCAATACCATATTTACCCTGTGGTATAACATCTTTACCTATGCTGCATTCTTTGGGTCATCGCTACTTATGGGAGGGACTATCACAGCATTAATCATGCACAAAGAAATGCAATCTAGTAAATTATCTAAAGAAAGAAAGCAGGTAATTCATATAGCAATTATATTTATTGCGATAGGGATCATTTTAACATTATTATCGGTCTCGACACTTTTATCAGTGGTGAATGAGCCCTTATCCTTAGGCTTTACCCAGCAAACGCTACCTAATCATCTTATCGTACAAAGTGCAATACGTATTATATTGCTTACATTCGGTCTTTGTTTCATCGGATGCGTATTAGTCAAGCAATATAATAATAAAAAGATTAGCTTTATTTTATTATGTTCAACCACGTTTATTACACTTAGTGAAAGTATTGGCCGTTATATCTTCTTTTCACTTGGTGTATAAGTAGCAACCAATTTATAGGATACCATTAGTCATATATGGTATCCTTTTTTAGATTCTTACCGTATAAATATCTATTACACCAGATAAATTGAGTAAAAGTAAATCAAACTCGATAGGTATTTTCTTTAGCTAATACCCTACTATCCAATAATACAGTATATAACTTCCTTATTATAATAAAAAATATAATGCTAATAATCGTTTTTATAATAATAAATAACAAGTAAATAACGTTAATATCTACAGTTTCAATATTATGCGATTATGCGTACTCAAATAAATTTTACTTTACAAAGTAGTTAGCAAGGCTTTTTTATTTTAACCCCAGAATACAGATAATATTGGCAAAAATTCCCACAATAATTGTAGCAATAGGTCCTATTGCCATATTATTTAAAGGGAATTTAGCAGAGCGATTTAATAAATAAATACCAGCAACGATCATAAACCCCAAACTGGGTAAAATAGCATTTGATGCCATCATACCACCAACAAGCAACGTAAACTCCAGCATATGCATAATTGCTATGCGTATATATTCACCGCAGGCTTTAACACCAGGATAGTTATCTAACCACACAGCAAGTTTAGACAATAATATGATTTCTATTGCTATTACTATGCCACCCATAATGAATGCGATTATCGGATTTTGAGTAAATAATCCCACTACGAAGGTAAACTTCATGCCATCAGGACTATATATGCCTGTGGCAATAGCAGTTGTGCCAATTAAAGGAATAAAACTAATCGCTCTGGCTAAAGCTACGAGTATAGCCCCCGTTGTTTCACCATTAGCAAGTAATTGTAGTGACATTGGACTTTCTGCTAATAAACACATTGAGGTTGTTGCCGCAACTGAAGTTAATCCACCATTTAGTATAAATAACCCCCTATTCTTTTGGATGCGTTTAATTCGCTCAGAAAATAAACCTACAGATTTATCTCTTAATATTGCTGCTGTTTCGGAATGTTGTGGTCTTTTTTCACACATGGCAAAGTAAAACATACCTATCATAGCAAACAATAATGCCATACCATTCGGATCAAGTTTAACCGACATTTGTGAATATCGATCAAAACTTAATATCCCGAAATTTTCAGTAATAAGATAACTAATTAACGTGATGATTAAGACTAGCAATCCTTTGCCATAGCTATATTGATATGCGGTAACAAGGGATGGAAATAATGAAAAACAAACAATAATTGGAGCACCTACTTTGCTCAGTTGCTCCATAAAATTAATAGGTAATATAGCAAATAAATTTACAATTGATTTTAAACCTACCAGCAATGCTATACCATAGAGCGAACCAATAAGCGATGCGCATATAGATCCGCGCCGGCTATTCGCACACCAAATACCAATAACATCAGTCCCTAATAATAAACTGTGCACCAGTATAATTGACGATAATAATGAAAAGGGTATGCCAAATCCAATTATCAAGCCAAAACTTAAGGCAAAGGTATTGACTGCCAATATTTTTCTATTCATCTTTCCTTCAATATATTCTGATATCAAAGGACGTAATCCATCATTAAAAACGGCTAGGCCGCGATTTGATAACAATGATGATATACCACCAATAAGTGCCATCAACACTAGCTTTGATAATTCAATATCTGTAAATCGACTTATAAATTCAGACATAAATAACCCCATATCAGTACGTCTGGCTAAGAATAGATGGCTTTTTGTAAATAAAAAATAGATAGTGTAGTACTTTGCTTATGTCCTTGAAGCAAGGTACGATACTCTTATCGAAGTTGAGCAATTAATTAAATAGTTTTTGCAAATTCCACACCAAAATTTTATTAATAATTAATATTGTATTACTTTATGATGTTAATTCCCAAAAAAGAAAATAACAGACTAGTATCTATATTTACTTTATTATGTTTAAGAATATCATGATGTAAATTAATGTATTATTAGATAAATAATAATGCATTTAATCTTATTATCTAAGATGGTTTTATAAATTAGCATTTATCAGTTGATAAAACTGAAATGACCAAACCAGTTTAATAGAAACTGTATAATTATTTAAATTGTATTATTATGATCTTTTATATCACTTAATTGGTTATATATTAGAAAGTAGATTATTATTTAAAAAAATAATATCAATACAATGAAAAATCACTAATAATAAAACTACTTTTTTGTTAGTTTCTTTTTTATTTTTAATTAATAAAAAATCTATACAATTTTTACTTAGATAATATTAGCTCTATTAATATAATAGTTACATAAGAAATAAAAAAATTTAATAGGGCGATTCCATTTTTTATAGTATGTTTTAATTTTATTTCTTGTTTAATTTATATAAAAATTATATGAGTTAGTTCTATTTCATTAAAATACTATAAATAGAACTATAAGGGATTATTTTTGTAAATCATTATGACACTTACTATATAGTAAGTTTATCGCAAGAATCGCCGGCATAATGCCGGCATCATAAGTTATACAAAGATCTGGAAATAAGATAAACAGCTACATAGTTATTTTTTCAGCGCGACTAACTCGTTTACCATCAGGACTTATTGAACGAATCCAGACATTACCTTTTATTTTAGGTTGATGATGTACATCGTATTTGTGCCATCTTTTACCGCCATTAGTTGAATATTGAATACCTAATCCAGGCAAATCAACATTTGCATGTAAGATCCCTTTTTTAATTTGAGCACCAGGCACGGGTAAACGATAAGCAATACCTGCTTTATCAAGTTTCGCAAGTTCTCGTTGTCCTATAATATTTGCAAAAAGTTGCCAATCACGTTGCACAGCATGCTTATCAACATGGTGCGTTGAACCACTGTACTCTTTACCCACTTGATAAGGTTGTTCCCATGTGGCTTTATGCCAAGCACGTTCTGCTACTGAAATTAGACGGGGATACAACATAAACTCCATTCTTTCATCTGTTCTTATTGATTCACTCCATAACTGAACGGAAAGCCCATAAGCACCTGCCCATAGTTTATCACTTTTAGCAGAAAAGGGATTACCATCACGATCAACTGACATTTCAGCATTTTGTGGCAAATTATCAGGGACAAAGGTAAAGATTTTTTGCATATCAATAAAACGTGTCGCCCAATAATAGCCCCAGTCTTTAGGATTAACTTCATTTGGCATGTCTAAATAGACATAATCGGCATTTGATACGATAACTTCATAGCCTTTTGATGCCCAATCGTTAATGGCGTCATACCCCCCCCAAAAAAGGGTATCCCAGAAATTAACACCTACACGTTTTGTGGCAAAATCTTTAGCATTTTTGGCAAATTTGACACCATCCTGCCACGCCTGCATTTTTTCTATGCCATGCATATTAACGAGTTTACTGACTTCAATTGCAAAATAGCTTGGTAAATGTTCAATATTAGCAACTTTGCCTTGTTCTACCATTTGTTGGCAAACTTGAGAACGAGACCAAGGATGATCTTCTTTACTTAAATCAATAATCCCTTTACCAGACACTATTTTGCCATGCTTATCCTGATAGCCCGCACCAAAACGAATGTTTTTCGCCTCATCACCGCCAAAATGCCAAGTAGTAATAGGTTGTCCTGCTTCTTTATGCATGGATACCATTTCACTGATGATCTTATCAGCAAATGTTAAAGATGATGGTAAACAGGGATTTAAATAACTACGGCGATCATAAAATTGTACCGATGTAGTATTTGATGTATCAGTGGGATCAAGTAACCGATATTTATTAGCTTCACCTTCCTTACCTGCCAGACTTAATTTATTATAGCGTGCTTCCATGGCTACGATTGCGGCACGTGTATGTGCAGGCATATCAATTTCAGGAATAACCTCAATATGTCTTGCCTTCGCATATTTCACAATTTCGATATAATCATCGCGCGTAAAATAACCACTTCCCATATTATCGCTGTTTGGACCAGAGCCTAATTGTGGTAAAAGACAGGTCGTTTCAGTTAGATCATGGCATCGCTTACTACCTATCTCTGTTAATTCTGGTAATCCTGGAATTTCAATGCGCCATCCTTCATCATCAGTCAAATGAAAATGAAATTTATTCATTTTATATATAGCCATTTGATCAAGTAAGCGCATAACGGCTGCCTTGCTATGAAAATTACGTCCAACATCCAAGTGGGCCCCACGATATTGAAAACGAGGAGCATCAATGATATCTACCGCTGCAAGTTTTTTCTCACCCTCGGCAGGTAATTGTGACAAGATGGATTGCACTGCATAGAATAAACCACTTTCATCAAAGGCAACGATCTGTGCTTCATCCTGTGTAATAGTAAGTTTGTAAGCACCAGGTACAGCCATTTGATCAGTGAATTCTGCTTTACCTACTTTGCCATTTACTTTATACCCTGTACCTGTTTTAATATCGAGTCGAGAAAAATGCTCATTAAGGACATCTGTTGATTCCTTTGATAAACAGGCTAAATTAAGGTTTATTCCTGACGATAAATCAATATCATATTGGTGTATTGTCAAGGATACCGGTGTCGGGATCACTTTTCCTCGCAGCTTTTTATGAGGAATATAGGCTGTTTTGGCATTTTTAATAAATCGACTACGTGGCTCCATCAGTTGGTTATGGTCATCAGTGGTGCGCTTCCAAAGATCTTTATCTATTGGCTTAATAAATTTAGCAAGTTCTTCTGTATTAGTATTTTTTATTATTTTTGGTTTAGCATTTTCAGATGTAACATACCAGCGAGGGATTATATCAGAATCAAATAATTGCCAATATTCACCAATAATGGGTAATGTAATGTGACTATTTGCTGGAAAACCTTCAAATTTCTCGGTGGGTTCCAACTTATGTAAATCGCCCGTTATATGGGTAATTTTGAATTGTTCATTTTCAACATCTAATAGTAAACGAATACTATGTAAATAAATTTCCCAGTCTTTATCCTTTATTTCAGGGCCATCATTGGTCAAAATAATATTTGCTTTAAAACATGAGGCCCAATCGGCACCTAACCTGCCACAATCCACACCATGTGAATTAGCTAAATTATCTTTCATGACATAATTAACTGATAATTGTTCAGCAATATTATCTACTGTTTTTTGACTCGCTACAGCCGAGTTTAGGCCTGCACTTAACAATAATGTAGATATACTTAGCATTAACCAGTTACATCTGAATCTCATTAGTCACTCCTTTTTGACCTTGTCTATATTTTAACAATATAATGATCTATATAATATTTTGGTAATATCCATCTGTTGTGGCATTAATTAGAAAAATGTAAATGGTATCGTTACGATAAATTTGAGATCCTTTTCATCTTGGAAAACATTATTAAAGCCGCCTTGCCAGCTTGGAATAGTGGAATGATTATCATAAATAGTGTAGTGCAAGGCAAAACTGCTACCTTTTGCTTTTCCTGACTGAATGGTATAGCTAGTGTCAAAATTAATAGCTGATTCAGTTAATCTAACATGCTGATTTTCAACCAATTTATTAGGTTTAGCCCCCCAACCGCGAACATAAGCACTTCCTACTTTCCAGCCATTTAGATCCCAACCTTTCAAATCGTAATCTACACCAAAGTAAACTGATTTTTCACCATCAGCATTCCAGTCTGAACGAGCATTCCACCACATATCTAAGCGACCATTTGATGATGCCCACGATGGTGTCATACGCTGTAAAAAATAGCCTTGATTACCGTGGGCTTTGACCCACATTCCTTCAAGACGCCAGTTAAATGGCCCTGTCTCATAACTAAATGTTAAACCTTGCAACCAGGCTAATCCTTCATAGACATCATTCACTCCCCCTCCAGTAACTCTATCTTTTGCACCATAAAATTGATAACTACTACTGAAACGATTGCCATAAAGATTGCCTGCATATGAACCTTTAGCAAAATATTGATGCATATAATTTTTAGCTTGACCATAAGCCGCTTCAAGTAATACACCATTTTTTAAATCATAACTTGCACCGATAGACTGCAAGTAGTCTATTGATGTTTTCATGTCAGCTTGACGGAAATCATAGACATTCTTATACCAAGGCGCTTTATACCTATCGGCCCACATATAGGAAATAGCGAGATCTCCCTTATTTTTTAATTCGAATTTAGCACCCGTTTCTATACCACGATAAGTACCCGGCATAAAGCTCCAATGAGGTTTTAAAATTGATTGGCCTGCAGGTTGAATATAGCCCCCTTGCCCCCAAAACGAACCCGATTTTACTTTTATAGCTGCTTTATAGAGCGTTACACCGCTAGTATCCCCTGCCCAATCTTCATTCCAACGATTTTTAGCATTACTAAAGCCTATTTCATTTGGATAAGCTGGGCCACCGTCATTCATTTCAACTGCCCCATATCCTGCTAAATCAAAACCAATCAGATCACCTAAATAACCAGAAGAAAAGTCAAGATTAGCATTCCAGGTAGCATGATGAAGATTTTTTTCATAATCTCCCGTTTTAATGTCTTTTCTATCACGTTGGCGTTGCCAAAAATAGATACCACCTTTAAGTGTCGCATCGCCAAATAACGCTGTGCCAGCCGATGCTTGTGCAATGGAAATTATTGGTACATGATTACAAACAATACTAATAACAATGGCAATTAGTGAATATTTTTTGTAATTTATCCATTTATATTCTATTTTACCTGGCACCATTTAATCCCTATCCTCTTAAAAAAAACCATTCTGTTAATTAGATTTTCTAATTACATCATTGTTTTATTCATTTTTATTAGATTGAATCTGCCGAGATAGTAATACGCTTTTTTTGTCTTGCAAAATATAATTAAATAAATTGATGTTTTTTTATTTGAATTTTGAGGGAGTGCACATAATTTTAAATAAGAAACATAAATTGAGTAATAATATATTGACTATAACTTAATAAAAATATGATAACATAATAAAAAATAGTTATTATTTATAGGTTATACATGACAATAACTTAAGCCTTAGTAAAGTTATTTTATTAATAATAACAAACTTATTTTATTTATTAGCGATAAATAATAAAGTTATAATATGAATGGTTAAAATTTGATTTCTTTTTACTTTTACGTAACAAAAATGTTAAGTTAAAATAATCAAAAAAATAGTTCTAAAAAAATAAAATATAATCACTTTATTAATATTAAGTAACCTGACTAACAGATTAATCTACCATAGATTTAACTCTAAAAATATTAATCTATATCTTTAATCATTTATTATCAATAAATACAATCTATCACATTGCTAATACAAACTATATCAACTAATAAGCATAATATTAAATATCCTATTTGACATGATGTAATTTAGATATAACTATGTCCATCAAATAAATTTACGTATTTATACTTCTATGATAAATCATAAAAAAGTAGAAGGTAAATATGAATTAATACATAAAATAATATAATTTATAAAAAATCCGATGATAATGAGTAAAAAACTCAAAATCATCGGATAATAAATAAGATAATTGCTTGGTTAACTATGCAATATAAGGGATAACAGTACACGGGCCATAAGCCTATGTACTAGCAGCATTACATCATGCCACCCATGCCACCCATGCCACCCATACCACCAGCAGCACCTAAATCAGCTTTCTCTTCTTTTGGCAGTTCAGTAATCATACATTCAGTAGTAATCATTAAACCAGCAACAGAGGCAGCATACTGTAATGCTGAACGAGTTACTTTAGTAGGATCTAAGATACCCATAGCAATCATATCGCCATATTCTTCCGTAGCAGCATTGTAACCATAATTATCTTTACCAGATTTAACTTGGTTAGTTACAACAGACGCTTCTTCACCACAGTTAGTTACGATCTGACGAAGAGGTGATTCCATTGCTCGTAATGCGACACGGATACCCATAGTTTGGTCTTCATTAACACCTGTTAATGAGGCAAGTTTAGATGCGACACGAACAAGTGCAACCCCACCACCAGCTAGAACACCTTCCTCAACAGCTGCACGCGTAGCATGTAAAGCATCTTCTACACGAGCTTTCTTTTCTTTCATTTCAACTTCGGTAGCTGCACCAACTTTGATAACAGCAACACCACCAGCAAGTTTAGCAACACGTTCTTGTAATTTTTCACGATCGTAATCAGACGTTGCTTCTTCGATTTGTTGACGAATTTGGCCTACACGACCATTGATAGTTGCTTCGTCACCTACACCATCAATAATAGTTGTGGTATCTTTGTTAATAACAACACGTTTTGCTTGGCCTAAATCTTCAAGTGTTGCTTTTTCGAGTTCTAAGCCAATTTCTTCAGAAATGACAGTACCTGCTGTTAGTACAGCGATATCTTGTAACATTGCTTTACGACGGTCACCAAAACCAGGTGCTTTAACAGCAGCAACTTTAACGATACCACGCATATTATTTACTACCAGCGTAGCTAATGCTTCACCTTCAACATCTTCAGCAATGATTAATAAAGGTTTACCTGCTTTAGCGACAGCTTCTAATACCGGAAGTAACTCACGAATATTAGATACTTTCTTATCAACTAACAGAATATAAGGGCTGTCTAATTCAACGGTACCTGTTTCAGCTTTATTGATAAAATAAGGAGATAAGTAGCCACGATCAAATTGCATACCTTCTACAACGTCTAGTTCATCTTCTAAACCAGTACCGTCTTCAACAGTAATAACACCTTCTTTACCTACTTTCTCCATCGCTTGCGCAATTAAAGAACCCACTGTTTCATCTGAATTAGCAGAAATAGTACCTACTTGAGCAATAGAACGTGTATCTGAACATGGTACGGATAATGTTTTTAATTCTTCAACTGCAGCAGTAACAGCTTTATCAATACCGCGTTTTAAATCCATTGGATTCATTCCTGCTGCAACAGCTTTCAGTCCTTCATTAACAATAGATTGGGCAATAACAGTCGCAGTTGTTGTACCATCACCAGCAACATCATTTGCTTTAGAGGCAACCTCTTTCACCATTTGAGCACCCATATTTTCAAACTTATCTTCAAGTTCGATTTCACGTGCTACGGATACACCATCTTTGGTAATAGCGGGTGCGCCGAAAGATTTATCCAATACGACATTACGGCCTTTAGGACCTAAAGTAACTTTTACTGCATCAGCAAGAATATTCACACCACGCAACATTTTTACACGCGCGTCATTTCCGAATTTAACGTCTTTAGCTGCCATTATTAGGTTTCCCCTACTTTTTTAGTTCACAAGAACACTTTATTTCATGCTCTTAAAACGTAAATGTGTTAATTAATAAAGCGTATTATGCTTCTACGATAGCGAGAATGTCGCTTTCTGACATGATTAATACTTCTTCGTTATCGATCTTTTCAGATTTAACGCCATAACCATCATTAAAAATGACAATATCTCCGACTTTAACGTCCAATGGTTTGACTTCGCCGTTTTCTAAAATACGACCGTTACCTACCGCAAGAACTTCACCACGGGTTGATTTGCCAGCAGCAGAACCTGTAAGCACGATACCACCGGCTGATTTAGACTCAACTTCTTTACGCTTAACAATTAAACGGTCATGCAATGGACGGATCTTCATTGATAACACTCCTATGAGAACACTCTAAATGGTTTACATGGTTAGTAATTAAACAGAAAGTGTGATGTTCACCTTTACTGTATTGTATTTTCAATAAATGGGGATAAGGTTTCATTCTTCAAGGGGGCGATATAAAAAAAATTATATTATTTTTATCTACTCGTTAAGATGACTACATTATACCCACTCTATATGAAAAGGTACTTCTTGTTTCCTTTTTGTTAGCATTAATTGAAATAACAAAAAGTAATAAAACTATGATTATATACTTTGGTAATATCTATAAATAATTATAGGCTAATGAGAATTGGCTAATATTTTCTTTAAACATACTGTTATCTTATTCTAATTGCTGTCTACAATTAGCGTAATATCTTATTTAGAAGGTGTAAAAATGAAAATTGGTGAACTCGCTAAAATTGCGAATTGTACGGTAGAAACTATTCGCTATTATGAAAAAGAAAAGTTAATGCCAATACCATCGCGCACGAAAAATAATTATCGTCAATATACGCATCAGCATATTGAACGTTTAAGATTTATTAGAAATTGCCGCACATTAGATCTTAATCATGACGAAATTCGCAATTTACTTGCCATGATGGATCCTGCAAATAGTCCTTGTGAACAAGTCAATGAGATACTAGATAGTCATCTACATCATGTTCAATTCCGCATAAACCAGCTACAACAATTAGAGTTGCAATTGATAAAATTACACGAACATTGTCAACGCCACTGTCAACAGGAAGAAGAAAAAAATATCTGCGGTATTTTGCAAGGGTTATCAACCTTAGATTATGAAACAAATGGAATATTGCATACTCATAATAAACATGATTTTTCGCATAATTAAAAGCTGATATAACAATAAGCAGGTGAGTATAATTTAATATAAATTACTATTCTTCATCTTTACGTTTATATTCCCCATCAATTGTACGATGACTGTGTGTCGTCGCTTCATACGATGTATGCTGATATTGTGAAGTTGTTTTATTAATACGAAACAGAGATATAAGCCGTAATGTTAAAAAATGTTGTATAGGAGGCAACAATAAAAGTAGTGCGATAAAATCCGTAAAGAAGCCTGGAATAATTAATAGTAATCCTGCAATAAATATTGATACGCTACTTACTAACTCACTTGTAGGATTTTCACCTAATATTAATTTGTTTCTAAGATGTTTTAGTGTGTTAATACCTTTATTACGAATAAGTGATAATCCTATAAAAGATGTAAAAATAATAAGCAATAAAGATGAAAATACACCTAGAACAGAGGCAACCTTATTAAATAAGGTTAATTCAATCCATGCCAATAAAAATAATAATACTAATGGAAACCAACGCACTAGGTACACCTCTCATCAGAATGAATATAGAGTAAAAATGGGTATGCATCCCTTGTTATTCAAGAAATCTGACATAAAAGAATAAGTGAAGTTCAATATTCATCAATCAATATTATAACGATAATAATATATAAAGTCGGGTTCTCTCGGCTGCTGGCTGCATTATGAAGCACTCATTTTTTACATCCAAACATCGATTACTATCCATATAAATAAACTAGACAATTATTTCTGTTTCTTTACTCATCTTACCGCTAATATAACCATTTTCAATGTGTCATGTGCTCATGACGAAAACGACCTTATTTAATTTATCTGATATCATAACTATTTCATATAATATGAGCACCAATTAATAGTATTTAAAAATAAAATAGTGATGCTATAGCTATTCAGGTCACAATACTAAATCAGCAATAATATAAGAGATCACATGTTAACATAATATTGACTTAATAATGTCAATACTATTTTAACAAAATAAACGCACTTTTATTACAAATCAGTAACGGGGATACAAGTCATATATTATGGTTAAGCGTGTAATTAAGCTTATTATTTGGAATATTATATCGTTATATTTTATTCAATCAGCGCAAGCGTCTTTATTGTCGCCCCAAATGAACAATCATTTTGCCTCTACTGAACAGGCTTTTGCATTTAGTAGTGTTCAAAAAGACAACAATATTATTTTAGAGTGGCGAATGCTTGACGGTTATTATCTCTATAAAGATAAAATTGAACTTGAAGTAAACGGTGCATCTTTAGGACGCTACCAACTTCCTAAGGGTAAGATTTATCATGATGAATTATTAGGTGATGTTGAAGTCTTTACTCATCAACTTAAACTGAATGTCCCGTTAATCACTGCTGAAGCTCAGGCAACACTTAAAGTATATTATCAAGGATGTACCGATGGTCTTTGTTATCCCCCTGTAATAAAAACTATCAAACTTAATTCTACAATAATGCCGAGTGCCATTGATAAAACTAAATCAACTATTGCCTCTATAGTAAACGACGTATCGATACCTCTATCACCAAACAATGCCTCAACTATAAATACATTATCTTTTTCATTTTTATGGGCAATTGTATTAGGGATAGGTATTGCTTTTACGCCTTGTGTTTTACCTATGTATCCATTGATTACAAGTATTATTCTTGGACAGCAACATCGATTTTCAGTACGTCGGACGTTGGGATTAGCTATTAGCTATGTACAAGGTATGGCAATAACCTATACACTATTAGGTGTTGTTGTCGCTGCTGCGGGATTACAATTTCAGGCTATTTTACAACATCCTTATATCCTTATTAGCCTATCAATTCTCTTTGTCGCGTTAGCTTTCTCAATGTTTGGTCTATACGACTTACAATTACCCTCATCATTACAAACCCGATTTAGTCAATGGAGCAATAATCAACAACAAAGTAAATTATTAGGCGTATTTTTAATGGGGGCTATTGCGGGTTTGATTTGTTCTCCTTGTACAACTGCACCATTAGCCGCAATCTTACTTTACATTGCACAAAGTAGTAACCTTTATACGGGTGCAATTACACTTTATTGTTACGCAATCGGTATGGGATTACCGCTTATTGCGATTACCGTATTTGGAAATAACTTATTACCACAGCGTGGTCCTTGGATGATTTATGTTAAACACGCTTTCGGTTTTGTGATCCTTGCAATGCCCCTCTTTTTACTCGAACGAGTCATCGAAGATAGTTGGATACAACGATTATGGAGTATCCTTGGTACTAGTTTCTTTAGTTGGGGATTACTTACTTGTTTAACGCTATCAACAAGGAAATCACGTTTTGTCGCAATAATGTGTTTAATAGGAGCTATTGTTTGCGCTCGACCATTGCAAGATTGGTTATTTATTCCAACTAATAATGCTATAATTACACCAACATTAAATACTAAATCAATACATTCACTTGATGAATTAAAAACAGTATTACGTCAATCACAAGGTAAAACGGTTCTACTTGATTTTTATGCGGACTGGTGCGTTGCCTGCAAGGCATTGGATAAATATACGTTTACCGATCCTCGAGTACAAGTATTATTAAAAGACACATTATTATTACGTGTTGATGTCACCGCAAATACAATACAACATCAAGAATTATTCACACATTACCAGATTGTCGGTTTGCCTGCTTTGTTATGGTTTGATAAGCAAGGTAAAGAGCAATCTACATTACGTATTAATGGCTTTTTAGCAGCAGACGATTTTATTAAATATGTTGATAATTTCCTAACGGGTAATTAGTTAATATACCCCAAATTAAACTAAAATAAACAGATATGATGGGCCATTTATTAATCTACTTTTATATTTTTATTGGTGGTGGACTAGGATCGGTACTGCGCTATTTATTGGGATCATATATCAATCCGTTATTTGGTGAGCATTTTCCTTATGGAACTCTATTAATTAATATTAGCGGCTCCCTATTAATGGGACTAATTGCAGGTTATTTTTTGTTTAGTTCAGAGCAGAATAATACACTACGGCTATTTCTTACGGTTGGTTGCTTAGGTGGATTCACAACATTTTCGACCTTTTCTTTGGATACCGTTTTGTTATGGCAAAAAAGTGGCTGGGTTCCTGCTATTATTTACGTAGGTAGCTCAGTAATAGTTTCTATTTTAGCACTCCTGTTAGGTTTACTCTTAGCTCATAAAACATGCTAACTGATGAAAAACTCATCGAATAAGCTGTTATATGAAAAAAAATCGCTTAATTAAGCACAAAGCGGTTGACGAATGAAGTAATATTGGGTTTAATAGCGCTCCGTTGCCCGGATAGCTCAGTCGGTAGAGCAGGGGATTGAAAATCCCCGTGTCCTTGGTTCGATTCCGAGTCCGGGCACCAATTTCACTTTACATGCACCTCCCCAATAAATTCAATAATAGTTTGAAATTTATTAATTAAGAATTAAGTCAAAGCACAAAAGATAAACTCAGTTTTTGGCTATCTAAATAGCATCGTGGTTAAATCTTGTTTGATAACGTGATCCACTCAAATAATTTTAATAAATATTATAAACCGTAATAGCAAATCTTAGAAAACCTGTATAAGCCCACTAATTTCGATGGTTATATTTTTTTCAAACAATAAGTTAAACACTTTGGTATCTTAAGTATACTTTTTAGGCAAAGGATCTGGATTAATTTTTGCTGCTTATCAACAAGTTTTAGTCTTAGAGTATGCTTAAAAAAGGCATCTCATAACCACCTTGTATCTGGCGTGCATTTTACTTTAATAGCGCGCAAATAATTAGAAATTAACGGCCCGTTATATACTTTAAGGTCATTGCGTTAGTATTGCATCAGAAAAAATAAAAAGGGGCTGTCGAATTGTACAAAACGTAATATTGAAAGTTATATTTTTCCTTTACTAGGTAGATTAAATATTATTAATTTAAGAATTAGTGAGTAATTTCTCATCATTGAAAAAGTGCAATTTACAAGGAAATGAGCTTGCTGTTCTTCTGCAGTAGTAGCTTTATAATATGGCGTTATACAGAAAATTTATATAAATAGTAATCCAACTTTTAATTTGAATTGTATTATCTCAGCGCTGCCTAAAAAACATTATTTACTACTCCCTTTAAATCATTAATCTAAAGCACTATGAGTTATCTATCTATTGAAAATATGTTTTTCTGACGTTCACGATCAATCTATATCGAGAAGTGAAAATGCAATTAATTAAAACGTTGAAAAAAATAGAGGAGTATGACAAAAAGGATATCTATGATCATGGTCTTAGAACCATGCCATATAGTATTCTGGGGATACTATAAAAGGCTAAATAAGACAAAAAGAATGGAAAGCGCCAGGTCTGCCTATATTTATAAAATAAAGCATATTGAAGCTCGGATCTTAATTATGCAATAGCAAAAACACTTTGGATAACACTAGATAGCACTATTTTTTCTCTATATCAATTTAATGAATTATAAGCGTGTGAGTCGCATAAAAACACTAAAAAGAATATTTTCTTAAAAAGTTAGTTAGAAAAGCATTCCTATTATTTAATCATCTTAGTGTAGGATTATATATACTCATATCACTCCCGATACTAACCTAAAAATTTATCTATTTTTCATAATTATTAGAATTATTTACCTTATTATTGCAAATAGTTGCATTATTCTGCTTTATTTTAGGTTTATTATTTCAAAGAATTCCAGTAACCAATAATATTAAGAATTTCAAAAAAACATCTAAAAAACTACTTATAAAAATATTAAACCTAATGAATGAATAGTAAAAATATTAAGTAAACATGAAAAAAAAACTTTAACTAATTTAAAATAATCATTTTAAGATAAAAATAAATATTAATATATTAAAAATGTCGTCTTTATATTAGATAAAATATTATTACTATATTTTTATTAGGACTATTTTATTCACATAATAGTAATAAATTAAATATTTTACCTATTTTTTTAACGCTATTTTATCAAAATTATAATTTAGAGAATTTCCTAAAATCGGTATTTTTTCTATTTTATTCGGTTTTATATAGAGGCATTTGCACTTTCATTAGAGAATATGCCATTTATTATTATATCGATTTGATAAATATAGCAATAAATCGCAAACAAAAACATGTTAATTGCAAAAATAACGCTGTTGTAATTAATTGAAAAAACTTCTATTTTAAGTAGTAAGTGGTTATAACGTACCTTTCATCCTTATTATTATATCCCTACACCAGAAAAATTAATACTAACGGTTCCTTATACTAATAGTCCATTGATTTAATAAACAACATCACATAAATTGAAATATCCTATATTTAGTCCTCCCTACTATGCCAAATGGATGCCACATATGATAAGATTTTTCTATGCTGCCTGTCTACAAAGCATTAGATAACCCTTATCATTATCAACATCAACCACCTTAATCGATTAGACTTTAAATTTTTTATAGTTATTCTTCTAATCAATAAAAAATAACTATTGTTCACTATAGCTTTATTCATTGGCATCTCTATTATTGGGTATATTTACTTCTTGATGGATTTCTTGTTACATCATCACAAGCTATTTATTTGATTAATATCATAATTTTTATTTAATTATATTCAAGGTGATATTGAATAAGCGCATAATGAGGAAGGAGATAAAAATGGCTTGTCTTGTTTTTGTGATAAAAACCGATTTATTAGCCTGAATTTCTAAAGAAATCGAATAGTATTAGCTATAATGCTGAACAATGTTCACTATAAGTCAATTTTTCTTAATCTATTTTATTCCAGATAAAAAGTAGTTATTTTTTATTATGTATATCATGATAAATACCGGATAACAATGCATCTGTATTATGCATTTTTCCATGACCATGAATAAACATGATACTAAAAGTATCAATGTTTATGCTACTTTATTTTTGTTTTTCTTCTCATGTTCTATTAACCAATGTTTTATTTCAATACCACCAGCATAACCAACTAATTTGCCATTCTTACCAATAATACGATGGCAAGGAATAATGATTGATATTGGGTTCTTAGAATTTGCCATGCCTACAGCACGGCAATAATTCTTCGATCCTACTTTTATGGCTAATTCCATATAACTCATTGTTATGCCATAAGGTATTGTCATTAAGGCACGCCAAACGTTTTTTTGAAAATCAGTCCCCTGTAAATCAACAGGAACAGTAAATTCTACTAAATGCCCACTAAAATAATCAATAAGCTCACTTATACATTGTTCAATTAATGTATTTTTATGATTAATTGGTATAGGATCATCAAAAAATAAGACACTCGTCACACCAAGGTTAGAAGCAGTTATATGAATGTATTTCTTTATAAATCCTTTAGGTGAATTTATACAATATTGATACATGTAATTCTCTTTCATTATTACGTTAATCATTTATACATGCCATAGCCACACCAATATTTAATACCAACTGACGTTTCATTTTTATCATTTTTATTTTATCTTATTAAGTACATTATCAATATAGATTTTCTATGACCGTCTTAATGAGTTGTACTATAAGCATGAATATATATTAGTCTTGTTGTAATCAGTGAATATAATAGATAAATAATAAATTACCTTATCAATAGTAAAAATAAAAAGTTATCTTCAAAATAATTAATTAGTAGAGTTTGTATACCTTATAAAAAATTTAAATAATCAAAAGTATTAATATAACCATTTTTTAGTAAATTAAGTTACTTTAATGATAGATAACACAATTACTAACTAAAATAAGTGATAGAGATGATCAACATGTTAATTATTTAATAGAAAAATACTTTATTTATTATACAACTAGACTATAACGAGAAAAAATTTTTTTTGCTATTTTTTGAATCTGATTTAGCTATAACTAACGATTTTAACAAGGATATTCCAAATTTTCGAAACAACACTCAATTATCTATATTAGCACTCCCTAATAATGCTATTAAATCACATACAACTAACTGTTTTTTAATAAAATAAGTTATTAGGCTCACCAACTAAAAAATAATGATAAAAATTAAGATTCATCATCAATCCAATTGTATTTAAAGAAAATAATAAAATTCAATATAATAAAATAATTGATATTATCATGCTGAAAAATTTATCATAATTTTATAGAAAATAGAGGTATTTCCGTTATTAATTGCAATAATAATAGTGTATTTATGTAACTGAAATACAGTGTAGTAGATTTTTCTGGACGACGGCAGAATTTTTATCTTGCTAAATTTAAATTAAGGGTTAACTATGTTTTCAACACCGCTCGGCTTTCCAATCGAAACGGTTATAGTCTTTGTTTTATTGTCAGGTGGCGCTATTTTTATTGATTTATTTATGCATCGCCATGATCAGGTAATTTCATTAAAAAATGCCATTATTTGGTCTCTCTTTTGGATAATTATTTCAATAATTTTTGCTATATTTCTGTATATTCATCATGGCGTTGAAACAGCAAGTTTATTTATTACCGGTTATGCGCTTGAAAAGATTTTATCTATAGATAATTTGTTCGTAATAATGGCGATTTTTTCTTGGTTTACTATACCTGATTACTATCGTCATCGCGTTCTCTATTGGGGTATTATTGGTGCCATTATATTCAGAGGGATTTTTGTTACTATTGGTACAAGTTTACTCAAACTTGGACCTTATGTTGAAATCATTTTTGCAGTCATTGTCGCCTGGACAGCAGTCATGATGCTAAAACACGACGATGATCATGAGCAAATAGAAGATTATTCTCAACATTTTGCTTATCGCTTAGTGGCACATTTTTTTTCTATTTGGCCTAAACTAAAAGGACATGCATTTTTATTAACACAACATGAAGTAAACATTGAACTATCTAAAGCAGAGAATAAAGATATTATAATAAATCAAACTAAAAAAGCAGCGCTCTATGCCACACCTCTTCTATTATGTCTTGCCGTCATCGAATTGTCAGATATTATGTTTGCTTTTGATTCTGTTCCAGCAATTATCGCAGTCAGTCGCGAACCTCTTATTGTTTATAGTGCCATGATGTTTGCTATTTTAGGTCTTCGTACACTTTACTTTATTCTTGAAGCATTAAAACAATATTTAGTTTACTTAGAAAAGTCGATTATTGTTTTATTGTTTTTTATCTCATTAAAACTGCTCTTAAATGCACTTGATCATATTTACCATTTTGGCTATAGCATATCAGCAACAGCAAGTCTGTTTATTGTACTTGGTGTACTGGTATTAGGTATTTTAGCGAGTATTTTATTTCCCAATAAAATAACGAAATAAATGATTAGTTAATATTAAGCTAAGTACGAGTTTCTTATTTTCTGGTAAGGGTGATAAAAATAGTTAAACCAAGAACCATGCTTAATAAGAATACTCGTCATAGCATTTGTAGGATAGATCATTAGATGCCTTGTATGATATTTATTTTTATTATAGTAACATATTTTAAATAATGTAGAAAATATTTAGGATATACAATAAGTTAATTATGAATAGCCTCATTTTCGAATTCAATCTCTTTATTTATTAATCTTAGATCTAATAATGGATTTTATTTCTGTAGTTACCCAATACTAAAAGTTTACTAAACATGCTGATAATCTTTAAAAATAACGAATCTAGTTTATTCCTAATATCAATAAGAAAATAGAAATTATTAATAAATTATTGTCTAAAGTAATTAACAATATGAAAATCTTTCATTTTTATTTAGCTGATACATTATCACCGCCTTTGCCTATTCATTTAAATTATATAAAAACAAATAAAATACATCATTACATTAAACAATATAATTTATATTTAACTATAAATAATTATAAATAACAAAGCATTATTGTATTTTATAAAAACACTTCATATTCATAACATATGATTAACTTAGGAATTATTTATTCATCTACTTAACTAACGCATTTAATATTTTAACTTCTTAGATAATTAAATATTATCTCATTCATTGATACTTTTTTTAATGGGGTTAAATTAAATCTTACTTACCCAGTAAAAAGATAATGATTTAAAAGTAATTTTTAATGTAATAGTAAATTAATTTAATAATGTTAACTAACAAATTGAAAATTATAAGTATATAACCATTTTTCTTATAAACTTATAAAAATAAGTATAATGTAAAGCAATGCCAATAAAATTAATTAATGATTTACATTGATACTTCGATGCAAAAGCATCACATTCTTTTTATTACCTAACACGTTAACATTATAGATACCTTTTTTCCTCTTTATATTGTATCCATGATAACAATATATAACTATCTCATTATAAAATAATTAAAATAAAGTTAACTTAGAATAAAAAAGGATATTTTCAAAATAAAAAGAATATTCCATTAATACTATTTTTTCTTTTAAAAGAAAAAAACTTATTCGCGATAACAATAAATAAGAAAAACTATTTAATTTTTAATAAAAAAATATAGTGGTTAGTTTTTTATTTTTAAATATCTTTGTATAAATAATAAAATTTTTTATTTTAAAAATAAAATATCTGTAGCATAATGCTTTAACTAAGTTCATTTAGTTTTTTATGAAATAAAAAACTATTGATTTTAGTTTATTCACCAAAAATTAATTATTATTTAATTAAAATTACTCTAGATTACATTTAAATACTGAAAATCTATGTCAAGTTAATAGAATAATTTTTATTAACACAAGGGTATACATAAAAGGAATATAAAATGTACAACCGAAATTTCAGAATGAAAATATTACCACTTTTACTTATGAGTTTAACCGCTTATACTACAACATCTTTTGCTAATGAACCAAATACATCATTACAAAAACAGCGTCTTAATGTACGTGATTCTGAACAAAATCAGATAATCGTTGAAAATCCATCTGATAGTAATCTTTATCTAAATAAAGATACGGTTTATAAATTTAAAATAACAAATAATCGTCGTGATGATACTTTTAAATTCACTGTTGCTGATGACCACCAATTTATTGTTGATATAACACCTAAAGAAGCTTTCGTCGCAAAAGGTGATTCTGTTGAAGTTAGTGTAACTGTTAACCCAGGCAGTAATGCTGAAGTGGGTACAAAAAATAACTTAATCTTGAATACCATTTATGCGAGGGGCTTATATGTATTTTACTCCTATGTAACAGGTACAGTGTCAGAGACACCTAGAAATGTTAACGCTGTTGCAAATAATATAATACAAGGAACATTAATTAGTACCGGCTTAGCAACATCTGAAGAAGGTGATGTTTACGTATGGGGATACAGGGGCTCAGGTCAACAAGGTAACGGTAATAAAGTTGTTTCGAGTAAGGAGCCACCAACAAAAGTTGATTCATTATCAAATGTTAAACAAATATTAGCTGGTGCTTATCACATAATTGCACTCGATAAAGTAGGTGATGTGTGGGGCTGGGGTATGTATAGTTATGGTGCATCCGGTTGTGATAAATTAGACCATAGTGCAGTACCATGTAAAATAAAGAGTGATATTACACAAGCCTCTGCAGGAGAATATTTTACTATTGCATTAGATAAACAAGGACAAGTTTGGACCTGGGGTCAGAATCTCTATGGTCAACTTGGCATTGGTGTTAAAGGCAGCAAGTATAATACTAATGAACCACAACTTGTTAATTTAAATGGTGAAACCGCACGTTTGATTGGTGCTGCTTATGAAGGTGCATTTGCTGTCACTAAAGAAGGTCATGTGTGGGCCTGGGGTGATAATGAAGCTAGTGGTTTAGGTTTCCAAGGATCTATATATGGTGTTCAAAGCATTCAACCAACACCAACCCATGTAACTAATCTTGATCAATATGCGGATAAAATTGTTTACATTGCTGGTGGTAATGGCTGGGGTGAAGCATTATTGAATGATGGACAAGTTATCGGTTGGGGTCTTCGAGCTTCTTTAGGTCAAGGCACAACTAAAACAAACATTAGTTCACCTGAACCTGTTGTTATCATGTCTGGCGTTAAGCAACTATTTGCCCGTTATGTCGGCTCAGTTGCCCTAACAGATACGAATGAAGTTTATACTTGGGGGCAAACTGGTGGTAGTGCATTTAAGATGATCTATGGAGAAATTCCAACAAAACGAGAAACAGCTGGTGAAGTTATAGAAGTCGGTGGTGGTAAAGAACACTTATTCTATAAAACAAGTGACAATAAAATTTATGGTGTTGGTTACAATGATATCTATAAACTAGATTCAGAGACAAGCACTGGAAAACCTATTGATTGGCCAGGTATCGAAATTACTGTTATAAAATAAACTAAAATAAAAGCCCTGTTACTACAGGGCTTTTTTATTTAACTCACGTAATATTTTAAGTTTATAAAAATAATTTATGATATAAATGTAAGATTTTTTGATGATAATAACTTTTATATTCAAATGGTTACAATCTAAAGTTTATTTTTCGTATTTTTATTATTCATTTTTAATTAATACCTTTTATTTTTTAAATAAAAAATCTTAATAATTAATTAAGTAATTACCTAATTTAACTAATAAATATTATAAGACATCTGTTAAAAAAATTTATTTATTATTGTATTAACTATATTCTTTTAATAAAAATAGGGTTAACAATTAATTTATATTTAACGCTATAAAACCAATCTATTTTATAAAAATAGTTCAATCGTTCTCTATCATAACTATAGTATAGCTATTAGCTATAAATTAACGTATTATTTAAATAGTATTAAGCTGTTATATTTTAAACCACGACGAATATAACTCTATGAATAATAAAAATGCTTCACCAATCGAGATAAACCATGATGCAGAACCATTTGGTACGCTTTTGGGATATGCCCCTGGTGGTATAGCAATATATTCCTCTGACTATACAATGGCCGACCCTGATGATTACCCAGATGATGCATCCTTTCGTAGTTATCTTGGTCATGAATATATGGGATATAAATGGCAGTGTGTCGAATTTGCCAGACGTTTTCTTTATCTTAATTATGGTGTTGTATTTACAGATGTTGGCATGGCTTATGAAATCTTTTCATTACGCTTTCTACGACAAGTCGTAAACGAAGCTATTTTACCATTACAGGCCTTTGCTAACGGCTGTCCGCATCCGCCTATCGCAGGAGCATTATTAATATGGCATGATGCAGGACACTTTAGCGAAACGGGCCATGTTGCTATAATCACTGAAGTATTAAAAGACAAAGTTCGTGTTGCTGAACAAAATGTCATACACAGCCGCCTGCCTGCTGGTCAACAATGGACTCGTGAATTACCCATAATAGTTACTGAGCATGGCTATACAATTAAAGATACTTTTGAGGATACTAAAATTTTAGGTTGGATGATTCAAACTGACAATACTAAATATAGTCTACCTCAACCAAAAACAGCCGCAGATTATATGGTTATTCATAGTGAGTACATAGAAAATCATGGTCAATTTGCTAAAAAGTGGCTCAATGAAAACGAGCCTATTGAATCCGCCTTTATTGCAAAGAATGGTCATGCTGTTAATACCGATAATCCTTATCGTTACTTTACAATCTCCCATAGCGCATCAGAAGAATTAATTCGAGCAACTAATGAACTCCACTTAATGTACTTACATGCTACAGACAAAGTACTAAAAGAAGATAATTTACTTAGCCATTTTAATATTCCCGAGATCCTCTGGCCTCGTTTACATTTATCTTGGCAAAAACGTCGTTATCAAATGATAACAGGTCGCCTTGATTTTTGTATGGATGAACGAGGATTAAAAGTTTACGAATATAATGCTGATTCGGCTTCCTGTCATACTGAAACCGCTTGTATTTTACAAAGATGGGCAGAGCAAGGTGGACTGTCAATCGGGGCCAATCCTGGTGATCGACTTCTTAATTCATTAAGTGATAGCTGGAAACATAGTGATGCAAAATCAGTTGTCCACATAATGCAAGATAATGACGATGAAGAAAACTATCATGCTTTATTTATGCAGCGTGCCCTCACCCAAGCAGGTTTTAAAAGTAAAATTATTCATGGTTTGGAAGGCTTACATTGGGATAAAAGAGGTCGGTTAGTTGATTATGAAAATAATTTAATAAAGTGTGTCTGGAAAACATGGGCATGGGAAACAGTCTTAGAACAATTGCGGCAGGAAACGGAAGAGCTACAACATGTCGCGCTTCCTATTCGTACTGGTCATCCTGATAATCATATCCGCTTAATTGATGTTCTCCTACGACCAGAAATAACAGTATTTGAACCATTATGGACAGTTATTACCAGCAATAAAGCCATACTTCCTGTATTATGGTCATTATTTCCTCATCATCGTTATTTATTAGAGGCCACTTTTGAGCTGAATGATCATTTAACTCAAATTGGATACGCAATAAAGCCTATTGCTGGACGTTGTGGAGGTAATATTGAGCTAATTGACAATCAGGAGCAAATACTCGATAAAACTCATGGAAAGTTTACTAAACAAGAAAATATCTACCAACAACTCTGGTGTTTACCCAAAATTGATAATCGCTATATACAGATATGTACGTTTACAGCAAGTGGCCATTATGGTGGTGCTTGCCTCCGTTCAGATACTTCATTGGTAATAAAAGGTAAAAGTGATATGCAACCCTTGCGTATTATAAATGATAAGAAATTCACTTGTAATTAAGATCACTGTTGTTATTCATTATAGAATATAACTACAATATCCTATACAATTAAGCGTTATTAATTTCATCTAACTTTTTGAAAATAATAATTTATTTAGCAAGTCAACGTAGTAAACTTTTACTGACTTAGCGCGCTACACACTGAGCTATATTAGTAAATTGCCAGAATCACTATTCTGTATCCATTAGGCTGCCTAGTGCAATTAGGAACCCTATTTTGCTGCATTTTCTGATATATTCAAATGAGGCCTTGCTCATATAGCGATTACTAATTGCTCATTACAATGATTGTTTTCATCGAAAATGAAACCCCTAGTCCTATTAAAAGAAAAATACATACTTTAATTGAGATGTTAAATGAATAATGTTTTGACCCAAGATTTGCAATTGAATTATATATTGGAGAGTTACTATTCCATTAGTACAAGAAAATTTTTTGTAAGACAATTATACATTCATTTAACTTATTAAAAATAATTATAGTCAGTTCCAAAATACTTTTTAACACGGTTAAACCCTTTCAGCTAAAGTTAATTGCTTTTTAACGTTAATATAATTCTATCTAAGAAAACTTATTTATTAATAGATTAAAGATAGAAATTGAGAAAAGATAGGGTTTGATGATTCTGTTATAGGCTCAAAAATAAGCATATGTAGCTAATTTATATTTATTTAAATTTAACCTGATATATGCTCACTCTTTATTAATATTCGTTCTAACAATATCTCTATTCAAATCAATCTATTTTATGCCAGGCTTCAGAAAACATAAATCGTTAGTAAGAGTTAATACATATCTAGTTATTTTGTCTCTTACTTTAGTACAGTTGGAACAATAAATATCTTGTGAATATCTATAACGTAAATGATGTTTTTTTATAAAAAAAGCCAGTATGTTTATACTGGCTTAGCTGTATCTGCTGGCTATCCTGGGATTTTGATAGGTTCAGTTGGAAAATTACTCGATATTTTGGATCTGCTCTCGCATTTGTTCAATAAGAACTTTTAATTCAATAGCAGAAGCAGTGACTTCCGCATTGATAGATTTTGAAGCTAGTGTATTAGCTTCCCGATTAAATTCTTGCATCATAAAGTCAAGTCGACGGCCAACGGCTTCTTTCTTTTTCAAAATAGCGTAAGTTTCATTTACGTGAGCATCGAGTCTATCAAGTTCTTCTGCGACATCTATCCGTTGTGCAAGAATTAACATTTCTTGCTCTAAACGATTAGAATCGAGTTGAATTTGCGCTTCATTTAATTTGGCTTGTAATTTCTCACGTTGCCACTGCAAAACTGAAGGCATTTGTTCCCTAACTTTAGCAACTTCATTTTTAACACTATTTAAACGTTGCTCGATAAGTGTTTGTAATGCAGCACCTTCTCGCTCACGAGACGAGATAAAATCATCTAATGTCTTATCTAATGCATCAAGCAAATAGGTGGCTATTATATCTAAATCTTGTTCTTCTACCGCCATAACACCTGGCCAGCGTAAAATATCAAGAGGATTTATTGAGCCTTCGTTGCTTTTTAATTTTACCCAATTAGCACTTTTAATGACTTGTAATGCCAATGATTCATTAAGAATGAGGTCAGTTTGTACAGTTGAACTTAAATCAAAGCGCAATTGACATTCAATCTTGCCACGGGTTAATTTTTGCCTAATCCTTTCCCGGATAACAGGCTCCATACTACGAAACTGCTCAGGTAGTCGTAAATAAGTTTCTAAATAACGTTGGTTCACTGAACGCAGTTCCCAAACTGCAGATCCCCATTCGCCTTGTACTTCCTGGCGAGCGTAAGCGGTCATACTCCGGATCATGGTAACGTCCAACCCATAAAAAAAAATAGTCAAATATATTAGATGAATCAATACAATATTATAGGTATGATAAAAGGAAGTTTGTATGATTAATCATAAGTAAACGTCCTAATGACTGAAATGATTATGTGCTAAGATGCTTATATTGATCCCCTTATTATTTAGGGATATTTTTATTATCTTTCCATGCTAACAAAATCTATTTAATTACTCAAGATTATATAATTGATAAATTTAAGAGGCCAGTATGCGTCCAACAGGTCGAGCGGTAGAACAAATAAGACCCGTTACTATAACCAGACACTATACAAAACATGCTGAAGGTTCAGTCTTGATTTCGTTTGGTGAAACTAAAGTCCTTTGTACTGCCAGTATAGAAGAAGGTGTTCCTCGTTTTATGAAAGGTCAAGGCAAAGGTTGGATCACTGCTGAATATGGTATGCTCCCCAGGGCCACACATAGTCGAAATTTACGAGAAGCAGCTAAAGGAAAACAAAGTGGCAGAACACAAGAGATCCAACGTCTCATAGCTCGTTCTCTACGTGCCGCTGTCGATTTACAACAATTAGGTGAATTTACAATAATTCTTGACTGTGATGTGATTCAGGCAGATGGTGGTACTCGCACAGCAGCAATTACAGGGGCATGTGTTGCGCTTGCTGATGCACTTGACTATCTTGTTCAGAAAAAAGTACTTACAACAAATCCAATGAAAGGACTTGTTGCAGCAATTTCTGTAGGTATTGTTAATGGTCAAGCAGTATGTGATCTAGAATATGCTGAAGATAGTGTTGCGGAAACTGATATGAATGTTGTCATGACTCAAGATGGTAAAATTATTGAAATCCAAGGAACTGCTGAAGGTGAACCATTCAGTCATAGTGATATGCTTACTATGATTGATCTCGCTAACCAGGGCATTCGTCAGCTCATTGAACGACAAAAAGCAGCATTATCTGACTAGATGTAAAAAAGCGACATAGTGTCGCTTTTTTTACATCTCTAATTTGGCCTAATCTATTTCCCATGCGAACCTTTTTGAGGTCGTAAATAATATGGAAAAAGTATTATTCAGTAAGTATATAACTATGCTACATAACTTAGAAAAACGTTAATTCCATATAGTCAATCGTAAGATAAATGTTAATAACACAATAACGACCTATTTTTGCTTACACGCTATCTCAACTAAAATTGCTATAAGCAATATATTTATATTAGATAAGTAATATATGGAGAAATATAATGAAGACCTATCAACACCAGTTTATTGAATTCGCTATTGAGAAAAAAGTATTGCAGTTTGGCGAATTTACGCTGAAATCAGGTCGAATAAGTCCCTATTTTTTTAATGCTGGATTATTTAATACAGGAAAGGATCTGGCATTGCTAGGCCGTTTTTATGCTGCGGCAGCTATCGACTCAGCAATCGAGTTTGATTTACTTTTTGGTCCTGCATATAAAGGCATTACTATTGGTACAGCAACCGCTATTGCTCTATCAGAACACTATAACCTCGATATCCCTTTTAGCTTTAATAGAAAAGAAGTAAAAGATCATGGTGAAGGTGGTCAATTAGTCGGTAGTCCACTAATAGGAAATGTTATGTTAATAGATGACGTAATTACTGCAGGTACAGCTATTCGTGAATCAATGACATTTATTAAGGTTCATCAGGCTAAATTAGTGGGCGTATTAATTGCTTTAGATCGCCAAGAACGGGGAAACAATGAATTATCTGCTATTCAAGAAGTCGAAAATAATTATCAGTGTCGAGTAAAATCGATTATAACCTTAAATGATCTCATTAGTTATTTAAGTGATTTACCAGAAATGCGTCAGCAACTAGAAGCGGTATACCGTTATCAACAGCAATATGGCATTGAAATAATATAATCCTTTTTGTATAAACCCGGGATAAAACCGGGTGTTTCTGTTAATTGAAGCAATAAAATAAGTAAGTCTATATATTATCTCAACTAAGAAATAATGCTAATAATGCCCATCTTTTTTCAAAATGCTCTGTTGGTAGATATTGAAATTCTGAGCGAACAAAACGAACTATCAACCCTTCACAAAATGCCAAATATTGATTTGCAAGCAATCCCTCATCATAACTCAGTTCCCTTCGTGTCCTGATTTTATGTTCGCGTAATACTTGGCGTAGTTGAGACTCAATCCGTTCAAATAACTGATTAATCCTATTTTGTAGCTTATCTTGTTCGAACATAAGCGCATGTCCGGTCATTATTCGTGCTAATCCTGGATTTTTTTCAGCAAAGCCTAAAATTAAAACTAAAATTAATTTTATCCTACTTTGCGTATCTTTTTTTTCCTGAAGGATCAAATTGATTCTAGATGTTACGCTATCTTCAATAAATGAAATGAGGCCATCAAACATATGAGCCTTGCTAGGAAAATGGCGATACAATGCGGCTTCAGATACGTTTACTGACGCAGCTAACTTTGCCGTTGTAATACGCTGACTCCCCTCGTTTGATTCAAGCATCGTGGCCAAAGCATGCAATATTTCCTGCTTTCGATTACCTTTTTTATTATTTCCATTGGCCATCTAAAAAACCTTTAAGGTGACAAAATAGTAGTTTTGAAAGTTTCCAAGACAAGGCTACAATCAGTTAGCGACTCATTTATTGAGACACTAAACTAATTTAGCCTATGTTATTTAATAAACTAATGACGACCTGAATGACCAAAACCACCATCACCGCGATCAGAGGAGGCAAAATCATCGACGATATTAAATTCAGCTTGAACAACAGGAACAAAGACCATCTGAGCAATACGTTCACCTGGCTCAACGACAAAAGGAATACCGCCACGATTCCATACAGATACCATTAATTGCCCTTGATAATCAGAGTCAATTAGTCCAACTAAATTACCAAGCACAATGCCATGTTTATGACCTAAGCCTGAACGAGGAAGAATAACCCCGGCTAAAGAAGCATCCTTTATGTGAATAGCAATACCCGTAGGTATTAATGTGGTTTCACCAGGAGCAACGGCAAGTGGTGCATCAAGACAAGCTCGTAAATCTAAACCAGCCGATCCAGAAGTTGCATAAGCAGGTAATGGAAATTTTTCACCAATACGTTTATCTAGAATTTTAACGTCGATTTTTTTCATTATAACACTCGATTATTTTATCTAGTAATGTTTGACTAAGTGAGAATTTATCACTTAGAGCAAGAGTTAATTCACCACTTCTCCAGAATAGGTTTAATGCATTCATATCACTATTAAAACCACGTCCCGGTTGGGATACATCATTAGCACAAATCATATCCAGATTTTTTTTATTTAGCTTTTCTAATGCGTATTCTTTCACATTTTGCGTTTCTGCTGCAAATCCAACAACAAAAGGTCTATACGTACTCATTGCGGCAACATCAGCGACAATATCCGGATTTCGAATCAGCTCTATTGTCATATGCTTATCATGCTTTTTCAGTTTCTCATCCGCTATATTTGCTACTCGATAATCAGAAACGGCAGCACAAGCTACAAAAATATCCACTTTATCCGCATATTGCATCACTGTATCATGCATTTCTAATGCCGTAGTTACATTAATACGTCGGACTTTCTCTGGTGTAGGCAAATTAACAGGTCCGCTAATTAGCGTAACTGATGCTCCTCGGCTAGCAGCAACTTGAGCAATCGCAAATCCCATTTTACCAGAACTATGATTGCTAATGAAACGAACTGGATCGATAGCTTCTACTGTTGGGCCCGCTGTTAATAAAAGATTGACACCTTCTAAATCCCCTGGATAAGAAAAGTAGTTTACTAGCTTATTTGATAGCTCTTCTGGTGACATCATTCTTCCTGGACCAACATCCCCACAGGCTTGTTCACCATAGTCAGGCCCCCAAATCAGCCAGTTATAGCTGGATAATCTATGTAAATTATGCTGTGTCGATTGAGCACGATACATTTGTTGATTCATTGCAGGTGCGATAGCAATAGGTGCTGATGTTGCTAAACAAATCGCGGTCAATAAATCATTTGCCATACCAATAGCCAGTCTGGCAATTAAATCAGCGGTCGCTGGTGCTAATAAAATAAAATCAGCCCATTTTGCTAGTTCAATATGTCCCATTGCTGCTTCTGCATTGGGATCCAATAAACTGTTTGATACTGGGTTACCAGAAACAGCCTGTAAACTCAAAGGTGTAATAAATGTTTTCGCTGCATCGGTCATAATAACTCGGACATCTGCGCCTTGCTGTTTTAAGCGTCTTACCAGTTCTGGACATTTATATGCAGCAATACCACCACTTACACCAATAAGAATATGTTTACCTGAAAGCATAGTTATATCCTATGATCGATTCTTGACTGAAGGTTTAGTTTAGCATACTACATATAATGGCTGATATCTTAATGACAATGCTTATTTAGTCTTACTTGAAAAGAGTAAGGTAATTATAATCAAGTTGAATATCAATTTTACATAGAGCAAATTTTTATCGGTTATCTTTAACTAATAGTGGTTTCCTAAGTATAAAAAAATTTTCTGCAATACTAGCCTTATATAATAAAGTAGCTAAATAGGAATATTTATTATGTTTCGATGATAAATAACAAATTTCTTTTTTTAAGTGTTATCTGATGACCTAATTATTTTCTATAATTGAAATAATCGTGTAGAAATTATTCCATAAATCTAGGAAACACACTAATCAGAAATATCATGTTTAAAGGAAGATTTTGGTGTAGAATACTTTAATTCAACATGATTAACTATGAGCATAGTAATAATTTAATATTCTATTGGTAATTAGACTACTTTTATTTTATTACTAATATAGATCAGTTATTTTGCTAAATTTAATATGCTACATATTATTTTAGCCATTATAAGTATCCTACCTTATTGATACATAACATTTAATATAAAAAATAACAATATACCATATTAAAAATATTTAAACTGGCTTTCTTGTGAGAAAGATACTGTATTTTAAAAAATAACATTTCCATTACACTATGTTATATTAATAATACAATTGATTATTTTTTTAACTTGGTAATTAAAAAGCATTTTCGCATGAAAATTATTTCAATAAGTTAATATCATTAAAAAATTTTAATTAATACTAATTAAATATATTATAAAATGAGTAAATTTTTTTCATAAAGTTCATTCTTTTAATGGGAAATCTACCTGAAGTTAATAAGTAAAAAATAACTATTTTATGAGCTTGTGAGACTATTTTTATTAGTAAAATATGTCAAAAGGGAAGAGTCTATGCAGGCAAAAGAAAAAGAGTTTAGTCCAGGCTACTGTGCGCCAAGAGAAAAATTATTAAAATATGGTGTAAATACACTTTCGGACACAGAATTATTAGCTATTTTTTTGCGAACAGGTTTACCCGGAACCAATGTTATGATGTTAGCACATCAACTCTTACAACAATTTGGGTCATTTCACAAATTAGTTTCTGCCAAATACAACGATTTTTGTGCTAAACCCGGTTTAGGATTGACTAAATATAGTCAATTACAAGCGTCTGTGGAATTATCTCGGCGTTATCTTGGTGAACAACTAAGTAAAGAAACATCATTAACAAGTTCAGTTACAACACGGTATTATTTACAAAATCTACTTGGTCATCAACAACGAGAAACTTTTGTCGTTTTGCTATTAGATAACCAACATCGTTTTATTTTACATAAAGAATTATTTACGGGAACATATAATGCGGTTGAAGTACATCCCCGAGAAGTGGTTAGAGCTGCATTAAATGAAAATGCATCTGCTATTATTCTTGCGCACAATCACCCTTCAGGTTCAATTATTCCTAGCCAAGCTGATTATATCATAACAGAAAAAATCATTTCTGCCTGTCAGCTTGTGGATATTAATGTGCTTGATCATATGATTATTTGTCGCAATAATTATATTTCTTTTGCAGAAAAAGGCTGGTTATGATACTTTTTTGTAACTAAAAGCGATCTTTATCCATTCAGGACTTGAGCATAATCGTCTTAAGGCGTATACTACGCCACCTTTGAGAAGTACGGGAAGCATAAGAGTCGATCTCAGTAAGTTTTACCTCTGACTCAATGTGTCTCAACCTCAGTAAAATAAACTGAGATAGGCTCTTAAGTCTGACGAGACTGCTGTCCTGTTAAAAAAGCTCGAGCTGATTTGATTTTGGAGATATTGACATGTCACGAGTCTGCCAAGTTACAGGCAAACGCCCAATGAGCGGAAATAACCGTTCTCATGCAATGAATGCAACTAAGCGTCGTTTTCTTCCTAATTTACATACTCATCGTTTTTGGGTAGAGAGCGAAAAACGTTTTGTTACTTTACGTGTATCTGCTAACGGTATGCGTGTTATTGATAAAAAGGGTATCGATACGGTATTAGCCGATCTTCGTGCCCGTGGTGAAAAGTTTTAAGGAACTGAATTATGGCTAAAGGTGTTCGCGAGAAAATCAAGCTGGTTTCTTCAGCTGGTACAGGCCATTACTATACCACTACGAAGAATAAACGTACTACGCCAGAAAAACTGGAATTAAAAAAATATGATCCCGTTGTTCGTCAACATGTAGTATATAAAGAAGCTAAGATTAAATAATTTTAGTTTATAAAAAACCCGGTTAAGCCGGGTTTTTTTATTTTAATTATCGTGTTGTCTATTTTATTAAACTGTTGTTTCCCTGCCTTCGATTATAGTATTACAGTCTAATTTAGTTTAGATAAGATATAATGTAGTATTTATTAGTTTCAATGAATAATGCATCATATAGTATATGATATTTTATTGCTAAAAATGTAATATTTACCTTAAGTAGTATTTTAGTTTTTTATATAAACTATTATATTAATATAATTTCTAACATGATAATTTATTTATATTTATAAGACTTTTTAGTCTATTAATTAAAATATTTTTATATAGTTTTCCGCGACAAAATAAATAAAAAAACAAAATAATATTACGCATGTAATAGATAAAAGAAGTGCGTAATTGTGTGGAGTCAGATTAATGAAGTATATGATATTTAGCATTATTGCCAGTATGCTTTTAATTTCAGGCTGTAATGATAGCCAAATAAAATTATCCGAAGAAGAACGTATTGTTGACTACGCTAATCGTATTATATTTATTGACACAATTGTTGATATTCCTTCATTACAAAATAAAAGACCTATGCGTGAAGTAAGCATTGAGTGTAGGGTGGGCGGAAGTATTGTTAATCGTAGCTCTGTTCGCTATGCAGTAAATGGTACATTGATTGGTGCTGATACAATGAGACTGATAAATGGCACAGAGATGTTATCAACCATAGAAAGAAACGATCATAATCAATGGTATAAGCGAATTTTCAATAATGTATCTGTTATCAATAGTGAAAATTATATTACTAATGATGAAGGGTTTATTATTGGTGTTACTGATAATCAAGCACAAAAATATGAATATAATAATAAAAAACAATTAGTACATAGCGTTGAATTTCATTCTCTTGAAGGTGTTTTACTTACCGATTATGAATATAATGATATTGGTTTATTAAGCCAATTAATCCGTTCAATATATCCCACTGGTGGTGGAAGTAAAGTTGCTAGTATCGTCATTAAATATTATTACAATGATGAAGGCCAAATTATCCGTACTGAAAATATTTCTGAACTAATTGCTATGGACGTACGTATTGAGTGGCAAGAGAATTATCAAGATCCTGATGAATACGGTAATTGGCGTACTCTACCATTAGGTGAAATGACCACGACTTTAATTTCAACAGGTATTGAGGATAAAGGTAATGATGGCAGTGCAGAATGTAAAAGAGAAATAGCCTATTATTAATAAGTAAATATAGTGGGGAAATGCTTATGCCTGAACTACCTGAAGTCGAAACCAGTCGGCGTGGTATTGAGCCTTATCTAAAAAAGCAATATATCGATCATATTGTTATTAGACAAAAAAGATTACGTTGGCCAATTTCCGAGCAATTAAGTCAATTACATAATGAAAAAATTTTAAGTGTACAACGACGGGCTAAATATATTTTACTTGAACTTGCCTCTGGCTGGATAATGATCCATCTTGGTATGTCGGGAAACTTAAGATTACTCACTATACCTACGCCTGTAGATAAACATGACCATGTTGATTTGCTACTAACCAACGGTTATTGTCTGCGTTATACGGACCCTCGCCGTTTTGGTTCATGGTTATGGGTAGATGATCCATTATCATCACCGCTATTAAGACATTTGGGCCCAGAACCACTTTCATCCCACTTTAATACTCGTTATCTATTTGAACGTTCACGTAATAAACAGGTGAAAATTAAATCATGGCTTATGAATAACACAACTGTTGTAGGTGTTGGAAATATTTATGCCAATGAGTCTTTATTTATAGCGGGTATATTACCACAACGGATTGCGAGTGACCTTAATTTAGTAGAAGTCAAAAAATTAGTCACCGCTATCAAAAAAATATTAACCCGAGCAATTGAACAAGGTGGAACAACACTAAAAGACTTTTTACAAACTGATGGCAAACCGGGTTACTTTTCTCAAGAGCTCCTCGTTTATGGCAGAGCGGGTAAACCGTGTAAATTATGTGGGACAATAATACGCCGTGAAAAAATTGGCCAACGCAGTAGTTACTATTGTCCCCAATGTCAACAATAAAAAATGAAAATCTAGCCTATTATTTTTTGTTGATTTTATCTTGGATCGCTTGCATAACGCTGTAGTGTAAGAATTCTGATACATCACCGCCATAACGAATAACATCTTTTACCAAAGAAGAAGAAATAAATGACCATTTTTCAGAAGGAAAAAGAAAAACAGTTTCTAGCTCATTGTGTAAATGGCGATTCATTTTTGCTAACTGCGATTCATACTCAAAATCTGTATAACTACGAACCCCTCTGATAAGTGTTGTTGCATGATGTTCTTTAGCAAAATCAGCCAGCAGATTATTAAATCCAAATACTTCCACATTAGGTAAGTAAGCTGTGACAATATTTGCTAATTTAACGCGTTCATCGAGAGAAAAAAGAGGCGATTTAGATGGACTCGCAGCAACAGCCACTATTACTTTATCAAAAAGTAATGTGGCTCGACTAATCATATCAAGATGCCCATTGGTAATAGGGTCAAATGTACCGGGATAAATAGCACAAGTTGTTCGGTCTCTTCTAGATAATGAGGTTCTTTGCATAAAAAATCCATCTCGTTTATTACTATTTTACTTTATCTTAACAGGATAATTTTCGTCCCGGTAGTCTCATTAATTGAACTCTTTAATAAATTATTATCGTTACTCTCAAAAAAACAATTTTAATATCAATGTATTAATAAATAATCCGTTCAATTTTATTATTTTTAGCTTGTTAGTTGTTTACAGCCATCATCTATCTTTTTCTGATCGATATTTCATCGAAGCTCAACGTAACGTATCATATGGGTAATATTTATGATAATGGCTTATTTTTAACAAATAATAGTTTTGGTTAAACTAACCAGAAATCCAGTGACTAGATAAAATAATTGGAATACGCGCGTGAATAAATTTTCTGTTTCATTAATTGTAACAACTTACAATCGCCCTGATGCATTAGAATTAGTCTTAATGAGTATCAAGAATCAATCCGTGTTGCCGACAGAAGTCATCATTGCCGATGATGGATCCACTGAAGAAACCGCTATTTTAATTTCGAACTATCAACGCGATTATCCTATACCACTCGTCCATTGTTGGCAGGATGATATTGGCTTTCGTTTATCACGGTCAAGAAATATAGCGATTGCTCGGGCAATGGGAGAATATCTTATCATGATTGATGGTGATATGGTTTTACACCACCATTTTGTCCGTGATCATGTTGCCGCGGCTAAAAAAAATCAATTTATCCAGGGTAGACGTGTGATCCTGACTGCTGCAGAAACGGAAAATGCACTTAAAGAAAAAAGAACAACCTTCAATATTTTTTCTTCAGGTGTGAAAAATAAAATTAATGCATTGTGTAGTCCTATCCTATCTAAATTATTTTCAGGTCTATTTTCTAAACATGATCATACATCTGTTAGAGGCTGTAATATGGCTTTCTGGCGTATTGATGTTTTAAAAATAAATGGCTTTAACGAAAATTTTACAGGTTGGGGACGTGAAGATAGTGAGTTTGTCGTTAGATTATTAAATATACATATTCATCGTAAAGATTTGCGTTTTGGCGGAGTTGCTTATCATTTATATCATAACGAAAGTTCTCAACATAACTTATATACCAATGATCACTTGTTAGAATTGGCGATCAGCGAAAAAACAACGTATTGTGATCTAGGCTTGTCAGCACATTTAGAAGATAGGGATAGAAATATTATATAATAATGAGAGTTAATGATAAGTAAACAGAATTAATAGCAATAATAGATATTATTATACATCTTCTTATTATGATTTTTTAAGCTTAACACCTAGGACCATGAATAAGTATTAGGTTCAATTATTATCATGATTGAGCCTATTGATAATAACTTTAATGAGTTGAAATACCATAGAAATCATATTTAATAAAAACAACCTAGTTTTTAAAAATAGTACTAATTCTGTTTTTTTATCAATTAATAAAGTTGTACCAACCTGTTTATCTCTTGTTTTTAGGTATCTGCTATGATGAGTTAAAATTTGTTAAGCTTCATTTTGAATAATTCAATGATGATCAATAAGCTAACTCACAATTAAACGACCTCCTTCTCCACAATGTACATCTCATATTTAAACCAAAATAATGTGATTTTATACTATCCACTTCATTTTTTTAGAATAAATATAACAACAGCACTCACTAACGCAGCAAAATATTTTGCAATACAGATACTTTTAGATAAAAAGTTGCATTTACTTATTCGTTAATATCCCAAAAACGACCGCTATTTTTTTATAAAAATTATTAAATGCTAATCATGTTACATCTTTTCATAATAGTTATAAGAGATGTTTTATTTGAAACAGTAAATAAATAATTACGCTATTTTAAAATAAGATTTTTAACTAATAATAAAAATAAAACGACATAAATCATGTAGCCAATAATAATTAGCACTTTTGAGATAAAAATTTTTCTTTATTTAGTCATAACGTTTATCAACTTGATATTTATCTTTTTTAGCTGCATAGTAAAATCTAATGATTAACTATGTTGCCATATTAAAAGTATAATTAACAAAAGGTGGCTTTAAGCATATTAATGATACTCTAATTCGAACTTATCTAAGTGATAAATACAGTAATGAACAGTGATCTTATTTCTCATCTTTTAATTCAAGCTGAAAAACTTTGCCAGCAACGATCTTTACGCCTTACTCCGCAAAGAGTAGAAGTTCTTCGCTTAATTGCTGAACAAAAACGTGCAATTGGTGCATATGAACTACTTGATTTGCTTCAATTAAAAGACCCTCATGCTAAACCACCAACTATTTATCGAGCATTAAATTTTTGGCTAGAACAAGGATTTATTCATAAAATCGAGTCAATTAATAGTTATATTATGTGTCACCACATTGAGCATAGTTGTCATACTTCCGCCTTATTTGTTTGTGATCAATGTGGTCAAGTAGAAGAGCATCATGTTATTGGCATAGAAAATATATTGCATACACTCGCAAATAATAGCCACTTTAAATTAAAACATAGTGTAATAGAAACCCATGGTATCTGTATTGCATGCCAACATATACAACAAGCATGACATCTTTAATTAATTGGTCACTTAATAGTTATACCTAAAAGTTATAAATACGCCCTATCTATTTAATGATAATACTGTTGTCGAGTACCTAGTTAAACAATTCCTTTTTTAAGGAGTAATTGAATATCAAATAATGCTTAGCAATCCTGGTTAAGTTAGCTTCATTGTTTGATCAAGAGTTATACAATACTAGAGAGGACTAAATACTCATGCGTTCAAATTCCATAATCCGCCGCGCTTTAATTAGTGTTACCGATAAAACAGGTATTATTGCATTTGCTCGAGAACTCGTACAACGTGGTGTAGCTTTACTCGCAACAGGAGGTAGTGCTAATTTATTAGCTAAAGCAGCAATCCCAGTAACTGAAATATCAGATTATACAAATTTTCCTGAAATGATGGGGGGTAGAATAAAAACGTTACATCCTAAAATACATGGCGGTATTTTAGGCCGGCGTGGGCAAGATGATATTATTATGGAGCAATACAATATTCCTCCTATTGACATGGTTATTGTCAATTTATACCCTTTTGCCGATATTGTATTACAAGCAGATTGTACCTTAGAAAAAGCTATAGAAAATATTGATATTGGTGGACCAGCAATGGTACGAGCAGCAGCAAAAAATTATAATGACGTCGCAGTTATTGTTGATAATAATGATTTCGATACATTACTCAACGAAATGGACTTGTATCAAGGCACATTGACATTAAAAACACGTTTTAAACTCGCCGTTAAAGCCTTTAAATATAGTGCTGCTTATGACAATATCGTTGCCAGTTATTTAAGTAAATCAATTTCGCCTGAGTTCGATGATACTACACTTATGGCAAATGATTTTCCAAAAACGATTAATCTGCAATTTATTAAAAAACAAGATCTGCGTTATGGTGAAAATACTCACCAACATGCAGCATTCTATATCGAGCCTACATTAAAAGAAGCCTCAGTATCAATATCACGTCAATTACAAGGCAAAATGTTATCCTATAATAACATTGCTGATACAGATACCGCTTTAGAATGTGTTAAGACATTTCAAGAGCCTGCTTGTGTTATTGTAAAACATGCTAATCCATGTGGTGTTGCTGTTAGCCATTCGCTTGTTAATGCTTATAACCGTGCTTATATGGCTGATCCAATATCTGCTTTTGGTGGTATTATTGCGTTTAATCGCCCATTGGATCACGAAACAGCAAAAGCAATTATTCATCGACAATTTGTCGAGGTTATTATTGCACCACACATCAACGCCGATGCACTCAACATTTTATCAACAAAACAAAATATTCGTGTTTTAGCCTGTGGTGATTGGGATAAAAAAAGTACTAGACTTGACTTTAAACGGGTAAATGGGGGTTTATTAGTACAAGAATATGATTTAGAAGACATCAAAGCCACCGATCTCCAAATTGTTACTCAACGCTCGCCATGTAAACAGGAAATTAATGATGCATTATTTTGTTGGCAAGTTGCTAAATATGTTAAATCTAATGCAATTGTTTATGCGAAAGAACTGACGACCGTTGGTATTGGTGCTGGTCAAATGAGCCGAGTTTATTCAGCAATTATTGCGGGAATTAAGGCCAACGATCTAAATTTACAATTACACGGTGCCGTTATGGCCTCAGATGCTTTTTTTCCTTTTCGCGATAGCATTGATGCTGCTGCTAATATAGGGATCACTTGTGTTATTCAGCCTGGTGGGTCAATAAGAGATAACGAGGTAATTGATGCTGCCAACGAGCATAATATGGCTATGCTCTTTACCCATATGCGACATTTTCGTCACTAATAATAAATTTATTATTACATTTGATCATATGTCGGTTGCCAAAAGCAAAAATCTTCATCCCCAATTAATAATAATTGCCTACCATAAGGACTTTCTATCCAGGCTAACCATTTTTTTTTCCTATTGAGAGTACGTGTGTTAAGCCATTCTGCCTGATTTTTATTCAATGATAACGACACGTTAGCCCCTTGGCATGTTGTTACGACACCTTTTATATATTGACCTTGATATAATTTTACTTGCTGATGAATGAGTGCATTACTTATTAGTATTGTTTGTTTCGTTGCATATTGCATTAATTCAATATATTTTTCTGAAATCTGTTCACGTCTATCATTCAACTGGCGCTGATTGAATGTTACATTACCCTTATCATCAAAACGAAGAGATTCTATTACTTTTGGCTGGCTTTCAATGGTTGTGACTAATTGACTTAAAGAACCATCAATGAAACTAAAACGACTTAATTGACTGTATCTTGTAGAATTGTAAGGAGAATAAGCCACTATAATCGTACTCGGCTGTTTATTGATATCTTTACGCCAAATTCTTACTACACCATCATCTACAACAAATGCAGAAGCCTCAATACGGGTCGGCGACTGATGGGAATGACAGCCAACAATTAAAATTAGACTGGATAAGCTTATTATAAGCCAGATAGCGCGAAGTCGTTTAATCGGTTTCATTATCATAAATAATAAAGGGGCTATATCTTAGCCCCATTTAATATCAATTTACCTATTCGAAGGCAAAATTATTTTTTAGCTTTAGGCGCTTTAACTGATTTAACTGCATCTTTTAATGCTTTACCAGATACAAATGCTGGAACATTTGCTGCCGCAATTTTAATTTCGTTACCTGTTTGAGGGTTACGGCCAGTACGCGCTTTACGATGATTAACTTTAAACGTACCAAAACCAACTAATTGCACTGGATCACCTTCTTTCAGTGAATCAGTAATAGCATCTAAAGTTGCATCGAGAACAATTTTAGCCTGGGCTTTAGAAATTTTAGCATTAGCTGCAATTGCATCGACTAATTGAGTCTTATTCATATATTATCCTATCCTTACAGTGTGATTACTTATTTGCATAATTACTGGTTTAATATATATGTCGAGTTATCTTCAATAATACACTAAACCATCAACTTATTTTATGCCTCAACAATGTAAAACAAGTTGAAGGCCAAGTGAAGCCTGAAAACGTAACAAATTAGGCTATAAATCACGTTTTTTTACTTGTTGCTGCAATTTTATACAAATATTACTTATCCCAGATTCTTTTAACTCATGATGGAGCCCTTTGATCAATTCAATATCACGTTTATCGCATGCCTTTAATAAACGAAAAATCTCCCATTGAAGATCGAGTTCCTCTTGAATGGCCGGTAAAGTATTTAATTGCTCCTCGGTCATTTCTTGTCCTATTGTTGTCATTTCCAACATAGCTACCGTATTAATTGAGATTTTGCTGATGTGAATAGCATATTCTACGTTTTCTTGGCTCAACCAAGCATGTAACATTTCACTTAATGCAGCACATGCATCAATTGCAGGATAAACAGCATAAATATCAAAATCATCAGCTTCTGGAATAGCACTTTCGAGTTTCGCAAGTTGGCTATCAAAATTAACTTTAGCATCTTTTACGGTTAATGCTTGCCAAATTAAATCTAATATTTGTCTATATAGTATAGAGGATGCAAAGTTTGTCGCCTGACAAAAGGCATGATAATTTGGATACATTCTCTCACATAAGCAGGCCATAAATGTTTGAAGCTGCCAATTATCAAGTTTTTCAAGCCGTAGATGAAGAGGATTACGAAGCATAAACGAGTCTCTAATAAGAAATAAAACTAAAAGGAGTTAATATATCCTACATTTACTGATATCTATTCAGACGATATAAGCACATAATGACTATGTGTTAACAATATTATTTTTCTATTCTGATTTTTGTGCTAACCAACGTAAAAAAAGAGGTCGACCTGAAGCGATCGCGTCAGCCCATCGTGTTGGCTCTGGTAAACGATAACCTCGCATACACCGTTCTACCCACATACATGCCGTAGATAAACTGATCTTATGACCAACTGAAATATATAATGGATTACAACGCAATTTACTGCGCCATACCCAGCCCAGTTGTTCATCATTATCGAATAAAGGTTGTTTGCTGGCAATTTCATTTGCCACAGGGAGCGATTCTCCACAGAGGCGTTTTTTCGCGACACCAATAGTTGGTAATCCTATGGTTAAACCAAAATGACTGGCGACACCTAGACGTCGTGGGTGAGAAATACCATGTCCATCAACCATAATCAACTGAGGTTTTAATATTAAACTTTGCCAAGCAGCTAATAAAGCGGGTAATTCTCGAAAAGAAAGCAAACCAGGAATATAAGGCATCGTTGTCTTAATTCGCGCTATCTTATACTCAACTAGAGTTAATGATGGATAGGCCAATATAGCAATTGCTGCACGTGTTACTTGACCACTTTGCTCAAATCCTACATCTGCGCCGGCAATCAAACTAATAGGTTCAGAGAATTGATCACGCGTTATAATTTGTGCTGCTTTTTCTTTTTGTTCAGCAATCATTATTCGACAATCTATCATAAAATCTTACCTATGATAAGCGGAAGAAAATGAATGAACCGCATTTACAAATATTGCTGGATTTTCAGGAGGTATATCTTGATGAATACCATGCCCCAAATTAAATACGTGCCCACTACCCTGGCCAAAATCTGCAAGAATAGATTTTACTTCTTGTTTAATTCGAGTAGCGCAAGCATAAAGAATAGCAGGATCCATATTACCTTGTAATGCAACCTGTCGCCCAACCCGACGACGTGCATCAGCAATATTGATTGTCCAATCCAACCCGATTGCATCACATCCTGTGCCAGCTATGGCTTCTAACCATTGCCCTCCACCTTTAGTAAAAAGTGTTATAGGAACTTTACGCCCTTCATTTTCCCGATACAATCCATCAATAATTTTGTGCATATAGAATAGCGAAAATTGTTTATAGTCTGAGCCAGTAAGCACCCCACCCCACGTATCAAAAAGCATAATGGCTTGCGCACCTGCTTTTATTTGCCCATTCAAATATTCGATCACGTTATACGTTAGTTTATCAAGCAATTGGTGTAATAATTGTGGTTGACAATACAACATTTTCTTTATTTTAGTAAATGCCTTACTACTGCCCCCTTCTATCATATATGTTGCTAATGTCCAGGGGCTACCAGAAAAACCTATTAATGGTACCGCACCATTGAGTTCACGTCGGATTAATCGAACGGCATCCATGACATAACCTAGCTCTTGTTCTGGATCTAGTATTTTCAGTGCGTCAATATCCGCCTTACATGTGATTGATGAACGGAATTTTGGACCCTCACCTGGCGTAAAGTAGAGCTCTAATCCCATAGCATCAGGAATAGTCAATATATCAGAAAATAATATAGCTGCATCTAACGGATAGCGTTTTAAAGGTTGTAATGTAACTTGGCAAGCCAGTTCAGGATCTCGACATAATGACATAAAATCACCAGCTTCAGCCCTGACTGCTTGATATTCAGGAAGGTATCTTCCAGCCTGACGCATCATCCAAACGGGCGTTACATCAACTGGCTGACGTAACACTGCTCGCAAATAACGGTCATTTTTCAATTCATTCATTATAACGATTATTCTCCTTTCTTTTTTATTTTATGTCATTTGCTTTCATATTCAATACGACACAATGCAACTGTATCTTCAATCAGCCGCCGGGCAATTGTTCCTACTTCAGGTAATTGTTTGGGTAATTGATCATAACGATACCAATTAGCATAAACTAATTCACTTGGATCAATCTGAATAGTACCTGATTTATAATCAGCTAAATATCCCACCATGAGAGAATGAGGAAATGGCCAAGGTTGTGAGGAAACATACCGAAGATTAGTAATTTCAATACCACTTTCTTCCATAACCTCTCGATAGGCAGTTTGCTCCAGTGTCTCACCAGCTTCAGTAAATCCTGCTAAAACAGTAAATATACCATTACGATGCTTACAATGTTGGGCTAATAAAATTGAATCTTGACGACGAATAGCAACAATTATACTGGGTGCAATTTGCGGATAATAACGTTGCTGGCAGTCATTGCATATACAAACCCATTCGTGATGACTTAAATGCATTTTTCCACCACAATAGCCACAAAATGTATGTGAATGTAGAAATAACGCTAATTGAACCGCTCTTCCTGCTAATTGAAATAGCTTAGGATCCTGACTTAATAAAGGCCTAATACCAAGCATTTCATTAGCCATCATTTTACAAATAAGCCAAACAGGTTTTCCTAACCATTCACCTATTTGCTTAGTATATTCACCTTCAAGTTTCCATTGAGCAGCACTACCATAGGGAATATTACCTTTTGGCAACCACATCTTGCCATTATGGCATACAAACCACCAACCTGTTTCAGTTCCTGAAAGTTGTTGTTTTAACATAATGCTATAACTCCTTGAGCATCTTATTGCCTATTAAACGTAGCTCGATACCAATAATTTATTCTTAATTAGTATCTATATGGATTTGACTATGCTAAATGACAAATATTTTGACGATATCATTTATGGCTATATAAATGCGTTGAAAAATAAATCACTATGACTCGCATATAATCATGTAATAGTGAAAAAGTATTATAATAAAGTATTTCTTTTATACTTACATAACATATGGAATTGTATTAACGATCAGCCTTATCTTTTATCTGCTGGGAAACGAACACCTATTTGACGACGGATAGCTGTTAATAATTTAGCTACACTTAGCGATAATTCAAGGCCAACGTGTTCCACTTGATTATTTTTGACTAATTCAGCAAAGGCTTCAGCTTCATACCGCATGGTATTTTTATGTTGTTTTACTGACAGTTCCTGTATTCCTTTTTCACTGTGCGCTAGCGTAATGGACGAACAATCCGATATTTTATCGATAACCAAGTTAGCTCGTTCACCCTGAATAATTGAGGGGAGATGGCAATCTGATACTTTTGAATGAGAAATAGCGACATCAAATCCCTCATATTGAGCAATAATACTTCCATGAATATCAACATCACTGCTTAATAGAGTACCTGTCGCTTTTACTTTATCTGGTTCACCAAAGAGGGCTACCATACTTCCAACACAATAAACACCGATATCCATTAATGATCCACCAGAAAATTTAGGATTAAACGTATTTGGATTTTTACCTTCTAAATAGTTTTGATAACGTGATGAATGTTGACAATAGTTCAGCATGACTTTCCGAAGTGTACCTAGCTCAGGTAATTGTTGCCAAAGTTGTATGAAATTAGGAAGGTACACAGTCTTGAATGCTTCAAAAAGCACCACTTTATTCTTTTTCGCACAACGAATCATCATCTGTACTTCTCGAGTGTTTGATGCTAATGGTTTTTCACAAATAACATGTTTACCATGTTGCATCATTAATATTGCTTGTTGACAATGACATGAATTAGGACTAGCAATATATACAGCATCTACTTCTGCTGATGCAGCCAAATCGTCAAGAGAAGTATAAATATGCTTCACTGAATATTCTTTAGCAAAGATATTCGCTTTTTCTAATGTACGAGAATAAATAGCCGTTACTTGATATTTAGTACTATCACGGGCTGCATCAATAAACTTTTTCGTGATCCAATTCGTGCCAATCACTGCCAGACGAATCATATTATACTCCATTGGGATAAATAACTTGATATATTAATCAAACTCAATATGAAATAGATGAGAATATCAACATATTTCACTATCTAACTAAAATAAATTCGTAAGTGAATATACGAATATCATATTAATTTCATGTAAGATACAGATGAATGGAATAATATATGAATATTCATGTTGAGTAATAGAAGATAAGAATAATTAGATCTTGTTATTATTACTGTAATTACCTAACTAAATATTTTTATATATTATAAAGATATTATATAGTATAAATATTCTCGTTATAGTACTACCAATATATAAAAGATAATTACTTATTAGTGATTATTTTAAGTTCACAAAATTGCATTACTTAATCATAATCTATTTATTTACTGATTTAGAGACACGATAAGAACAAAATAACTATTATATGGCGTATACGAAATAATACCCTATTCTAATAACAGCCTAATTTCAATATAAACATATCGACATATAGAAAATAATATTTTATCAAAGAAATTCTTTTTATAGCTATGCATTGAGAAAAAGAAAATACGTCTTATTCATAAGTTCTGTTCACGGTAATTTTACTGATATATATTGTTATACTAATAAATAAGGTCCAAGAAAAAATTATTAAGTTTAATCAGATATAGATAAGTGAGGGTTAATGGTCAGCTAATATATAAATCTGGTAATTAACTGGTAGATTAAAAAAAGATATACTACCGCATCTTTGATTAAGATATAAATAATAATAAAAACCAATATAATACTATATTTATAAGTTAACAATTAAGCATAATAAAAGAATTCTTAGTACATCGCTCATCGTATTAAAGAAAGAATTTTTATTTTTCATATAAATAAAAATACCCTGTTAGCGTATAACTAACAGGGTACTTATTATAAAACACGACTTATTATTAACAAGAAAAAATAATATTACTCGTTATCGTCTAACATGCCTTGTAAATTCAACAATTCTGCTAAATTAGCTGACGCTTCTTCGGCACTAACTTGAGTCACTACTGCGGCACTCGAACCTTGTTGGCGACGGCGGATACGATCTTGATGATACGCATAGCCTGTACCTGCTGGGATCAAACGACCCACAATAACATTTTCTTTTAAACCACGTAGATCATCACGTTTACCTGCAACAGCAGCTTCAGTTAAAACGCGAGTTGTTTCCTGGAACGATGCAGCTGAAATAAAGGATTCTGTCGCCAGCGATGCTTTAGTAATACCCAATAAATCACGAGCAAAACTAGCACCCACTTTGCCTTCATTTTCAAGATTACGATTTGCGATCTTAATTCGTGAATATTCGACCTGTTCACCTTCCAAGAATTCAGAGCTACCCGCATGAGCGATTGTCGCTTTACGTAACATCTGACGTACAATAACTTCAATGTGTTTATCGTTTATTTTAACACCTTGCAAACGGTAAACTTCTTGTACTTCATTAACGATATAAGCAGTAACCTCTTGAACCCCACGTAAGCGTAAAATATCATGTGGTGATTCAGGACCGTCAGAAATCACATCTCCTCGTTCAACACGCTCACCTTCAAATACGTTAAGCTGACGCCATTTAGGGATCATCTCTTCATATTGTTCACCACCATCTAATGGTGTGATCACCAGGCGACGTTTACCTTTAGTTTCCTTACCAAATGAAACGATACCACTAATTTCAGCAAGAATAGCTGGCTCTTTCGGGCGACGAGCTTCAAACAAATCAGCAACGCGAGGCAAACCACCCGTAATATCACGTGTACCACCCGATTCTTGTGAAATACGCGCTAAGGTTTCACCTACACCAATTTGTGCACCATCTTCTAATTGAACGATCGCTTTACCAGGAAGGAAATATTGTGCCGGCATATCAGTACCTGGGATCAATACATCATTACCTTTTTCATCAACGATCTTCAGCGCAGGACGCAATTCTTTTGTACTACCAACACGTTCTGCATTTTCTAAAATAACAATTGAAGATAATCCAGTTAATTCATCGGTTTGACGAGTAATCGTTAAACCATCAATCATATCGATAAAACGTATAAAACCTTTTACTTCCGAAATAACTGGCATTGAGTGAGGATCCCAATTAGCGATAGTTTCGCCTGCGGATACACTTTCACCATCGCCTTTACCAAGAATAGCACCATAAGGGATTTTATAGCTTTCTTTAGTACGTCCGAATTCATCAATTACATTCAGCTCTGTATTACGAGAAGTAATAACGAGTTTTTTATCTACGTTAGTAACAAACTTAACGTTTTTCAGTCGTAAGCTACCTTTCGATTTAACCTGAATACTAGATTCTGCAGCAGCACGTGAGGCTGCACCACCGATGTGGAAAGTACGCATCGTTAACTGAGTACCTGGTTCACCGATAGATTGTGCTGCAATAACACCAATGGCTTCACCTTTATTAACTAAGTGTCCACGCGCCAAATCACGGCCATAACATTTAGCACAAACACCAAAGTCAGTATCGCAACTTACAACAGAACGAACTTTAACACTGTCAACTGAGAATTCTTCTAAAATGTCACACCACTTCTCATCAAGTAATGTGTTGCGACTTACTAGAATATCAGCTGTACCTGGTTTTAAGACGTCTTCAGCTGTAACACGTCCTAATACTCTCTCACGTAATGGTTCTTTGACATCACCACCTTCAATAACAGGTGTCATAATCATACCTTCAAAGGTACCACAATCATCTTCGACAATGACTAGATCTTGTGCGACATCAACCAAGCGACGAGTCAAATAACCAGAGTTAGCTGTTTTCAATGCTGTATCAGCTAGACCTTTACGCGCACCATGCGTTGAGTTGAAGTATTGTAATACATTCAAACCTTCACGGAAGTTTGCTGTAATAGGTGTTTCAATAATTGAACCGTCAGGTTTTGCCATCAAACCACGCATACCTGCTAACTGACGGATTTGTGCTGCAGAACCCCGAGCTCCTGAATCAGCCATCATATAAATGCTGTTAAAGGAAACTTGTTGTTCTTCTTTTCCTTCGCGATTGATTACTGTGTCTGTTGACAAGTTTTCCATCATTGCCTTAGCAACACGTTCATTCGCTGCTGCCCAAATATCGATAACTTTATTGTAACGCTCGCCAGCAGTAACCAAACCAGACTGAAATTGCTCTTGAATTTCTACTACTTCTGCTTCAGCATCAGCAATAATTTCAGCTTTCTTCGCTGGAATGACCATATCATCAATACCAACAGAAGAACCTGAACGAGCTGCGTACGCAAAACCAGTATACATAATTTGGTCAGCAAATATTACGGTATGTTTCATACCTAAAATACGGTAACACGCATTCAACATTCTAGAGATTGCTTTTTTACCTAAGGGCTGATTAATCAGCGAATAAGGTAAACCCTTTGGTACAATCATCCATAAAATAGCACGACCAATAGTAGTATCAATCACACTCGTCTTTGATTTTAGTTCACCGGATTCATCACGCTCATATTCAGTGATACGAACTTTCACACGTGCATGTAGTTCAGCATGACCACCACGATAAGCACGTTCAGCTTCTTTAGGTCCGGTAAGCAACATACCTTCACCTTTAGCATTAATCTTATCGCGCGTCATATAATACAATCCCAAAACAACGTCCTGAGAAGGTACAATAATCGGTTCACCATTCGCAGGTGATAGAATATTATTGGTAGACATCATCAAGGCACGCGCTTCAAGCTGTGCTTCCAATGTCAAAGGTACATGAACCGCCATCTGGTCACCGTCAAAGTCAGCATTATATGCGGCACAGACAAGCGGGTGTAATTGAATGGCTTTACCTTCAATTAAGACTGGTTCAAATGCCTGAATACCTAGACGGTGCAGTGTAGGTGCACGGTTTAGTAATACGGGATGTTCACGAATCACTTCGTCAAGTATATCCCATACTACCGCTTCCTCACGCTCAACCATTTTTTTCGCAGCCTTGATGGTAGTAGCTAAACCACGCATTTCTAGCTTGCCATAAATAAATGGTTTAAATAACTCCAATGCCATTTTCTTCGGTAAACCACATTGGTGTAAACGTAGGTAAGGACCTACAGTAATAACTGAACGACCTGAATAATCAACACGTTTACCTAATAAGTTCTGACGGAAACGACCTTGTTTACCTTTAATCATATCGGCTAATGATTTCAGAGGGCGTTTATTCGAACCCGTGATTGCACGTCCACGACGACCGTTATCCAGTAATGCATCAACAGCTTCCTGTAACATACGTTTTTCGTTACGTACGATGATGTCCGGTGCCGCCAAATCAAGCAAACGTTTTAGCCGATTATTTCGGTTAATAACACGACGATATAAATCATTTAAATCAGAGGTTGCAAAACGGCCACCATCCAGAGGAACTAAAGGACGTAAATCTGGTGGTAATACCGGTAATACATTGAGGATCATCCACTCTGGTTTATTACCTGACTGAATAAAAGATTCAATCAATTTAATTCGTTTTGTTAATTTTTTACGTTTAGTTTCTGAATTCGTTTCTTCTAATTCTTCACGTAATTGTTCACAGACGTTTTCTAAATCTAGATTCTTTAATAAATCTTGAACAGCTTCCGCTCCCATCTTAGCGTCAAACTCATCACCAAACTCTTCAAGCGCATCAAGATACTGCTCTTCAGTTAGGATTTGGCCTCGCTCCAGATTGGTCATCCCGCCTTCAACAACAACATAAGATTCAAAATACAGAACACGTTCAATATCACGTAACGGCATATCTAATAATAAACCGATACGAGAAGGTAATGATTTTAAAAACCAAATATGCGCTGTTGGCGAAGCAAGTTCAATATGCCCCATACGTTCACGACGTACTTTAGCTTGAGTAACTTCTACGCCACACTTTTCACAAATAACACCGCGGTGTTTTAAGCGTTTATATTTACCACATAAACATTCGTAATCTTTTACTGGCCCAAATATACGAGCACAGAAAAGACCATCACGCTCTGGCTTAAAGGTACGATAGTTGATGGTCTCAGGTTTTTTTACTTCACCGTAAGACCATGAACGAATCATATCTGGTGATGCCAGCGCAATTTTAATAGCATCAAACTCTTCAGTTTTATTTTGCGCCTTAAGAAACTTAAGTAAGTCTTTCACGGATCTGCTCCTGTCGGAGTTATACCTTGCAAACGTCCGAATTTATCGAAACGTCGCGCTACCAGCACCTATTCCGGCAAATGCCGGAATAGTAAGGGAAATTATTCGTCTTCCAATTCGATATTAATACCTAATGAACGGATCTCTTTCAACAATACGTTAAAGGACTCCGGCATACCAGGTTCCATTGTATGATTACCATCAACAATATTTTTATACATCTTGGTACGACCGTTTACGTCATCAGATTTAACTGTCAACATTTCCTGTAATGTGTAAGCTGCACCGTATGCTTCCAGTGCCCATACTTCCATCTCACCAAAACGTTGACCACCAAATTGCGCTTTACCTCCTAGAGGTTGTTGCGTAACTAAGCTATAAGAACCTGTTGAACGTGCATGCATCTTATCATCGACTAAGTGATTCAGTTTCAACATATACATATAACCTACGGTTACTGGACGTTCAAATTTCTCTCCCGTACGGCCATCATAAAGTGTAATTTGTCCAGAGGTTGGCAAATCAGCCAGAGTTAATAACTCTTTGATCTCCGTTTCTTTAGCTCCGTCAAATACAGGTGTTGCCAATGGCATACCTTTACGCAGATTTTCTGCCAACTGTAAAACAGCTTCATCAGAGAATGTAGACAAATCGACTTGTTGACGTGTTGCATCACCTAAATCATAGGCTTTTTGAATGAACTCACGCAGCTTAGTAATTTCTTGTTGTTGCTTAAGCATGGCATTAATTTTATCACCGATACCTTTTGCAGCCATACCTAAATGCGTTTCAAGAATTTGTCCTATATTCATACGTGATGGTACACCTAATGGGTTCAACACGATGTCAACAGGTTGTCCATTCTCGTCATAAGGCATATCTTCGATTGGATTAATTTTAGAAATTACACCTTTATTTCCGTGACGACCGGCCATCTTATCGCCTGGTTGTATTTGACGTTTAACAGCCAAATAAACTTTCACAATCTTGAGAACACCTGGTGCTAAATCATCACCTTGTGTGATCTTCCGACGTTTAATTTCTAATTTTTTCTCAAAATCGGCTTTTAACTCATCGTATTGTTCAGCTAGCTGTTCTAATTGGTTTTGTTTATCTTCATCCGCTAAACCAAGCTCTAACCACTTATCACGAGCCAGCTTATCTAGTTTATCTTCAGTAATGCCGCCATTAATGAGAACGTCACGAATACGAGTAAACAAACCAGCCTCAAGTATCTGCAATTCTTCTGTCAGGTCTTTTTTAGCCTGCTTTAATTGCATCTCTTCGATTTCGAGTGCACGCTTGTCTTTTTCTACACCATCGCGTGTGAATACTTGCACGTCAATAACAGTACCGGATACACCGTTAGGTACGCGTAAAGAAGAATCTTTAACATCAGAAGCTTTCTCACCAAAGATAGCACGTAATAATTTTTCTTCTGGCGTTAACTGGGTTTCACCTTTAGGTGTTACCTTACCTACCAGAATATCGCCACCTTTTACCTCTGCACCGATATATACGATACCTGATTCATCAAGCTTAGATAATGCAGCTTCACCAACGTTTGGAATATCTGCTGTAATCTCTTCTGAACCAAGCTTAGTATCACGCGCAATACAGGATAACTCCTGAATATGAATGGTTGTAAAGCGATCTTCTTGTACAACACGCTCAGAGACTAAAATAGAGTCTTCAAAGTTATAACCATTCCATGGCATAAATGCCACACGCATGTTTTGGCCTAAAGCAAGCTCACCTAAGTCTGTTGACGGACCGTCTGCTAAAACATCTCCACGTTCAACAGGCTCACCCAAAGATACACAAGGAAGCTGATTGATACAGGTATTTTGGTTAGAACGTGTGTATTTGGTTAAATTGTAAATGTCGATACCCGCTTCACCTGGTAACATTTCATCTTCATTTACATTAACCACTATACGTGATGCATCAACATATTGAATTATACCACCACGCTTAGCAACAGCTGTTACGCCTGAGTCAACGGCAACAGCACGCTCCATGCCTGTACCTACTAGCGGTTTATCCGCACGTAATGTTGGTACAGCCTGACGTTGCATGTTCGCACCCATCAATGCACGGTTAGCATCATCATGCTCAAGGAATGGAATTAACGATGCACCAACAGAAACAATCTGTTGTGTCGAAACGTCCATATATTGAACTTGCTCACGGCTAAATAATCCTGATTCACCCTTATTACGGCAGGTGATTAATTCTTCTGTAAAGCTACCTTGATCATCTAGATTTGAACTTGCTTGCGCAATAACAAAGTTACCTTCTTCTATTGCCGATAAGTAATGAATATCATCAGTTACAATACCATTTTCGACTTTACGATAAGGTGTTTCTAAGAAACCGTATTCATTTGTACGAGCATACACAGATAACGAGTTAATCAAACCGATGTTTGGACCTTCAGGTGTTTCAATTGGACAAACACGGCCATAATGTGTTGGATGTACGTCACGGACTTCAAAGCCAGCGCGTTCACGCGTTAAACCACCTGGACCTAGTGCTGAAATCCGACGTTTATGTGTAATTTCAGACAATGGATTATTTTGATCCATGAATTGCGATAACTGACTTGAACCAAAGAATTCTTTAACTGCAGCAGAAATTGGTTTTGCATTAATCATATCCTGTGGCATCAATGTATCAAGATCACCTAATGACAGGCGTTCTTTGACTGCTCGTTCAACACGAACCAAGCCAACACGGAATTGATTTTCAGCCATTTCACCCACAGAACGAATACGACGGTTCCCTAAGTGATCGATATCATCAACTTCACCATTACCATTACGTATATTGATGAGCTTCTTCATGACATCAATGATGTCAGCATTACTAAGAATACCAGAACCTTCGATCTCATCACGGCCCAATGAACGATTAAACTTCATCCGTCCAACAGCAGAAAGATCATAACGCTCTTCTGAGAAGAACAAGTTCTCAAATAAGTTTTCTGCAGCTTCTCTCGTCGGTGGCTCACCTGGACGCATCATTCGGTATATTTCAACCAATGCGCTTAAACGATCCGTAGTTGAATCAACACGAATGGTATCTGAAATATACGCACCATGGTCAAGGTCATTGGTAAAGAGTGTTTCAATTTTCTTATATCCTGCTTGACTTAGCTTAGCTAAAAGCTCGAGTGTTATTTCAGTATTCGCTGGGACAATCAACTCCCCTGTGGATTCATCAATATAATCACGGCTAACCACTTTACCCAAGATATATTCACTTGGTACAGCAATTTGTTTAACGCCATCTTTTTCTAATAAACGAATATGGCGTGCTGTAATACGGCGACCTTTTTCGACATATACAGTTCCGTTGGCTTCAATATCGAAAGAAGCCGTCTCGCCACGTAAGCGTTCAGGAAGTAAGTCCATCAACAATGTGTTTTTGCTGATTTCAAATACAACTTTATCAAAGAACAAATCTAGGATCTGTTCAGTAGTATAATTTAACGCGCGTAAAATTATCGTAGCAGGTAATTTACGACGACGGTCAATACGAACATAGAGTAAGTCTTTAGGATCAAACTCAAAATCCAACCATGAACCACGATAAGGAATAATACGTGCATTATAGAGTACTTTTCCTGATGAATGTGTCTTACCTTTATCACTATCGAAGAACACACCTGGACTGCGATGTAATTGAGATACAATTACCCGCTCAGTACCATTAATCACAAAAGTACCATTATTCGTCATGAGTGGAATTTCACCCATGTACACTTCTTGTTCTTTAATATCTTTAACAGTGCCAGCTGCTGCGTCTTTATCATAAATGACTAGACGTAGCTTGACCCGAAGAGGGGCAGAATAAGTCGTCCCACGAATCTGACACTCATTAACATCAAATACCGGCTCGCCGAGACGGTAGCTAACATATTGTAGCTCCGAGCTGCCACTGTAACTTTGGATAGGAAATACAGAACGGAATGCAGCCTCCAGACCATATTGCCCTTCAGGATCTTGCTCGATAAATTTTTGGAAGGAATCAAGCTGGATTGAAAGAAGATAAGGAACATCCAAAACTTGCGGACGTTTACCAAAATCCTTACGAATTCGTTTTTTCTCGGTATAGGAGTAAACCATAGGGTTCCTCAGCTCGCTGATCAGTGACCCACTCTGTCCACTCATTCAGGACAGCTCTACGCACACTATATTTGTTTTTTATGTAGGGTAATAACTAAATCTAACATAAAAAATCATAACAATTGATTAAAGGATAGCTCATGATTGTTATGATAAATTTGTAATGATCATATTATCTACATTATTCTTTTTATTTCAGTATACTCACTCTCATTAATAATAGAGTAATCATTTTATTGAAATTACTGGTGTATTCAGAGAAGATAACTAAATTCATACTGAAACGATAATAAGATAAACGGAGAAAAATAGTGCAAAAACCACGTTTATCTATAGAGCAAAAAGGCTGGCAACCAAAGCTACCAGCCATCAGCCTATTTATCAGGCTGTTATCTGCCTAGTTAATTACTTAACTTCAGCAGTTGCGCCAGCTTCTTCTAACGCTTTCTTCAGAGCTTCAGCGTCATCTTTGCTGATACCTTCTTTAACTGCTGCTGGTGCTGATTCAACTAAATCTTTAGCTTCTTTCAGACCTAAACCAGTTGCTGTACGAACCGCTTTAATTGCAGCAACTTTGTTTGAACCAGCGCTAGTTAAAATAACGTCAAATTCAGTTTTTTCTTCAACTGCTTCTGCTGGACCTGCTGCAACAGCAACTGCTGCAGCTGCAGCAGAAACGCCAAATTTTTCTTCCATCATGGAGATCAGTTCAACAACGTCCATTACAGACATTTCAGCAACTGCGTCCAGAATTTGTTCTTTAGTGATAGACATATCGATAGTTCCTAAAATTTAGAAGTATTTCAAACAATAACGACACAACAAGTGCTATTAAGCAGCTTCTTTGCTGTCGCGCAATGCAGCAAGAGTGCGAACCAGTTTGCCTGCAGAGGCTTCTTTCATGGTTGCCATCAAACGTGCAATTGCTTCTTCGTAAGTTGGTAGTGTCGCCAGACGGTCAATTTGACTTGCTGGTATAAACTCACCTTCAAAGGCTGCGGCTTTAATCTCAAATTTAGCATTTTCTTTCGCAAACGCTTTGAACAAACGAGCGCCTGCGCCTGGATGTTCTGTAGAAAATGCAATAAGAGTAGGACCTACCAGTGAATCGGTTAGACATTCATAAGAAGTGCCTTCCACAACACGACGTAATAACGTATTACGAACAACACGAATATATACACCTGCTTCACGGCCTGCTTTACGCAGTTCAGTCATTTTATCAACAGTTACACCACGAGAATCGGCGATAACTGCAGAAAGCGCGCCCTTGGCTACTTCAGAAACCTCAGCAACAATCGCTTTTTTGCCTTGAAGATTTAATGCCATTGGCTTTGCTCCTGGATTAATCCGGGTAAATCCCGAAACTCACTTCACCTGAATTTTACTTATCTAAAATCAGGCGTTAATCACGGTGAGCAGATCCTGTAAAAAAATCTTCTTTAATTTGATATAAAAAATCATTTTTTCGGTTTCTGTCACCATCTACGCAGGAAATTAAGTATTAATATACACCTGCGGTCTTGGACGGAGGTCTAGAAAAGGCTAGACTCCAACCGGAAATCAAGGTGCTATATTTTATACTAATATAGCACCTTAGTAAAGGACTAAAAAATAATCAAAAGAAAATTAGTTAGCTGTTGCATTCAAACTGCTTTGATCAATAGCAACACCTGCCCCCATAGTGGTAGACAAGCTAACTTTCTTTATATAAACGCCCTTTGATGTAGCCGGTTTAGCTTTTTTCAATGCAATTAAGAGTGATTCTAAATTCTCTTTTAATTTATCAGCATCGAAATCAACTTTACCAATAGTAGTATGAATAATACCATTTTTATCATTACGATAACGAACCTGGCCTGCTTTAGCATTTTTTACTGCTTCAGCAACATTAGGCGTTACAGTACCCACTTTAGGGTTTGGCATTAAACCACGTGGCCCAAGGATTTGACCTAATTGACCAACAATACGCATTGCGTCAGGAGATGCGATAACAACATCAAAGTCCATCTCACCTTTCTTAATACGGTCAGCAAGATCTTCCATACCAACTAAATCAGCACCAGCTTCTTTTGCTGCATCCGCATTTGCACCTTGAGTAAATACAGCTACTCTAACGCTACGGCCTGTGCCATGTGGTAATACAGTTGCACCACGTACGTTTTGATCTGATTTACGTGCATCAATACCAAGATTGACAGCCACATCAACACTTTCAATAAATTTAGCTGTAGCAAGCTCTTTTAATAATGTTACAGCTTCGCTGATGTCATATAGTTTAGTGACATCAACTTTTTCACGAATTACGCGCATACGCTTGGTTAGTTTAGCCATGATTAATCCTCCACTACCAAGCCCATTGAACGGGCAGTACCTTCAATAGAACGCACCATTGCATCAATATCTGCACCGGTCATATCGGCAGCTTTTGTTTCTGCAATTTCACGTACTTGCGCTTTAGTTACTGTACCAACTTTCGTTTTATTAGGTACACCTGAACCTGACTTAATACCCGCTGCTTTCTTCAATAATACAGCCGCTGGTGGTGTCTTGGTTACAAAGGTAAAAGAACGATCAGCATAAACAGTAATAACAACTGGGATAGGTAAACCTTTTTCAAGGCTTTCTGTTTTTGCATTAAATGCTTTACAGAATTCCATAATATTTACACCTTGTTGACCTAACGCAGGACCAACTGGTGGACTTGGATTAGCCATACCAGCCGCAACTTGCAGCTTAACGTAGGCTTGTACTTTCTTTGCCATATGTTATTTCCTCTGTTTGGGTATTATCGCTTAAAAAAGCTCCCCGATAGTAAAAACGCGAAATTATAGATTAATTTCGCGCTCATTAGCAATAAAAAAATGAAATTTATATGTGAATACCTGTTATTTTTGAGTCAATTTATGCTATTAAACCGCTTTTTCTACCTGACCAAAATCAAGTTCAACTGGAGTAGCTCGACCAAAAATAGACACAGAAACTTTTAAACGGCTCTTTTCATAATCGACTTCTTCAACGACACCATTAAAGTCTGCAAAAGGCCCTTCATTCACGCGAACCATTTCACCAGGTTCAAATAGTGTTTTCGGCCGTGGCTTATCACCTACTTGTTGTAATCGATTCATTATTGCATCGACTTCTTTATCGTTAATAGGTGCTGGACGATCAGATGTTCCACCAATAAATCCCATAACGCGAGGAACACTACGCACTAAATGCCAACTATCATCATTCATTTGCATTTGTACTAAAACATAACCAGGAAAAAACTTACGCTCACTTTTACGGCGCTGGCCACTACGGATTTCTACAACTTCTTCAGTAGGAACCATTACCTCACCAAATAATTCTTCCATGTTATGTAGTTTGATATGCTCACGTAAAGATTGTGCAACACGGCTTTCGAATCCAGAAAAAGCCTGAACAACATACCAGCGTTTTTTAGGTGATTCAGACATAAATGGACTCCTGTTTTATTTAATAATAAACGATATTAAGCGAAGCAAAACAGCATCAAGACCTGCCAAGATAAGTGACATAATTGCAGTTATTGCTGCAACCATTATTGTCGTTTGCATAGCTTCTTGGCGTGTAGGCCAAATAACTTTACGCATTTCTATTCGAGCTTCTTGAGCAAAAGCAACAGCGGCTCGACCTTTAGTTGTCGTTAGAAAGGCTATTGCACCTGCCACGCCAACCAGGCCAACTACGGCAAGAGTACGAATAGGTAAACTAACATAGCGATACATATAGTTACCAATAACAGCAATAGCCAAAATGCCAATTACTGCGATCCATTTTAATTTTTCCAGTTTACGATTCGTTTCTCGAGCTTCAGTATTCGTACTCATAAATTGACCTGTCATTAAGACTCTGATGAAACAACTTCACTTTGTATTGGCAAAGCAAACGATTCTATTTATTGTGAATGGCATTAATTATAGCAATACACAAATAAATTTTATTAATAATCAATAAATTATAATTTTAGCTATTCTTATAAACAGCTAAAATCTATCTCATAAGAAATTTACCTGCTTATATATTACCACCAAAATGGTCAAAAGTGCAGAAACTCCTATCAGATAGATGCTAGCTTTTATTTTCTGTTGAAAAAGGGCACCCTAAGATGCCCTTTCTATAATAAGCTATCAATTACTTGAT